>JBBAVV010000057.1:1435-31695 GCA_040397545.1 Pirellulales bacterium
CCGCCCATACCGCCCATACCGCCGCCACCCATGCCACCCATGCCGCCGCCGCCCATGCCGCCACCCATGCCACCCTGGGCATGGGCGAATCCGGTGGGCGCGACCGCCACGGCGAGGGCCACGAGCGCCGTCGACAACAGCGCGGCGAAGCGGTGGACGAGGGTCATCCGGTCAGCGAGGGGCTTGGACATGGTCGTACCCGGCGAAGGAGGAACGGTCTGCCGATGGTTGATTCCCGCAGGGCTCCGGAGACCGGAACCTCTCCGCAGGGTACGCCCCGGCGAAGCTGACGGCAATCAAATGACCGGCGTGTAGGGAGCCTCCGCGTCGGCGGACCCGCCCCCAGTATCTCTTTTCTTTTCGGCCCGGCGACGACAACGGCTTTGAGAGGCTTGGGGGGAATGGCGGGCGATTCGCCTGTTTTTCCCCCTCTCCCTGCACCGGGAAGCGGTCGTGCCGGTTGTCGGGGAAGTTGCCCTCCCGGCCGCTGCCGGCTCACCCCGCCCGGGCCGGGGAGCGCCCCCCGGAGAACCGGCGCCCATCCCCCCGGCCGTTGTCATCTCCCCGCCCGCGTCCGCCGCCTGTCCGGGGGATCGAAATCCCCGCCCGGATCATGCCGGGGCCGAGGAGCCCCGAGACCTCGGCCTGAAACTGGGGCGTCCAGGCGACGGTGTGGCGGTCGGCCTCCAGGTGGACACGGCGGCCGTCGATCAGATCGAGGACGATCCGCAGCGGCACGCTCCCCGGATGGCGCTGCAGAATCTCCGCCAGCCGGTCGAGCGTGGCAGCGTCGTGGCCGGGCTCGGCAAAACGCACGGTGACATGCTTCACCGGCTTCTGCCAGGCGTCGGCGAGAGGGACGATCTCGTTGACGATTACGTTCGTCTCCTCGCTCCCCGCCCGCCGGTCGATCGACCCGACGACGAGGATCACCGCGTCGGCCTGGATCGCCTCGCCGCAGCGGGCATAGTCCTCGGGCCAGCAGATCGAGCGCACGATGCCGTCCATGTCTTCGAGATCGAACATCCCGTAGCGGGTGTGGGTCGAGCCGGGGCGCGGCTGCTTGACGTTGGAGAGCTTGATCGCGGCCACCATCCCGCCGATCACCACCTCCCCCTTGGGTGGCACCGCGGCGAGATCGGCCGTGCCGTGGGTGCAGATCGCGCTGAGGAGATCGGCAACCTCCGCCAGCGGATGGCTGTGGACGTAATAGCCGAGCACCTCCTTTTCATACGACCGCGTCTCTTTGTCGGAGAGTGGCGGCACCTCCGGCAGCCCCGGCGGCGCGGCGGTAGGGGTGGCAACAGCCGGCGCTTCGTCGAAGGCATCGAAGAGATTCTTCTGGCCGCTCTTGCGATCGGCCGCGCGCGAGGCGCCGGACGCGAGGGCCTTTTCGATGCCGGCCAGGAGCGCGGCGCGCTTGGCACCCATGGAACGATCGGCCAACAGCGAGTCGAGGGCCCCGGCCTTGGCGAGGCTCTCGACGGCGGTCTTGTTGACGACGCTCGAGTCGAGCCGTCCGCAGAAGTCGTCGAGATCGCGGAACGGCCCGCGCTTCTTCCGCTCCGCGTCGATCGCCGCGGAAGCCTGACCGCCGCAGCCCTTGATCGCCGAGAGCCCGAAGAGGATCCGCCCCGACGCCACCGTGAAGTCGGCGGCGGAATGGTTCACATCGGGGGGGGCGACCTCGATCCCCATCCGCCGGCAGTCCTCGACATGCTCGACGAGCGCGTCTTTCTTCTTGAAATTGCGGCCGGTGATGTCGCCGGAGAGGAGCGCCGCCATGAACTCCACCGCATGGTGGGTCTTGAGGTAGGCGGTCTCCCAGGCGAGCAGCGCGTAGGCGGTGGAATGGCTCTTGTTGAAGCCGTAGCCGGCGAACTTCTCGATCAGGCCGAACAGCGCCTGCCCCTCGGCCGCCGCCAGACCCTTCGCCTTCGCCCCGGCGACGAATTGCTCGCGGAAGGCGGCGATGGTCTCGAGCTTCTTCTTGCTGATCGCCTTGATGCAGGTGTAAGCGCTCGAGAGCTCGATCCCCCCGAGGCGCTCCAGGATCCGCATCACCTGCTCCTGGTAGACCATCACGCCGTGCGTTTCCTCGAGCACCTCCTTCATCACCGGATGGGCGTACTCGGCCGGCTTGCGGCCATGCTTGACGGCCACGTAGTCGTCGACCATGCCCCCCTCGAGGGGCCCGGGGCGGTAGAGGGCGTTGACGGCGACGATGTCGCGGAAGTGATCGGGCTTCATCCGCTGGAGGAGATCGCGGATCCCGCCGCTCTCGAGCTGAAAGATCCCCTTCGTCTCCCCGCGGCAGAGAAGATCGAACGTCGGCTGGTCGTCGAGTGGGAAGGCGAGCGGATCGGGGCGATGGCCGGTGGTCTCGGCGATGATGTCGATCGTCTTGGCGACGACGGTCAGGTAGCGGAGGCCGAGGAAGTCCATCTTCATCAGGCCGGCGCGCTCGACATCCCCCATCGCCCACTGCGTGATCACTTCCTCCTTCCCCGTCACGCGCTGGAGCGGGACATACTCGACGAGCGGACGGTCGGCGATCACCACCGCCGCGGCATGGGTGCCGACATTCCGCGCCAGCCCCTCGATCCGGCCGGCGAGATCGACGAGCTCCCGGACCTCGCCGTCGGATTCACACGCTGCGGCGAGCTGGCTCCCCGGCGCCGAGGCCTCCTCGATCGAGATCCCGAGCTGGTCGGGAACGAGGGCGACGATCGAGTCGACCCGCGGGATCGCCAGCCCCATCGCCCGGCCGACGTCGCGGATCGCGGCCCGCGCGGCGAGCGTGCCGAAGGTGCCGATCTGGGCGACATTCGCGGCCCCGTACCGCCGCTTCACATACTCGATGACCTCGCCGCGGCGCTCCTTGCAGAAATCGATGTCGATATCGGGCGCCTCCTTGCGGTTGACGTCGAGGAAGCGCTCGAAGAGGAGATCGTATTCGAGCGGGCAGACGTGGGAGAGATAGAGCGCGTAGGCGACCAGCGCCCCGACGCCCGAGCCTCGCGCCGCCGCCGGGATGCCGAGATCGCGCGACTCGCGGACGAAATCCCAGACGATGAGGAAGTAGCTGGAGAAGCCGAGGGTGTCGATGACGCCCAGCTCGCGGTCGAGCCGTTCCATGACCTGGGCATCGAGGACGGGCCGGCCATCCTCCCCCTCTGACCAGCGCTTCGCCAACCCGGCGTAGCGGGCATGGAGCCCCTCGAGACAGAGGCGGCGCAGCTCCTCCGAAGCGGTCAGCCCACCCGGCACGTCGAAGCCGGGGAAGTGCCGCTTGCCGAGATCGAGCTCGATCGCCACGCCGTCGGCGATCTCCTGGCTGCGGGCCACGGCCCCCCGCGTCACGTCCCCCGCCACCCCCCCGAAGGCATCGTGCATCTCCTCGGGGCTCTTCAGATAGAACTCCGACGATTCCATCTTCATCCGCGTCGGGTCGTTGCGGAACCGGCCGGTGTTGACGCACAGGAGGATGTCCTGGGCGACGGCGTCCTCGCGATTGACGTAGTGGCAGTCGCAGGTGGCCACCGGCGGGATCCCCAGCTCGCGCGAGATCTCGAGCGCCGCGAGCGTCACCTGCCGCTGCATCTCCAGGCCGTTGTCCTGGATCTCGAGGAAATACCGGTCGCCAAACAGCTTGTGGAACCAACCGGCCACCTCGCGCCCCTTGGCCAACTGCTCCGGTTGGTCGGCCCCGACGCCGATGAGCGACCGGCTGAACTCCCCCGACAGGCATCCCGACAGGCAGACAAGCCCACCGGAATGGGCTTCGAGAAGCTCGCGGTCGATTCGCGGCTTGAAGTAGAAGCCCTCCAGAAAGGCCTTGGTCGCCAGCTGGAGGAGGTTCGCGTAGCCCTCGCGGTCTTTGGCCAGGAGCGTGAGGTGGTAGCTCGATTCCTTCTGGCTGCCGGCCTCCTTGTGGAAGCGGCTCCCGGGGGCGATGTAGGCCTCGTAACCGATGATCGGATTGATGCCGGCCGACTTCGCCGCGGTATAGAACTCGAGGGCCCCGTGGAGATTGCCGTGGTCGGTGATCGCCAGGGCATTCATCCCCAGCTCCTTCGTCCGGTCGACCAGCCGTTCGATCGAACTGGCCCCGTCGAGGAGGCTGTAGTGGCTGTGGCAGTGGAGATGGACGAAGGAGCGGGCGGACATCCGTGGCCTCGCAGAAAGGGACGTTGGGGGCCGGCGATCGCAGGGGGCACAACGGCCCCGGGGATCGGGACCGGCGCAAGCCGGAGAGGGATTGTACCGCGCGGAAAATCCCCTCCTGAACCGCCCTCAAACGGCGGTCACGCCCCCTGCCGGGCCGAGCGCCGGCGGTCAGCGATCGCGCGGCTCCGCGATCGAGCGCAGCATCGCGGCAAGCTTTCCCTGGAGATCGAGGATCCCCTGCCAGTGGGTAAAGTCGATCTCGACCCGTTCGGCTCCGGGGCGCATCACTGCCCCCTCGACCGCCTCGCGGAGAACCGCCAGAACGTGATCGAACAACTCGACGAACTCGGCCGACTGCGCCGGGCTCATCCGCTCCGGCAGGGAGGGGAGCTGGCCGGGGAGGATCGGCGCGGGGAAGTCGGAGAAGTCGGACTGACCGTCGGGGCGCGGCGCGGCGATCTTCCGCAGGCGCTGCCCCAGCTCGCGGGCACGCCCCTCCTCGCCCTCGGGGAGACGGGCCGCGATCTCGGCGATCCGCCGATCGATATCGGTCTGCGAGCCGACCAGGATCAGCGAGCGCCCCAGCGCGATCATGTCGCCGTCGCGAACGATCCGCACCTGGATGTCCTCGCCGTTGACCTTCGTGCCGTTGGTGCTCTCCAGATCAGTGAGGACGACCTTGTCGTTGTCCTCCTGGAACTTGAGGTGGTAGCGGCTGATCCGTTCGTCGTTGAGCTGGATCGTGTTGCCCTCCTCGCGGCCGATCGTGACCGGCGTGGCGAGGCGTTCGAACACCTTGCCACGGTCGGCGCCGTGCAGAACTCGAAGGGTGACATACGCCATCGGCACTCATCCGGGCGGCCAGCGCGCGGCTCGTGGCTCTCCCTGCCTGCCAGCGGCGCTTCCCCAAAGATTATCTGCGCGGAGCCGGAAAAGCCGGAAAAAGCTCCAACCGCTCTCCCCACTTCCCTACCCCGACCACGCTACGACCCTCCCGACCGACGCCACCCCCCTCGCTGGAGTGACTCGCGGAGACCGCACCGGCCGGCCACCGCTCCCAGCCGGCGCCGGGCGCCGACCGGCGTCACCCGCGTCGGACCATTTCGGCCCCCGGTCCCCGGGCTTCCCGTGCCAGCCAGTCGAGCATCTCTACGAGCCCTTCCCGGGTCGATTGGGGATGGGCAAACCCCTCCGCGACGAGCCGATCGGCGGGAAAATCGCTTGCCATCGCCAGCTCCGCCAGCCACGTGCTCGACAGCGGTAGCCTGCGGCCGGTCAGGCGCCCGAGCCCATCGGCGATCGGGGCCGCCAGCCGGGCGAGGGCCGGGGGAATGCTCCGCGGCGGGGGAGCGCCGGTGATCTCCGCGATCAGTGCCGCCAAGCCGGCCACCGACGTCGTGGCGGGATCGGAGACCTCGAACACGGTGCACCCGGCCCCCTGGGCATCGAGGGCAAAGGCGATCGCCGCTGCGAGGTTTCGGCGGGAGAGGACCGATCGGGGGGTCGTCCCCGGCCCGACGAACGCGGGGCGCCCGGCGGTCACCCGGCGGGCGAGCGCGGCGAAATTCGTGCCGGGGCCGGGGCCGTAGACCGGCGCGGGGCGGAGGATCACCCCCCGCCGATCGGCATCGGCCTCCACCCACCTGCGGACCTCCGCCTCGGCACGGGCCTTCGACCCGCCGTAGGTGGCACCCGTCTCGAGCCGGCGCTCGGCCGAGGAGCCCGGCGCGATGGCGCTGATCGAACTGACGAACACGAAGCGGCAGACACCATGCTTCGCTCCCCACTCGAGCCAGGCGCGCGTGCCGGCCACGTTGACCCGGTCACAGGCGTCTGGATCGGCGGGCGTCGGCGCCGGCACCCTCTGCTCGACCTCGAGGTGGATGATCGCCGCGGGGTGCGGATGCGGCGCCGTGGCCAGCAACTCCCCACGCGTTCGTCCCTGCCAGCCGGGCGGAAGCGGAAGATCGGTCGGAGGAAGCCGGCTGGTGGCCGTGCCGACATGGCCGGCGGCGGCGAGCACCGGAAGAAGGCCCCGGCCGACGAATCCCCGCGCTCCGGTGACGACGCACTCCATGCCGTCACCCGGCCAACGACTCGAGCCAGTGGGCAAACCGGGGGTAGGTCTGTTCCCGATCGAAGGCGTCCTCGGCGAGGCGGCGAGCTCCCTGACGCAGCTCGAGCAGGAGGCGACGATCGGCAGCGAGGGTGGTGAGGACATCCGCCAAAGACTGCGGATCACCCGCGACATAGGGGAGGCCGGCTCGGTGAGTGTCGATGAGGTCGGCGAGCTCGCCCGGCAGGGCGTTGACCAGCGCCAACCCCGCCGCCGCGTAGTCGCAGGCCTTGTAGGGCACTGCCACGAGCGACTCCGGCTTGACCGCGACCAGACCGGCATCGCAATCCGACAGGAGCTTGGCATAGGCACCGCGGGGCAGGAGTCCATGGACCACCACCCGCGCAGGTCCGGGGATCGTCGCCCCATCGGCCTTGAGTCTCGACTCGAGCTTCCCCGTTCCGGCGACATGGATGTCGACGGCCGTCCCCGCGGCGGAGAGCCTCCGGGCCGCGGCGAAGACGGTGTCGAGATCCTGCCCCTGCTCGAGGCTCCCGGCATAGACGCAGGCCAACGGCCGTGGGTCGACGCCGGACGAAGGAACCTCGAGCGGATCGGGGCGCGGCGGATCGGGATACTCGGCGAGATAGGCGCCAAGGTGGCAGACGTAGGGGGGCCGGTCGAGCGCGACCGCCGGCAGATCGCGGAGGGCGGCCGCGGCATAGGCGCCAGTGGCGGATGAGATCCCGTCGGCCGATTCCAGGAGCACCCGGCGGCGGCGCAGCATCCCCCCGAGGAGGAGTGGGGCCACCATGCGACGCAACCACTCCGGCCCGGGGAGGAGGCGCTCGAACGTCTCCGGCCAGAGATCCATGAGATCGACGACGAGAACGGCATCGAGGCGGCGGGCGAGCCGGGCGGCCGCCTCCGGCCCCTCCAGGGGGGGCAGGCTGGCGAGCACGATGTCGGGCCGCTCGAGCTTTCCGGAGGCGACCGCCGCGGTCGCCTCGCGCTCGAGATTCCGACCGAAGTCGCGGTGGCTGCGGAGCCGCGACAGCGAGACGTTGCCGCGGTACGGCTTGACGGGAACCATCCGGATCCCGAAGCCCTCCTCCTCCTCGACGAGCCTCGGCACGGGGCGGCGCGGTGCCTTGCGCCGGTGACTCCAGTCGGCGGTCCACCAGGTGACGTCATGCCCCCGCCCGGCGAGCACCCGGCAGAGCGTCCAGAAACGGAGCGGCGGCAGCCCCTCGCCGGGGATGTCATCGAACGGGTTCACGACCCAGATCGACAACGGGTGGGGCGAGGGCTCGAATCGACTCATGGCAACGAGCCTAGCAGATGCGCCGCCGCGGCGAGAGCCGGCTGTGCGGCGCGGCCGCACGAACCGGAGGAAACCGGGAAAATTGGCCTGCCACGCTCACGCCCAGTCGCCGAGGCCCTCGACGGCGGCAGCCGAGCCGTCCCGGAGCCAGCCATCGAGTTGGGAGACGTCTTTCAGCTGCTGGCCCCGGAACCGGGGGACGACGAAATAGCGCGTCGAGACCTCGGGGAGGGCGGTCATGTCCCCCCACAGCTTCTCGAACTGGGCCACTGGGAAGACATCCTCCTGACCGTGCCCCCACCGCTTCTTGACGTCTTTGAGGGTCACGTAGGTCGGCATCCGGGATGCCACCGCGCGGATCGCCGCCGCGACTCGGGCCATGGCCCCCCCATCGCCGTCAGCCGCGGCGATCACGTCGCCGCGGTCAATCCCGAACACCCCGAGGAGCGCGTCGAGGTCGATCCAGATCGTGGCGGAATTGTAGAACCGGAGCCGGAGCTCATCCTCCTCCCGGGGCATCGCCAGCCCCTCGACGAGCCGCGGCCGGCCGTTGACCCGTGCCAGGCCGCCGCCGCGATCCTCGATCCGCCGCGGGATCACCTCGACCCCGAGCGTCGCGCCCCCGGCGATGTGACGGCCGAGGATCGCCGGGTCGAGATCGGTGCCGACGGTATCGATGTTGTGGATCATCAACCAGCGCAGCCGCGGCTGCCCGCGGAGGAGTCGGGCGAGGATCCCGTTGCGGAGCATGTTGGGAAATTCGTACCAGTGCCCGACCGGGTGGAGGCACTGCGCCAGTGCGTTGTCGGTGTAGTCGCTCCCCTCCCCGACACGCTCGGCCCAGGCCACGAGCGCGGCTTGGACGCTGTCGCGCATCTTCTCTCGCTGCTCGTCGAGCACCTGCCGCGCCGTCTCCTCCCAGGCAAACCGCAGATCGCGGACCATCGGCACCAACCGCAGCCCAACGGCCCTGCCGGGGGAGAGGATCACCGGCAGCCCGGCAGCCTCGAGCTGCCGATGCGTCAGATGGCTCGTTGTGACGACATGCGGGACGGCGACGCCGGCGAGCCGGGAGACGCGCCGCGTCTTGGCGACATGGACATCGAGGAAGGTCCGCCACCGACCGGCGAGCCGGCAGAAGGGATGGAGGGCCTTGACCACCCCCGCCCCCTGCGTCCAGCGGCTGCCGATCCCCGCCGAGAGCGTGATGACCGCGGCCTCGCCCCGGGCGATCGCTCCGAGCCCCACCTCCCGGTCGGCGGAGGCCGCGGGCTGCACCGATCCACCGACCCACTCCACATCGCCATCGTCGACATCGTCGATCGACGTCGAGGGGGGGAGCCGGTTCTGCGCCAGCCCGATCCGACCGCCCCGGAGATCGGCCCGGATCTGTTCGTGCTCGACGTCGTCGAACCCCAACGACTCCAGCGCCCCCCGCAGATCCCGCGCCGTGGTCCGGGCCGCTTCACCGGCGGGGAAGAGCCGATCGAAGAGCGTTTGCACCATGCCGGCGAGCTCGGGGCGGGACCGGCAGGCGGAGCCGAAGGCATCGAGCTCGCTGCGGCGCGAGTCGGTCAGCTCCAGGCGCGACGTGCGGAGAAGCCCGGGCAAGACGCGGGCGTAGTACGGGGAGGGCATGAGGGCATCGGCCCCCTCATGGAGCTGGCACCAGGTGCCGCGGGTGTTGACGGTGAAGTCGTAGACGACCGGCTCCATGGCGAACGGGAGGCCATGCTCGAAGCGCTGCTTCGTCGCCGCCATGATGCCGGCGAGCGCCTCCTGACCCTCGCGGCGGGCCGATGGATCGAAGATGAAACCCATCCCGCCGCCCGCCATGCCACCGAGCATCCAGAAGCCCCAGAAGCGGTCGCCGAAGCGGGCCCGGACGGCATCGATGAGCGCCTCGGTGTAGGCGTTGCTCGACCAGGGGATGATGGTGCGCAGCGGGCCGGTGAAATTGCGCGTCGTGGCCGCGGCGATCCGCCGGGCATCGCCCGCGGTGAGGCCGGCGATGATCTCGTCGAGCACCTCCCCTGCCTCGATCCGGGCCTCCCACTCCGCGCCACAGCGGAGGAGGTATTTCTCGGTCACCATCTCGAGGATCGGACCGACGTTCTGGGCCATGCCGCCATGGACGAGGACGAGCGATTCCTGGAGATCGACTCCCAGCGGCACCGGATCGTGCCGGGGGAGAAGACGCCCGCGGCTGACGCCGAACTCCGGATCCCCCTCGGCGGCGACGACCCCGCGAATGAGCTTTGCGGCCGGCCACACCCCGCCGGAATCCTGCCACCCGCCGCCACTCCCGCCGAGCCATTCGCCGAGGATCGCCCGGGCCGCGACGAGACGACGCGCCGTCTCGTCGAGCCCGCCGGTGAGGGAGCGGGCCTGCCCGGTGGCCCGCATGCAGACACTGATGAGAGCGGCGAGGAGATTGGTCGAGACGGCCAGGCGCGATCCCTTCGGAATCCCGTTGACCGAACTGACCAGCTCCAGGCCGTGGCCGGGGCCGACGACGGCGGCAAGCACGTCGGACAGGGACTCCCCCGATCCCTCGATCCCCGGCGGCACGATCCCCGCGGCGATGATCGCCGCCTTGAGCAACCCGAGGTGGTCACGACCGAAATCGAAGACCTCGCCCAGATCGGTGATGTCGGCCGTGGCGTCGAGGTCGATGCTCGTCAGCCGGAGCATCGGCTCGTCGATGACCCGGAAGAACACCTCCACCGGCGGCCGGGAAAGGACATCGCGCCCATGGACGCCCAGATCGACCGACACATTGAGCACCCGTGCCGCCTCGGGGCAATCCATCCCGAGGAAGAAAATGTCGCTCCAGCCAGCATGCGACAGATCCATCCGGACCGGTGTCGATTCCTGGAGGAGTGGGAAAGGGGTCATAGCCCCGGGCGCCCCGCGCCGCAGCAACTCCGGGCGGATGCGGAGCGGGTGGTCGTCCGGATGGCCAACCCGGAACATCCACTGGTTGCCGCGGATCGACCGCACCGACTGCCGCACCTGATTGGCCAGCGTCTGCAGCCCCAGTTCGCGATAGGCGCTCGCCAGGGCACTCGACAGGGCGGCGGACGGTCCGTCGGCCTGCTGGCGCGCGAGGAGGACGTCGATCGCCTCCTCAAACCGTCGACCGAGGAGATGGTGGACGGCTGCGACGGGGATCAGCCCCGCCGTCGCGGCCGACTCGCCGAGGGCCGCGGGGAGCTGGTAGCGGTGGATGGCCGCGAGAAAGAAGAGCGCCCGGACGCGGCGGTAGAGATTGGGACACTCACGCCGGAAGGCATCGAGGGCCGCCGTCTCGGCAAGCAGGCCCGCCGGGCCCGCGCCACGGCACACCTCGTCGATCGAGCGATCCCGTGTGCCCGCGTCGGCCGCGGTGATGATTCCGACGAGCCTGCTCATGACAGCTGCGGTTGCCGGGCGAGGAGTTCGACGATCTGTGCCAGCACGCGGGAACGATCGCGCCCGGAGAGGGCCAGAGCCATCTGGGCGGTGAGCAGGCCGTAGGGGACACCGAGGTCGTAGCGGGCGCCCTGCACCTGATGGGCCAGATAGCGCTCCTGGCGAGCCAGTCGCGAAAGCGCCCCGGAGAGGTTGCGGCGCCCCGACTCATCGGCCGACGCGAGCAGGTCGAAGACCGCCGGCGTGAGCACGTGCATCCCGAAGAAGCAGAGGTAATGGCCGGCCCGCAGCCCCGGCACGACCAGCTCCTGCTCCGCCTGCGTCGGCGTCGGCTTCTCGAGCACCGTCTCGATCTCGTAGAGCCGGTCGGCATGGGCCACACGACGCCCGCCGACGGCGCCGAACCAGGGAAGCATGCTCTCCCGTGTCGGCTGCACCGCCGACACGGCACAATTCTCACGCCGCGCCGTCGCGACCAGCTGCTCGGCACAGCGCGCCGGGACATCGCTGACATAGAGATGATCGCCGACGAAGTGGAGGAACGGCTCGTCGCCGACGAAGCCCCGGGCACAGAGCACCGCGGCTCCGTAGCCATTCGGCTCCGGCTGGGGGATCATCTCGAGGCGACCGGGGCGGCGGTCGATGGCAGCCAGAAACGCCGATTCGTTCCCCGGCCTGACGACGACGGCAATCTCGTCGGCCCCCGCCGCCAGGGCCTCGTCCACGATGATGCCGAGCGCCGATCGGACCACGCCATCCCGGTCGACGAGCCGCTGGAGCGGGTGCTCCTGGGAGGATTCCCCGGCGGCTGTGATCACGGCGCGGCGGAGATTCATGGCGGCTCCGTGGGGACGGCGGAAGGGCCGGCAAAGAATCGCTCCCGAGAGACGAAAATGCAACCCTCCACCACCGGGCCAAGGGCAGGATCGGCTCACGCCCGACGCGACGGGCCGCCGCCGGCGGCGTCCACACCGTAGAGCCGCGTCAGGTGTCGACGGGCGATCGCTTCCCACGCGTAGTCGGCCCGGACCCACGCCCGACCACGGCGCCCCATCGCCCCGAGGTCTGCTTCCGGCAGCGCCGTGGCGCGAGCCAGCGCCGCCGCGATCCCGGCGACGGTCGGCGTTACACTCCACCCACAGCCCCGCTCCTCCACTTCCCCCCAGGGGGCCGCGGTCGTGACCACCGTCGGGACACCGCAGGCCAGTGCCTCCCCGACGGTGAGCGCGAAGGCCTCGGAACGGGAGGGGAGGAGGAACAGATCGAGCCCGGCATAGTGCTCCCCGAGGCGGCTCATCGGCACCGCGCCACCGATCTCGACTTCGGCGCCGAGTCCGAGGCGATCGGCGAGCTGCCGGAGCGACGCGGTCATCTCCACCGATCCGGGACCATCGATCGCCAGCCGCCAGCCCGCGGGCCGGGCCAGCTTCCAGGCGTGGAGCAGGATATCGAGATTCTTGATGGGGAGGATCCGGCCGAGGTAACCGGCCCGCCGCGGCGCTCCGGGAGATCGCCCGCGCGGCGCGTCGGCGGGCGGGACGATCCCCAACGGCACGAGCACCGGCCGGCATCCGGGGATGAGGGAGGCGAGATCCTCCCCCTCCAGCGGCGAGGTCACATGGAGGGTGTCGGCGGTCACGAGCAGACGCCGCAGGCAGCCCTCCCAGACGGCCCGCTTCCGCCACCGGCTCTTCCGCAGCGCCTCGTGGCGCAGCATCCCGTGGGGTGAGACGACGAGCCTCGCGCCGACCTCCATCGCCGCCAAGCCAGCGGCGAGGACCGGTGCCACCCACACGCCATGGAGATGGACCACGAGCGGACGCCCCTCCGCCCGGGCCGAGGCGGCGGTCTCGCGGACGACCGCCCCGATCCTCCGGGCGGCCCACCACTGGCCCCCCGGATGCCACGGCGCCGAGAGCGCGTTGACGGCCACCCTGCTGCGTTGCTCGGCGCCCCGGATCACCGCCGCGATCGGACCGGCGTGCTGGCCGGTGATCCCGACCGACACACCGATCGCCACCAGCGCCTCGGCCAACTGACCGACACAGACCGGGACACCCCCGTCATCGTCGAGCGTGCTCGACACGAGGAGCACGCGCGGGCGGTCATCGGCCGATCGACGTTCCGGCGGAATCATGCCTCGGTGCTCCTGACGATGGTCGCTGCCCGGACGGGATCGCCTCGACGCCGAGGAGGCCGGGAAGCCAGCGCCGTTTCCCGTGCCGCTGGTCGGCGTGCCGCCCGGTCGATCGGCTGGCCGGTGGGGTGGGGATGACATAAACTCCGGCGATGAACATCACGTATTGCTGGACCGAACCGTCAGGATACCTTGCCGCCTGTGTCAATGAGCTCGCCCGTCGACCAGGGGTGAATGTCTCCCTCATTCATTGGGCCCCGTCGCCGATCGCCCCGTTCGACCTCTCGCTTTTCCGCGCGGTCACACCGCGGGTCCTCTCCGAGGCGCAACGGCACGACACCGCCGTCGTCAGGGATGTCGTCGCCGCCTCGAAGCCCGACGTCGTCGTGTTCGCGGGATGGGCCCACCGTCCCTACGTGAGCCTGCTCGACGAACCGCGGCTCCGCGGAGCCAGGTTTGTGATGACCGCCGACACGGCGCTGCGGTTCACGTGGCGGCAGCGACTGGCGCCGCTGCGGATCGGGGGGCTGCTCAAGCGGGTCGATGCCCTCAATGTGCCGGGGGAGCGGGGCTACCAGGTGATGCGGTACTGGGGGGTGCCCGGCCGAAAGATCACGCGGCTCCTCTACGCGATCGACTACGACGGCTTCCGGGGGGCGGGAGAGCCGCGATTCGCCGATGCCACCTGGCCGAAGCGGTTCCTTTTCGTCGGGCGCTACGTGCCCGCCAAGGCGATCGACACGCTCGTCGAGGCGTACCACGCCTACCGCCAGAGCGTCGCTGACCCATGGCCACTGACGACCTGCGGCTCCGGGCCGCTCGAATCGCTCCTTGGAGGGGTCGAAGGGATCGAGAACCGGGGCTTTCTCCAGCCGGCGGACCTTGGTCGCGAGTTCCGCAGGGCGGGGGTGTTCATTCTCCCCAGCCGGGTGGAGCCGTGGGGGCAGGTGATCGTCGAGGCCGCCGCGTCGGGGCTCCCCGTCATCTGCAGCCAGGATTGCGGAGCCGGTGTCGAGCTGGTCCGGGATTACCACACCGGGTTCATCATTCCCACCGATGACGTCGAGGCGGGCCGGCGGGCCCTGGTGAGGATGCACCACGCCCACCCCGACCTGGCAACGATGGGGAGGGAGATCCGTCATGCCGCCGCGGCCTACTCCGCCGAGCGCTGGGCCGACAACCAGCTCGGGCTGTTCGCGCGGCTCCTCAACCGGCCCGACTGATCACGGCGCCGCTCGGTCCCGGCCGATCCGGGAGGCGCTTACCCCACCCCGTCGATGGAACCGATCGGCAGGGGACTCACCGCCTGGACCGGACCGGTGAGACGCGGGCGCGTGGGAGGGGGCGGCAACGCCGGCGACAGAGGGGGGGGGAAGACCGGCGACAAAGGGGCGCCGAACGGACTCCGCCGCGCCAGCGCCACCTGCCGGGCGCGGAGGTGTTTCTTCCAGGCCCCGCCGGCCGGTTCGGTGGCGGCCCAGGCCACCAAGAGGATGCTCAACAGACCAACGCCTCCGGGCGAGAGGAATGCCGCCTCGGCGACGTTCGACAGCATCACCGACGCAAACACGGAGATTGGGAGGATGCCACCGCGCGTGGCGGCGAAGGCGAGCGTGCCGATCCACAGATAGACGAGACACCCCAGCGGAATCCCCAATTCCTCGAGGATCATGACAGGGAGAACGCCCTTCTCGATCGTGGCCATCATCGGGAGACCGAAGATCGCGTCGCGCTGGACGTTTGCTCGAGCGTGCGGCGTCGAGCCGATACCGAATCCGATCCCGGTGAGCGGGTAACGGTTGATGTTCGATTTCATGATGTCGATCAGCCCCTGCCGCGACGACAGACCCTGCTCGATGAGCGATACGTCCTCCTGCTCGCCGTACTTGAGGAGAAACGTCTTGGCACCCCGCGCCAGCTGTTGGCCGCCGACGACGCACAGCAGGAGGAACAGCACGGCAGCGGCCCCCAGGCGTGCCACCACGATCCGCGGATTCTCGCTGCGCTGGTAGAGCACGCTGCTGACCATCTGCACGATGAACGCGATGGCCACGGCGCCGACATACGACAGCACGGCGATGCGGGCCCCCGACCAATAGATCTCCAGGAGGCTCACCCCGAGGAGGCCGATCCTCCACCAGCGCAGCGGACGGATCGTGAGACACTGGACCGTGAGGATGGTCGCCGTGACCGCGGCGGTGGCCCCCAGCGTCTGCGAATGGTAGTAGACGCCGGCGAAGAATCCGGTTCCCGCCAACATGCCGCGCCCCGCGAGACTCATCAGGAGGCTGAGGAACATCCCGAGCATGAGACCACCGAAGATCGTCTGGGTCGCGATGTGGCGGTCGGCCGGCGACATCCACGACCAACCGCACACCGACGTCACGAAGACGATGCTGAACATCAGCGACTTGAGCAGCGAGACATCGGCGATAAAGCTGAGGATCATCGAGTGAACGAGGACCAACAGGAGCACCGGAAGCGTCACCTTCAGGAGGCTCGTCGCCTTCGTCGTCGACGATCGGCTCGGTCCGTAGAGAAGCACCGAAAACGCACACACGAAGAACACGAGGAACCGGAGCTGCGCACCAAAGAGAGGTGGTCCGCTGAAGGCAAAAGTGCAGATGTTGATCTGCCAGCAGAGGAAGAGGCTGACGATTGCCTGACGGCGGCCAGTCAGGGCCCACGCGCAGATCAACACATAGGCCAGAGCCGACGTCGGGGGCGACGCCACGCGGAGCACCATGGCCAGGATCGGCACCAGCACCAGCCCGATCTGCCGGAAGCGAAAGGCGCCCCCGTCGGCCTGCGCGGGGATCCTGGGGAGGAAATTCCCCCAGCCACCATCGAGGGCTGGCGCGGACGCTGCATGGACCTGGGAAGACATGGCTGGAGGGAATCACCTTTCAGTGATCGGATGGCCCACGAACCGTGAGCCTGTCGAGGAACGCGCGGACGCCGGCCGCGGGATCGTACCTTTTTGCCACCGCATGGACACGGCGCCGGTGCTCTCGATCGATCTTACCTGCCGAGAGGCTCCGTTGCAGCGCCTCGGCGAGCGGTCGAACGCGACCGGCCGGCACGACCATGCCGGCCACCGGGTCATCGATCATATCGGCCGCCCCGCAGCCGTCGCTGCACACGACCGGCGTTCCGGCGATCAGGGCCTCGTTGACCACCATGCCCCAGCCGTCGTGTCGGCTCGGCACCACGCAGCAGTCGCTGGCCGCGATGGCACGACGGACCTCCCCGTTGGCCATGGGGGGATGGAAGCCGATGAAGGCCTGCGGAAACCGCCCCGCCGCCCGCCGCAGTTCTTGCTCGAGCGGCCCGCTCCCGTAGAAATTGCACCGCCACGGCAACCCGTCGAGGTCGGCCAGGGCGGCGAGGAGCACGTCGAGCCCCTTGCGCCGGATCATCTGTCCGACGGCGATGAACCGGAAATCCCCGCCGGTGGTCTCCTCCGCAGGCGGCCAAGGGGAATCGGGCACGTCGAGATAATACCCGAAGCTCCCGATCTTCCGCCGCGGGATGCCGATCGACTCGAAGAATCGCCGGCCGACCCCCCCCATCGCCAGCACGAAGTCGACCCGCTGCCCCCAACGACCGACGAGCCAGCGGCCGCGGGCCCGTTTCAGCCCCCCGGTCCACGGCCCCTGCTCCGGAGCCTCCGAAAGGATCGCCAGACGGGCCGCCGACGACGTCAGTTGCCGGAAGGCCCGCCAGACGATGCGGTGCGAGAAGAAGCCGGAGAAGACGTGCAGCGAATCGGTCCCACGATGCGCGACGAGCGTGCCGAAGCCCTTCGCCGACGACACGTCGACCACCTGCACGCGTTCATGGGGGGCGTGACGCCACCCCTGATCGACGCGGCAGGCCGGAAGCGCGGATTCGACAGCGAGGATCACCTCGACCGGCACGGACGCAGAGAGCGCCTCGAGAAAGTCATGCTGGTGCGGACTCTCGATCGGCTGCCAGAACACGATCCGCTGGAGTCCCACGAGCACGCCGCGGCTCACCTCTGCACGACCTCCGCGAGCGTCCCCGAACCGACGACCCGCCCGCGCTCGAGCCGGTAAATGACGTCGCACTGCTCCACCGTCGACAACCGGTGGGCAATGATCACCAGGGTCTTGGCCCCTTGAAGGGCGTTGACCGCGGCCATGACCTCGCTCTCAGTGGTGGTGTCGAGGGCGCTGGTCGCCTCGTCGAGGACGAGCACCGCCGGATCGTGGTAGAGGGCACGGGCGATCCCGATCCGTTGTCGCTGCCCTCCCGAGAGTCGCACCCCCCGCTCCCCCACGACGGTCGACAGTCCCGCCGGGAGCGAAGCGACGAAATCATCCAGACGAGCGGCCAGGATGGCCCTTTCCAGCGCCTGCTCGTCGATCTCTTCCGGAGGCACGCCGAAGGCAACATTCTCACGCAACGACTCGTCACAGAGGTAGATGCTCTGCGGGACATACCCCACCAAGTCCTGCCACCCGCGGAGATTGTCGCGGATGTCGACACCGTCGACCGTTACCCGCCCCCCTTTCGGCTCGAGGAGACCAAGAAGCAGGTCGACTGCGGTGCTCTTACCGGCACCGCTGCCGCCGATGATCCCGACCGCCGCGCCGTAGGGGATGGACATCGACACTCCGTCGAGCGCCGGGGCAGAAGTGCTTGGAAATCGGTACGAAACCCCTTCGAGGGCGATCGCTCGTCGAAACTCTATCTTCCGCGAGGCTTCCGGAGGGGAAGCGGACAGCTTCAGATCGTCCTGGAGGGCTTTCAGCCCAGACGCACCGAAGCGGAAGTTCTGGGCGGCCACGGCGAGCCGGTTGACCGACGGAAGAAGCCGGAAGGCGGCCGTCGCGAACAGGCCGAGGCTGCCAACCATGTCGCGGCTATCCCGCCCTTGCCAGAGCATCGTCCCGGCCAGCGCACAGAGGGTCGATACGGCGACAAGCTCGAGCCACATCCGCGGAATCTGTCCCATTACGATCTGGCGGACCGAGATTTTGGCCGCAACTCGGGCGTTCCGGTCGTACTGGGTGACGAAGTATTCCTCGCATCCCCGGATCTTCACGTCCTTTGCTCCCCCCAGTCCCTGCTGCACATGCCGGCCGATGACTGCCGCCAACTTGAATCGCAGTTCACCCCAACGCTCCATCCGCTTTCCCGTCATCCAAGCGAGCAACTGCATCGCGACCAGGAGGGAGCCGCCAGCCACAAGGGTGCTCAGCGGCTCAATGCACGCAATCATCCCCACCACCCCCACGAGCACGAGGCTGTCGCTCACCGCGGAAAGCATGGTCGAGCAAAGCGTGGAGAAGGCGGCCACCTCGTTCATCGTCCGCCCCAAATCAGCCGAGTTGCGTCCGAGGTGGAACGACCACGGTTGGTGAAGGTAGATCGAGAACAGATTCCTCGCGAGGTTCGTCTGGAGGGTGGTGATGAACCTCGACTGCCAATAGGCCGAGATGACCAGAAAAATCGTTTTGACCACATAGATGACGAACAACGCGAAAAATGCACCGACGATCAACTGCTGTTTTGTCGGGTTGCCCAGACGGGCGAGGATCGCGGCTGCCACGGGGGAGGGGGTCGAGTCATCGAGCGTCATCGCCGCCAACGCCGGAACCATCAGACCGACACCGAGCATCTCGAGGATCATGCTCACGAATATCAAAGCCAGCAGCCCGAGCGAGGCGACCTTCTGCCTGGCAGTCAGGATCGACCAAACAGCGGACACCATCTTGAGGACGTTCATGGCGACACGATCTCCACGGACCGCCCAGCGGCGGCATCACGACCGAAGGCTCGAGCCAACCTCTCGAGGCAAGCCTCCCAGGTGAACCCCGCCGCCCGGCGACGGCCCCGTTCCACCCAGGCGCTCCGGAGGGGGGCTTCAGCGCGGAGCGCCAGGATCGCCTCCACGACCTCCTCCGGCCGGTTTTCATCGACATACCAAGCCCCGTCACCGGCCGTCTCCGGCACCGCGGTCAGCCGGCAGGCTAGCACCGGCAAGGCCGCAGCCATCGCCTCGAGGGCAACGATCCCGAACGATTCGACGTTGGGGAGATAGAGGAGCGCCAGATACTGGGGCATCATCGCGGCGAGTTCCGCGGGGGGACGAAAACCGAGACGTCGGATGGTGGGACGGCGCTTACACGCCGCGAGGCTGCGAGGGTCGTCCATGGTACCGACGATGTCGATCGAAAGTCGAGGAATCCGTTCCGCGAGGGCATCGGCACTGGCAAAAATCCGATCGGCACCGTCCCAGCCGTTGAGGCCACCGACCACGAGGAGCCGATTTGCATCATAACGCACGCCGGAGCCCGCTGCGATCGCCGCGTCCCCGGCGGTGAAAAATGCATCATCGACGCCATTTCCCACGACCATCGACCGCTCTGGGCGAAGACCGAACCGTTCGATCAGGAATCGCTCGAGATAGGGCGACACCGGGAGCACGAGATCTGCGCAACGGCAGATCCGCTGGAAAAACCACGCCATCCTCGCGCGCTCGAAGCGGGCCGTGGCGGAGTGATAGCCGGGGAAGCTTCGCTCGAAGTACGTACTGCCGTGGACCGTGACGGCGGTCCGCGCGTGGCGGGCCGGAGCCCACAACTCCTGCGGCGACCAGACCCAGTCGACTCCCGGGCAGAAGCGGTCGATCGGAGGCACCCCGCTGACGGCCCACAGCAGTCTTCCGAGCCGGTTGGAGAGGGGAATCGGAGCGACCTGAAGGCCATGGAGGCTGCTCGTCTGCGGAAGATTCCCGCCGTCGAGTTGGTTCCGTGGTGCGACGACGGAAACATCGAATCCGGGGCGCGCCGCCAGGCCCCTTACCATCCGCGCGATGTGCTTGTCCACCCCGGTGGGAGGCCTGGTCGTGTAGCGAACGTCGATATGCGCGGCGACACGGACGGGCACCGGGACGTCCCCCTGGGATCAGGAAAGCAGCGGGCCATGGCGTCCCGGCACGCCATACACGAGCGTGTCGGGGGGGACGTCGGCGAGGGCGGAAGAGTTGGCGCTCACCTTGCTGCGATCACCGACCTGCCGTCCCGGGCCGATCGACGCATGGAGACCGAGGAACACATCAGCGCCGACCCGGGCAAATCCGCCGAGGGTCGCGTAGGGAGCGAGCACCCCGAAGTCGCCAACCGAGGCATCGTGTGCAACCGACGCGTGGTAGTTGAGGAGCACCCCACGGCCGAGTGTGGCGGCAGCGCTGACGATGGCGTAGGGGCAGACGATTGTCCCTGCACCGAGCAGCGCCGACGGCGCGACAATGGCCGTCGGATGAACGAGCGTGAGGAATCGGCCACCGCGGCCGGCAAGGGATTCCGCCAATCGGCGGCGGACACCCGGAATGCCGATTCCGAGCAGCAACCCATCCCCCGGCATCGGCTCATACCCGTCAGGATCAGCGACGATCGCCCCTTCCGCCCCACCACGAGAAGCATCCGCATCAAGGAAACCGGCAAACACGGGCCCATCTGCCGGCCACGCATCCCGCACCCAGCAGCGGACCTCGCGTCCAAACCCACCGGCCCCGACGATCAGGATCCGACGGCAACCGGGGAACGGTGGGAACGGTCGATCGAGCAACGGGGGGTGCCCTGTGGAGAGGTAGGCTCGGGCAACTCGGCAACAACGTGAATCATGCTACCTGACAGCGGCCGCTGGCCGGCTCACGCCGCGCCGCCACCGTCGATGGTGAGGGTCTGACCGGTGATGAACGAGGCCTCTTGACTCGTGAGGTAGTCGATCGATCCGACGACGTCTGCCGTCGCCCCCAGTCTTCCCAGGGGCGTCCTCCGGGCGATGCGATCCCGGTCGACCGGGGAGAGTGTGGCCGACAATTCCGTGGCGAGGAAGCCCGGCGCCACGGCGTTGACACGGATTCCCCGCGGCCCGACTTCCCTGGCAAGACAGCGCGAGAAACCCTCCAGCCCGGCTTTTGTGGCCGCATAGACCGCCAAACCCGGGCTCCCCCTGGCAGCGACCACGCTCGACACCACCACGACCGAACCGGCCTCGTCCTCTGGCCGCGTCCGTGGTTGGGCAAGGAACTGGCGGACACACTCCCGCACGAGCACGATCGCGCCACGAAGATTCACCATCACCATCGCGTCGATGTCAGCATCGGACATGGTGGCGAGAATCCCCTCCGCGGCCACGGCCGCGTTGGCGACACAATGGTCGATCCGACCGAATCGTTCGACGACATTCCCCACGAATCTTCGCACAGCAGCCGAGTCGGCGGCGTCGAGGAGCTCCTGGTGGACACGGCCAGGATATCTCGACTCCAGATCGGCAAGCGCCACCGAACCGGACCTCGAGAACGTCGCCACCCGGTCTCCGCGCGCGAGCAACCGCTCGGCCACGGCCAACCCGAGCCCGCGCGATCCACCGGAAACAACCGTCGTCGGAAGACAGCGGGCGGCGGTCTGGCTCTGGGATTTGATCATCGATCAGCCCCTCGATCGCAGCCGTGTCATCTTCCCACCGGCCTTCGCGGCACCTTGCCCGACGGATTCGTGAACAGTTTTCGAGTGAAGTCGAGCACGCGAGGCACGCTGTGTGCCTCGAGGGCCGAACGACACGCGGCCAGCGCCGCGGCCCGGAGATTCTCCGGCGTCACACCCTCGGGGAGGGGATCGACGGCGACGATCTGCGCGGCGACGATCTCCCCGGTGATCGCGCTGGGGAGGCCGTAGGCCCGCGCGTCAGCGACACCGGGAACGGCGCGGAGAACGTCCTCGACCCTGCGGGGAAAGACCTTGGCCCCGCCGACGACGATCGTGTCGCTGCGTCGGCCGGAGAATTCGTACCGATCGCCACGGCGCTCGACGAGATCGCCGGTCGCCACCTCGGCCGTGTCGCGCGAGAGCTGGACGAGGAGCTCGCCATCGCGGCGGGTCGACAATTTTGCCCCCCCCGGCAGGGCCCGGCCGAGCCACTCGGCGGGAAAGCCTGGCAATCCGTCACTCACGCGGAACACCTCGCCCAGCTCGGTGGTGGCGTAGACATGCGTCACCCGCGCCGTCGGGAAGAGGGCCCGGGCCTGCTCGAGCAGTTGGCCGTCGGCAGCCTCGCCACCGAGGGTGATCCGATCGAGCCTCATTCTGCCGACGGCGTCGGAATCGGCGGAGGCGATCACGCGCCGCAGGAGCGTCGGCGTGGCGGGGAGGATCGAGACATCCTCGTCGGCGGCTGCCCGGGCGACGCAGTCGGGATCGCGTGAAGCCGGCACGATCAGACGTCCACCGGTGAGGATCGCCTGCAGCCAGACCTGGGTCCCGGCCCAGCGGGTGGCGTCGTAGACGAGGATCCAGCCGCGCCCATGCCACTGCTCGGCGAGGCGTGCCGCGGCGAGGAGCGAGTCCCACGAATGCTCGACGAGCTTCGGCGGGCCGCTCGTCCCGGAAGTCGCCACGACGACCTGTGGCGAAGAGGAGTCGTATTCGCGGCGCGCCCGTCCCTGGGCGGGTGGGGGGGGGACAGCCAGATCGTCCCCACAGACACTCCAATCGCGGAGCTCGCCGACGAGATCGCGCGAGTCCTCGGCCACCAGGGCGAGCGGGACACGCTGCCTTCCGCAGGCCGCAACGAGGGGGATGAGCGCGGCGAGGTCGCCCGAGCGCGCGACCACGCCGATGGGATGGGCCTCCGCGAGTCGGCGTTCTACGGCGGCGACATCCGTGGCGAGTGTGCCGTACGACACCGCTCGCCGCCGGTCTGCCCCGAGCCCCGCAGCCGTGACGATGGCCACGCGGTCGGGGTCGGCGGCAGCGACCGACTCGATGGCGGCAGCCAGTCGTGCCGGCGCGGCGACGTCGGCGACATCAGGAGCCTGGGCTTGGGCGGAGCGTGGCGGGGAGGCGGAGGATGGCATGAGCGTGGCTGGGGTTCGGGGTGGACGAAGACAGAATGGCCCGAAAAGGGAGACCGAGGCTAGGAACGGGCCGCGAGGGTGGCCGCATAGAGCGCGACGAGGTGGTCGACGGTGCGGATCGGCGGGTGGGGAGCAGAGCCCCTCGCATCGCGGAAGGGATCGACGCCGAGTGACCGCTCGAGGAGCACGATGATCTGGGCCAGATCGAGCGAATCGAGGCCGAGGTCGCTGCCGAGGAGGGCGGAGCCGGGCGTGTCGCGCGGCGGGCGGACGGTATCCCGGTAGACCGCCAGGATCGCTTCGCGCACCTCGGCGGCGATGTCGGGCGTCGCACCGTTGATGGACATCATGGTTCGAACTCCTTCATCGTCACCGACCCCGCCCCCGAGATCCCCCGTCCCGTCAGCCCCTGCCAGGCCACGACCCCGACGGTGGCGAAGAGGATGCCGATATCCACTACCGGAGCGTACCAGCAGGAGAGCATCTCGACGTAGCGGACATCGAGTTCGAGCCGGGCCGGCCAATCAAGGCCATTCCGGCCCCGGATCTGGGCCAGCCCCGTCAATCCCGGACGAACCTCGAGGCGGCGGCGCTGCCGGGAATTGTACCTGTCGACGTAGCGCAGCGGGAGCGGTCTCGGACCGATCAGGCTCATGTCGCCGGTCAGGACACTCACCAACTGGGGAAGCTCGTCGAGGCTCGTTCGCCGGAGAAAACGGCCGAATGCCCCCAACCGGTCCACGTCGGCGAGCCATTGACCGTCCCTGCCGACTGCCTCGGACATCGAACGGAACTTCCCGATCACGATCGGCACTCCGCCCCGTCCGGCCCGCCGGTCAGAGTAGAAAGCCGGGTATCCGAGGATCGCCACGACCGCCGCCCATGTCCCCAACAACACCGGCAGCAGCAGCGCCAGCAGCGCGGCGGCGGCGACGGTGTCGATGCCCCGTTTGACGAAGCGCGCGTAGAGCCCCCCGGGCCCGGCGGGCCGCTCACCGACCGTCGCTGGCGGAGTGTCGAACAACGCTCCCTTCCTCCCAGATCCGTTGGTGGTGGTCCGCCCCCCGGGGACCGATGGTCCCGAGACCCCCGGCTGTCAAAGGCGGCGTTGGCAGGCAGCGATCATCCCACAGACCTCGCCGATCACCGCCGCATCGACATGCGGGCCGATGGGGAGCGACAGACTCCGCGCGGCGAGACTGTCGGTGACGGGTAAGTCGGCTCGCCCTTCGTGGAACCGCCGGAATGCCACCTGACGGTGACAGGGGGGATCGTAATACGTCCGCGTCTCGATCCCGCGCCCGGCCAGCGCCCGGCGGAGGTCGTCCCGCGTGGCACCGAACCGATCGGGATCGACGGTGATGGAAAAATCCTTGTGGCTCGAGACGTCGCCGGGACCGACGGCAACGAATCCGATACCGGCGATCCCGCCGAGCGTTGCCGCATAGGCCGCGGCGACCATCCGCCTGTGGGCCGCCACCTCGTCCAGTCGGCCGAGCCCCAACCAGGCCGTTGCGGCACACATCTCGGGCATGCGACCGTTGCACCCCGAGAACTGGGCATCGTAGGAGCCGTCGTTGCCGTATTCGCGCCCCACCCGGATCAGCGTGGCCAGACAATCGCAGTCGGTGGCCACGATCCCCCCTTCACCGGCCACGAGGAGTTTGGTTGGGGAGAGGCTGAAGACCTGCGCCGTTGCCCCGCCCCCGAGGGGCATCCCCTCCTGACGCGCTCCGAAACCATGGGCGGCGTCGATGACCAGCGGCAGTCCGTGTTTCGCGGCTACCTGACGGAGCCCGGCAACGTCACACGGATTGCCGAAATTGTGGCAGGCCGAGATCGCCACGGTCCGTGGCGTGATCGCCGCCGCCACCGCCTCCGGCCGGGCGTTGGTCGACGCCGGATCGACATCGACGAACACCGGGCGGAGGCCGTTCCAAACGACCGCCGCCGGGGCCGCCAAGAAGGTGAAGCTCGGCATCACGACCTCGCCGCCGGATCCGCCGCCGCCCGACAGCACCGGCGCCGTGGCGCAGTCGACCGTGGCCGCGGCCCGGCACCCCGTCACCGCGAGCTCCGCCAGTGCCCGGTAAACGAGCATCAGGCCGGTCGTGCAATTACTGACGCCGATCGCATGCCCGACGCCGAGATGCGCCGCCGCCGCCGCCTCGAGACGCTCGAGGTACGGGCCCTTCGTCAACCGGCCCGACCGGCAGATCGCCTCGAGATGCGGCTGGAGCTCCTCTGCCGACGGCAGGGCCGGACGCACGAACGGCACTCGAGCCGGACCTTCAGCCGCCACGGGCAGGCCTTTCTGTGATGGCTCCGGAGTGTGGGTCGCCGGGAACCGCCCAGGCGCTGCCCCGGGGCCGGAGCGGCAGCGCTGGCCGGTACTCGGGGACGATCCGCTGGAGGGATTCACGGATCACGTCCGGGGGTTCGCCAGGGAGCGCGTGGAGCCGGTCGAATTGGTCTTCAATCTCCTCCAGGACCGCCTTCGGCCCGACGACACAGCATACCTTGGGATGCCATGTTTGCACCCTCTGCTCCTCCGCGGAGATCAGCTCCTCGGCGAGCTTCTCCCCCGGCTGGAGTCCGGTGAACTCGATTCCGATCTCCTCCTCGTCGCAGCCGGAGAGGGAGATCATGTCGCGGGCGAGGTCGACGATCTTCACCGCGGGCCCCATGTCGAGGAGGAAGATCTCCCCCCCCTTCCCGATCGCGGTGGCTTGGATCACGAGTTGCGCGGCCTCGGGGATCGTCATGAAGAACCGCTCGACGTCGGGATCGGTGACGGTGACCGGGCCGCCCCGGAGAATCTGCTCCTGGAACTTCGGTACCACGCTGCCGTTGCTCCCGAGCACGTTGCCGAAACGGACGACGACGAACGTCGTCCGCGCCGTGGCCGCGAACGCCTGGACATACCGCTCGGCGAGGAGTTTCGAGCAGCCCATCACGCTCGACGGCTTCACCGCCTTGTCGGTGGAGATAGCGACGAAACGCCCGACGGCGTACTCCTCGGCCAGACGCACGAGCAACCGGGTGCCGAAACAGTTGTTCGTGATCGCTTCCCCGGGGTTCTTTTCGAGCATCGCGACATGCTTGTGGGCCGCCGCGTGGAACACCACTTCGGGCCGCTCGGTGTCGAAGACGTTCCTCATCCGCGACTCGTCGTGAATGTCGGCAAGGACGAAGGCCATCGGCACCCCCGTCCGCAGCGACCCCAGGCCGTTTTCGACGTCGAACAGGGCGTTCTCGGCACGCTCGACGACGACGACCCGGCGCGGACGGTAACGGAGCACCTGCCGGCAGATCTCCGACCCGATCGATCCCCCCCCTCCGGTGACGAGGACCACACGGTCACGGACGATTCCCTCGATCGCCGAGTCGTCGAGGACGACCGGTTCTCGGCGGAGGAGATCGTGGATCTCGACCGGCCGGAGCGCGTGCGGGGAGGCAACGGCCCCTCCCGAGGCGAGCAGTTCGCCCATCGAGGGGATCACCTTCACGTTCGCGCCGGATTCGGCGGCGGCGTTCAGGAGCCGGCGGAACGCCGGCCTCGGGATCTCCCCGGCCGTGACGAGGATCTCGTCGACCGGACGCTGCCGCAGCACCTTCCCCGCCTCATCGACGCGGCCGAGCACGCGGAGCCCGGCGATCCTCGAACCGCCAAGGAGGACGTTGTCGTCGAGGAAGCCGACGACGATGTACGACGGCGCGTGGTGCGCCGCGAGATTCCGCGCGAGGAGCTCGCCGGTCTCCGTGGCGCCGACGATCAGGGCCGAGCGCACCTCGCCGCTGGTGATCCACGGCCTGAACACCTCCCGGATCGTCCGCGGCAGCGCACGGAGGCCGCCGATGAGGAGCATCGTCGCCGCCCAGTCGATCACCATCACGCTCCGGGGAAGCCTCTGTCCGAGGCCGGGGAGCATGCCGACGGAATCGCGGACGACGTCGACCGCGACGAGCGTCAGCGTGGCGAGGGTCGTCGTGAAGGCCAGCCGGCCGAGATCGGCGAACGACAGCCTGCCGAGCCGCCAGCGGAACTGCTCATGGAGGAGGAACACGATCGTCTTCACGACGACGACCCAGCCGACCGTGGCACGGAACATCGCCATCATCCGGGCATCGGGCTGGAAGTCCCAACGGGTCAGGAAGGAGGCGAACCAGGCAGCGAGAAACAGCCCGATGTGCACCAGCAGCATCGACACCATCCCCCCGCGGAGACCGAGCATGCCCGAGCGCAGCCCTCCGCCGCGGGGACGGAGGGGGGTGGCGGGACGGGGATGGGCGGAGGCGGACGTCATGGCAAGCCGGGGAGGCTGCGGTATCCGGCGGGGCAGTCCCTGCCGTGATGAGAGAAGGTAGGGGGAGTTCAGCCGGGAAACAATGAACGATGAATGAATGGGTTGGGATGGAGCGGAAGGGAAGCCTGCGGCGGGCTGCCCGGCAGGGACACCGGCCCCGCCTCCACCGGGCCTGCGTCGCTAAAACCGGCAGAATCGGCAAAGTCTGCCGCGCCATGCTGCCGATAGATCCGATAACGCCGATTTTAACGGCCGGCAAGGAGTGAGGCATGACCCCAGATCGCCAACGACCCGTCCCCGTCGCCGGGGGATGCCTGCAGACCCTCCACTCCGACCATGCCGGAGTGGTGCGCCTGATGGTGGCGGCCGTGCTGCTCCTGACGAGCGTCGGCTGCAACATCTACGGCCGCCCCCAGCGGACGGCGGCCCACGAGGCGACCCTGGCTGCCAATTGCGATGGCGATCCTGCCAAGATGCCCGCGAAGGAACTGGCGAAGGTGTCGCTTCCCCCCTACGTCATCGAGCCGCCGGACATCCTCCTCATCGACGCGCTGCGGATCGTGCCGAAGCCGCCGTTTCGCATCCAGTCGTTCGATTCGCTCCAGGTGATCGTCGAGGGAACCCTCCTCGAGCAACCGATCAACGGGATCTACGTCGTCGAACCGGGTGGCCTGCTCGACCTCGGCCCCTCCTACGGGAAGGTTGCCGTCGGCGGCAAATCGCTCGACGAGGCCCAAGATGCCGTCTTCCGCCACCTCAAGCGCGTGCTGCGCGAGCCGCAGGTCTCGCTCACGCTCGCCCAGGCCGCGGGGCAGCAGCAGGTGTCCGGAGAGCATCTCGTCGGCCCGGACGGCACGGTCAACCTCGGGACGTATGGCAGCGTCTACGTCACCGGCATGACGCTCGCCGAGGCGAAGGAGGCGATCGAGAGCCAACTCGACAAGTTCCTCGACGCACCGCTCGTGAGCGTCGACGTCTTCAGCTATAATTCCAAGGTCTATTATGTGATCACGGAGGGGGCGGGGCAGGGGGACAATGTCGCCAAGTTTCCCGTCACCGGCAACGAGACCGTTCTCGACGCCATCGCCTTGATCAACGGGCTCTCGAAGCTCTCGAGCAAGGAGATCTGGATCGCCCGGCCGGCCCCGTCCGGGATCGGCTGTGATCAGGTTCTACCCGTCGACATCGACGCGATCATGAGGGGGGGCGCCACGGCGACCAACTACCAACTCCTCCCCGGCGACCGTGTGTTCATCGCGCAAGATCCGTGGATCGCCTTCAACACCGTCATCGAGAAGGTCACCGCGCCGTTCGAGCAGATCCTGGGGTCGACGCTCCTCGGTGCCCAGACGGTCTATACGTTCCAGCGTGGTGCCAACTTCGGCCTCGGTGGTATCTGCTGGGTCGCCCGCGAGGTGTATGGCGAGGAAAACCCCAACTGGCTGCTCTTTCGGGCCTGGTTGCTGACCGAAGCCCCCATCTGGCTGCGTGACACCTACGCCACCCACGGTGAGGCCTTCGCCGCCTGGATCCACGACAAGCCGCTGGCGAAACTGGCCGTGCGGACGGTCATGGACACGATCCTCGCCTTCCGTGGAGCCGAACTTGCGGAACGCTGGGGGATCGACACGGAGGTGGCTGTTCCGCACGCCATATCCCCGCGCTAAAAACAGCCCAGTTCCGCCGAGCCTGGCTCCCGAAACCGTGCAATCGTCGGTGCCAGGTGTAGAATAATGTCGGTAATCCGCGTCCCCACCCGCCCGGAGATGGCCTCCATGCCCCACCGCAAGACGTTATCGATGGTTTGGCGGATCGCGTTGCCGGCGACGGCGCTGCTTCTGGTCGGCACCTTCGCGTCGACCGCCGCGGCCCAACAGGGACGGATGCCGTTCTCTGATTACACCGGGCGGAGGGGCTTGAGCCCCTACACCGCCCTCGGCTTCCAGGGGGACAATCCCAATACCGGCGGAACGCTCGGGGCCCTCCAAAACCTCGTCCGACCGCAGCAACTCCAAGCCTCCCAGGTCCAACAGCAGGTGAGCCTCGGCAGGCAACTCAACGGCGTGCAGGGGCAGGTCCGCTCGATGCAACGCGGTGGCGGCAGCGGTCAGACGTACAACACGATCCGGTCCACCGGCCACAGTTCGACGTTCCAAAACACCTCCCATTTCTATCCCGGCAGTCGTTGAAACGCTCCTTTGTGCTCTGGCGGTTTGCGCTCGCCATGCTCGGCATAACCGTGTGGCTGCCCTCCCCGGATGCCGACCGCCGGCTCTCCGCCCGGGCTGCCCCGCCTTCGAGCGAAGACGGGGAGAGCGAGCCGCGCCCTGGGCGGCCACAGATGCAGACGCTGGCCCCGTCGCAGCGCAGCGGGGCGCTCCCGTCGCAGCGCGCTCTTGTCGATGCCCGGTCGGAGTTCCGACAGCGCTACGGGAATCCGGCGGCGCGAGTGCGCACCTCCTCCGCCACGCTCCTCCTGGCCGAGGCGCTGATGGCGGAGGCGGCCGGTGAAACCGACCCGGCGGTGAAGTGGGTGATCCTCGAGGAGGCCAGGAAACTGGCCATCTCCGCGGGCAGCCCCCTCGTCATCGGGCGGTCGGTGCGGGTCGCGTCGGCCGAGTTCGACTTCGACGCCCTGGCCGTCGAATACCGCGCGCTCCTCGAGATCCCGCTGCGGGCCATCGATCCGAGGCGGGCATCCGACCTCGCCAACGCAGCCGCGGGCGTGGCGACGCGTGCCGAGGTCGACCACCGCTACGACATGGCGATCCTGGCTCAGGGCCTGACGATCCGCGCCTGGCAGCGGGCCGGCGACATCCCTGCCGCTCGGGCAGCCTCCCAACGGCTCGAGTCACTCCAACGGCTGGGGAAAGCGTCCACCCGCCGGTCGCCCAACGGAACGGAGCCGGGGCGCTGAGCAACCGGGGTCAGTCGTCGTCGAAGGGGCGACGCGCGCCTGGCTT
>JBBAVV010000058.1:0-31660 GCA_040397545.1 Pirellulales bacterium
CTTTCTCCCGGCGTTGTCGTATTCGTAGAACGTCGAATGAGCCGGGTCGACAAGCGTCGCACCGAGCGGATCAGTAACCACGGAGAGATTGCCGCGGCCGTCGTAGCCGGAGCGGATCACGGGGCCGGGAGAAGTCCCGTCGGGGGACGGGCCGGTCTCTGTCACTCTCCTCCCGAGTGCGTCGTAGGTGTAGGTCGTCGTGGCGCCGGCGCGGTCGGTTACCGCAACGATGCGGCCGCCGCCGTCGTAGCGGATCTGCTCGCCGGTGCCGTCAGGGTAGAGCGACGCCACCTGCCGATTGCGGGCGTCGTAGAGATACCGGGTGATGCGCCCGGCGGCGTCGGTCTGGGAGACGAGATTGCCGGCCGGGTCATAGGATGCGAGCGTAAAGGTGCCGTCCACGCGAACGCTCTTCAACCCCCGCTGCATTTTGTCAAAAGTGCCGCTGGTCGTTCGCCCATCCCCGAGATCCGTGCCCGTCAAATTGCTCGCGAGATCGTAGCTGAACTTGGTGGTGAGCGGAGGCAACGGCCCGGTCGGGCCGTCGGGATCGGCGGATGTGTCTTTTGTCTTTCTCCCCAGTGCGTCGAAGTCGGAGGTGGTGACGACACCGTTTCCGTCGGTCTTCGAAGCGAGATTACCGCGATTGTCATAGTGCGCCAACTCGCTCACCGTGGCCACGTTCGGTATCAGGTACTTCACCGAAGAGACGACCTGCCCGCCGGCGTCATAGGAGAACCAGGTCGGGATCCCGCTGGGGGATGTTGCCGTGGCCGCAAGTCCACGTTGGTTTCGGGAATACTGCGTCTTGAGATTCAACCTGCCAGGGCCGTAGTCGTCGGTGCGCGCTGTGAAAAATCCGGTCGTGTCGTAATCGAACTTCGTGAGCACATGGTCATTGGGATCATTAGGATCGTTGTAGGCCGTGATGGTATCGATGTCGTGAAAGGAGCCTGCCGTGTAGCTGTAAATGGTCGCGCGACCGGCACGATCGGTCACCGAGACAACCTTGCCCGCGGCGTCGTAGTTGAATGTCTCGACCACCCCGTAGGCATCCGTCCCCGACGCTTTAAGCCCGCTCGGATACCAGGTTGAGCGTTCGACCGTGCGGTCCCCCTGCCGCACTTCGACCAGATTCCCCTTGGTGTCATAGCTGTAGCGGGAGAGATTGCCGCGCTCGTCGATGAACGCCGATTGATAGCGATGGAGGTTGTATGTGAAGCTGTGACAGTTGCCTGCGGCATCAGTGACGCGGAAGCCGCGGCGGTTGGCGTAGTATTCCCACGAGGTGACGTTGCCCAGCGGATCAGTGAGACTCTGGAGCAGCCCCCCGAGAGCCTTGTCGGAAAAGTAGGCATAGCGGACGATCGGAGCGGCAATCCCGACTGCCGGCACCGGCGCCGTTACGGAAGCAAGCCTGCTACCAGCGTAACCGTACGTCCAGGTGCGTTTGGTAAAGTCTTCGATGCTGATGAGGTGCTTGGGAGTGTCGGCGTTGTAGGTGAACGAGAGGCAGCGTTTGACGTCCTGGAGGTCGGAGACCTTCGCCAGCGTCGTCGTGCCGGCGATGAGATCCACCTTGATGCCGTTCCCGAATCGGTCCTTGATCGAGATCAGCGGATAAACGGCATTGAAGCCAGTGCCGACCGCCGCCCCGAACGTCGTTTGCTTGCCATCGACGTCGGTCCACGTGAAGCCCGTGCTTTTGGCCCCGGTGAGGGTTCCGAACATTCCGGTGGGATTTGTGTATCCGGTGTTCGTCTTGGCGAACTCGAGCCGGAGCCCCTGATCGGTGAACCACGTGACCGTATCATCCGTGCTGACCTTCAACTGGTCGGAATACGTGAATGACCAGCCCTCCCCCATGCCGCGGTCGGACCAGTCGCCAGGGGAGCCGACCGCCGACCTCGTGTTGACCGAGTCGAAGTGACGGCGAAAAGCGAGCGGCACGCCCAGACTCGGGATCTCAACGTCGGTCTGCTCGGAGTAGACGTTGCCATTCGCGATGTTGACCGGATCACCAAAGTAGTTGGCTGGGTTATTTACCGGAACCGATGGCTGGGCGACCGTGACGGGTGTGTTGTTGCGGGAGGCAGCACCGCCGTACGCCTTCTTGAGCGGGCTGTCTCCAATATTGCCATGAATGATGAAGCCGACCGTCTTGCCATTTCGGGCATCCTTGGGATCCGCAGTCACGCACGTCAGCGTGTAGCCAACGCCTTTCCACTGCTTGTCGGGAGTCGTCGCACCGAGGCTGACCTCCGTCGTCGGCACAAGAGCCTTGAAGGTGACGCCGCGGTAATCGTCCATTCCGACAAAGCCAGACTCGACTCTTTGTCGGATTTCAGCGCGGATCTCCGCTCGTACCCCAGGAAAACGAAGAGGGTCGTCGATGATTCCGACGTTGCGAGCAGTGATTTCCACCAGGCCCGTGGTGCCTTGGGAGGCGGCCAGAATCTGGAACGCCTTGACGGTCGAAATGCTATCGAAATTGGTCAGTTCCTCGAGCGTCAGCCCTTCGAGCGCCGAGTTGCTGTAGCCGATCAGCGTGTCGCGGGGCAGATCGAGGGTGGGCGTCGATGAATCGATCGAGATGGCGCCACCGACGTTGGCCGGCACATCGATCCCCATGTCGGCAGGGAGAAAGGGAAACTGAAGATTCGGGGTGGCAGTCACCAAGAGCGTCGGCCCGCTCGTCGCGATCCCCAGGGCTACGGCAGATCGCTGCGCCACGGCGCCCGTCAGCCCGGCAATCCACGCCTCATCGGCATCGGTGGCGTTGAAGTACGAAGCGATCGCGAGATCGAGCAACCCGCCGACCGCCTTCTCGTTGTCGACCGGCGCACCGTTGGCCATGTTCAACTGTTCGGCATTTGCCACCGCTCTTTTCCCGACGATCGCAGCGTCGGTGAATTGATTCGCATCGAGACCAATGCCAATGAAACGATCGGCTCCGCGGCTGAAGGTTCGACTATAGCTCTGGCCACCGATGGGGGATTTGATGAAAACGGTGAGGCTCACTTCGCCCGTGGCCGGCACCGTCGAGGCCGCCGCGGCTGCAGTGACGCCATCGATCCGAAGAGATGGTTGCGCGAGCGTCCCGGCTGCGGTGAGTTGGGGATCAATCGTCAGTCGCTTGGTCGCAATGTCATCCAGCGAGAGCGTGGTGCTGAAGAGGGAGGTGGCCCCACTGCTTAGACTGATCCCAACAGAGTATTTGGGGATGGTCGTCGGCTCAGTCACCGGAGCGGATGCCGCCACTTCATAGGGAAGCCCTCCGGGCAACTTGGAAAACAACTGCTGGCGGATGGGGCCGTCGTAGGCAACATCGGCTGTTGTGACGCCGGGCCGGTTGGCGGTGAGCCATGTGGCCACCTTCGACTCGTAGTACTCGGCGGTGGTCTTCGTCTGCCAGGAAGGGTTGGTGAGGTAGTCCGTCTCCACCGAACTGAAGGGCACGTTCTGGAGGATGCCAGGTACTCCGGGCCTGAAAGCACGGAATTTCCAGGATGCATCGAGCGGCAGCCATGCCTCGGCAGCCACGCCGGGCAACCTCACGGACGCCTCCATCCAGGCATGCGTGAGAGTACCGATGCCACCCCCGATCCCTGCCTTACTCAGGATGTTTGCTGCTGCGGTGACGTCCCGGGCGCCGACGTAGTCCATCACCTGTTTTTCGGTGACCTTGATCGAGCCGGATACGAAGCGGGTCTCAATCCCGGCTGCGTTGAAAAGCCCCGCAAGGAGCGAGTTGGTGTCCCAATCATTCCCGGCCTTCGTCTGCAGCGTTGCCAAAGGGCCCTTCATGAGGCCGACGTAGGGCTGAAAGGCGACAGTGTTGGTGACGTACTCGAGCATCTTCTGCGGAAGGAAGTAGAGCGACGCCGCAAGATCCGCCACCGTCGTGGCCGTCTCCGGTCCATCGGCCGCCACATCGACTTCGACCGGTCGCCCCTTGAGTTTTATGAGCCCATCGCGGGGACGGTCGGCAAGCGATGGGTTCCCATGCACCAGCAGCGTCGACAGCCCCGGGAGGTTTGCTACGTTGGCGGGAATCACCTCGATCGAGTTGAACCGGACGTCCAGGGTGTTGAGCGCCGGGAGAGAGGGAAGCGTTTTTTTCAGAACGGTATCCGTCACTCCGACGTGCTGAATCGCGAGGGTCTTCAGCTTCGCAAGCCCGGCCAGAGGTGCAAGCGACGAAAGCCCCTCTGGCTTTGCTGAAAAATCTCCAGGCAGGAGCGAGAGAGCGGCGAGATTCGGGGTGTTGGCCGGATTGAGACCGGTGAGATCGCTGATTTTGTTGCCATCCACGGTGAGAGCCGAAAGCCCCGCCACATTTGATGGCGTGAGGACGGCATCAACGCTCATGCCGAGCGTCTCGCGCACCGCGGCCGCGAGGTCAGGGTCGAAAAACACAAGACCCGCGACCGCGCCGCCAAAGGCTGTCACATGGCTGGCAAGATTGCCGCGCACGTCGAGAGTTCCGGCGAGCACCGTGGTCGCTCCCGTGTAGGTCTCGTTGGCGGTCAACACGAGCAACCCTGCACCGGCTTTCGACAGGGTCCCCGAGCCGGTGATCGGAACGCTGATCGTGGCCGGCATGCCGGTCGCCACCGTGATCGACATCCCGGACGGGGCGATCTCGAGACTGCCAGGCTGCGTTGGGGCCGATTTCAGTTCGATAAAGCTCGATTGAAACGTCACCGTCGCACACGTGACGCTCCCCGCAACGGTGACGGCTTGCTGCGCCCCACCGAGAAACACCGCCACATCACCGGTGGCATTGGTCCAGGCGACGTTTTGTTTCGTCGCGGGGTTGAACCAGCAGGCGACTGCGGAGTTTGACCAGGTACCCGAGCCACCGAGCCCCGCCCCTGTTGCCACGTTGTTGTTTCCCGGGATGCCATCAGGATCCCAGTAGAGCGTGGCCATCACCCGCCGCTCTTCGAGCGATTCATGGGAAAGACGGATGCCCCCGCGCCCGGAGCGCCGGCGCGAGCGGCCACTCTCTCGCCGCCTGGGGAAGAGCGAGCGACGCTGGGAAATCGGACCGGGCCGACGGGTTATCCTGCCACGCCGTCCCTCGCCGCGAGCGATCCGTCGCATCGTTGGTCCTTCCCTCTTTCCTCGGTATCGCCCTTCGAGCACGGTGTGCCTCGTGGACGTTTTCGATCACTTCCCGTGCCGCCTTGCTGTGTCGAGGCGACGCACGCAGCCCCTGCCAACCAAGGCAGCAACCGGGTGAGCGTGGAGCCTCCCCTTTGCGATGTAGCCCGCTCGGCCCGGCGGTGTCAAGCCGGCTGCGGCCCGGGGAGGGGCCGGCGGAGGGAGGTTGCCAGCGGCCCCGGCAGGACCGATACTTTTCCTCTGGTTCTGCACACGAAAAGGGGAATGTTCCATGTCGATCCGCCGCCGCCTCGTTGCCACCCTCGTCGCCCTCGTTGCCTTCCCCCTCGTCGTCGCTGCGCCGCAAGGCGCGGTCGCGGCCGAGCCCGCCGCGGCTCAGAAGCCGGTGCGGATGGGATGCGGAAAGATGACCTTCGACACCGTCCCCGGCTGGGGCCTCGGCGAAGATGGGAAGTCGCAGATCGGCTCGACCCACGGCGGCGTCGCCGTCGGTAAGGATGGCACGATCTGGACGAGCTCCTCCCTGGGGATCTTCGGCTTCTCCCCCGACGGGAAGGTCGTCCGCCGCTTCCTCGGCGACGCCTACTCCAACATCCACGATCTGAAGATCTACCCCGAAGGTGAAGGCGAATACCTGTACGGCGCCCGCAACGTCGCCGGCGAAGGAATCAAGGTTCATCCCGTGACGGGCGACGTCGTGCTGAAACTCGGCATCCCCAAGGAATCGGGGCTCAATCTCGACAAGTGGGCCCCGACGGCCATCACCGTCGCCCCGAATGGCGACATCTTCCTTGCCGACGGTTACGCCTCGAACCATGTCTTCCGATTCGACAAGAACGGCAAGTACCTGGCGCACTTCGGCGTCGCCGGCAACGGGATGAAGGAGCTCAACACCGCCCACGGGATGACGCTCGATCCGCGCTACGACCCGCCCCGGCTCCTCGTCTGCGACCGCAACCACCAGCCGAAGGGGCGGCTTGTCCACTACGACCTCGATGGCAACTTCATCGAGGAAGTCGTCACCGGCTTAGGGATGCCCACCTCGGCGATCGTTCAGGGGGATTTCGTCGCCATCCCCGACCTCCACGGCCGGCTCGTGATCCTCGACAAGAGCAACACGATCATGGCCGTTCTGGGGCACAACTCCGACGGCGAGACGCGCGTCAATCACAACGTGCCCCAGGAGAAATGGATCGAGGGGATCTTCAACGGCACCCACGGCTCGGCCTGGGATGCGGCCGGCAATCTCTACATCCAGGATTGGAATGTCTCGGGGCGGATCATGAAGCTCGTCCGCGTCGAGTAGCCGCGCCGGCTCGGTCCTTCCGCCACGAGCGCCTACCGATGTCGGGCAAGCGCCGCGCGGCCGAGGAGGATCTGCCCGAGCGCGATCCCGCCGTCGTTCGGCGGCACGATCCGATGGCCAAAAGGCTCGTGTCCGGCGGCCTTAAGGCATGCAAACGCCTCCTCGACAAGCAGGGCGTTTTGAAACACGCCGCCGGTGAGGCCGACGGCAAGCGGACGCTGCTCCTCCTGTGAAGCGTTCACGGCCCCGGCCACCGAGACGATCATCTCCGCGACGGCCCGGTGGAACCCGGCAGCCAGATCCGGCGGCGGAAGCCCGGCATGGACGTCGGCGACGAGTCCCTCGAGCAGGGCCTGCCAGCCGATGCGGAAAGTGCCCCCCGCCGCCGGATGAATCGTGAAGGGATGGACGCGGGGCTGGGCCCGCCGATCGAGCCCGAGCCCCTCGAGCGCCAGCGCCGCCTCCCCTTCATGATCGATCGATTGCCGGAGGCCGAGAAGCGCCGCAACGGCGTCGAAGAGCCGCCCCATGCTCGTCGTGATCACCGAGGCGAGGCGGCGGTCGAGCTGCCGGCGAAGGATCGGCGCGGCCGGGCCGGCGGCCTGCACGGGCGCAAGCGACGCATCCCAGGGAATCCCCGCGGCGTGCAGGAGCGCAAGCGCCGTCCGCCACGGATGACGGATGCACGCTTCCCCACCGGGGAGGAGGAAAGGGGCGAGCCGGGCGCACGGCCGGAGCCCCCCGTGCGTTCCCCCGCCGGCAGCCTCGCCGCCGGCGTACTCAAAAAACTCGGAGCCGGCGATGGAGCCGTCGGAGCCAAAACCGCTGCCATCGAAGGCGGCGATAACCGCGGGGCCGGCAAGCGGGGCGCGGTCGGTGGCGTGGCGATCGGCGAGGAGGGCAGCGGCGTGGGCCTGGTGATGTTGGATCTGGAGGAGGGGGATACCGAGCTCGGTGGCGAGGGTCCGGGCGAGGGAGGTGGAGAGGTAGCCGGGGTGGAGATCGGCGGCGATCGCCGCGGGGCGGACGGCAAACAGGGCGAGGAGATGGCGGGCGGTGCGCTCGAGGGTGGAGAGCGCCGCGGGGCTCGTGACATCGCCGACATGCTGGCTCAACCAGGCGTGGCGGCCGCGGGCGACACCGAGCGTCGCCTTCAACTCGCCGCCGATGGCGAGAAGATCGGGGCCGTCGTCGGCCAAGGGGATCGGCAGCGGCGCGTAGCCGCGCGAACGGCGGAGCGGAAGGAGGTGCCCGGCGGCCAGACGGACGACCGAGTCGTCGCAGGGGAGATGGATCGGTCGATCGTGGAGGAGAAAGCCGTCAACGAGAGGACCGAGATGATCGATGGCGGCGCCATTGTCGACTTCGATCGGGGCGCCAGAGACGTTGCCGGAGGTCATGACGAGCGCCGGCATCGGCCGGCCGTCAGCGGCATCGAGGAGGAGAGCGTGGAGCGGGAAGGCAGGGAGCATGACGCCGACATGACCGATCCCCGGGGCCACGGCTTCGGCAAGCGACGCGCCGGCCGCCAGCGTTGTCGCTTCACCGCGCTTGGCGAGGAGCACGATCGGCCGCTCGGGGCTCTCGAGGAGCCGGCGCTCGGCCGCCGAGAGGCTGGCAAAGGCGGTGCAATCTTCGGCTGAGGCAACGATCACGGCCAGCGGCTTCGAGGGGCGGTGTTTCCGTGATCGCAGCAGGGCGACCGCGGCGGGATTCGTTGCGTCGCAGACGAGATGGAATCCCCCCACCCCTTTCACGGCGAGGATCGAGCCGGCGCGGAGGGCAGCGCGGGCGGCGCGGATCGCGGCGTCGCTGCTGGCGCGGGCCGGCCCGGAAGGCCCTGGTCTGACAGCGGGGCCGGCGTCGAACCAGACCACCGGCCCGCAGGCCGGGCAGCTGATCGGCTGGGCATGAAAGCGGCGGTCGGCCGGATCGGCATATTCGCGGGCGCAGTCGGGGCAGAGGGGAAAGAAGGCGAGTGTCGTCGTGGCCCGGTCGTAGGGGAGGGCGCGGATGATCGTGGCGCGGGGGCCGCAGTCGGTGCAGTTGGCAAACGGATGGCGATGGCGGCGGTCGGCGGGATCGCGGATCTCCGCCAGACAGGCGTCGCAGGGGGCGAGATCGGCCGGGAGCGACGTCGCCCCTCCGGCCTGTCGGTGGCTGTCGAGGATCGTGAACCCTGCGGCCGATTCCTTGCCGGGAGCGCCGCGGGGGGCGAGCGCCACGACGTCGATCCGCTCGATCCTGGCCCGCGGCGGAGGAGAGCCGCGCATTTCCCGCTCGAAGGCCGCGACCCGGACCGCGCTCCCCTCGACCTCGATCGTCACCCCTGACGAATCGTTCTCAACCCAGCCGTCGAGGCCGAGGCCGGTCGCCAGGCGCCACACCCAGGGGCGGAAGCCGACCCCCTGGACGACGCCCGTCACGACGATCCGGCGGCAGCGGCGGGCTCCGGCGGACAGCGGCGTCTGGTCATCGAATGCCATGGCCCCTCCGGGCTCACCCCGGCCAACGTCGTGACCGAATCGAGCCGCCTCCCCGTCAACGCGTCCGGCGGCTCACCGCTGGCCGATGCAGACGAGCTTCTCCTGCCGCCGGTCGCCGCTGGTGACGGCAACGCGGAAATAGAGCCGGCCGCCGCTGATCGCCGGCGATGCGAAGGTCTCGTCGCCGAGCCGGTTGACGGCCAGCGCCTCGAACTTCTCCGGCGACGCTCGGAAGACGTGCGTCTGGCCGGTCTCGCTCGTGGCGAAGATCGTCTCACCGAGCATCACCGGCGAAGCGCTGAAATTGCCGCCGAGGCGCTGCTTCCACTTCTCCTCGCCGGTGGCGGCATCGAAGCAGGCAGCGATTCCGGCATCGAGGATCGCGTAGAGGTGCCCCCGGGAATAGAGGAGCGAGGGAACATAGACGCGCTCGCCGTTCTCCCAATCGACCGTCCCGGAGCCGTCGGCCCGGTAGGCGGCGATGTGATTGCGGGGATAGCCCCCGGAGGAGTAGACGCGCTCGCCGTCGGTGACGGTGGTCGTGACGCACTCCGTCGTCGCCCCCTCCTTCTCCCACAGCGTGTCGCCGGTGGCCGGATCGAGGGCTGCGACCTTGTCGCAGCCTGTCAGAATGAGCTGATCGCGGCCAAACAGCTTCCAGACGACAGGTGAGGAATAGTTCGGTACCGGCGGCCGTTCCTTTTCCCAGAGCACCTTGCCGGTGACCGGATCGAGCGCTGCGACGCGGCCCCGATTCCGATGATCGGCGACGACGAACACGCGGCCGTCGTGGACCAGCGGCGAGGCGCCGTAGCCCTGGTGGATGGCGTAATCGCAGACGCGCGTCTGCCAGAGGATCGTGCCGTCGGGGTCGAGGGCCGTGCAGAAGACGGCGTCGGAGTTGGGGAACGTGATGAACAGGCGGTCACCGTCGGCGGAAACGGTCGTCGAGGCGCCGGTCGATTTCTCGTTCTTCCGCATCGCGCCTTCGGCGTGGACCTGACGCTGCCAAAGCGGCTTGCCGGTGGCGCGATGGTAGGCGAGCACCGACTGGCTGCCGGTCGCTTCGTCGCAGGTGGCGAGATAGACCCTGTTCCCCACCACCGTCGGCGAGCCGTTCCCCCGGCCGGGAACATCGACGGTCCAGACGACGTTCGCAGCATCGCCCCACGTCTGCGGCACGTGTTGCCCGGCCGCAGCCTGGCCGTCGTGGGTCGGGCCGCGCCAGCCGGGCCAGTCGTCGGCGTCGGGGGGGGCGGCGGCGAGGGGCGGCGCGAAGAGGGCGAAGAACGTGACCATGCCGACAGCGACGCCGACGCGCTCGAGGAGCGATGCCAGAAAGGGAGGGGCCAGGCAGGGAAAGGCGGGGCGGACGCGGGGGGACCTTGGCTGGAGGGACACCGGGATGCTCCTGGAGGCGTGACGTCGCGCCGCTGCTCGGCCGCGTCGCAGAGCATACCACCCTCCCAGGCCGCCCGGCTCATCCCACTTCATCGTCACCGAACAGGGAGCGACGCGGCACCGCCCCATGGCGCCGACGTATCGGCGTGAACGCCGCGAGGACTTGCGCCGGCGCAACGTGGCCGCGCTTCCCCGAAAACCAAGAGATCGAGCGGTCGACGATCGGCAGCCGCGGCCGGGAGCGCACGTGGGGACGGAACACGCTGCCGTCAAACACTTCGAGATCGCCGGCGTCGTTCCACACCGCCAACTGCACCCAGGCGTTCGTAAACAACTGCTTCACCCCCGGAAGCCGGTCGGCGGCAGCGAGGATCCGTTCTGCGGGAGCATCGATGACCATGAGCAGCCGCATCGGCTCGTGGATCTCGACGGTCTGCCAGGGAAGCCCGGTGCGCAGATCGCTGGCATGCCCGTCCATCACGCCGACGAGCCCGGCGATATTGTGGGGAAGCTTCGTGTTGCAGCCGAAGCGGAATCGGTCAACGGCGGAAAAATAGTAGGCGAGGTTGATCCCCGAGGCCACCGGCCCGACGGCGGCGAGCGTCCTCGTCAGCACATCGCCGACAGGATCGGACTCGGGATCGTACGAGACGAGGAAGGCGCGCCGGTCGAGATAGAGTCCGCGCGTGCGCTGGCGTCTACCGACGATGCAGACGGCGTTGGTGGCATGGCCGAGCTCAGGGCGGACCTGCGCCAGATCGACAGCCCGCCCCTCGACGTGGGCCCGGGCCATCGCCGGCGTGGGGTTCGGGGGCGCCGAGTCGAAGCGGCGACAGCGCTCCTGGGCATCGGCTCCGCAGGCGTGCTCGCAGGCGCGGGTCAGCCGGGCGAGGTCGTCGCGATGGGTCGCCGGGACGCGGGGGATGTCATACCAGGTCAGGGTGTTGGCGCAGGTGTCGAGCATGCCACCAAGGAACAGCGTGTCGTCGGGGATGACGAGCCCTTCGGCGGAGAGCAGCGCACGGACCCTGGTGTCGTTGGCCATCAGCGCGAAGGCCCGGGCGTTGGGTCCCCCCGGCCCGCCGCCGCAGGCGCCGCAGAGGTAGGCGCTTTCGTGCGGGTTGTTGCGGGATGACGATCCGTGCCCGACGATCGCCACGAGCCGGGCAAATCCCGCGTGGAGCCCGATGTCCTCGAGCACCCGCCGCACGCATCCGGCCATCTCCGTGATGTCAAACCCGGCGAGCGTACCATCCGGGAGTGGCGCGTCGTCGGTCCGCTCGAGGAGGAGCCGAGTCGGGACGGCAGGACGGGCGTAGCCCTTCGCGCGGAGCCACAGCCGATCGGAAAGCCGCGGGAACACGACGCGGGCCACGAGCGGCACCGCGGCAAGCGCCCCGGCGACCATCGCCAGGAGACTGCCACCGAGGAGCGTCCGGCTCCCCACGGAGATCCCCTCCTGCACCTGGCCGAGGCGGCGGGCCACGGCGCGGTGGCGGTGGTGGAGGTGGAGGGCGCCATCGTCGGGCACCTCCTCGACGGTGTGCCGCGGGCGGACGACGATCGGACAAAGCGGCGAGGCGTGCCAGTCGTCGATCCCCCGGAACGACATCGGCACCGCGAAAAAACCGGCCGTGCCGAACGTCTCGACGTCAGGCCCGAGCTCCTCGAGATGGCGGCGGAACGACTCGCAGCGCTCGTCCATGCAGAGGACCGCCTGGAGCCAAGGGCGCGCCCCCTGGGGCCGGCCTGTCGAGACGGCGTGGAGCTCGAGGGCGTCGAGCACCTCGGTGCGGTAGCGCCGCTCGTAGGCCGCGTGGAGGAGCCGGCGACGGGTGAGCGGATCGAATTTGCGGATCTCCCCCTCGAGATCGAGGAGCTCGTTCTCGGAAAGCTCGCGGATGTCGGCGGGAGTCATGCCGATGAGCTGGGCCACCTGATGGAGGAGGAGCGACCGGGCAAGCGTTCCCTGGCCCCGGAGCCAAGGAGAACGGTCCTGGAGCTCGGTCCACCAGGCTGCAAACCCCTGTCGCGGCCGGCCGGCGGTATCGAGAGAGACGCCCAGTTGGCCGGCGACCCACGAGTTGGCCACCCGGTCGCAGATCAGGCGGAGGGCGAGGAAGTCGACGACACGGGCGGGGATCTCGACGACCGGCGCACGATCGGGACGTTCTTCGAGACTCCGCACCATCCCCGCCCAACCGCGGAGCGCCAAAAGCGAGCGGGTGAGGTGCTCCTCCCAGTGCTGCTCGGGAATCCCGAGGGCCACAAGCTCGTCGTGGATGACGTCGATCGAGGCCTGCCCCTGGACGGCACGCAGCGCCCCGGCGAGCGGTACGGCCCACGGGTCCGCCCCCCACGCACCGGGCGTCGACAGCCCAACCACCGCCTGGAGGAGGCCCTGCTCACGCCCCGGCATCGGCCAGGCGGCAACCCCCTGATCGAGAAACGCGGCACACCAACGAATGAGGAGTGGGTGGACAAGAGCGTCGGTATCGAGGGTCGGTTCGAGAGCGAGGATGAGATCGCGATACCGCACCGGCGGGGTGACAGGCATCAGTGCGGGCCTGGTCATCGACAGCGATTCGAGGCACGCATGCCAGAGATCGGCCGACACCTCCCGTTCGTCCTCCAGTTGGCCGAACGGGGCCATCCGCGACAGCACCGCCGACCGCGCCTCCTCATCGGCGGGCAAGGCGAGCCGGGCGTCGCGTCCCGCCGCCGCCTCGTCGCCGAGCGACTCGGTGAGGATCTTCCAGCGCACCACCGGATCGAGATCGCCCCGGAGCGTTTCGATGGCACCGGTCTCGGTGAGGGCCCAGCGGGCGCCGGCATCGGACTCGCGCACAATCGTGTGGAGGAGGAGCAACCGATGGAGCTGGCGAACGGTCACCCGGCCGCGACAGAGACCCTGGAGTGGGACATCGCGGTGCTCCTTCTCGAGGACGGCATCGACATCGGCTGGCGTGATCCTCCCGGAGGCGAGCTCGGCCCGGTAGCGTTCCTCGGAGAGGTAGGGCTCGGCTTCGAGCAGCCGGGAGGCCACGACCGCCGCCTGATCGAAAGGCATCGACTCGAGCGACTGGAGCGGATTCTGCGCCACGAACACGCCGATCGGCCCCTGTTGCGGGAGGATGGCGGTGGCCCGCGCGATCACCGCCCCGAGGGATTCGCTGTTGAACGAGGCGGAATCGGCCCGTGGCAAGGTGGCAGGCATCGCGACTTCCTCGGGTGTGAGTCACGTTGGAGACCCAGCTCTCTCGGGGATTGGCGAAGCGGCCAATCACGACCAGCCTCGACAGAGCGACCGCACCCCCCACTTTGCCTGGAGGCGATACGACCTCGCCGAGTCAACGCCCAGCGGTGCCAGCGAGGCCTGGTTTCGCCAGCAGCCGTTCGAAACAACAGCGACAACCATGTCGACACCAACAGATGCATCAGACTAGCAAACGAAACGCCAAACGAGCATCACTTTTTAGGCTCCCCGACGACCACCGCTTTTTCAGACCGATTCGCCCTCTTTCGAGCTTTGCCAACGCCGCCTGCTTCAATCGCTGCCGGCTGGCGGCCTGACTCGCGACCGGGCATCGAATGCCCCGAAAGGTGGCAGGTTTCCGCCGGCCCTGGTCCCTGCCGCAGTGTCTGGAGAAGCCGCTATGATCTGGCAGCCCCTCCCTTTCATCCCCGTAGGAGACCCGGCACATGAGGCGTTCCGTCCAGCCCACCGGCCAATTTTTCCGCCGGCCTTCCTTTTGGCTGCTGCTGGCCGTTTGGCTCCCGTGCCCCCCCCATCCGATGACGACCGCCGCCGAACCGACTCCGATCAATCGCCCCTGGACCGGCCCCTACGGCGGCGTCCCGCCTTTCGACGAGGTTCGCGTCGAGGATCTCGGGCCTGCCCTCGAAGCCGCCATGGAAGCGGAGCTCGACGCCGTCGCCAAGATCGCCGCCAACCCCGCTCCGCCGACGTTTGCCAACACGATTGAGCCGCTCGAGAGGGCCACGCGCGACTTTGAACGCGTCCAGACGATCTACGGCATCTGGGGGAGCAATCTCGCCGACGACGCCGTCCAGAAAGTCGAGCGTGAGATGGCGCCGAAGCTGGCGGACCTCGGCGATCGGATCTTCCAGAATCAAAAACTCTTTGACCGCATCAAGGCGGTCTACGAAACGCGGAAGACCGCGGGGCTTTCTCCAGAGCAGCAGCGCCTCGCCTGGCTGCTGTACACCGACTTCGTCCGCGGCGGCGCGGCCCTTGATACGAAAGCGAAGAAGGAGATGGCGGCGATCAATCAAGAGCTCGCCACGCTCTCGACGAAGTTTTCCCAGAATGTTCTCAAGGACGAGAACGACGCGCTCGTGATCATCGACGCCGCCGCCGGCCTCGCCGGGCTCCCCGAGTCACAGAAGACCGCCGCCGCCGCTGCCGCCGAGGCCCGCGGCCACAAAGGGAAGTGGGCAATTCAAAACACCCGCTCGAGCGTCGAGCCGTTCCTGACGTATGCCGAAGACCGGGCGCTGCGGAAGCAGGTGTTCGAGATGTTCGTCAGCCGCGGCGACGGCGGCGGTGCCACCGACAACAACACGACGATCCGTCAGATCCTCGAACTGCGGGCCCGCCGTGCCCGCCTTCTGGGGCACGCCACCCACGCCCACTGGCGCCTGGAAAACTCCATGGCCAAAACGCCCCAGCGCGCCATGGCGCTGATGGAGGAGGTGTGGGGGCCGGCCGTCGCCGAGGTCAAGCAGGAAGTAGCCGACATGGGAAAAATCGCCGCCGCCGAAGGGGCGGAGATCACGATTGAGCCCTGGGACTACCGCTATTACGCCGAGAAGGTGCGGAAGAAGCTCTACGACCTCGACGAATCGGAGGTCGTCCCCTACCTCCAGGTCGACAAGCTCCGCGAGGGGATGTTTCACACCGCGGCGAAGCTCTTCGATCTCCACTTCACGCCGGTGCCGGAGGGGTCCGTCCCCGTCTTCCACCCCGACGTGACGGTGTGGGAGGTGAAGGATGGCCAGGGCAAACATGTCGGGCTGTGGTATTTCGATCCTTTCGCCCGGCGCGGCAAGCGCTCGGGGGCGTGGATGAACGCCTACCGCAACCAGGAGCGTTTTGATGGCGAAACGACGACGATCGTCTCCAACAACTCCAACTTCGTGAAGGCCCCTCCGGGTGAGCCGACGACGATCTCCTGGGAGGATGCGACGACGCTCTTCCATGAGTTTGGCCATGCCCTCCACGGGCTGTGCTCGAACGTCAGCTATCCGTCCCTCGCGGGCACGAGCGTGGCCCGCGATTACGTCGAGTTTCCCTCGCAGATCCTCGAGCACTGGCTCCCCACCCCGGAGATCCTCTCGGGTTACGCCCTCCATGTGGAGACGGGAAAGCCGATCCCCGAGGAGCTCGTGGCTAAAATCAAGAAGGCGGAGACGTTCAACCGCGGCTTCAAGACGGTCGAGTTTCTCGCCAGTGCGCTGGTCGACATGAAGCTTCATCTCTCCACGCCGACGGCCGACCCCGACGCCTTCGAGCGTGACACGCTCACGGGCTTGGGGATGCCGCGCGAGATCGTCATGCGCCACCGCACGCCGCAGTTCAACCATGTCTTCTCCGGCGACGGTTATTCAGCCGCCTACTACAGCTATCTGTGGAGCGACGTTCTCACGGCCGATGCCTGGGAGGCCTTCACGGAGGCGGGGGGGCCGTGGGATCCGGCCGTGGCCAAGCGATTGAAAGACCACGTCTTCTCGGTCGGCAATACCGTCGACCCGGCCGACGGTTACCGGGCCTTCCGCGGCAAGGACGCCGCAACGGGAGCGCTGATGCGGAAGCGCGGCTTCGAAGCCTCGGCGGAGTGACGGGGGCAGCAGCGGCGCAGCGAGACGTTCAACACGGGCCAAGCGTTCAGCCCAATCACACACTGATCCCGTGTGTTGACGAATTGGCGGCAGCTTGACACACTTCTTTGGGGGGTTCGTTCGCCCCGGAGCGTTTCGGGGGCGGTCGTCTGGGAAATCATGGGGCGTTGGCTTTCGCGGGGTCATGCCCATTCCGAAGCGATCGTGACGGCCCATGCACGAAAGGATCGCATGCCCCCCCGGGTGGGCGAGACGTTTCTCCCGCCACCCTTCGAGGTTCTGGATGCCATTCAAACGGAGGAATCCACGATGCGTGCCTGCTTCGCTCGATGCCTGGGACGTCGATCCGCCTCGCACCCTACGGTGAAATTGCATGTGCGGATGGCCGGCGTGACGGCCGTGCTCATCGCGATCGCTGCCGGTGGCCCGATAGCGGCAAACGCAGAGCCGCTGACGTTCACGAACTACACCACGGCAAACGGCTTGGGCCGCAATACCGTGAACGGTGTCTACGCGCAGGGAAGCCGAGTCTATGCCTCGACCTACAATAGCGTCAGCATCTCGACCGACGGCGGGGCAACGTACACTAGTTATGGAGAGGGAGACCTCTTCAATGTCTTAAGTGTCCATGCCATCGGCGACACCGTGTATGGCGGTACCTATACTCAAGGTATTGGAATCTCCACGGATGGGGGCTCTTCATGGACATTCGCCACGACGGCGAACGGGCTGGGCAGCAATGATGTAACCTCGATCACATCATCAGGCGGCACGCTCTATGCCACGACGGATGCTTCCAGTAGTGGACTCGGCGGCTTGAGCATCTCGCGGGACGGGGGTACGTCGTGGACAAATCTGTCTTCAGCCAATGGTGCGCCCTTTGTCGATTCTGTCCGCGCGGTCAAGGTCGTCGCGGACAAGGTGTATGTGGGTAGTTATGGCCATGTCCACACGTCGCCGGACGGAGGAGCCACTTGGTCGACTTTCGGACCGGCAGACGGGCTTCCTTCCGCCTTCATCTACGGACTGGACGTCGTTGGCGACTCGATCTATGCCGCGGTTGGCACGGTCGATGGTGGCGTGAGCGTTTCCAGAAACGGCGGCGCCCAGTGGACGACGTACACCCGCGCAGACGGGCTCAACAGCAACTCCGCCACCAGTATTTCCGTCGTTGACGGCGTGATCTATGCGGGGTTCGTCTACAACGCGATCGTTGATGTCGGCGGCGTCAACATTTCCTTCGACGACGGCACTTCATGGACCGCATCCACGGCCGCGGATGGACTCGGCGCCAACGGCGTCTACGACATCTACGTGGACAACGGAAAGATCTACGCGGCGACCATCGGAGGCCTCAGCATCGCGAACCTGCCGTCAGCCGTGCCCGAGATCGATCCGGCCGGGGTGGGGAGCGTCGTGGCACTCGTGATGGCGTGCGCCGGGCTGGTCGAACGGCAGCGGACCGTGGCGGCGCCGAGCCGTGCACGGGGACGACGGCCTGGATGACATCGGCTGCCTGTCGGGCGGCCTCACGCCCGAGGTCGCCGACTCGCGCTCCGCTCAAACCGGGATTTTCCATGCCAGATGTCGAGCACGATCACCGTCGGCGGGTCGTCGAGAACGTCAAACAGCACGGCCAGCGGAGTGACAACACCGAGCCGAATCGTGTGGTACCGCGATTCCCCGAAATCGAGCGGGCCGCGAGCGAGCCATGAATCGTTTTCGCCGATCCAGAGGAGGCAAGCCTCTTGGTCAGCGGCGTCCCGGATCAGCGCCTGCAACGTCTCGTCCGCCTCAGGGGACCAGAAGACGACATGATTCGACTCGGGCCGCACCTTCAGGCGAGACCCTCCGGCGACTCGATTGCCCGCCGCAGGTCGTCGAGAAACCGGGCGGCCGGGCCGCCGTCGACGCGGCAATGGTCGAAGGTGAGCGAGAGCGTCATCAGGTCGCGGATCGCGATCGACTCGCCGCCGCCGCCGCCGTCGGCCACGATAACCGGCTCGCGGCGGATCGTCCCCACGCCGAGGATCGCCGTTTGCGGGCCGTTGATGATCGGCGTGAACTCATCGACACGAAAGCCACCGAGATTCGTGATCGTGAACACGCCCCCCTCCATCGCCGCGGCCGGGAGCTTTTGAGCACGGGCTTTTTCAATCAGCGCGCGTGACTCGGCCGTGATCTCCGCAAGCGAGCGCCTGCCGACGTCGCGAACGACAGGCACGAGCAGCCCCCCCTCGGTGTCGACGGCGATCCCGATGTGGAGGCTGTCGGCATCGGGGAGAACGAGCGCACCTGAAATGTCCCAGCAGCCAGCCAGGCTGGGGTGCCGCAGAAGCACGTCGGCGACGATCTTGGCGAGGAGATCGGTGTAGGCAGGCACCGGCAGCGTGCCGGCACACTTCAGCCGGCTGCGCAGCGTGGCAAGAGCCGTGACGTCGGCCCGGGTGTGGAGCGTGACCGGGGCGTTTTCGGCTTGGCTCGCGAGCATCCGCTCGGCGATCGTCCGCCGCCGCTTCGGCAGGCCGGCCAGGCGCGACGGGTCTGATTTCCCAGAGGCCACGGCCGCTACAGGTCGGGCCGCGCCGAGGACATCGGCCTCGCGCACCCGCCCCCCCCGGCCGCTGCCGGGGAGCTGCGCCCAGTCAACGCCTAAACGGGAAGCCGTCGCCCGGGCCCGCGGCGTCGAAACCCTACGGCCTCCGGGGGCACTTCCCGTCGCGCTTCCGACGCCCGCCACGGCCACATGAAAGACGTCGTCGGCCATGATCCGCCCGGCGGGGCCAGAGCCGGCGACCGTTGCCACATCGACCCCCAATTCCCGCGCCAGGCGGCGAATCGTCGGTGAAGTCGGGCCGCCGACCGGGCGGGGCGCCGGGGGGGCGAGCGGCGCCGGGGCTGCGGCGGCCGCAGCGGGAGCCGGATGGATTGGCGCTGCGGCCGGTGCTGCCGCTGGGGCCGGCGTCGCCTCGGGCGCGGAGACCGGCGGCGCTTCGCCGTCGGCCAGGAGCCAGCCGATGAGCGTGCCGACTTTCACGACGGCCCCTTCCCCCGGGGCTCCGGCCGGCACGTGGAGGATCCCGCCGTCGATCGACTCCACCGGCTCGACCGACTTCTCCCCTTCGAGCTCGAAGAGGGGCTCGCTCGGCTTCACCCGGTCGCCCGGCGCTTTCAACCAGCGCACGAAGGTCCCTTCCTCCATCGACCAACCGAGACGTGGGATGCGGATGTCGTAAGCCATGGCGTTTGGTGTGTCTCGGTGTCGGGTTGCCTTGCTGTTTTGCTGAACAACGCCTACTCGGCGACAAGCGCCCGGATTGCGGCGAGGCAGTCGTCGGCATTCGGCACGACGACCGCTTCGAGCGACGGGGCATAGGGCGTCGGCACGAAGGCTCCGGTCAGCCGGCGGACCGGGGCGTCGAGGTCATCAAACCCTTCATCGGCAACGCGGGCGGCGACCTCGGCGGAAAAGCCGCACGACGCCGGCGGCTCATCGACGACAAGCAGCCGACCGGTGCGCTCCACCGAGGCGAGGATCGTCGCCATGTCGAGCGGCGAGACCGTTCGCGGATCGATCAGCTCGACGTCGATTCCCTCGGCCGAGAGCTGATCGCAGACGCTCGACACGAGATGGACCATCCGGGCCAGCGCCACCACCGTCACGTGCCGGCCGCGGCGGACGATGTTGGCGACGCCGAAAGGGATGTCATAGAGCCCCTCAGGGACCGGGGTCTTGTGCCCCATCAGCTCGCGGTGTTCGAGAAACAGGACCGGATCACTGCCGCGGAGGGCGTGCGTAAACAGCCCCTTGGCATCGGCGGCATTGGAGGGAACGACGACCCGCAGCCCCGGCACCTGGGCAACCATCCCGTAGTAGCTGCCGGAATGGTGGGTGGCGGCACAGTGGCCGATGCCGATGCAGCCGCGGAGGATCACCGGCATCCGCAGCCGGCCGCTCGACATGTAGCGCATCTTGGCGATCTGGTTGATGATCTCGCCGAAGGAGTCGAGGACGAAATCGGCAAACATGAAGTCGATCACCGGGCGGGCGCCAGCCATTGCCGCGCCACAGGCAAGCCCCACGAAGCCACGCTCGCAAATCGGCGTGTCGCAGAGGCGCTCCGGGCCATACTTGGCAAACAGCCCCGTTGTCGTGGCGAAGTTGCCGCCACGGACGCCAATCCCCTCCCCCATCACGAAGATCGACGGATCGGCCGCCATCGCCTCGTCGAGGGCTTGCAGCGTCCCCTGCGCCCAGGTCCGCGGCGGGCCGTCTGTGTTGACGCCGTGCGCCTGCGGCGGCACCGGCCCGGCGGGCTCGGTGACCGCATAAACATCCTCGAGCGCCGTGGCCGGCGCCGGCGGCGGGCTCGCCTCGGCCGCGGCTCGCGCGTGAGTGATAACAGCCTGGACGTCGGCCTCGATCGCCGTCAGATCCCCCTCGGGGACACCCAACTGCGTGAGAACGGCGCGGAGCCTGGCGATCGGGCACTTCTGTTTCCAGGCGTCGACTTCCTCGCGGGTGCGGTAGGTGAAGTCACCCATTCCCTCGGCATGGGCCCGAGTGCGGTAGGTGCGGCATTCGAGGAGCGTCGCCCCCTCGCCCCTTCGCGCTCGCTCGACCGCCTCACGGGCGGCCGCATGGACGGCGACGAGATCGTTGCCGTCAAGCTCGACGCCGGCGAGGCCGTAGGAGGCGGCACGGCGGCCGACCTGGGGGATGCCGCTTGAATAGCTGAAGGGGACTTCCGTCGCAAAGCCGTTGTTTTCGCAGACGAACAGCACCGGCAGCTTCCAGATCGCTGCCATGTTGAGCCCCTCGTGGAAGGCGGCGTTGTTGACGGCGCCGTCGCCAAAGAAGGCGACCGCCACGGCGCCGTCGCGGCGCAGCTTGGCGGCATATCCGGCCCCACAGGCCTGGAGGATGCAGGGGCCGACGATGCCGCTGGTCCCCATCATCCCGATCTCGGGGGCAAACAGGTGCATTGAGCCCCCCCGCCCGCGCGAGCAGCCCGCCGCGCGGCCAAACAGCTCGGCGCAGAGATCGGCCGGCGGCATGCCCTTGGCGAGGGCATGGCCATGGCCACGGTGGGTGCTGAAAACGGTGTCGCGCGGAGAAAGATGCCCACAAACACCGACGGCCACCGCCTCCTGGCCGACATACGTGTGGCACGCGCCATGGACGAGCCCGCGCGTGTGGCTGCGGGCGAGCTCCTCTTCCGTGAGACGGATGACGAGCATCGCCCGGAAGCGGTCGAGGAGGATGTCGATATCAGAGGCAGCGGCAGAGGTCGTCATCAGGGTGGCCAGACACGTGAAGGCGGACACGGGTGAGCGGTAAACGGACGAGCCACGAAATCAGGAAGCTGGCGGGGCAAAGCCACGGCTGCCGCCGGCGTTCATCGCCATGTTGCCCCCATCCATCGGGATCAGGGCCCCGGTGATCCAGGCGCTGGAATCAGAGGCGAGAAACACGATCAGCCCCTGGATGTCGTCGGGGCGGCCGAGCCGGCCGGCGGGGATCCCCGAGAGCCATTTCTGTTCGATCCCTGGATCGGCGGCGATCCGCTTCTCCAGCGACGGATTGCGGACCTGCGCCGGGAGGATCGCATTCACGCGCACCCCGCCGCCGGCCCATTCGGTGGAAAGCTCGCGCGTCATCTGCACCACCGCTCCCATCGCCATGCTGTAGGCGATGTGGCCGCGGCCGAGGGCCGTCATGCTCGCCAGCGACCCCGTATTCACAATCGAGCCGATGCCCGCAGCGAGCATCCGCCGCCCCGCCTGTTGGCAGAGGGCAAACCGCCCCACGACGAGATTCTCGAGCACCTGCCGCAATTGCTCCACCGAAAGCTCGCGGGGGTCGGCGAGGATCCCCTCGCCGGCGATGTTGGCGAGAAAATCGATCCGGCCAAGCTCGCCATCGAGCCACGTAAAAAGCTCCTCGGCAGCCTTCGGGCTCGAGACATCATGTTCGCGGGCGAAGGCCGTTCCCCCGCCGGCGGCGATCGCCTCGCCAGTCCGCAGCATGCCGGCGAGATCGCGATCGAGCATCACGACGGTCGCGCCGTGGGCTGCCAGCGCCATCGCGCTGGCCCGCCCCATGCCACTGGCAGCCCCTGACACCACCGCCACTTTGCCTTCGAGATCGAACAGGCCGTCAGCCACGAGAGTTGTGCTCCAAGTTCTTCCTTGTCCGCAGCGTTGGCCACTCGAGCTTTCGCCACACAATCAGCGCCATGGCCACGCCCCACAGCATCACCGCCACGAGTGGCCCGATGCCGAAACTGCCGACGAGCGATGGAGCGATGATACCGCCGATGTTCGCCACGGAGTTGATCAGCGCGATCCCCGCCGCCGCCGCCACGCCGCTGAGGAACAGCGGCGGCAGCGCCCAGAAGACCGGCAGCACCGCCATCATCCCTGCCTGGGCAACGCACAGCCCTGCCAGCTTCGTCCACGGATCCCCCCCCTGCCAGGCGAAATACCAGCCGACCGCCGCGGCTGTCAGCGCCCCGGCGACAAGCGTGGCCCGCGAACGGGTGCGGTCGGAGATCCGGCTGACGACCACCATCGCCACCACCGAAAGAATGCTCGGGAGCGTCGTCAGAAGCCCGATCTTCCAGTACACCCCCTTGCCGGCGAACATCGGCTCCACGAGGTGGCGGATGGGGTCCGGCAGACTCCCGACGAACTCCGGCACCACCCCGTCGGATGCGGCCAGAATCGGCTCGAACGAATCTTTGACGAGCTTGGGGAGATACGCTCCGGTGGCATTCGTGCCAACAGCCACACTGAAGTAAAGGGCGATCAGCAGCCAGACACGCGGATCGGCGAGCGCCCCGAGCTTATCGTGGCCGCCGACACGCTGACGCGTCGTGTCTTCCGCGGCCAATTCCCCTTCGAGCCATCGGCGTTCGTCGGCGGCGAGCCAGCGGGCATCCCGCGGAGCGTCGGGGAGGAACCAGAGGACGGAAAAACCGAGGAGGATCGCCGGAATCCCTTCGAGAACGAAGAGCCACTGCCAACCGGCCAAGCCGCCGGTCCCCTGAAATCGATCCATGATCATCCCCGAAACGGGATTGCCGAGGATTCCCGAGATCGGAATCGCGAGCATGAAGCCAGCCACGACGCGGGCGCGCTGGGCCGCCGGAAACCAGGCCGTCAGATAGTAGATGATGCCGGGGAAGAAGCCCGCCTCCGCCACGCCGAGGAGAATCCGGGCGCCGTAGTAGCTCCACGGCCCGGTGACGAAGGCCGTGAGCATCGAGACAAACCCCCAGGTGACCATGATCCGGGCGATCCAGGCCCGGGCCCCGAAGCGCCGCAAAAGGAGATTACTCGGCACCTCGAAGAGGAGATAGCCAACGTAGAAGAGGCCGTAGCCGAGATCGATGACGGGATCGGAGAGCGAAAGATCGGTCTTCATCCGCAACCGCGCGAACCCGACATTCGAGCGGTCGATGATGTTGAAGACATACAGCAGCGCCAGGAACGGCACGAGCCGCCAGGCGATTTTCGCGAGCGTGCGCCTCCCGATCGCCGTCTTGTCGCCCGTCGCGTCCATTCCGCCTCCTCCGCTGTGTCCAACGGGGGGAAAAAGGTGGCAGCCACCATTTGCCCACGTTGTTGTTCGCCGCACATCGTCCGCCCAGGGCAAATGGTGGCTGCCACCTTTTTCCTCACACGCCCGTCAGCCGCTCCGCCTGTTCCTCGGTGACAGGATTGGTGAGCGTGCCAATCCCCTCGATCTCGATCGACACCGAATCGCCGCCCCGGAGAAAGACCGGCGGCGTGTGGGCGAAGCCAACGCCGTGCGGCGTGCCGGTGAGGATCACCGTCCCCGGCCGGAGCACGCTCGACGCCGAGAGAAACTCGATCAACGTGGGCACGTCGAAGATCATGTCGTCGGTGTTCCAGTCCTGCATCACCCGGCCGTTGAGAACGGTGCGGATCTTGAGGGCATTGGGATTGGCGATCTCGTCGCGCGTCACGAGAACCGGCCCGAGCGGGCAGAAGGTGGCGAACGTCTTCCCGCGGCACCACTGCCCTCCCCCTCCCTGCCGCTGCCAGTCGCGGGCGCTGACGTCGTTGGCGCAGGTGTAGCCGAGGACATGCTCGAGGGCGTTTTCACGCTTGACGTTGTGGCACGTTTTGCCGATCACGACCGCCAGTTCGCATTCGTAATCGACCTCCCGGCTGTCGAGCCGGCGCGGCAAGACGATCGGGTCGCCGGGGTTTTGGACCGTGCCCGAATTCTTCATGAACAGCACCGGATGGCTGGGAATCGCCTGCTTCCCTTCCTCGGCATGCCGGCGGTAATTGAGGCCGATGCAGAGGATGTCGCGCGGCTCGAGGGGCGCCAGCCGCTTCTCGACCCGGACGACCGCGCCGGTGTCGACGAGCTCGCCGAACAGATCCCCCTCGAGGAGCGTGACACGGCCGTCGCCATGCTCATGGCCGAGGTGCTCGTGGCCTTTGATCGCAAAGCGGACGATCCGCATCGGGGCTTCTCCGGGGGTGGGCGGGCTTCAGTCGTGAGTCAAGGGTGAGTCAGGGGTACTGCTGGGGGGCAAGACGCGGGCTGAGCATCCATCGCCGGGAATCAGTCACCGGGAATCAGTCACCAATCAGGGCGATCGCCCGGCCGTAGCCGCCACGCGTGCCGGCGATCTTCACCGGCGCGAACATGAAGAAGGCGTCGTGGTCGGCGATCGCCGCGACGTTCGTGAGACACTCGATGACGGGAATCTCCGCGGTGGCCGCCGCCCAGTCGATCGACTGCGACTGTACGGCATCGACGCCACCGAGTGTCGGCCCATCGGTGCCGAGGCAGCGGATCCCGCGCTTCGCGAGCCAGAGGATCGCCTCGGGCGTCGGCTGCGGCCAGCCCTCCGCCTCGCCAGCAAGCGGCGCGACGAACATCCCGTCTTTCTCCGGCGCCGCCGGGAGCGGTCGGAAATGGTCGTCGGAATAGCCCGACCAAAAGACCACCACCTCACCGGGGAGGAACGGCCGCGTCGCCTCGTGCTCCTCGAGAAACGCCCGGTTGATCACCGGCCCGGCTGGCCTGTCGGTATCGAAGCCCCCCGCCCCGCGCATGCCGCGGACATCGACGACATGCGCCGGCCCCATCAGCTGCGAAAGCTCCGCCGACTCCGTCCGCACCGTCGCCGCGGGGAGCGCCCCGTAGCGCGCCTCATGGGCCGCGATCCGTGCCCGGATCGCCGGCTCGGCCCCCTCGATTTCAGCCCGGTTGGCGGGCAAGGAAAACGACGGGAGAACGACATGCGTGCCGGCCATGCTGTCGAAGAGGTGGGTGAGGGCGAAGAACGGGCCGCGGGCGGCGCCGAACTTATTGAGCACCTTGCTCACGTACCGCCCCCCTTCCTCCCCCGGCCCGCGCCCCGGCCAGACCACCGGGAGATCCTCGTCGAGCGTCACGGAGAGATCGACCACCCGCCGCGCCCGCGCCCGGGCGATCAACTCGGCGGCGAGCTTCGGCTCGGTGATTGCCACACAGCGGCACTCGCCCCCTGACCCCCCGGCATGCTTGGCGGGGAGGAGGGCGAAAAATGCCCCCGTCGTCGGCAGGCTGCCGAGATTCGTGGCGCACTCCACCCACACCATCCCGCGCTTGCCACCGGCCTGGTGGGTCGCCACGGCGAGGTTGGGCAGCGGCCCCATGCTCGCGCCATCGAGGCCGAGCGTCATCACGCCGCGGTCGGCGAGATAGTCCATTGTGGCGGCCGTCGGCGCAGGCCAGCCCGGCGCTTCTTTCTTGAGCGCCGCCGCCACGAACCGCTCCCCTTCCGGAAAAGGCTTGTAGAAGTCGTCGGTGTAGTCGCTGCGGAAGAGGACGACATCGCCCGGCCCGAGACGCCTGTGCGTCATCTCCCACTGGCGCACCACGTCCGGGCCAACCAGGACGCTCGATCCCTTCTCGGCGCTGTCGCGCCCCTGGCGGACGTCGATCACGCAAGCCTCGCCGCAGAACTGCCAGGCGGGAACTTTTTCACCCGTGACCAGCCCCATCGGCCCGGCACCGGGAAGACCCGAATCGGGGGGCGGAACGAAGTGCGCGGGGGCATCCCACTGCGTGCCGGTGTGCTCGTCGATGACGAGCATGTCGCGGTGGCGGCCGCTGCGGCCAAACGTTGCGGTGGGGATCACCGCCATCGGCGTCATCCCCGCCGGCCAGACACAGGGGAGCTCGGGGGCGATGGTGAGCGTCAGGTCGCGGACATGGTCGCGGAGCACGGCCACCGAATCACCGAGAACGAGCGGCGGCGGCGCCCGATCATCATCATCTGCCGCGCGGAGGGCGAATCCAGCGAAAATCGCTCCGGCGGCCAGCAGCGGCACGGACCACGATCGAAGCAAGCGGACCATGCAACACCCCCCCGGATTCCCACACACGCCACCACCACGGCGACCCGATCACCACAGCGACCCCTTCACCACGGCCGTTCAAGATCGACGATCGCGTCAGCCTCCGCAAGCTTCGCCCGCACATCGGCGGGAAGCGCGATGCCGGCGGCGAGGCTGTGGCGATACTGCTCCCACTCGAGGTCGCCGGGAAGGCGGACCCGATCGCTGCCCTCGGCCGGCGCCGCCCCACGGACCTCGGCCGCGAAGCGGGCCAGCGACGCGGCATAAGCGTCGGGATCGGCGATCGCACTGATGTCGAAAACGATGAAGCCGGCGTTGTGGAGCGTCGGATCGCCCGGCGCATCAAACAGCCAGCTCCCCACCTGCGTCGTCACCGCGCCGCCGGCAAGAATCCCGGAGAGCCATTCGGCAAGGACGCCGATCCCGTAGCCCTTGTGCCCCGCCATCGGCGCCAGGCTCGCATGCTGTGGATACAAGGATCCGTCGGCGGTGGGCAGGCCGCGCTCGTCGATGAGCCAGGAAGCGGGAATCGGCTCGCCGCGCTGGACGGCGGCATACACCTTCCCCCCCGCCACGGCAGCGGTAGCGATGTCGAGGAAGATCGGATCCCCCCCGGGCACCGGCGCCCCCCAGGCGAGCGGATTGCTTCCCAGCACCGCCCCGCGCGATCCGGCCGCGGCGACACTCGGCCGGTCGTTGCCGACGACCAGCGCGAAGAAGCCCTCCCGCGCGGCGCGGACGGCCTGGGCGCCGGCGGCGCCGATGTGGCCGGTGTTCCGCAGGCCGACGTAGGCCACGCCGACGTTCCGCGCCTTCTCGATCGCCACATCGACCGCGAAATGGCAGCCAATCTGGCCGAGGGAGGCGTCGCCATCGAGGACGGCAAACCCGGGACCCTGGCGGACGATCCGCGGCCGGGCGTCTGGCTTGTAGCCCCGCGCCACGAGCTTCTTCAGATAGCCGGGGAGGAGCTTCGTGCCGTGAGTAAACACCCCCATCGAGTCGGAGAGAACCAGCGGCTCGGCGGCATGGCTGGCGTCGGTCGCCGAAAGACCGGCGCGAACGAAGGCCTGCTCAACCCAGGCCGAGAGCATCGCGACGGGGATCGGGCTCGGGGCGGGATGATCGCTCGACATGGACGTGCCCCGCGTGGGAATCCTCAAGGGAACGAAGACCGTCAGCCCCGCGCCCCGGCACCCACGCCATTGACGACGCTCGGCAGCGGCTCGCCACGGACTGCCATCACGGCCAGCTCCGCGGCGCCCGAGCGGAGCCGTTTCACCGCCGCCGGACTGACGCTCGCAATATGCGGGGCGAGGATGACGTTGGCGCGGCCGAGGATTCCGTGGCCCGCGGGAATCGGCTCCGGGGCGAAGACATCGAGCGCGGCGCCGGCGACGTGGCCGGAATCCAGCGCGGCAACCAGCGCCGCCGGATCGACGAGATCGCCACGGGAGAGATTGACGATCAACACACCCGGCTTCATCCGGGCCAGATTCGCCGCGCCGATCAGACCGCGCGTCTGCGGCAGCGACGGACAATGGAGCGAGACCAGATCACTCTCCATAAGCAGCCGATCAAGCGAAACCGGCTCCGCCCCCATCTCGTGGATCGTGCTTTCGGCCACCGCCGGATCGCAGACGAGCACCCGGCCGCCGAAGGCGACGAGCCGGCGGATCACGCCGCGGCCGATGCGCCCGGCGCCGACAACGCCGCAGGTCATGGAGGCGAGCGTGCGGAAGCCCTCGACGCCGGTGGCGAGCCCCCATCCGCCGCCACCAACCTTCGTCGCGTGGGGAACAACCTGCCGCGTCAGGGCGAGGATGAAGGCGAGGGTGTGATCGGCGACCTCGTCGATGCAGTAGTCGGGGATGTTGCAGACAGGGATACCGCGGGCTCGGGCTGCGTCACAGTCGACGTTGTCGTAGCCGATGCCGTAGCGGACGATCGCCTTGACCCGCCCCATGGCGGCGATGACGTCGGCATTGATCGGGGCAAACTGCGTGATCACCGCATCGGCATCGGCGACCGCGGCGGCGAGGACGGCAGGATCCTTGGAACGCGGATCGACGACCGTGCATCCGGCCCGCTCGAGAATCGCCCGTTCGAGATCGATGTCGTCAAACGACCGGTCGGTGATCACGACCTTCATGAAAGCCCCCTACCAGCCCTGCCACCCCCGAAAAGCCCTGCTGTCGACAGTCGACCGGCAGCGATTCGGGAGTGTAGCGCCCATGTCGAAGCGCTGTCAACCGTGGTGACGCTCGACCTCGTCGCGCGATGGGCAGCCGAGCCGGCCGCCGAAGCGCGTGCACTTGAGCGACGCGGCGACGACGGCAAACCGGGCGGCGGCTTCGATCGTCGCCCCCTCGGCCAGCCGCAGCGCCAGCGCCCCATGAAAGACATCCCCGGCGGCGAGCGTGTCGACGACCTCGACGCGCGGCGCCGGCACGCGCCACAGCTCCCCGGCTTCGATCCACGCATAGCCGTCGAGCCCGCAACTGGCGCCGACATGCCCGGGATGGCCGGCGGCGACCAGCCGCAGCGCCGCTTCGAGATCGCTCATGCCGGTGTGGAGGAACAGCCCGGCGTCGGAGAAGACCGCATGCGACGAGAGCGGCACGAGCCGGGCGAGGATGTCCGGGGGGGCGATGTCGGCATCGAGCATTCCCGGCACGCCGGCCGCCCGGGCCGCCGCGAGCGCCGCCGCGGCCCCCTCGGGCCAGCGCGTGTCGACATGGACGAAATCAGCGCTCGCGATCCGCTCGAGCGGGAGCCAGTCGGCCGCGGCATCGAGGCTCGCGTCGTGGTAGGGGACGACGAGCCGGTCTCCTCGGGCATCGATGATGCTGACGGCGATCGACGACCGCCCCCCCGACACGCTCCGCACGGCCGAGACATCGAGGCCTGCCGCGGCCAGTTCGCGGCGCATCCCCACGCCACGCGGATCATCGCCGACGCGCCCCCACACCGCAGCCTGCCCCCCGAGTCGCACAAACGCACAAGCCGCCGACACGGCCATCCCGTCGACGACCTCGGTGGCGTCGGTGGCAAGCACCTTCCCCGGTACGGCCGGCACCGCGGGCACCCGGTAGAGCGTCGTCGTGCAGATCCCGCCGACAGCGATCAGCAGCGGCCGTCGTGTTTCTGCTGCAGGCACAGAACTCACGCCAGCGACTCCGTCGGCAGCATCCGCTCGAGGGCGGCGATGCGGGCAAGCAGGCCGTCACGCTCGTCGCGAAGCCGATCGATGCCCGGATCAGGCTGGAGCGCCGTCACATCTCGGGCCACGGCGTAGATCGCTCCCTCTACAGGCACGGCGCGGGCGTTCCATTCGAGCGTCACGAAGCGGCCATCGGCGCAGCGGTAGCGGTTGCAGAAGCGGTGCGTCGTTTCGCCGCGGCCGAGCTTCTCGACTTCGGCAAGCGTCGTTGCCTGGTCTTCCGGATGGACGAAATCGAGGAACTTCCTCGACAGGAGCACGCTCTCGGGGTGGCCGAGGAGGCGGACGGCGTTGTCGTTGACGCGGAGAAACGTCCCCGACAGGCTCGCGATGCAGAATAGATCGATCGAGAGATCGAAGAACCGGACGAGCTGCTGCTCGGCCCGGTGCTGCCCCGACTCCAGATACGCCACGAGGGCCTCGACGATCTCGCCGGCATCGGCGGGGCGCTGCTCCGGGTCGATCGCCAGGCAGCGTCGGGCGAGGGTCGAAAGCACCTCAGGGCCGTCGCAGGTTTCGAGGCGGGCAAGCGCCGCGGCGGTATCTCCCTCCTCGGCCTGTCGCCACACTTCCACCGGCGTCGTCCCCCGGTAGGCGGGCTCTCCGGTGAGAATCTCGCAGAGGATGCATCCCAGGCCGAAGACGTCGGTCCGCCGATCGACGCGATCGATCTCACCCCGCGCCTGTTCTGGCGCAAGATAACCGGGGGTGCCAAACACTGTCCCGCAGGCCGTGTGGATCTCCTCGGGCGTCTCCCCCAGGCTCTCGTCGGTGAACACCACCTCCGGCTGGGGATCGTCGAGGACCTTCGCGAGCCCCCAATCCATCACGGTCACGAGGCTGTAGTCGCCGACCATGATGTTGGCAGGCTTGAGATCGCGGTGGATGACGCCGGCGGCATGGGCATAGGCCACCGCCTGGCAGGCCTGGAGAAAGGCGGCGAGGAGTCGCGGGAGATCGTCGGCCTCCCCGGCGCGGGCATCGAGGATCTGCCGCAGCGTCTGGCCGCGCAGCAGCCGCATCACCATGAACGCCCGGCCGTCGTCGGTCTGGCCGAACTCATGGATCGCCATGATGCCGGGATGGTTGAGACGGCTGGCGATCCGCGCCTCGCGCAGGAATCGTTTCAGCTGCGACGGCCGATCCCCCCTGACTTTCAGCGACTTGATCGCCACGGAGCGCTCGAGTTGGAGATCGAGGGCTTCGTAGACCACCCCCATCCCGCCGCGGCCGACCTCGCGGACGAGCCGATAACGCCCGCCGGCCCCCGCCACGCCGATCGCCGCCACCATTCCGGCATCGACGTCGGCTGGCGCTTCGCCGGCGTGCATCACCGTCCGGCGCTCGGCGACGGAAAGCGGCCGGAGGTGGACGGTGTGGTCGATCGGCCCGACGGTGAGTTGGGCGTGGAAGCGATCGTCGAAGACCGGGTCTCCACGGCTGTCGTCGCCGCAGACGATTCCGTCCGGCTGCAAACCTCGGGGACCGATCCGTGTCGGCTGGTCGGGGGCGCGCACCGGGACGGGAGCGCCCCCGGCGCTCTCCATTGCCGTCGATGGCTCGACGGTCGCCATCCTTTGCTCCTCCCGCTGGGGTTTCGCCGAGCCGCTTGTCTTCCGGCAGCCGTCCGCATCGTGGACCCCTCGGCAGCCATCCTACCGCGACCGGTCAAGGGCTGCGCGGGCCGGGCAGGCGGACGGAAGGGGCGTGGAGGGCTTTCTCAATCGCCCCCCGACGTCACAGGCAAGGACAGTCTGTGGGGAGGATCATGGCGACGGCCCCCGGGACCACCTCGAAGCGGAAGCGGTGGGCCTTCATCGGCTCGCCGTCGAGGTTCACCGGAAGCTCGCCGGGGCTCTC
>JBBAVV010000059.1:0-10541 GCA_040397545.1 Pirellulales bacterium
GCCAAGGCCCTGCCAAAAGTTTCGCGACGTTTCCGCCAGCCACGGCCGCCAGATCGCTTTTCACCCCCCGGTTTTTTGGCCCACATCGCAAGCGCCACACGCAGAAAGCGCAACGGACCACGCGCATTGCGCAAGACACTCTGCGCAATTTCCCCCACCGGCGACTCGTCACCCCCCCGGATCCCGCGCCGGCACCAGCGCCTCATCCGCGACCGGTTTGAACCGGGCGAGAATCGACATGCGGGGCGGGCAGGGTGGCTGCCAACGCGGCAAGGCGGGCGCCGGCTCGGATTGCAAATGTCAGGCGAAAGACCGCCAGCACGGCGGCCGGTTTCAAAAACCGCTCAAGGGATCGCGTTCGCCCTGTTTCACGCACGGGGCCGCTGACCAGAGTCAGAAGTCACCAACAGATTCCGCAGCGGAGGCTTTTCTGGAAAGCGAAGCGCAGCCGTTGCTCACCCCAGCCCGCCGAGGACGGTCGCCTTGCCGACCCGCCCCACGCCGAGCATGTAGGCCGCGGTGCGGAGCGACACTTTCCGCTCCTGGGCCAGCTGCCAGACCTGCTCGAAGGAGGCGCCGAGGATCTGGTCGAGCTCCTGCCGAACGCGGTTGATCCCCCACTGGTAATGCTGCCGGTTCTGGACCCATTCAAACCAGCTCGCCGTCACGCCACCGGCGTTGGCCAGGATGTCGGGGAGAACGACAACGCCGGCGGCATCGAAGACGGCGTCGGCCTCGGGCGTCACCGGGGCGTTGGCCGCCTCGACGATCATCGGGGCCTTGACCGTGGCGGCGTTGGCGGCGGTGAGGACGCCCCCGAGCGCTGCCGGAATGAGAACGTCGCAGTCGATGGCGAGGAGCTCCTCGCCGCTGATCCTGTCAGCCTCGCTGTAGCCGTCGAGCCGGCCGCCATGGGCCTGCGTGTACTTGAGCATGCCGGAGATATCGAGGCCGTCGGCCCGGTGGTAGGCGCCCCCGGCATCGCTGATGGCGACGAAGCGGCACTCGGCGTCGTGGAGGAAGCGGGCGGTGAACGTGCCGACGTTCCCGAAGCCCTGCAGCGCGATCCGCGTTCCGGGAAACTTCCGGCCGGTCCGCGAGAGGAGCTTGAGCGTCAGCCCCCCGACGCCCCGTCCGGTCGCCTCCTCGCGGCCGGGGAGGCCATGGTATTCGACCGGCTTGCCGGTCACGCAGGCTGGGGAGAAGCCGTGGTACTTGCCGTACTGGTTCATGATCCAGGCCATCATGTCGGCCGTCGTCCCCATGTCGGGGGCGGGAATGTCGACATCGGGGCCGATCAGATCGTGGATCGAGTCGACGAACCGGCGCGTGATCCGCTCCAGCTCGTGGGTCGAGCGCTGTTTCGGGTCGAGCGCGATCCCCCCCTTGGCCCCGCCGTAGGGGATGTTGACGACGGCCGTCTTCCAGGTCATGAGGGCCGCCAGCCCCCGGACCTCGTCGAGATCGACCTGCGGATGGTAGCGCAGCCCCCCCTTCATCGGACCGCGGGCGTTGTTGTGCTGGACCCGGTAGCCGATGAAGGTGGCCACCTCCCCTGAATCGAGCTCGACCGGGATCTGCACCTGCACCTCGCGTTTGGCCGTCAGCAGCAGCCGCCGCATCGCGTCGGAGAGGTCGAGCTGATCGGCGGCACGCTGGAAATAGATGCGGGGGGCGTCGGCAGACATGGCGAAACTCCGGGGTTTGGGTTGAAGAATAAACGATCCGCCGGGGAGCTGGGCGGCGAAGGGCTCCTCCGTGGGGCCACTCCGCAAGGACCGATGGCGGCCGGGGCGGGAACGGATACGATTGGGCCCACCCCCGGAGACAGGATTCCCCGCATGGCGACGCCGAGCCCCGATCAATTCTGGACGCTTCTGGCCGAATCGAAGCTCGCCGAGACGGCCTCCCTCGACAAGCTCCGCCGCGAGTTCGAAGGGCTGCCGTTCCCCCCCGGTGCCTCGGCCGCCAGCGCCACCGAACTGATCGCCCGTTGGCTCGTGAAGCGAAACGTGATCTCCGAGTGGCAGCGAAAACGCCTGCTGCGCGGAGAGAAGGGGCCGTTCTTCCTCGGCGACTACCGGCTCCTCGACCGTGTCGACACCGGCCGCGGTGGGACGGTCTTCCGGGCCCGCCACGAGCCCTCGGGCCGGCTCGTCGGGATCGCGGCCCTCAACAACAAGTTCTGCCAGCAGCCTGAGGTCTGGTCTGACATCCTCAAGCGGACGAAGGCCGTCACCGAGACGACCGACCCGACGCTGACGAAGACGTGGGCGCTGGAGAAGGCCGGATCGCAGCGGTTCGTCCTCGCTGATGACGTCGTCGGGGTCCCGCTGGCCGACGAGCTCTCGAAGCGCGGTGCGCTGCCGATCGCCGAAGCGGGTTCGATCGTGCTCGTCGTCGCCCGAGCCGTGGCGGAGCTCCACCGGCTCGGGCTCGTCCACGGCGCCATCTCCCTCGACAGCGTCCGCCGCGAGGCCCCCGAGACTGGCTCGAAGGAGACCGAGGGCCCGATCCGGCTCCTCCAATTTCCGCTCGTCTCCGACCCCCACGTCGTGCCGGCGAGACCGGAGATCGACACGCCCGAGACGGTGGCCAGACTCGGGACGCGGGCCTCGTTCCTCGCCCCGGAGCTTCTCAAGAGCGGACGGATCTCCACCACCTCGGCCGATGTCTACGCGCTCGGATGCCTGTTCCATGCCCTCCTTTCCGGCACCCCTCCATGCTGGCAAGGAGACCCGCAGAAGACGCTCTCCCAGGTTGCCGCCGGCCAGGGGCCGGCGCCCCTTCCAGCTGCGAAGGTGCCCGTCGAGGTGGCGACGCTCGTCGCCTACCTCACCGCCCCGAGCCCGGCCGACCGGTATCCGACCGCTGCCGAGGCGGCCGACGCGATCGCCGCCTGCCTCGGCCAGCCGCCGGTGTCGGGCACACTCCCCGAGCCGCGCGAGATGATCACGCCCGGATCCGGTCCGGCCGAATCGCCCCCCGCGGACGACGCCCCCGCGACGATCGCCATCGTCGCCACGACAGCGCCGGCCGGACGGTCGAAACCGAAGCCTCCGCGCCCGCGTTGGCTCCTGCCGGCCCTGGGTGGCCTCGGATTCCTGGCCGCCACGATCGTCGCCGCCGTGCTCCTCCTCCGACCGGCCACGAAGCAGACGCCCCCGTCACAGGCCCCCGCGCCCGACGCAGCCCCGGATGGGGAGGAGAAGAGCGCCGCTCCCGCACCGGCCGAAGGGGACGCGACCGGCGCTCTGGCCGACGCCGGCCAAGCCACCGCCGGCCCGCGGCCGAAGGCCGTCTCGATCACGACGCTCGTCGACAGCGACGCCGTCGAGGTCCCCTGGGAAGGTCCGCAACCCGCCGGCCAGCCGCCGCGGCTGGCGTATCTTCCGCCAGGGTCGCAGCTGGTCCTCCTTGCCCGCCCGGCGGAGGCACTGGCGACAACGGAAGGGGTGCGCTTCATCCGCTCGCTCGGGCCACGGGCCGCCGCGGCGCTCGAATCGCTCTCCCGGCTGGCAGCCTGCCCCACCGAAGGGATCGCCGAGCTCCAGGCCGGCTGGCAGGCGGGGGGCCCCGACGAAGTCATCGGCGGGGTGATGGTCCGCGGCATCGATCCGCTCCCCGTGGCAACCGATGCCGACGCACGCCGCCGGGCGTGGGGGGCAACGACCACCGAAGGAGTCGACGGCGAGACGCTTCACCTCGGCAGCGCTCGAGCGTTCTGGCTCCCGGCGGATGCCGACGGGCGGGTGCTCGTCGTTGGCCCGGAGGACCTCCTCCGGCAGTCGATCGATGCCCACCGGGCTGGGGCGGGGGATGGCACGGACACGATCGAGGCGCGCCTTCCCCGCGACCTCGAGGAGCTCGTCGGCATGCTCGACGCCTCCCGCCACCTGACGCTCTTCGGTTCGCCCGATTACCTCCTCCATGACGGCCGCCCCGTTCTCGCCGGCCCGCTGGCGAAGCTCGTCGAGCCGTTGGCGTGGTTCTTCGGCGATTCGATCCGGGCCGCGGCCTTGAGCCTCCATTTCGGCCCCGATTGCTACCTCGAGCTCGATGCCGTTCCCCCTGCCAGCACCTCGCCGCGGCAACTGGCGCAGCATCTCTCGGCGAACGTGGCGACGATGGCCGAGAGGACGGAGGAATACTGCAACGCCCTCGATCCCCATCCCTATGGCCGGAAGCTCGTCATGCGTCTCCCGCGGATGCTCGGCGTGGTGGCTGATCATGTTCACGCCGGCGCCGACGGCCGCGGGGTGATCGTCAATGCGTGGCTCCCCGAGCATGCCCCCCACAATCTCGCGCTGGCAGCGGAGCTCGCGCTCGAGCAGTCGCCGCGGGCCGGCGGGCCCCCACCCGCAGCGGCCTCCGGCCCCGGGCAGGCGCCGGCCGGGGCGCAGGCGGCACTCGCCCAGACGATCTCGCTGGTGTTTGGGAAAGACACGCTGGAAAAATCGATCCAGATGATCGCCGACGAGATCGGCATCGAGATCGAGATCCTCGGGAGCGACCTCCAGCTCGAGGGGATCACGAAGAACCAATCGTTTGGCCTCGACGAGAAGCAGAAGCCGGCGGCGGAGATCCTCACCAGGATCCTCGCCAAGGCAAACCCCGACGGGAAGCTCGTCTACGTGATCCGCAAGACCGATGCCGGCGAGCGGATCGAAATCACCACCCGGGCCGCCGTCGACAAGCGCGGCGATACCCTGGCACCGGGGCAGGAAGCCCCGACAACCGAGAAGGACTAGCAGACCACCATGATCATCGTCATGCAGGCCGGGGCGTCGCGCGAGGATCTCGACCGGGTCGTCGCCCGCGTCGAGGAATTGCAACTCAAGCCCCACACGATCGTCGGCACCGAACGGACCGTCGTGGCCGTCGTCGGCGACGAGCGCGACATCGTCGGATCGGGCCTGGAAACGCTCCCCGGCGTCGCGGCGGTGATGCCGATCCTCGCCCCCTACAAGGTGGCCAGCCGCGAGGTCCAGCCCGAGCCGACGATCGTCAGGGCGGGGCCCCTTGTCGTTGGCGGGGGGCATGTCGGCGTCATCGCCGGCCCCTGTTCGGTGGAGAGCCGCGCGCAGATCGTCGCCACGGCGAAGGCCGTCAAGGCAGCCGGCGCCACCGGTCTGCGGGGCGGGGCCTTCAAGCCGCGGACGAGCCCCTACAGCTTCCAGGGCCTCAAAGAAAAAGGGCTCGAGCTCCTCGCCGAGGCCCGGGCCGAGACGGGGCTGGCGGTGGTCACGGAGGTGGTGGCATCGGAGGATGTGGCGCTCGTGGCCAAGTATGCCGATGTCCTCCAGATTGGCGCCCGCAACATGCAGAACTACCGCCTCCTCGAGGCGGTCGGAAAGACGGATGTCGCGGTCTTGCTCAAGCGCGGGCCGGCGGCGACGGTCGAGGAATTGCTCCTCGCCGCGGAATACATCCTCGATGGAGGCAACATGCGGGTGATGCTCTGCGAGCGCGGGATCCGGACCTTCGAATCCCACACCCGCTTCACGCTCCCGCTGGCAACCGTCCCCTGGCTCCAAGCCCGCACCCACCTCCCGGTGGTGGTCGATCCGAGCCATGGCACGGGGCATGCGAATCTCGTCACGAGCATGGCGGCGGCGAGCATCGCGGCCGGTGCCGACGGCCTGATCGTGGAGGTCCATCCCGATCCGAAACGGGCGGCCAGCGACGGCGGGCAGACGCTCGATATCCCCGCGTTTGAAAAGATGATGGCCCTCTGCCGGCGCGTTGCCGAGGCGGTCGATCGAAAGCTGGGGTGAAGCGCGGCGGTCAGGCGAGAACGACCGTGGCCACCGCCATGTAGATCAAGATCCCCACGACGTCGACGATCGCCGACACGAAGGGATTGCTCATCAGGGCCGGGTCGAGTCCGAGCGACCGGAAGACGAGCGGAAGCACACAGCCCACCAGCGACCCCACGATCACCACGGAGAAGACCGTCGCCGGAATCACCATCGCTTGGAGGGGATCAGGCGCGTAGGCCAAGCCGAGGAGGAATCCGGGGACGGCGAGGAGAACGCCGAGCATCAGGCTGACGGCGAACTCGCGGCGGAGGATCCGCTTCCAGTCGGCGAGCTTGCAGTCGCCCGTCGAGAGGGCCGTGATCACGAGCGTGGCCGCCTGGTTACCGGAATTGCCGCCGCTGGCGACGACCAGCGGGATGAAATACATCAGCCATTCGTGCGTCGGCTTCCACTTCGCCAGCACCATCGCCGTCACGGCCGCCGTGCCGAAGAGGATCGTCAGCCACACCCCCCGCTTCCAGGTCAGCGACACCAGCGCCGCCTCGAGATAGCCCTCGCCGAGGGGGGCAATAGCGGCGGCTCGCTGAGCCTCGTCGGTGGCATCCTGGCGGACGGCATCGAGGACGTCGTCGTGGGTAACGATGCCGACGAGCCGGTTGTGGTCGTCGACGACGGGGATGGCGAGGAAGTCGTAGCGGGCGAGCTTCTGGACCACCTCGTCACTCGGCTCCTCGATGCGGACGCTGATCGGGTCCTCCTGCATGAGATCGCCCACCAGCGCATTCGGGCGGGCGAGGATCAGGTCGCGGAGCGAGATGAAGCCGACGAGAAGGCGGTCGGCGCCGAGAACGTAGATGTAGTAGATCGATTCACTGTCGGGGGCCTGCGAACGGAGCCGGGCCACCGCCTCGCCGGCGGTGATGTCGGCAGGGAGCGAGGCATACTCCGTCGTCATCAAGGCCCCGGCTGAATTCTCCGGGCAGGAGAGGAGCATGCGGATGTCGTGCCGCTCCGCCTTCGCCACCAGCGGGAGGATCTCTTCGACGAGGTCGGGATCGAGCTCCTTGAGGAGGTCGACCCGGTTGTCGGGGGCCATCTTCTCCAGGAGCGGCCCGAGATGCTGGCGGTCGGCCACCTTGACGAGATCGACCTGCCGGGCGAGCGGGTAATAGGGGAAGATGTCGGCCTGATGGGCGACCGGGAGGGCATCGAGGAGTTGCCACAGCTCCGCATCCTCGAGCCCCTCGGAAAACTCCGCCACGCTGGCCGGGTGGAGCTCCTCGGCCACGCCACGCAGGCCTTCGACATCCCCTTCGGCGAGCATGACCCGCAATTCCGGGATCAGGAGGGGGTTGGCGGTAACCATGGAGGGAGGCCGCGGAAGGGGAGCCGCTTATGAGGAAGGGGAGCCGCTTATGAGGAAGGGGAGCCGCTCATGCGTTAGTTGAAGCCGCCTATACTGGCGGGGCGGTCGGAACAGCGGCCGGAAGGGCAGGGGACACCCCCGATTTCCGGAGGAGCCTGATGTGGGCAGATCCCCAGAGTATGCCATGAACAGACCCGGACACGAACGTCGATTCGGCGTCGAGATCGCGCGGCTGTCCGCCGCAGCACTCCTGGGGATCCTCCTCGGGGCATTCGCCGGGACGGCGCTCTCGTTGGCCCAGGAGTTTGTGCTGGACGAGGCGCCGCTTCCTCCGCCGTCGGCCACAGCCGGCTACGATCATCTCCTCCACCGGGCCTACCTCCCCGCCGACTTCGATCAGGAGGTGTTCGACGCCCTCTGGAAGGTGTGGGAGGAGCCGGCGAAATCGGAGGCCGAGGCGGCCGATGTCGGGGAACGGCGGCGGATGACGCTGGCCCGCTATGGCCTCTCCCCCCACCCGCTCGATCCCTCGCGGTCGCTCCAGTATGTCGTCGACGGGGCCGGGAAGTGGACGATGAGCTGCCTCGCCTGCCATCAGGGCTCAGTCGCCGGTCGCGTCATCCCCGGCGCCCCAAACACGCGCTACGCGCTCGAGACGCTCACCGAGGAGGTGCGGCAGGTGAAGCTCCTCCAGGGGAAGGCACTGGGGCACATGGATCTCGGTGGGCTGCTGATGCCGCTGGGCACGACCAACGGCACGACGAATGCCGTGATGTTCGGTGTGGCGCTGATGCAGCACCGGGCCCCCGACCTCTCGATCGTGTCGAAGACGCCCCGCTTCGATCTCGCCCACCACGACATGGACGCCCCCGCTTGGTGGAACTATTCGAAGCGGAAGCGGATCTACGCCGACGGCTTCGCCCCCAAGGGGCATCGAATGCTGATGCAATTCCTCCTCGTCAAGGAGAATGGTCCGGACAAGTTCCGCGACTGGGAGGGGGAGTTTCGCGACGTCGAAGCGTGGCTGGAATCGCTCGAGCCTCCTGCTTGGGAGGGACCGGTCGACGCGGCGCTCGCCGAACGCGGCCGGGGACTGTTCGCGACCCACTGCGCCGACTGCCACGGCACCTACGACGGCCCGCGCGACGGGCCGGGGCGCTCGTACCCCGAGAGAATGGTGGCGATCGACGACATCGGCACCGATCGGGTCCGGCTCGATTCGCTCACCGTCAAAGACCGGCGGGCGCTCAATGTCAGCTGGTTTGCCGATGGAGGCGAGATCGAAGGGATCGATGCCCCGGAGGGCTATGTCGCCCCGCCGCTCGACGGCATCTGGGCCAGTGCCCCCTACCTCCACAACGGCTCCGTGCCGACACTCTGGCACCTCCTCCATCCCGACTCGCGGCCCGCCGTGTGGCGGAGGCTCGATGCACCGGGCGCTCGGGAGTCCCCGGGCGCCGGACCGAAGGGGGAAGCCAGCGCACTTTCACCGCGCCCTGACTACGATTTTGACCGTGTCGGCCTCGCCATCGAAGCCCGCGACGCTCGTCCGGAAGGGCCCTTGTCGGCGGCCCAGCGCCGCACCTGGTTCGACACCCGCCGGCATGGCAAGGGGGCCGGCGGGCATCTCTACCCCGACCTCCTCGACGAGGGGGAGAAGGTCGCCGTGCTCGAATACCTCAAGACGCTCTGACCTTCCCTTTCCCCCGTCCGGCACCCCCGGCCGGACGCTCCGCCGCGGGGTCGATTTCTGCTACCGTAGCGGTGCTGTTGTTGAACCACTTCGGTCGTCCACGGCAGCGTCAGGCCGCTGCCATTCACCTGCCCGCCCCGTCGGAGCCCACCATGACCCAGCTCGAACAAGCCCGTGCCGGCACGATCACCCCCGAGATGGTCTTTGTCGCCAAGCGGGAAGACCTTCCCGAGGAGACGATCCGGGCGGAGGTGGCCCGCGGGCGGATGGTGATCCCGGCCAACGTCGTTCATCTGACGAAGAAGCTCGAGCCGATGGCGATCGGCATCGCCGCCTGCACGAAGATCAACGCCAACATCGGCAATTCGGCCGTTACCAGCGACGAGGCGACGGAGCTCGAGAAGCTCCATCTCGCCGTTCACTACGGCTCCGATACCGTCATGGACCTGTCGACGGGCAAGGACATCGACGGGATCCGGCAGGCAATCATCGACGCCTCGCCGGTACCGATCGGGACGGTACCGATCTACCAGATGCTCGAGGAGCTTGGCGGCGACATCGAGGACATGCGCCCCCACCACTTCATCGACATGTGCGAGAAGCAGGCCCGGCAGGGGGTCGACTACATGACCGTCCACGCCGGCCTGCTCCAGGAGCACCTCGGGCTCACCACCAAGCGGATCACCGGAATTGTCAGTCGCGGCGGCTCGCTCATCGCCCGCTGGATGATGGCCCACCGCCAGCAGAATCCCCTCTACACCCACTTCGAGGATCTGTGCGACGTCTTCCGGCAGTACGACGTCACCTGGAGCCTCGGCGACGGGCTGCGGCCGGGATCGATCGCCGATGCCAGTGACGAAGCGCAGTTTGCCGAGCTCCACGTCCTCGGCGAGCTCACGCGGCGCTCCTGGGCCAAGGGCTGTCAGGTGATGGTCGAAGGCCCTGGCCATGTGCCGATGGACCAGATCGACATGAACATCAAGCGGCAGATGGAGGAGTGCGACGAGGCGCCGTTTTACGTTCTCGGGCCGCTGGTCACCGACATCGCCCCCGGCTACGACCACATCACCAGCGCCATCGGCGCCGCGATCGCCGGCTGGAGCGGCGCGGCGATGCTCTGCTATGTGACGCCCAAGGAGCATCTGGGGCTCCCCGATGCCGAGGATGTGAAGCAGGGGGTGATCGCCTACAAGATCGCCGCCCATGCCGCCGACCTTGCCCGCCACCGCAAGAACGCCCGGCAGCGCGACGACGCCCTCTCCCGGGCCCGCTTCGCCTTCGACTGGAACGAGCAATTCCGCCTCTCGCTCGATCCGGAGACGGCCCGCCGCTACCACGACCAGACACTCCCCCAAGACACCTTCAAAAGCGCCCACTTCTGCAGCATGTGCGGCCCGAAGTACTGCTCGATGAAGATCACGCAGGAGATCCGGGCGATGGCCGCCGAGCAGGAAGCGGGTGGCGAGGATGGCCACGCCGAGCACGGCAGCAACGGCGCCGCCTCGGAGCCGATCGCGATCGAGATGAAGTAAGCATCGTTTCGCCCCATACAAAACGACCGTGCCCGCGTCTCCTTGAGGGTGGGGGGAGGAAGAACTTTCTTCCCCTCATTCCCTCTTCTCCGGTGACGCATGGCCGCCGCTCCCCACTCCGATCCCACTGCGGCCTTCCGCGCCCGGGCCGCAGGGCTCGAGGCGGCGGGGCTGCCGGTGGCGTGGGC
>JBBAVV010000059.1:10641-31203 GCA_040397545.1 Pirellulales bacterium
CGGCCGGGCCCGATCCGCTCCGGGCGGCGCTGGGATGTGAAACGCTTGCGGCACTGGCCGACGCTGGCGTTCTCCCCGAGGAAGCCGCGGCCGTGGCCGGGGCGTTCGGGATCGGGGCGACTGCCTCCACGCCCCCCCTCATCCCTTGGGCCACCGGCCTCGATCTCGGCGGCATGCCGCGCGGCGAGGCCCTTCGGCAGGCAGCACGGGTGGCCCGGGCCCGCGCCGCCCGGCGCGACGGTGAAGCGCGCCAGTTCGGGCGGATCGTCGTGGCGCTGGTCATCGCCGGCCTTGCCGTCCTCGCCTATGCCCTCGTCATCTTCCTCCCGGCGATCGATTTCTTCATGGCGATCTCCGAGGCCTCCGCCAGCCGCTGACGATTCGCGGAAAACCCACCCATGGCTCCCCCCGATACCCCCGCCGTCTCTGCTGCCACCGCCGCGCTTGGCCCCTGGCTCGGCCGCGCGCTTGAAGTCGGCGGCGGGATCATCCCGGCGCTCCGGGCCCTCAGCGCTGAGCTCCCGCCGCGCCGCCGCGTTGCCTGGGACGAGCTCTGCGAGACGCTCGTCGCGGGGGATGCCTCCCGGGCAAGCCGGGCCCTCGAGCACGATCCCGACACCTGGATCCCGCTCCTCACGGCCGCGGCCCCCGGTGCGACCACCGGCGACGGGGCCTCGGAAGCCGCGTTCCTCGCCCGGGCCGTCGATGTGGTGGTGACGGAGGATACAAAGAGTTGGTGGTGGCTGCCGCTCGTCTATCCTTTCCTCGTGACGCTCATGGCCCTCACCGTGACGTCGCTTCTGGCCGTGCTCGTCGTGCCAGAGTTTGAGAAGATTCTCTCCGACTTCGGGATGCGGCTGCCGCTGATCACCGAGGCGCTGATCGGATTCTCCCACTTCCTCCGGGAGGGTTGGGGGGCGCTGCTCGCGGCGGCGGCTGTGGCGACAGCGCTGTGGCTGACAGCCGGCCGCTGGTGGCCCTCGTGGCTCCGCCTCCCCGGCGGCCGGTTCGCGCAGTCGGGGCGATTCGCCCGCTTCGCCGCCGATCTCCTCGCTGCGGAGGTGCCACAGCCGGTGGCACTCGCCGTGGCGAGCCGTGCGGTCGATCCACAGGACGCCATGGCAGCAGCGGACCAGCAGCCACGGTGGCTTTCCGCGACCGTGCGCCACGCCCTCGATGGGAATATGCCCGCAGCCACGCGGGTCCGGCTCCTCGACCGGATCGCCACTTGCCACGCCCTCCGCCTCGCCGCCAGTCGCTCCTGGATCTCGTGGTGCCTCGGGCCGGTGGCCGTATTCATCACCGGCCTTCTTGTCTTCCTCATGGTCCTCGCCCTGTTCATGCCGCTGATCAAATTGGTCACCGACCTGTCCTGACGCCGTTGCTTCCGGTGCCCCGATGTCGCTCTTCCCCACCTTTGCCAAGTTGCTCGCCACGCGCGGGACCGATTCCCGCGCGCCGCGGCAGGGGCCGTTTGCCGCGCTCTTTGGCGTGTTCCTGCCCACATCGTCGGGGCAGCGGCGGGCGCTGGCGGAATTGCTCGCCTTGGGTCTCGATGAGCGCCTCGACCTCGCTCCGCTCCTCGAGGCCTGGGCCGCCGATGAACGTGGCTGGCAGGCGGCGAGAGTGAGGAAGCTCGCCAAGCTCGTGGCTGCAGGCTTGCCGCTCGATGCGGCGCTTTCGCGGGTGCGCGGAGCCCTCCGCCCGCAGGATGCGACGGCGCTGGCCGTAGCAACGACGCTCCATGGCGATGCCACCGAAGCGCTCGCCGGCTTTAGCGCACCGGCGGCCTCGGCCGAACCGGTGGAGCGCGATATCCGCTGGGGTCTGGGGTATGCGGCGACGCTCATTCTCCTGAGCTTGCCCGTCCTCCTCTTCCTCATGGTCAGGCTCGTGCCGATGTTCAAGATGATTTTCAGCGACTTCGGGATGGAGGAATCTCCCTGGATGACGGCCCTGCGGTGGCTCGGCAACTCGTTCGCGGCATTCTGGTATCTCCCGTTTCTTGCAATCCTCGTCGCCGCGATCGCCTCCCGCCTCGCCCCGCGGGCGTGGGCTGGGCTGCGGCGGACTTTTGGCCTCGGCGGCTTGGGAGTGCTCGGCGACGCCCGAGCCGCCGATTGGCTCGGCAGCCTCGATGTGGCGGCGCGGGCCGGGGAGGGGGAGGAGCGGGCCGCTCAGGCCCTGGCAACAAGCACGATCGACGGGGGATTGCGCTCGACGCTCCGGCAGAAATCGCAGGGCCCCGACCGGGCCGCCCGATCGAGCCGAACGGGAGTCCTCTCGCCAGCCGAAGCCGTGGCCCTCGATGCCAGCCCTGATGCGGGCTGGGTGACGCGGGCGCTGTCGCGCCGGCATCGGGAACGGATTCTCGAACGGATGTGGCTCCTCTCCGATTTGCTCCTTCCAGCGTTTGTGATGGCGATGGGAATCTTCGTCTTCATCATCGCCATGGGAGTCATGGAGCCGCTCTTCAATCTCATTCGGGGGCTCACCTAATGACCACGCTTCGCTCTCTACGCCGCGTCGATCTTCGGGACATGCAGCGCCGCGGGGTCACCCTCTTCGAGCTCCTCGTTGCCTTCGGGATCCTCTCCGTCATCATCTCGGTGTCGGCGGGGCTCCTCGTCCGCCACGGCCGGCTGCTCACCTCGGGACGCAACCAACGCCTCGCCGTCGAGGAGCTCGCCAACCGGATGGAGCTCCTCCACGCGCTCCCCCCGACCGCACGCGAGGCCTTCCTCGCCGCTCCCGCGCCGTCCCCCTTCGCTGCAGCGCACCTCCCGGGGGCGACGCTCGCCGCCGTCGCTGCCCCCCCTGACGCCGGCCTGCAGCGGATCGAGCTGGCGATCGAGTGGAACGAATCTGGCCGCCGCGGCCATCCGCTCCGCCTAGCCGGATGGCTCCCGTCTGCTTCAGGGGAGCAAACACCATGAAGTCCATGACACGCCCGATCTCCGCTCGACGTCCGCCGCGGGGCATCTCGCTTGTCGAGCTTCTCATGGCGATGGGGGGGGTGAGTGTCGTCATCACCTCGAGCGCCATGCTCCTCCACGGCGTGATGCGGGCCCAGTCGGAGAGCCGCCGATTCTTTGACGACGAGCGGACGAGCGCCCGCCTCGCCCGCCAGTTCCGGGCCGATGTCCATGCCGCGGCCCAGGTCGCGGCGCCGATTGAGGCGCCGGCCGGGGAACGGCTCGTGGCCTTCACGCTCCCCGATGGGGGCACGATCGAATACCGCCACACGGCCGACCGTCGGCAGATCGAGCGGCGTCTGCTTGCCCCTGGCAATCCCACGCCAATGGGGCGCGAAGACTATTCGCTTGCCGGGCCGTGCGCCGCGGTCGTGACCGTGGCCGAGAAACAGATTCATCTCGAGCTCGGAGCCGAGGGAGCAGACGGAGAACTCGCCCCCCCGGGGGTCGTGCGGCCGCCGCGAACTCCTGCCGAGGCAAAACGAAAGCCGCCGGCACTGGTCGTCGAGGCTGTTCTCGGCCGCGATCTCCGCTTCCTGCCGGCGCGTGACGGGGAGGCGCGACCATGACCCACCCTTCGTGCCATCCGCTGCCGTCGCAATCCCGTCGTGGCGCAACGCTCATCGCGGTACTCGCGGCGATGGCCATTGTCCTGGTCATGCTCGGCGGGATGCTGAAGATCGCCCTTCTGGGGCGCCGTCAGTTCCTCAAAGAGCTCGAGCTCCGTCAGGCGGAGTGCCTGCTCGAAGCCGCTGCCGAGCGGGCCGTCATCCGTCTCCGCGCCGAGCCGGCCTGGACCGGCGGGCGCACGACCGTGGCTTCCGAGGAGATCGTCGGCAGGGGCGCTGCGGAGGTGACCACCTCGGTCACGCCCGGCGACGACGGCGTCAGCCTCGGCCTCGTCGTCGAGTATCCCGTCGGTCGCCCCGACTCGGTCCGCCGCGAGCGCGCTGTCCGCGTGGCCCGGGACGTTCTCCAGCCCCTGCCATCGCCCACCAGTCCACCATCCACCGTTCCCGAACCATCTCCTGCCGTCACCCCGGAGGCTCTCCCATGACCACCAACCATTCCCACCGCCAGCTGCGGGCCTTCACGCTCGTCGAGCTGCTCGTCGTCATCGCCATTATCGGCACGCTCGTCGGCCTCCTCCTCCCGGCCGTCCAGGCCGCCCGCGAGGCCGCCCGGCGCTGCTCCTGCTTGAACAACACAACACAGCTCGGCCTCGCCCTCCACAACCACGAGTTCCACACCGGTCACTTTCCGGCCGGCGTCACAAATCCCAACGGCCCGATCAGAAACGAGGCCGTCGGCCAGCATGTCTCTTGGACGGTGCACGTGCTCCCCTACATGGAGCAAAACAGCCTCTTCCGGATGTTCGACCAGCAGGCCGGGGCCTACGCCGAGATCAACGACAAGCTGCGACGGTCGAATATCGCGGTGCTGCGTTGCCCGTCCTCCTCCGGGCCGAGGGGGGGCGACCAGAGTGACGCAAGCCCCATCGGATGGTCGAGCTACGTCGGCTGCCACAACTCGGTCGAGGCGCCGATCGACGTCGGCAACGACGGCCTCCTGTTCCTCAACAGCCGGATCCGGTTTGACGACATTCTCGACGGCAGCTCGCACACGCTCCTCGTCTCGGAGCACGTTTTCGAAGATCCCATCGACGGCGTCTCCCCGGTTGTGCTTGGCTGGCCGTCGGGGACGCGGGCGACGCTGCGGAACACCGGCCGGATCGAGCCGCTCTCGAAGCGGCGGTTCACCGGGCTCGTCGAGGATGAGCCGGCCGAGAAGGGCCCGCTCACCGTCGGTGGTTTCGGGTCGTATCACCCCGGCGCGTCGGTGGTCTCAATGGCCGACGGCTCGACCCGGGCGATGTCCGACTCGATCAATCTCGAAGTGCTCCACGCCCTCGGCAGCCGGGCTGGCGGGGAGCTTCCCAACGCCGAGTGGTGAGCAACGCCACCGCTCCCCGGGGCCCGGTGACGTTGCCGTCACCGGGCCAAGAGACTTAGATCGTCATCCCGGGGCGATCGCGCGGCGGCGGGACGGGGCAGGTGCGGAGGTAGGCGAGGATGTCCGAAAGGTTTGCCGTCGCCAGCGCCAGGCAGGAATCGGCACCGCCGTAGTACATCCGGATCACGCCGGTCGCCTCGTCAAGGATCCAACCACAGGGGAAGACGACACTGTTGACATCCCCCTGGCGCTCGTACGGGAGCTCCGGGGCAAAGACCCAGTCGTCGCTGCGGCGGATGACGCGCCACGGCTGCTCGAGGTCGAGCAGCGCAAACCCGAGCCGATAGAGGCAGCCGCCAGCGGTGTGGCGGACGCCGTGGTAGAGGAGAAGCCAGCCGTCGGGCGTCTCCAGCGGCGGGGGGCTCAAGCCGATCTTGTTGGCATCCCACCAGGCTCCGCGGCGGGCATGGAGGAGGACATGGTGATCCCCCCAATGCCGCAGGTCGGGGGAGAACGAGAGCCAGATGTGGGCCCCGGAACTGCCCGCCGACACCGGCCTGTGAATCATGGCGTAGCGGCCGCCGAACCGGCGCGGAAAGATCGCGGCGTCCTTGTCCTCTGGCGGCATCACCGGCCCGAGGCGGACGAACGTCTTGAAATCGACCGTCGAGGCGAGTGACACCAGCGGCCCGATCGAGGAGAACGACGTGTAGGAGATGATCCACTCCCCGCGATCGGCCACCCAGGTGATGCGGGCATCCTCCACCCCCCAGGCCTCTTCGGCGTAATTCACCGGGTCAGGGGGGAACGTCGGCTGGGGATCGATCCGCCAGTCGGAAATCCCGTCGGCACTCCGGGCCACGCACAGATGCGAATGGCCGCGCCGGTCCTCCACACGCACCAGGAGGAGCGTCGTGTCGCCCACCTGGCAGGCCGCCGCGTTGAAGACGGTGTGCGCCGGATAGGGCCAGTCGTTGGCGGTGAGGATCGGATTGCCTTCGTGGCGCTGGAACAATTCCGGGTAGTGCCGCTTGCTGGCGATGGGGGTCATGCGTCGGTGCATTCCAAGGGGGTACGGAGGGGTGAAAAGGGGACGATTGCCACGGCCGCGCCGAGGCCATCAACGGGCGGGAGGGTGCTCCCGAGCCATTCCGTCCAGAGCGCGGCGAGGGTCGACTCGGCCCCCTGATTGCGGTTGAGGCCGTTTTGCTGGAGGCCGTCACAGCACCCGCCCGTGAGCGGATCGGTGAGGGGCAACCGCAGGCTGTTGCGCCCTGCGAACCAGGCCTGGGCCCGATGGAACGTAGCGAGATGCCGGCTGTCGCCCCGCGCGGCGAAGGCTGCCAGCGCCGCCTCGGCCATCGTCGAGGCCTCGACCGGCTGCTGGTCGTAGGGGGATTTCGTCTCGCCCCGCGCATACCAATCGAGATTGCCGACGGGCCAGAAGCCATCGTCGACGGTCGTCTCGGCAACGAGGAAACCGAACGTCGCCTCGGCGACCGACAGGAAAGGCCCCTCCGGCCAGAGCTCGGCGGCGGCAAACAAGCTGTGCGGGAGGACGGCGTTGGCATACGTCATCCTTGATTCAAACCACGGCCAATCGGGGCGGTGTGACCGGGCGAAAGCCTCCGTGAGCCGCAGCGCCGCCTGATGCGCCACCGTCTCCAGCGCCCGCGCTTCGCGGATATCGGCCTTGTGGAGATGCGACCAGGCGAGGATCACGTAGGCCTGGGCCCGGAGGCTGCGGATCTCGGCGAGCGTCGGCAGGACGGTCTTGATCAGTTCCCAGGCAACGGCCCGGTAGCCCTCGGGGAGCCGACTGCCGAGGACCTCGGCCAGCGCTAAAACGGCCTGTCCCTGGCAATCGCCCGTCCCGGTCGCATCGAGCCAGTCACGCGAATAACTCAAAAAGTTGTGGAAGCCCTTCACCTGACAGCGGGCATGCTCGAGGAAGCTCAGATAGCAAGACACGCGTGAGAGCATCCGTTCTTCCGGAGCCTGGCTCCACAAGCGGGTGCAGAGGCGGAGGGCGCGGGCGTTGTCGTCGGTGGTGTAGCCGCTCTCCCGGCGCGGGATCCCGTAGATCGCATGCTGGACCAAACCGGTGCAGTCGGTCATCCGGTCGAGATGGGAGAGGACGAGGCGGGTGGAAGCGTTCATTGGGCCTCCCCATGGAGGGCGGCGACGAGCGTGGGAGCCGACGACTCCGACCGCACGTCACGCGGAGTTGGCCGGCGATCCTCCGCGGCGACTCGGCTGAAGAGGTCGTGGTAGCTGCGGCCGACGTTCGGCCAGAACATCGGCCGGACGTAGCGATAAGCCTTCCGCTGGGTCTTCATCCGCAGCCGGTCGTCGGTGAGAAGGAGGATGGCCGCGCGGGCGAGGCTGTCGCTGTCGGAGAAGGGAACCAGGATCCCGCGCCCCTCCGCCAGCATCTCCTGGGCGTAGAGGTAGGGAGTGCTGATGACGGCGCCGACGACGGCCATGGCGTAGGCCATCGTGCCGCTGGCGATCTGATCCTTGCCGGGGTACGGCGTGACGAAGACATCGCAGGCTTGGAGATGAGCGAGCAGTTCCGAGAGCGACAGATAGCGATTGACGAACCGCACATGCTTCCCGACGCCGAGCGACCGGGCCAACTCCGCGAGCCCTTCACGGTAGACCTCCCCCTCCTGGAGCTTCACCTGGGGGTGGGTCGCCCCGACGATCAAATAGAGGACCTCCGGGCAGGCGGCGACCACCGCCGGAAGGCCGCGGATCATGTGCTCGAGCCCCTTGCCGCGGTTGATGAGCCCGAAGGTGCAAATCAGGCGACGACCGGCGAGCCCGAGCGATTCCTTCAGGGATTCGTCGCGGCCGAACGGCACCGGAGGGACACCGTGGGGAATGATCCGCACGGAGTCGGGATCGACGCCGTAATCCTCTTCGAGCAGCCGAGCCGCGATCCTTGTCATCACGACAACGCGCCGGCTGCGCGCCGCAAGCTCGCGGACAATCCGCCGCGGCGCCGGTTGAGGCTCCGGGAGCAGGGTGTGGAAGGTGGTCACGATCGGCTTCGTGCAGGCCGCCGCGAAGTCGAGGATTCGGCAGCCCCAATCGCCTGGATAGAGCCCGAACTCGTGCTGGAGGTTGACGACGTCGCAGGGGCCGTCGTTGGCCACCTCGGCGGCGAAGGCATAGGCCTCGGGGCGACGGTTGTCGATGACATGCGTCACCCGCGGATCGCTCGTGGGGATGGCGGCGATCCGCTCGATCGCCGCGACCGACGACACGGCCTGCCCGGCAGCCAGATCGACCGCATCGGCGGTGTCCTTGGTGAACGTCGCCAGCCCGCACGCCTCGGGGGGATAGGTGGAGACAAAAAGCGGGCGCACGGGGGCTACCATTGATCACCTCCAGGGTGATGGCTGCACCGCAGGCCTCCCAGGAGGCCAGGGAGCCAAGAGGCCACAGCCACCGAATGTCGGACATGCCGGCCAGAGTGGCCGGCACGTGTCAATCGCGACCAAAGCGTCGCGACGTTCCCATGGATCATCGAACGATCCACCGGATCACAGTCCGAGGGCCTCCGGGTCTTTGATCCGGAACACCGCTCGCTGCATCCCCCAGGCGAAGAACTGGTGGCGATCATACGCCCCTTGGCGCCGACAAACAAGCAACGGCGGCCGGCATGAAGCCCCGGCGGCCCGATCTCCACCCGCCGCCACCGGCATGTCGGGATCAACCGGCGCGAGCGCCGTCACGCTTCTTGTCTACGACAAAACAGCCGGTGCAAGCCGCGTCAGACAACAGCTTGGACGAGAAATCGCTTCACTTCGGCGGTGTCGTCCGCGGCAGGCCGCTCACCCGCGGTCACCCGATCCGGAGATCGGCAGGGATCGGCGGCGTGCCGCCAGCCTGCGTGCAGACGAAGGCCGCCACACGTTCGGCGTGGGCATGGAGCTTTGACAGTGGCCAGCCGGCAAGGAGCCCGAGGGTGACCGCGGCGGTGAAGGCATCGCCGGCGCCGACGGTGTCGACGACCTCCACCGGCGTGCCGGGAAGATCGCTCGACAAGCCGTCGGCGCTGACCAGGAGCGAGCCTTTTGCCCCCCGCGTGAGCGCGGCCAGGCGGAGGGCATGGGAAGAGACGAGTTGCCGGAGGATCGCCTCGGGGCTGCCGGAGAGCCCGAGGAGCTCCGCCACCACGGGCAGTTCGTCGTCGTTGCACTTGACGATGCTGGCGAGGGGGAGCGAGTCACGGACGATTTCCGGCGACCAGAACGGCGGGCGGAGGTTGATGTCGAGGATCCGCAGGGCAGAGGAAGGGACGGCGGCGACGAAGCGGCGGACCGTGGCGAGCGACACGCTCCCGCGAGAACCGAGCGTGCCGAAACAGACGGCAGACGTCTCGGCGGCAAGCCGCTCGAGGCTGCCGCTCCAGGAAACGTGGTCCCAGGCGCAGTCCGGGGCGAAGACGTACGAGGCGTGGCCTGCCAGATCGACCGTCACGTCGACGCGGCCCGTGGGCTCCGGCAGGACCGCCACGGCCGTCACGTCGACGCCGCGCGAGGTGAGCTCGGCCAGCGCCCTCTGGCCGAGATCATCGCGGCCGACGGCGCCGGCCATGCCCACACGGGCGGAGCCGGCGGCCAGACCGGCAGCACTGCAGGCGAAGTTGGCCGGGGCCCCGCCGAACCGGGCTCCGTCGGGGAAGACATCCCAAAGGATCTCCCCCAGGCCGACGATTCGTGGATCGACCTGGGAATCGATGTGGGAATCGATCTGGGTCTTCGCGACGTCGACGCTCACGACTTCCTCGACCAGCCGGTGCCATCGGGGCGATCTTCGAGGACGACGCCGGCGGCGGTGAGCTTCGTGCGGACGAGATCCGCCGTGGCAAAATCCTTCGCCTTCCGGGCATGGGCGCGGATTTCGATGACGAGCTCCATGAGCTTGCCGACGAGGTCATCGTCGCCGCCGGAGTTTTTCACCTTGGGCTCGACGAGAAACAGCCCGAGCACCCCCGTCAGCTCACGAAACACCTCGATCATCGCCCGGAGCGTCGCCTGATCGGCCGGGGTGGATTGCTTCTCAATCCCCTGGGTGTCGATGAACTTGTTCACCTGACGCACGAGATCGAAGAGCGTCGCCATCGCGATCGCCGTATTGAAATCATCATCCATCGCCTCGAGGAACTTCTGCCGCAGCGCCGTCACGTCGGGGCCGGCGGCCGCCACCGCCGCGTCGCCGACGGGCCGGTCGCGGGGCTGGAGCGCGTAGAAGGAGGTGCCGGTGAGCCGCTCGAAACGCTGGAAGAGGCGCTCGAAGGCCTCCATGGCGCGGGCGCTCTCACCGAGCGGCTCCTCGCCGAAGGCGATCGGACTGCGGTAGTGGGTGGAGAGGAGCAAGAAGCGGATCGCCTCGGGGCGGTGGCGGGCGAGGAGGTTTTTGAACGGCTCGGCGCCGGTCGACTTGCTGATCTTCGTGGCCGTTTGGTTTGCCACGTCATCACCACCTTCACTCCCGCGCGGTCGTCCGCCCACCTTGCCGGCAGCGCCGCTGGCCTGCATGAGGCCGTTGTGCATCCAGTAGGTGGCCATTGGCTTGTCGTGGAGCGATTCGCTCTGGGCGATCTCGTTCTCGTGGTGGGGGAAGATCAGGTCGAGACCGCCACCGTGGATGTCGAAGTGTTCGCCGAGGATCGCCCGCGACATCGCCGAGCACTCGATGTGCCAGCCGGGCCGGCCCGGCCCCCAGGGGCTCTCCCAGGAGGGCTCCCCCGCCTTGGCCTTCTTCCAGAGGGCGAAGTCGGCGGCGGACCGCTTCCGTTCGGCGGTCGAGCCCCCCTCTCCCTGCATCGCATCGACCGAGCGGTTGGTGAGCTTGCCGTAATCGGCATCTCGGGTGACGTCGAAGTAGACGTCGCCTGCGGAGGCATAGGCGCAGCCCTTGGAGATCAGCCCCTCGATGAAGGTGATGATCGTGCCGATGTGCTCGGTCGCCTTCGGCATCTGATCGATCGTGGTCACGCCCAGGGCCGCGAGGTTGTCGAGGTAGTCACGGGTCATCTCCTCGGCGAGTTTGGCCATCGTCGTGCCGCGGGCGGCGCTCTCGACGATGATCTTGTCGTCGACGTCGGTGACGTTCACGACCCACGTCACCTTCCAGCCGGAGTAGACGAGGTAGCGCTTGATGGTGTCGAAGATCACCGGGCCGACCATGTGACCGATGTGGCTCGGCTTGTAGACCGTCGGCCCGCAGAGATACATCCCCACCTCGCCAGGGCGCACCGTCTCGAGCGCCTGCTTCTTTCGCGAGAGCGTGCTGTAAACCTCGATCGTCGGCAGGGCCTTCATCGCCTCGGTCGTCGCCATGGACTGTCCTTCGTTTCCTGGTCTTTCACGCGGCCGGCCACCCTCGGCCGGGCGGTTCAATCGCGCTCGATCAACACCACACACTCCGCGCCGATCGCGAGCTCCTCGCCGATCGGCCCGACCTTCTCACCCGTCTTCGCCTTGAGCCACACCCGGTCGACGTCGATCCCGAGGATCGCGGCGACGCGGCTGCGGATCGCGGCGCGGTGCGGAAGGATTTTGGGGCGCTGGGCGAAGATCACGCAATCCAGATTCACAATCCGCCACCCCGCTTCGGCCACCCGGTCGCAGGCGACGCGGAGCATCCCGGCCGAATCCCGCCCCCGGTTGGCCGGATCGGTGTCGGGAAAGAGCTCGCCGATGTCGCCGAGCGCTGCCGCCCCGAGGAGCGAATCTGTGATGGCGTGGAGGAGGACGTCGGCATCGCTGTGGCCGAGGGCCATCCGATCGTGCGGGATCGCAATCCCCCCGAGCACGAGCGCCGTGCCCGGCCCGAGGCGGTGGGTGTCGTGGCCGAGGCCGACGCGGATCATGGGGGGCCCTCCGGGTGAACGGACGTTTTCCCCTATACTCCCGCCATGCACAACTCCAGTCAGCCCCGGACAAAAGCCCCGAGCACGGCGGGTGAGCCCGTGATCGAGGTCCAGGGGCTCGCCAAGGAGTACCGGGTCTTCGACAAGCCGGAAGGGCTGCTGGCAAGCATCACGGGGCTCTTCAACCGGAAAAGCCGCGTCGTCGAGGCTCTCCGGGGGGTCGATCTGCGGGTGGAGAAGGGGGAGTTCGTCGCCATGCTCGGCCCCAACGGCGCCGGCAAGACGACCTTTCTCAAGCTCCTTTCCGGGATCATCACCCCGACCCGCGGCGCGGCCACCGTCCTCGGCAGCGTTCCCTGGGAGCGGACCGACGAATTCCGCCGCCGCTTCGCGCTCGTCATGGGGCAGCGCAACCAGCTGTGGTGGGATCTCCCTGCCGCCGAGAGCTTCCGGCTCCACAAGGAGATCTACCGGATCGATACGCCGCGGTTCGAACGGACGCGCGACGAGCTCGTCGATCTTCTTGACGTCCGCAAGCTCCTCCTCCGGCCGGTCCGTGACCTCTCGCTCGGCGAGCGGATGAAGCTCGAGCTCGTGGCGGCGCTGCTCCACGAGCCGGAGGTGCTGTTTCTCGACGAGCCGACGATCGGCCTCGATGTCGTCGCGCAGCATGCCCTTCACCGCTTCCTCGCCCACGTCCAGGCCGAGCGGCAGATGACGGTGATCCTCACCACCCACTACATGAAAGACGTGGCGGCGCTGTGCAAGCGGCTCGTCGTCGTCACCGAAGGGAGCATCCTCTACGACGGCTCGCTCGAGCAGATCGTCGACCGCTTCACCTCCCACAAGATCGTCACCCTCGACCTCGACGCCCCCCCCGATCCGGCCGCCATCGATCGCCTCGGCTTCCCCTGCGAAATCCGTGGGCCGCAGGTGGTTCTGCGGATCGACCGGACGCGGATCGCCGATGTCCTCCCCGGGATTCTCCGCGGGCAGGGGGTGCGCGACGTGTCGGTGGAGGATGTGCCACTCGAGGAGATCGTTGCCGAACTGTTCCGCTCGGGGAGCACCGCCGGCACTGACGGCGCGACGGGGGCCCCACGATGACTGCAGCCGCGAGCGATCCCGCGCCATCGGGCTTCCTTGCCCGCCGCCGTCTGGGCCTGCGGGTGTGGTGGACGATGCTCGTCATCTGCCTCGAAGAACGTCTCGTCTACCGTGGCGACTTCGTCCTCGGCACGCTCATGCGTTTCCTCCCGATCGTCACGCAGGTCTTCCTCTGGACGGCCGTCTTCGGCGCAACGAGCTCGGGATCGATCGCCGGCTACTCTCGCAACGACATCGTCGCCTACTACCTCCTCACGATGGTCTCGCGCGCCTTCTCGAGCATGCCGGGCCTGGCCAGCGGCATCGCGCGCAGCATCCGCGACGGGTCGATCAAGAAATACCTTGTCCAGCCGGTCGACTACGTCGGCTACCTCCTCGCCGCGCGGATTGCCCACAAGCTCGTCTACTACGCCGTGGCGACCCTCCCGTTCGCCGGCGTGTTCCTCTTCTGCCGCGACTACTTCCCGCCGATCCCCGATTGGACGACGCTTGGTGCCTTTGCGCTGTCGCTGGTGCTCTCCTTCCTCCTCGGATTCTTCATGGAGGCGACGCTGGGGATGCTCGGCTTCTGGTTCCTCGAGGTCTCGAGCATCGTCTTCGCTTACATGCTCGTGCAGTACATGCTCTCCGGCCACATGTTCCCCCTCGACATGCTCCGCGACATCCCCACCGGTGTCGCCGGCGTGAGTGTGGCGGATGTTGTCCGCTTCCTCCCCTTCGAATACACCGCCTACTTCCCGGCGGCGGTGTGGCTGGGGAAGGTGCAGGGAGCCCAGCTCGTCCGGTCGCTCCTGTTGGAAGCAGCCTGGGTGGGGGTGATGATCGTCGCCTGCCGGATCGCCTGGTGGCGCGGCACGCGGCGCTACAGTGCTTTTGGCGGGTAAAGGAGCGACTCGATGACCCGCTACGTCTCGATCTTGCTCACCTTCGCGCGGGCCTGTTTGGTCCGCGACATGACGTTTCGGGCGAACTTCGTCCTCGAGTGCGTCACGAGCCTCGGCTGGATGGCGATGAACCTCGCCTTCTATCTCCTCGTCTTCACCTTCACCCCCGAGATCGGCCTCGGGACAGGCTGGACGAAGGAACCGTTCTTCGCCTTCGTGGCTACCGGCCTGATCATCAACTCGATCGTCCAGGCCCTCTTCATGCCGAGCGCCGAGGAGCTCACCGAAATGGTCCGCACCGGCGGGCTCGACGGGATCCTCGTCCAGCCGCTCGATGCGCAGTTCCTCCTCTCGATGCACCGGGTCGACTTCTCGGCCTTCGCCAATGGCCTCGTCGGCGTCGGGCTCCTTGCTTGGGCGATCCCCCGCCTCCCGCAGCCACCGCATCCTGTGGCGATCCTTCTCTACCCGCTCCTCGTGGTCTGCGGTGTGGCGATCCTCTACAGCCTCGTGATCATGCTCGCCGCCGCCACAATCCATCTGGGGCGCAATCAAAGCCTCTACGATTTCTGGTTCTATCTGACGAACTTCTCCCGCTACCCCGCCGAGATCTACTCCGGCCCCTGGGGGGGCCCGCTGCGCGCCCTGTGCACGTTCGTGATCCCGATTCTCCTCGTCGTCAACGTCCCGGCGCGGGTCATCGCCCAACCGCTGACGGGGCAGGGGGGGATGATGGTGGCCGGGACGGTGTTCGCTGCCGGGGCGGCGCTCGTGATATCGCGGTGGGTGTTCCAGACGGCCCTCTCGAAGTACCGCAGCGCCTCGAGCTGACGGTATCGGGCCCCGACGATTTTGTGGAGGACCAGATTCCATGGCAGCTGATCCTGGTGCCGACGTTCACAAGCGCGGCCTTCACGAAGACTCCGCCGCGATCCTCATCGGGGTGGCGCTTGTAGCGCTGGCACTCGCCATCGGCTGGAGCGGGCGGCCGACCGAGGACGCGGCCAGCCGCAAGGCCTTCCCGAAGGGCTGGCCGAATCGGCTCGCCGCCACGATCGACAAGCCACAGACCTGGAGCGATGCGCCCAAGCAAGCCCTCGTCGTGATCGACAAGAAAGACCCGACGAAGGTCAAGCCGGTCGCGATCCCGATCCTCCTCGGGATGACGTGGGTCGTGGGCATCCTCGCCGCCGGCACGCTGTTGCGAGGCCGCTCACTCCCGGAGGTGCTCCCCGGGGCATGCTGCCTCGCGCTCCTCGGTGGCCTTGCCTACCTGATGGCCGCACAGAAGGTGATCAACTACTACAACCTCGAATATCCCCTCTGGGCGCTCCTGGTCGGCCTCATCATCAGCAATACCATCGGCGCACCAAAATGGCTCGAGCCGGCGCTCCAGGGGGAGTTTCTCATCAAGACCGGGCTGGTCGTGTTCGGCGCGGAGGTGCTCTTCAGCCGGCTCCTCGAGCTCGGCCTGCCGGGGCTGCTGACGAGCTGGGTGGTGACGCCGATCGTCCTCGTCGTCACCTATCTGTTCGGGGTCCACTGGTTGAAGATCCCCTCCAAGAGCCTGTGCATGGTGATCGCTGCCGACATGTCGGTGTGCGGAGTGTCGGCGGCGATCGCCACCGGCGCCGCCTGCAAGGCGAAGAAGGAGGAGCTGTCGCTGGCGATCGGGCTCTCGCTGCTGTTCACCGTGGCGATGATGGTGGCGATGCCGCCGTTCATCCAGTGGGCGGAGATCGATCCGATCGTGGGGGGCGCCTGGCTCGGTGGCACGATCGATGCCACCGGGGCGGTCGTCGCTGCCGGCGAGATGCTCGGGAAGAATCTCGACGACAAGCGCCCGGCCGAAGTGGCAGCCACGGTGAAGATGATCCAGAACTCGATGATCGGGATCATCGCCTTCGCGGTCGCCGTCTACTGGGCCGGCTGGGTCGATCGCGATGCCTCCGGCCCGAAGACGTCGCTGGCGGCCGAGGCCTGGCGCCGGTTTCCAAAGTTCATCCTCGGCTTCATCGGCACGTCGATCGTCTGCTCCTGGCTGTTCACGATGTCGCCCGAGTTCGCGCTCCTCGTCGACGGCGCGATCAACGGCTTCACGTCACGGCTGCGCGGCTGGCTGTTCTGTGTGGGCTTCATCTGCATGGGGCTGCAGACGAACTTCCGCGAGCTTGCCCCGACGCTCGCCAGCGGTCGGCCGCTAATCCTCTATTGCCTAGGCCAGGCCCTCAATCTCGTCCTCTCCCTGGCGATGGCGAGCCTGACGTTCGGCTGGCTCTTCCGGCAGGGGGTGACGCCGTGACACGTCCCGCCGGCATCCTCCCGACGATCCCTCCCGGGCTGCGGCTGGCCTTCGCCACGGCGATCCTCGCCGCCGTTTGGCTCGTCGTTCTCCCCACGGTCGGCCGGCACCCCGCTGTCGACCGGCATGTGCGGCTGATGGAGGCCTGCGACGTCAATCCCTCGGCGATGGTCTACACGGAGCTCGAACATCTGCCGCTCCGCCCGGCCTGGATCGACCGCCACCTCGTTCTCTGGCCGACGGGAAACTAGACTCTCGTGGTCCCGGGGTGAGCCATGGCCTGTCGGCCGGTCCCCCCGCCAGCTCGGAGCCATCATGCCCCTTTCTCTCGCCTTCTCCTCCAACGCCTACCTCGACGTCCCGGTGGAACAGGCGATCCGCCGAATCGCCAGCTTCGGCTATTCCGGCATCGAGCTCCTCGCCGACGTCCCCCACGCCTGGCCCGCCGGCCTGCTCGGCGTTCAGAAAGACGCGATCCGCCGGGCCCTGGCCGAGTCGGGCCTGACGATCTCCAACATCAACGCGTTCATGATGAACGCCATCGCCGATCCCCGGCAGCCCTACTGGCATCCCGGCTGGACCGACCCCGACCGCCACTACCGGGCGATCCGCCGTGAGCACACGAAGCGCGCCCTCCGTCTGGCGGCCGAGCTCGGCGCCAAGACGATCTCCACCGAGCCGGGTGGCGAGGTCGCCGAGGGGCAGACCTACGCCCAGGCCACCGACATCTTCTACGACGAGATCATGCCGGTCCTCGACGTGGCCGCGGAGGTCGGGGTGACGCTCCTGATCGAGCCGGAGCCGGGCCTGCTGATTGAGAAGTTCGGGCAGTATCTCGAGTTTGCCGAGCGCGTGAATCACCCCGCCCTCGGTCTCAACTTCGACATCGGCCATGCCTATTGCGTCTCCGAGGATCCGGCCGAGTGGGTGCCGATCATGAAGCCCCACACGAAGCACTACCACTTCGAAGACATCGCCGCGACGCGCGTTCACCACCATCTTGTCCCCGGTGACGGGGCGATCGACTTCGACGGGGTGTTCCGCGCCATCGCCGAACACACGCCCGACATCTGGGTGACTGTCGAGCTCTACCCCAACCGCGCCAAGCCCGACGAAGCGGCGAAGGCCGCGCGGGATTACCTCCAGGCCAGTGCCGGCCGGGCCGGCGTGGCGATCGGGTGACGCGCATGGGGCACCTGCTCGCCTGGGCCCGGCTCCTGCGGCTGCCGAATCACTTCACGGCGATCGCCGACGTCCTCGCCGGCTATCTCGTCGTCGCCGGGCTGACCTCGCTCCACGCCCGGCCGGCGATGCTCCTGGCCGCTGCAGCGGGCTGGGCGTTCTATGCTGCCGGAATGGTGCTCAACGATGTCTTCGACGTCGCCCTCGATTCCGTCGAGCGCCCCGAGCGTCCGCTCCCCTCCGGGCAGATCGACGTGAAGACAGCGGCGCTCGTCGGCCAGGGATTGCTCGCGCTGGCTGGCCTGGGAGCCTGCGGCGCGGCCTTCGCCTCGGGGTATCCCGCGCCGGCGCTGGTCGGGGCAGGGCTCACCGCTGCCATCTGGACCTACGACCGGTATGCCAAGGGCACCCCCTTCGGCCCGGCCGTGATGGGGCTCTGCCGGGGGCTCAACTGGCTTCTGGGAATGTCGGCCGCCGGTGGCCCACGCCTCCTGCCCCACTGGCTGATCCCGGTGGGAATCGCCGTCTACGTGGCGGGGATCACGCTCTACGCCCGCGACGAGGCGACGACGAGCCGCAGAGCGGCGCTGGCACGGGCCACGGCCGTGATGGCCCTGGGGCTGGCGCTTGCCGGCTGTGGTGCGTTTTTCGGTGTGCGGGCTTCCACCGGCGCGATCCCCTGGGCGGGCGCGGCCCAGCCCGGGATGGCCGTCGACCGGCTCACCGCCTGGACGATCCTCTGGACGCTGGTGTCGGCCTCGATCCTCCTCCGCGCCGCCACTGGCGTCCTCAACCCCGTGCCGCAGGCTGTCCGCGCGGCGGTCGGCAATGCGATCATGTCGCTAATCACCCTCGACGCGATCCTCGTGCTCTCCGTCTGCGGCGAGCCGTGGGCCGTCGTGATCCTCGCCCTCCTCGCGCCCTTCCATCTCCTGCGGCGTTTCATCCCCCCCACCTGACCGGCACCCGCCGCCGCCATGCGCCCCGGCTTCAGCACCAACAGCATCGGCGACGTGCCACCGGCCGACGCCGTCGCGATCCTCGCCGACCTAGGCTACCGGTCGCTGGCGCTGACCCCCGATCACGGTCTCTTCTCCGGCGTAGCCGCAGGCAGCCTCGCCGGCCTCTCCGCCGAGATCGATCGCTGGCGCTCGCTCCTCGCCCGCACGCGGATGGCCTGCACAATAGAATCGGGCGCCCGCCATCTCCTCGATCCTCTCCACAAGCACGAGCCGACGCTCGTCTCCCCCGATCCGACCGCCCGGAAGCGCCGCGTCGACTTCCTGCTCGCGGCGGTCGATCTCGCCGCCGAACTGAACGCCACGTCGGGCGCCAAGTCGGGGGCTCCCTGCCTCTCCGTCTGGTCGGGCGTGGGGCGCGACGCCGCCGACGACCAGACAAATCTCGACCGGCTCTGCACAGGCCTTGGGCCCGTCATCGAGCGGGCGACGAAGCGTGGCGTGCGGCTGGGATTTGAGCCGGAACCGGGCATGGTGATCGACACGCTTGCCCGGTGGGCCCTGCTCCGCGACCGCCTCGGGGTGCCCGAGTGCTTCGGCCTCACCGTCGACCTCGGCCACTTGGAGTGCATGGGGGAATGGCCGTTGGCGGCCAGGCTCGAGCCCTTCGTCGCAACAATCGTCAACGTCCATGTCGACGACATGCTCGCCTGCCGGCACGACCATCTCCCCCTCGGGGCCGGCGACGTCGATTTTGCCGCCCTGCTCCCCCTCCTCGCCGCCGGCGGCTATGACGGGGGGCTCCATGTCGAGCTTCCCCGCCAGTCCCACCGCTGGCTCGACACCGCCCGCGAGTCGTTTTCCTTCCTCGCTCGCCACCTTCCTCCAGCCGCCTCCCACTCTCCTCGGAGCCACCGATGACCGCCGCCGCCGACCCCCAGCCGCTCCACGTCCTCTTCCTTTCGGTCCCCGGCTTGCGGCCTGAAGACCTCGCTCGGATGCCGGTCGTGGCCGGGCTTGCCGCGCTCGGTGGAAAGGTGCCGCTCGCGCCCTGCTTCCCCGCCGTCACCTGCCCGGTACAGGCCACGCTCACCACCGGCGGCACGCCGCGGAAGCACGGGATCATGGCCAACGGCGTCTACGACCGCGACGAGCACCATCTCGAAATGTGGATCAGCCCCGACTCGGTCCACCGCATCCCGAGGATTTGGGACCGCCTCAAGGCCTCCCGGCCGGAGCTGCGCACCGCCGCCTGGTTTCTCCTTCAGTCGAAGCACGCCACGGCCGATCTCGTCTGCCTCCCGGCCCCGAAGCACAACCCCGACGGCACCGAGACGATGTGGTGCCACACAAACCCGGAGCCGCTCTACGCGAGCCTCCGCGAAAGCCTCGGCGACTTCCCCCTCCACAAGTTCTGGGGCCCGCTGGCCGGCATCGATTCTTCGCGCTGGATCGCGAAGAGCTTCCTCGCCGCCGCCAAAGATGCCCCGCCGCATCTGGCCGTCGTCTACCTCCCCCACCTCGACTACGCCGCGCAGCGACAAGGCCCCGACAGCGACGCCGCCCACGCCGCCTGCGGCGAGCTCGACGCCGAGATCGGTGCCCTCGTCGAGGAGTATGGCCGGCTCGTGGGCGTGGAGAATCTCGTCGTCGTCGTGGCGGGCGAATACCGAATCCGCCCGGTGACGCACGCCGTCTTCATCAACCGCATCCTCCGCGATGTCGGCTTGCTCGTCGTCAAAGATTCCCCCGACGGGGAGCTGATCGACATGGAGAAGAGCCGGGCCTGGGCGCTGGCCGATCACCAGGTGGCCCATGTCTTTCTCAAGCTCGGCCTGGCGCGTGAGGAGCGTGATCGGCTCGTGCAGCAGATCCACACCCTCTTCGACACCCGTCGCGGCGTGAAGCAGGTTTACTCTGGCACGGCGCTCGTCGGCGCGACGCTCTCCGACACCCCCGTCCCGGCGCTGGCCAGCCACTGCGGCGATGTCGTGCTCGAGAGCACGTCGGAGGCCTGGTTTGCCTATCCGTGGTGGAGCGACGTCGCCAAGGCCCCGACCTTCGCCCGGAAGATCGACATCCACAAGAAGCCGGGCTACGACCCGCTCGAGATGTTCATCGACCGCACCGCACCACCGCCGCCGGGGATGCCGTTCGGAATCCCGCTCGACACGAACCTCGTCAAGGGCTCGCACGGCGCGATCGACGCCGACGATCCCCACGAGACGATCCTCATCTGCTCCCGCCCCGACGTCATTGGCTCGGAGCCCCTCCACGCCCGCGACGTGGCCGGGATCGTGCTCAAACTCTT
>JBBAVV010000060.1:0-30602 GCA_040397545.1 Pirellulales bacterium
CCTACTTCAGTTCCTTCGAGAGAAACGTCCATCCGAGGGCGTCCATGAAGGCGCGCTGCTTGTTGTCGGCGGCGCCGCCGTGGCCCCCCTCGATGTTCTCGTACGAGAGCACCGAATGCCCGTGCTCCTCGAGCCTGGCCGCCATCTTCCGCGCGTGCCCCGGATGGACACGGTCGTCGCGCGTGCTCGTCGTGATCAGGATCGGCGGATAGTCCTTGGCCGGATCGATGTTGTGGTAGGGGGAGAAGCCACGGATGAACTCCCACTCCTCCGGCTTGTCGGGGTTGCCATACTCCCCCTGCCAGCTCGCGCCGGCCAGGAGCGTGTGGTAGCGGCGCATGTCGAGAAGCGGCACCTGGCAGACGACGCCCCCCCACAGATCGGGCCGGCGGACGAGCATGTTGCCCATCAGCAATCCGCCATTGCTCCCTCCCTTGATCCCCAGGTGCTCAGGCGCCGTCACCTTGCGGCGGACGAGATCCTCACCGACGGCGATGAAGTCCTCGTAGGCGCGGGGCCGGTTTTCTTTCAGCGCGGCCTGATGCCAGGCAGGGCCGAACTCACCGCCGCCGCGGATGTTGGCGATCACCGAGACATTCCCCTTCTCCAGCCATGCCGCGCCGGTGACGGCCTCGTAGCCGGGGAGGAGCGGGATTTCGAAGCCGCCGTAGCCGTAGAGGAGCGTGGGCGTCGATCCATCGAGCTTCAGTTCCTTCGGGCCAATCTGGAAATAGGGCACCTTCGTCCCATCGGCGCTCGTCGCCTCGTGCTGCTCGACGACGAGTCCCTTCGATTCGAAAAACGACGGGGCGCTCTTGAGCTTCTCGACGCCGGTGACTTTCGGCTGACCTGAGGCCGGCAGGCTGCCCAGCGCCAGCGTCGACGGCTGAAGCGGGCTTGCCGTGACGAGGAAAAAGTCGTCGCTGTCGAGGTCGTCGACCGCCGAGACGCCCGCCGTGCCGAGATCGGGGACGCCGGCGAGCGGCTCCCGGAGCCACTTCCCCTCCTGCCAGGAGAGGGCCTCGACCCGGTTGCGGACGTTGTCGAGCGTCGTCACGAGGAGGTGATGGCGTGTGGGGGCAAACGACACCAGCGACGTCCGCGGGGACGGGGCGAAGAGGACATGGCAGTCACGGTCGCCGGCCATGAACCGCTCATGGTCGATCGCCAGCAGCGCCCCGGCCGGATACGTCTTCGCGCCGCTGTCCCAGTCCTTGCGGAGCTCGAGAATGAGCCACTCCCGGTGGACGCTCGCATTGGCATCCTCGGGCTTTGGCACCTGGACGAGCTTGCCGTCGCGGCGCTCGAACATGTCGTTGGTCCAGAACGTTTTTTGGCGGACGTAAAACTCCCGCTCGAAGCCGGGGGTCGGATCCTTGAAGCCGGAGACGGCCATGTCGTCTTCGGTCCCTTCGTAGACGAGCTCCGCGTCGGCGAGCTTCGTTCCCCGCTTCCAGGCCCGGACGGTGCGCGGATAGCCGGAAGTCGTCATCGAGCCAGCGCCGAAATCGGTACCGACCAGGAGCGTGTCAATGTCGCGCCACGCCACCCGGCTCTTCGCCTCGGGAAGCTCGAAACCCCCCGGCACGAAGGCCTTCATCTCGAGATCGTACTCCCGGATCACCTCGGCATCGGCGCCGCCACGCGACAGCTCCACGAGGCAGCGCTGGTCGTCGGGCTGGAGCACGGTGACGCCGTGCCACACCCAGTTCTCCTTCTCCGTGTCTGCGAGGGCATCGAGATCGATCACCGTCTCCCACGCCGGCTGCGCTTTGCGGTATTCCTCGAGGCTTGTCCGCCGCCACACCCCCTTGGGGTTCTTGGCATCGCGCCAGAAGTTGTAGAAGTGCTTCCCGATCTTTCCCACCATCGGGATCCGGTCCTTCGAGTCGAGGATCGAGAGAATCCTTTTTTCGAGCGACCGGAAGGCGTCGTTGTCGGCAAGCGCCGCGGTCACCTTCGCGTTGCGCTCCTTCACCCACTCCAGCTGCTTCTCGCCAGTGACCTCCTCGAGCCACTGGTGGGGATCGTCGGGCGTGGGGGCCGACGTGTCGGCGGTGCGGGCGGGATGGGGCATGGTGAGGGCGAGGGATGTGGTGAGAACCGCAAGGAACCGGTGGTGGAACGCCTGCATGATCGAACAGCCTCCGGAGGGGTCGAGGGTCCGGGGAGGGCGGTCGCTACGACCGCGTCTGCCCCGTGCCGGTGACGACATATTTGTAGGTGGTGAGCTCGCGGGTGCCACAGGGGCCGCGAGCGTGGAGCTTGTCGGTGGAGATCCCGATCTCGGCGCCGAGCCCGAGCTCGCCGCCGTCGTTGAAACGCGTGCTCGCATTGACGACAGCCACGGCCGTGTCGACGCGGGCCGCGAACCGCTCGGCGGCAGCCGCATCGGCCGTCACGATCGCGTCGGTGTGCCGGGAGCCGTAGCGGTTGATGTGATCGATGGCCGCATCGAGCGAGTCGACGACCGCCACCGAGATCTTCGGCCCGAGGAATTCGGCAGCGAAGTCGGCCTCAGTGGCAACACCCGCAGCGGGGAGGAGCCGACGGGTGGCGCCGTCCCCGACGATCTCGATGCCCTGCTCCGCCAGCGCCGCGCCGATCTCCGGCAGGAACGCCGCCGCGACGTCCCGATGGACAAGAAGCGACTCGGCGGCATTGCACACGCCCATCCGCTGGCACTTGGCATTGACGGTAATCGCCCGGGCCATGGCGAGATCGGCCGCCCGATCGACATAGACGTGGCAATTGCCGTTGAAGTGCTTGAGGACCGGCATCCGCGCCTCGGCGCAGACCCGGCGGATGAGCTGCTCACCGCCGCGCGGGATCGCCAGATCGATGAGCGTGTCGAGCTTGAGAAACTCCCCGACCGCGGCCCGGTCGGCGGTGTCGACCAACTGCACGCCGTCGACCGGCAGGCCGGCGGCGGCAACACCCCGACGGACCGACTCAACAATCGCCCGGCTCGATCGGGCCGCCTCCTTCCCGCCACGGAGGATGATCGCATTGCCGGCGGCCAGCGCGACCGCCGCCGCGTCGGCGGTGACATTCGGGCGTGACTCGTAGATGAAGAAGATCACGCCGAGCGGCACGCGGATCTTGCGGACGGTGAGGCCACTGGGGCGGATCGAGGATTCGATCACTTCCCCGACCGGATCGGGGAGCGCCGCGACCGCCTCGAGGCCGGCTGCGATCCCCTCGACACGCTGCTCGTCGAGGAGGAGCCTTTCGGAGGCGGCGGCGGTCAGCCCCGCGCCGACGGAGGCTTCGAGATCGGCCCGGTTGGCGGAGAGGATCAAAGCTCTATCGGCGCGAATCTCGGCCGCGGCCCGGCGCAAGCCCGCGGCCTTCTGCTCCGTCGACACGCCACCAAGCTCGATCGCGGCCTGCCGCGCCCGCTCGGCCATGGCGCGACAGCGGGCGGCGAGATCAGCGGGGGTGTGGGGGGGGTATTCGGTGGTCGTCGACATGAGCGTGGCGGAGAAATTGGGCCCGGATCCTGGTGTGAGATGAGGATACCACGACGAGCCCGCCGGCCCACTCCAAGCCTAGGCAACGCGCTTCGATCACCGCCCCCCCTCGGAAAAGCACCACAGATGGCGACTGGAGCGGATGAAGAGGGCGCCGTCGCTGATCGCCGGCGTGGCGGCAAACGATTCCCCCTCCGCGCCGAGCTCGTTGACGGCGAGCGATTCGAGCTCGTCGGCTGCCTTCAGCACATGGACCTCGCCGTTGCCGGTGACGTAATAGATCTTGCCGTCAGCGGCGACCGGCGAGGCATAATCGGCGCCGCGGCCGAAGGCCCCGCCCCCTTCACTCGGGAGACGGGCCTGGAAGATTTTTTCGCCGGTCTTGGCGTCGAGGCAGTTGGCGATCCGGTTGGAGACGAACCACAGCCTGTCGCGGTAGACCAGCGGTGTGCCGAAGCGGTTGGCATCCCGGCCGCTCCACACCAGATGCGATTGGCCGACATCCCCCTTGCCTCCGGTGCGCAGCGCCATCGACCCACCACTGCGCCCTTCGACGCAATAGGCGACGCCGTCGGCCACGACGACACTCGTGTTGAAGCCGTCCTCTCCGACCGCACCGGCATACCAGCGGATCTTGCCGGTGGCCGGATTGATCCCCCAGATCTCGCCGGGGGTGCCGAGGACGACATCCGTCTTCCCCCCTTCGCCGGGCGCGGTGACCGGCGAGCCCCAGACGTTGGCCAGCGTCTCGGAGTCGGCCGTCCACAGCTCGCTCCCCGATGTGGCATCGAGACCGACGATCGCCCGCTTCTCCGGACCGGCCACGACGACGACAACGCCATCGACCACGAGCGGACTCGACGACGATCCCCAGCGGCGCGGGTCGGAGTCGGTGCCGACCGACCGCTCCCAGAGCTGGTGGCCATCGAGATCGAAGGCCTTCACCCCCGACTTCCCGAAGAACGCATAGACCCGCTCGCCATCCGAGACCGGCGTGTGCGAGGCGTAGCCATGCGACGGCACTCCCATCCCGGCATAGGCATCTTCTGGGAGGACCGCCTCGATCTCCTTTCTCCACAGCTCCTTGCCAGTCTTCGCGTCGTAGCAGAGGAGGTGGCGGACGAGATCGAGCTGCGTCCCCCCTTCGGCCCCGTAGCCGGAGTACGTCGTTACAAACAGTCTGTCGCCGACGACGATCGGGCACGACACCCCTTCCCCCGGGAGCTCCACCTTCCAACGGAGGTTTTTCGTCTCGCCGAACTCGGCCGGCGTCGGCGCTTCATCGGCCGCCACCCCGCTGCCGTTGGGGCCACGGAAGCGGGGCCAATCGGCGCCGGCCGGGGCGACGATCACGGCCATCGCCAGCGCCGGGAGCGCGACCCGCGCCATGTCACACAACCGGATCGAATACCACCGAATCGAATCCATCGGGGGAATCTCCTAGGGTGCGGGAGGGAATCAGTCCGCCGGGCAAAGGCTCCGACTCGGAACCGATCACGCCCGGGGCGTCGGCACGATCGTCATTCTTCGACGGGTGGCCTGCGGACCCGCTCACCATCTCCGCCTTCACGCCGTCCCCCTTCGCGGCCGCCCGGCCCAGCGGGAGGACCACCGCCCCCCCCTTGGAACTGCGCGGCCATCGCCTGGAGCTCCTCGCGCGAGAGCTTGCCATCCTTGTCGGCATCGAACTCGAACATCCGATCGACGAAGCCGCCCGGTCCGCCGCCCCCCGGTCCGCCGAACAAGCCACCGCCACCGCCGCGCCGTCCCCCTTCACCGCGACCGCCGCCAGGTCCACCAGGACCACCATTCCCGCGCCCCCCTTCGGCCGCCGTCATGGCGAGGATCTCTTCCTTCGTGAGCTTGCCATCCTTGTCGGCATCGCCGCGCGTCAGCATCCCCTGCATCCGCGCCGGGAGCTCCTCGGACGTCAGCTTGCCATCCTTGTCGGCATCGAACTCCATCAGCCGCGTGGCGAGCTCCTCGCCATTGGCGCCACCGCCCCCCGGGGGACCGCCGAAGCCACCCGGCCCACCCGGAAAGCCTCCCGGTCCTCCCGGAGGTCCACCGAATCCCCCCGGGCCAGCGGGGAAGTTTGGCCGCAGCTCCTCGGGGGAGAGCTTGCCGTCGTTGTTGACGTCGAGTTTTTTCAGATGGGCCGTTGCCTCGACGAGCTCCGCGGCGGAGATCTCACCATCGCCGTCGGCATCGAGCGCGGTCATGACGGGGACCATCCGCATGAAGCCCCCCGGCCCACCGGGCCCGCCCGAAAAACCACCCGGTCCACCCGGACCGCCGGGAGGGCCGCCGGGAAGTCCCCCTGGACCACCGGGGGGCGGCCCCCCCTGGGGCTGGCCACAGGCAGCGCTCGAGAGCGCCAGCAGCGCCACCAGCATCAGCCCGGTTGCCTGGAAGCGATCGGGCGACTCGGGGCGCTTGAGTGTCCGGGGATCGGCCGAGAGGGCACGCATGGCTCGAGGAGACTCCAGGGAAGAGGGGATCGACGCCCGCCGTTGTCGGTTGAACGTCTCCCCGGCGTCAAGGTTTCGCCGGAGATTGGGAACGGTGGTGACCGCCCAGCCGCTCACGCGCCAGCTGAAAAGCCTTCGAGGGCCGATCGGACGAGGCCGACGGCATGGACGCGAACGATCTGGATGCCGGCGGCGGCGAGTCGGCAGGCGATCCCGGCGGTGCCAGCATCCCGATCGCTCTCGGTGGCCGCTCGGCCGAGCGCCTGCTCGAGCGCCTTGCCGATGAAGCCCTTCCGCGAGTGGCCGACAAGGATCGGGCAGCCGAGGTCGAGAAACCTCCCCGCATGGGACACCAGCGCCAGGTTGTGGGCATGCGTCTTGCCGAAGCCGATGCCGGGATCGAGGCAGATCCGCGCCTCCTCGACGCCGGCGGCGAGGAGCGTGTCGCGCCGCCCTGCGAGCCACTGGTAGATCTCCCCGACGACATCGCCGTAGCGTGGATCGATCTGCATCGTGGCGGGAGTTCCCTGCATGTGCATCGCACAGATGCCGGCCCGGGAAGCGACGGCGAGCGCCAGCATGGCCGCATCCCCTTCGAGTCCGGTGACGTCGTTGATGATCTCGGCGCCGCCCTCGAGGGCGCGCTCGGCCACGGCGGCCTTCGATGTGTCGATCGATACCGGCACGCCCGACTCGCAGGCGAGCCGGCGCACCACCTCGGCCGTTCGCCGGATCTCCTCTGCGGTGTCGACCGGCATCGAGAACGGCCGCGTGCTCTCCCCGCCGACATCGAGGAGATCGGCCCCTTCGGCAACGAGGCGCAAGCCATGCGTCACCGCCGCATCGATCGCCGCGTGGCGGCCACCATCGGAGAAGCTGTCGGGGGTGACGTTGACGATCCCCATCACGAGCGGCCGACGGAGCGGCCCGGCCGGATGCGGGAGCGCCAGGCGCCGCGAACGGAGCTGCCAATCGGTGGGGAGCGGGGCAGTCGTCATGGCGTCACTTTACCCGCAGCGATCCTTCCTTGGGGAATCGCCGCGGCGCTCATGGCGGGATTGCGTTCCGAGGAAGATGCACAGCGTGAGGCCGATCGCCTCTCCTGGGCCCCGCTTCGGCGGGAGCTCGAGCAGATCCGCCTCGCCCGTCGTGCCTCCGGCTGACCGGCCGTCACCACGGCTCTTCCATGAGGCCGACGATCTGCTGGGCCATCTTCACGATTCCCTCCTGCTGCGTGCCCACGACCGAGCGGCCGAATTCGGGGACAAGCACGGCCGACTGGCCGACGTCGACGCTCGCTGCCGGGAGGGGAACGGCGCCGGTGGCGAGCACCGCCCCGCCGCGGTCGGCCCAGGTCACGAGCACCTGGATGTTCATCTCGACCATCCGCGATTGGTCGGTGGGGCTCTCGACCTGCATGCGCTTGGTGTCGGCGACGATCCGTGCCGTCAGCACGCTGTCGGCGTCGGCGGTCCCCACGACCTTGAAGGGAGTGCGCTTCTCGATCTCCTTGCAGACCGCCTCCGTCAGCCGCTCGCCGAGGTCGACGCCGGGGACGTTGCGGTAGGAATCGCTCTGGATCATCGGCACGTAGACGGTGCGGACATTCGGCGCGTAGAGCGTGTTGTTGCCGAACCGGTAGCCGGCACAGCCGGCCGTGCCGACCGCGAGGCCCGCAACAGCCAACAGCCACCCCCGGCGAGACATGGCGTGGCCGGTGGGCATGGCTCGAGATCCTGACAAGTTGGCGTCGGGAAGCCCCGCACGCAGAACACGAAAACGCGCTCGGCGGAGACGAGCGATCAGCGGATCGGACCGGACGAGCCGGAATTATCCTCGCGGGCGATGACGGCTTCGGCCTCGGCCATGGCGTCGAGCTCCGCTTCTTTGAGCGAATCGGGATTGATAAAGGCGGTGAGCGTCGGGAAGGGATTGTCGGAGACATCCTCCTTCCCGGCGAGCATGCCGAGCCGCTCGCGGGCCTTCGCCGCCAGGAGCGTCTCCGGGCGGTCGCGGGCGATCAGCGCGTAGTAGATCCTGGCCGAGGTGTAGTGCTGCCCCTTGGCGTAAAACTCGGCCCGGTTCCAGTGGCGCAGCGCCTGCTGGGCATGGATCTCCGCCCGGACCCCCAGAACGCGGTCCTGATCGGCCCGGGCGAGCTGGTCGGGGAACTGCACGAGCGTCTGGTCGGCAAGCACCTCCGCCTGGTCGAGCACGCCCCCTTCATAGCCCGCCCCCTGGTAGGCGCGGAGCTTGGCCTGGAGACCGAGGAGATGGGCCTGGAGGAGGAAGTCGCTATCGGGATACTCGCCCCGGAGGAGGGTGTAGAAGTAGTCGGCGTCGATCCACTGCCGCTCGAGGAAGTGGGCGTTGGCCTGGGCCATGATGCTGTCGTCGGCCAACTGCCCACGCGGATCGTTGATGCGGACGTGATCGTAGGCCTTGAGGGCCCGGCCACGGGTGTCGAAGATCGGCCGGGAACGGTCGAAGGCGTTGGGAACGATCGTCAGGTAGTGGTGCTTGTCATCGAGGGCGATCCAGTACTGCGCGATGACGAACTGACGCTGGGCGATCCGGTCGAGGTAGCGCGTGTTGGCATACTTTTTCACGAGCTCGTCGTAGGCATCCTCCGCCTTCGGGTACTGGTCGGTAAAGAACCAGCACTCGGCGAGCTGCCACATCGCCTCCTCCTCGATCGCCGAGTCGGGCCAGCGGTCGATCGCCACTTTGTACTTGGCGCTAGCCTCCTTGAACTTCCGCTGGTTGTAGAGGCCGTCGGCCTCTGCCAGCGCCCGCCTCGCCACCGGCTCGTTCGGCCCGCGCCCCACCAGCCGCTTCCACCGGCGCTTGACGTTGTCTCCCTTGAACCAATCCCAGCCCGGATCGGGGGGGGGCGTGTATTCCGACGAGATGATCTCGCTGTCGGCATCTTCCCCCAGCTCCCCGGCCACCTTTCGCCCTGCTTCGTCGCCGCGCTTCGACCAGGGCCAGTTCGGCGTCTTGAGCGTCGTCGCGCAGCCGCCGAGCAGGACCGCCAGGGCGGCGGCCAAAAGCAGCCCGGGAGGCTGGCTTCCGGGGCGGCGGGGATGACTGGAGCGCGGCATGGGGGGCACCCGGGGTGTGTCGGCGCGGTCGGGGTTCAGGCGTCGCGGGCGGGGAGGGAGCGCGAGGGGAGAGCGGGAACGAGCCGCGGGCTGAGCCGCGATTTCCTTCCCAGGACATGGGCGACATAGGTATTCATGACGGCCCGGAGCTCCCCGAGGACCGGGGGGTCGATCGGCCTGTCGATCGAGCCGGCACGCAGGCCGCGCAGGACCGCAAGGGCCGCGGCCGACACCGAGACAACCGCCCGACGGCCGCTGCGGCAGGCGGCGCAGAGCACGCCGCCGTCGAGCATCCCGAAGGCGATCCGCCCGGTGGCAGGGACGGCCGCGCGGCATTCCGCACAGCGGCCGAGCGCGGGCGCCTGGCCGGCGGCACGGAGGGCGGCGAGTTCAAAGCAGACGACGGCCGGCCAGACGAGCGCGTCGGGGCCTTCGTGACCCGAGAGACGGAGGAGTGTCGTGTCGGCCGCATCGAACAACTCCGGCTGCGGATCGGCGTCCGCGGTGAGGGCATCGAGCAGTTCGGCGACGTACATCCCGCCGTGGACCGCCGCCAGACTCGTGGCGACACGGAACCTGCGTTCGAGAAAGGCCTCGGTGAGCAGGTCGAGCCCGTCCGACGATCTGCGGAGGACGATTACCTGACAGACCGAAAGCAGGTCAAGGGCGCCGTCAAAGGCGCTCTTCGGTCGCCACGCCCCCTTCGCCAGGGCCCGCAGCTTGCCGCACTCGCGCGTGAAGACCGTGACCACCGCACTGGTCTCCCCGAAAGGCACGGCGCGGATCACGACGGCGTGGGCCTTGTCCGCTGGCATCGCGCGTCAATCCGGGGGGGTAAGGCGGGTGACGCGGACCCGGTCGACCCGGCTCCGCGTGGCGGTGAGCACCTCCCACCGGCCGCCATGCGACTCGAAGCGCTCGCCGGCAACCGGGATCCTCCCGAGATGGTGGAAGACGAACCCGCCGACGCTTTCGTAGTCGGCCTCCGTCGGCAGGTCGAGACCGGTGGCCCGGGCGAGATCTTCGAGGCGGACGTTGGCCATCGCCTCGCAGACCCCATCCGACACCAGCCGGAGGCCGTCGGAGAAGGCCTCGTCGTGCTCGTCAGCGATCTCGCCGACGATCTCCTCGAGGGCATCCTCGATCGTCACCACCCCCGACACCCCGCCGAACTCGTCGGTGACCACGGCCATGTGGGTGTGCGTCCGCTGGAACTCGCGGAGGAGGTTCTGGACGCTCATCGACTCCGGCACGAAGTACGGCGGCCGGAGCAGCGGCCGGAGCACGGGGGGCGCTGCAGGGGCGCCGCCGCCGGCAGCGGCGGCGAGGTGGGTGAGGAGCTCGCGGGAATGGAGGATGCCGATGATGTCGTCGGGCGAACGGTCCCAGACCGGCATCCGCGTGTGGGCGCTCTCGGTCGCCACGGAGAGCACCTCCGCCCAGGGGGCGTGGACCGGGAGCGTCACCATCGCGGTCCGCTGGGTCATGATCTGCGACACGCGCGCGTCGCGCAGCTCCATCACCCCCTCGATCATGTCGCGGGCCGCCCCCTCGAGCCGCCCCTCCCGCAGGGCGTCGTCCACGACCTGCCTGACCTCCTCCTCGACGGTCGGTTCGTCGGCCGTCCCGGCGCGTCGTCCGAGGGTGTCGGCGAGGAGCGTGGCCACCTTCGAGACGCCGCCGACGAACGGGGTCACCATCGCCACCAACGGTCGCCACAGCGGCCAGGTGGCGACGAGGATCCTCGGCCCGAGCGTCCGCGCCAGGAGCATCGGCGCCGCGACGAGGAGAAACCAGACGATCCCCATCCAGAGGAGCATCACCGGCAGGCGGATCCGCCCCGGCACGAGCTGGAGATCGAGCGAGCGCGCCGCGACGAGCGTCGCCGCCGTCGCCGCCACGACGACGATGGTGGCCGCGATGAACGCCACCGGCTCGCTACCGTCGAAAATCTCGTCGGCCAATCCCGGCGTGCCGCGGTCGCGACAGATCTCATGCACCCGATGGCGCGGCGCGCCACGGGCCGCGCGGGCCTGGACGGCGGCCAGACTGGCGATCCCGAGGAGCGCCAAGGCCGTCGCCAACGGATCCAGGCTCATCGTCCCACCCCACCGGACCGCGTCGTGCGGGGGCCTGCCGGCCGGGGGGGCGCCGGCAGCCCGAGCGCTTCCATGAGCGTCCGCTCGCGGCGGCGCATCGCCCGCCGCGGCCCCGGCGCCAGATCATCGTGACCCGTCAGATGGAGGATCCCGTGGATCACGTAGTAGGCCGTCTCCAGACGCGGGGTCGAGGCGACAACCTTGGCCATCCGCACCGCCGTCTCGGTGCTGACGACGATGTCCGCGCGCAGCACATCATCGCCCCCCGGCATCCCCGCCGGCTCGGAGAGATCGAACGTGATCACATCGGTGGGGGTCGGGTCTCCCATCCATTCGTCATGGAGCCGCGCGATCCGTCGATCGTCGCACAGCAGCACCGAGACCTCGGCCTCGGTCACTTTCTCCGCCCGGAGTGCCTTCCGCACGAGCCGCTCGAGCCATCCGCGCCCGAGCTTCACGCGTCGCTGACGATCGACAACCTCGATCACCAAGTCGTCGGTCGCCGCGGAGACGGTCGAGCGGCTCCCGGACGGAGCCGAAGCTTGCCGCTGTTTTCCTCGGGTCACAGGCGCGCCATCCAGCGGTTCATGATGTCGTCCCCAGCCGGTCAGGCCGTCCTCTGTTGATCGGGATACTTGACGCGGCCGTGGTACACAGCCGTGAGACTCTTGACGAGGCTCTGCTCGATGATTTCGAGCTCCTCGAGCGTCAGGCCACACTCGTCGAATTGGCCGTCGAGGAGCCGCTTCATCGCCAGATCGTGGACGAGCCCCTGGATCCTGGCCGGTGTCGGCTCGGTGAGGGCCCGGCTGGCGCTCTCGACGGCATCGGAGAGCATGAGCACCGCCGACTCGCGCGTGCTCGGCTTCGGGCCGGGGTAGCGGTAGGTGTGCTCGTCGACTTCGCCACCGTCGGGATTGGCCTGCTGCCGCTCGGTGGCACGCCGGTAGAAATACTCCACGAGCGTCGTGCCGTGGTGCTCGGCGATCAGAGCGACGATCGGCTGGGGGAGATTGTACTGCCGGGCCAGCTCCGCCCCCTCCTTGACATGGGCGACGATGATCAGCGTGCTCATCGCCGGCACGAGCGATTCGTGACGGCTCCCCTGCTGCCCCTGGTTCTCCACGAAGTAAACCGGCTTGAGCATCTTGCCAATGTCGTGGAAATAGGCCCCCACGCGCACCAGCAGCCCCCGGGCACCGATCGCCTCGGCCGCCGCCTCGCCGATGCTCGCGACGTTGATCGAATGGTTGTAGGTGCCGGGGGCACGACGGACGAGCTCCTGGAGGAGCGGATGGGCGACGTCCCCCACCTCGAGGAGGCTCAAGTCGGTGAGGACTCCGAAGCTGCGCTCGATGAACGGAAGCAGGCCGGTCATGAGGAAGCCGGCCAGGAGCGTCCAGATCCCCGTCCGACCGGCGTCGTAGAGCAGCTGGGTGCTCATCGACCGGCCGTCGAGGAGCTCCGCACCGAGCTGCGTCATCAGCGCCACCGCCCCCGCCCACAGCCCGACGTAGATGAGCTTGCTGCGGCTCCGCAACCGCCCCATCCAGAAGATCATCGCCGCCGCCGCGGCGGTGAGGGTGACATAGTCGACGAGCCCTCGGCCGAGCCCGACAACGACGACGAGGGCCACCTCGGCGGCGAGGAGCAGGGCGAGATCCTCGTCGTAGGCGATCGCCACCGTCATCGCGAACACGAGCAACGGCACGATCTCCGCCCGCCAGGCGTCGCCCGAGGCGAGCAGGCAGATGATCGTCGTCACCACCGCCAGGCCGAGGAGCGTGGCGACGTGGCCGAGGTCGTCGAGAACCTCGCGGTGATGCATATGGACATAGAAGCCGGCCAGTGTGAACATCGCGACGAACAGGCCGAGCATCGACAGCATCCGGCCGGCGCGCTGCTCGCGTTTCTGATCCCGGTCATAGGCCTCGTGCTCGTACCGGAGCAGCGCCAGCTCTTCTTCGCCCACCGGCTCGCCGGGGGCGGAGAGGATGTCGCCGGCTTTGTAGCGGACAACCTCCTGCGGCGTCTTCTCGCGAGCCTCGGTCCGCGCCTGCTCCGTCGCCTCGGGATCGATCTCGAGTGATCCGGCGAGCTTCGGCTCGATCCACGCGTCGATCCTGTCGGCGAACGCCCCTGCGCCGAGCTCCTCTTCGAGGCGGAGCTGGAGTCGATTCTTCGCCTCCCCGAGGAGCACATCGGCCACCTGGACGCGGGCGATCGTGGCGAGATTTCCGAGCGGATGGACATCGATCTCCGTCTGGCTCCCCTCGACGAAGCCGTGCTGAATCGTCTTGAGGACGCCGGTCGCGATCAGGTCGGAGAAGGCCTGATCGATCCCCTTGTCGAACTCGAGCTGCTTCTCCTTCGTGTCGAGGCGCGCCCGGAAGGCTTCGAACTCGGCGACGTGCGCCGCCAGCGCCGGGTCGACCGGGGCATCCCCGCCGGCGCCGGCCGCTTCCGCTTCGCCGGCACCCTGATCCGGAGCGGCATCCTCCGCGGTGGACGCCCTGTCGGCAGCCTCGTCCGGTGTCTTCGCCGCGCCCGGTCGGCTGTTGTCGATCGCCGCCCGCTCCGGGAGTCCGACGAGCACCGGGCCTGCTTCGGGGGCGAACTCGAGCCACGCGTCCCGGGAAACGACATCGAGGGCGTCGGCGGCGCCGATCTCGGCGGCCCGGTTCTTCAGCCCGTCGCGGAGCCGCAGCAGAGGGGCCGGATCCTGGGTGTAAACAACGCGCACCTGGGCCGCGGCCCGCTCCTGGGCGGTGCGGGTCCGCTCCTGATCGGGCTTTTCGAAGGGGACGCGGGCGGCGATCCCCCGGGTGGCCACCGAGCCGGAGTGCCACGGCATCGGCTCGGTCCAGCCATGGAGCGCGATCAGGAGCACGGTGGCCGCCCCCAGACAGAGCGCCAGTCGGAGGAGAACCTCCGAACGCGACGCGCGTTCGAGGAGCGACCCGAGGAATCCCTGTGGCCCTTCCACGGAATGGCCGCGACGGACGGTGCGGCGGTAGGAGGATGGGGCGACGGGCATGGTGCGGCGATGGCGACAGAGGGGATGGGGTCGATCAGCGCGGCGGGCGACCGTGGTCGTCATGGGCATCGTCGTCGTAGGCCTCGACGATCCGCTGGACGAGCGGGTGGCGGACGATGTCGGAGCCGGCCAGCCGCACCCGGCAACATCCGGGGACCTGCTGGAGGCGCCGCATGGCGTCGACGAGGCCGCTGGTCCGGTTCGGGGGAAGATCGACCTGCGTGGTGTCGCCGGAAATCACCATCTTCGAGCCCATCCCGAGCCGCGTCAGGAACATCTTCATCTGCGAGACGGTCGTGTTTTGGGCCTCGTCGAGGATGATGAAGGCGTTGTTGAGCGTCCGCCCGCGCATGTACGCCAGCGGCACCATCTCCACGACATCCTGCTCGCCGAGTCGCTTGAGCAACTCGAAGTCGATCATTTCGCGGAGGGCGTCGAGGAGCGGACGCAGGTAGGGGTTAATCTTCGCCTGGAGATCCCCCGGCAGGTAGCCGAGGCTCTCGCCGGCCTCGACCGCGGGGCGCACCAGGATGATCTTCCGCACCTGCTCGGCCCGCCACAGCGACACCGCCATCGCTACGGCGAGGAACGTCTTCCCGCTCCCTGCCGGGCCGCTGCAGAGGACGACGTCATGGTCGCGGATCGCCCGCACGTAGGCCGCCTGCCCCTCCGACCGCGGCTTGACATGCCGGCCGGCCCGGTGGATGTCGATCGGCTCGTGGTCGACCGGAGCCTCTTCGCCGGTGACGATCGAGATCGCCTGCGCGACATCGGTGCCATCGACGGCGCCACGCTCCCGGGCGATGCGGTCGAGCTGCTCGAACACCGTCGTGGCCCGCTTGACAGCCAGGTCCTCCCCTTCGATGCGGATCGAGCCCTCCCGCGCGGAGACATTCACCCCCAAGCTCGAGCGGATCCTGCGGAGGTGCTGGTCCCGTGGGCCGAAGATGGCCAGGATCCGCTTGGAGTCGACCACCGCGATCGTGGTGCGGGACATCGGAGCCCGCGGCGCATGAGGCGCCGACGGTCGAGAGAGAGGAGAGGATCGATCCGTACCCTTTCAGTATACCCGCCGCCGACTGTCACGCCGGCGGGGATCCTCCGCAGGTTCCTCGCCCGCCGCAGCCCGCCAGTCGCCAGGCCCGAAAAACGGCCCGGAAGCCCGGAATGTGGCCGGCCGAGCCCGACCGGCCTTGCCGCGTCAGTCGGCACGGCGGAAGCAGTAGAGCCGGGCGGCGGTGCGGATCAGCAGCCGCTCGCCGGCGAGGGCCGGCGTCGCCATGCACATGTCGTCCTCGGCGAGGGTGTTGGTGTGGAGCGGCACGAAGCTGTCCGCCCCCTGAAAAACGAATGTCACGCCATCCTCGTTGAGGCAGAACACCTTCCCGTCGGCCCCCCACGGCGACGCCGTGAAGGCCCGCCCCTCGGGGATCCGCTGCGGGGAGAAGAGCTCCCGGCCGTCGCTCCCGGCATAGGCAGCGAGGAACCCCCGGTCATGGAGGACATAGACGCGCCCGTCGACGGCCACTGTCGACGGGTTGTAGGGGGCGGCCGACGGCTGGCTCCAGGCGATCGCCCCGTTCGACGTCGCGCCCGGCGCCAACGAGATGTCGCCGCTGGCACCGGGGCGGATCGCATACAGCGGCTTGCTGCGGTCCATGACATAGCCCGACGAGACACAGAGCAGGCCGTCGTGCTCGTAGGGCGTGGCGATCGTGATCGACGACATCCCCTGGAGCGACCAGAGGAGCTTCCCGTCGGTGTCGTACGACCGCACCTTCCCGGTGCCGGCGGTGACGATCTCGGTGCGCTCGGGCGTGACCCAGACGAAGGGCGTGGCCCAGTTGCTCTTCTCGTCGCGATCGGTCTTCCAGATTTCGGCGCCGGTGGCGGCGTCGAGGGCGACGATCGCGGAGGCCTCCTGGTTATCGTCGACGAGATAGATCCGGCCGTCATGGAGCGCCGGCGAGGCCGCCGTGCCCCAGCCGTTGCGCATCGCGTGCGATGGCAGTTCGCGGCGCCACTGCTCGGTGCCGTCGTGATCGAGGCAGAACAGGCCAACGTTGCCGAACAGGCACCACAGCCGATCGCCGTCGACGACCGGCGTCTCGGCGGCATAGCTCCCCTTCACGTGGATCGGCTGTGTCGGCTTCCCCTCATGGACGGTCTTCTCCCAGCGGATGCTCCCCGATTCGAGGTCCAGGCAAAGCACCTTCCAGCGGTGGGTCGCGTCCGAGGGCTCCGCACGGTCACCGCCGAAATACAACCCCTTCTTCGCTTCCTCGACCTCCCCGGTCGATTCACACGTCGTGAGGAAGATCCGGTCCCCCCAGACCACCGGCGACGACCACCCGCGGCCACCGAGGTCGGTCTTCCAGGCGACGTTCTCCGTGGCCGACCAGCGATCGGGGAGGCCGGCCCCGAGCGCCACGCCCCGCGCCGCCGGGCCGCGGAAGGCCGGCCAATTGCCGTCGTCGGCCGGGGCCGGGCGGACGCTGCAGGAGAAGCAGAGGAGGGCCGCGGCGAGAAGCAGGCGATCCATGGAAAGTCTCCCGGGGAAAGTGGCGGCGTGGTCGCGATCGACAGCGCCTGTTCAGGAAGGAAACGAAAGCACCCACAGCAACCATGCGGCGGGCGCGGCGAAGAGCAGCGAATCGACCAGATCGAGCGCCCCGCCGAGGGCGCCGAGCGCTCCCCCGGAATCTTTGAAGCCGGCCTCTCGCTTCAGCAGCGACTCGGCCAGGTCGCCGAGCATCCCGGCCGTGCCGACGACCACGCCATGGACGAGCCATCCGCCAAACGGCTCGGCACTCCCACCGTCGGCGGGCGTGAGCATCGCGTGGAAGGGGAGGAGGACGATCCACGAGGCGATGAGGGCCCCGCCCAACGAGCCGACCGCTCCCTCCCAGGTTTTGCCCGGGCTCAACGTCGGTGCCATGCGGTGACGGCCGACGGTCGAACCGACCAGGTAGGCGAGCACATCGCCGAACTTCACCGCCGCGATCATCCCCACCAGCGGCGCGAGCCCCGGCCGGTGCCAGCCCCCCTCATAGTCGGGCGTGCCGGTGAGCCGCAGGCTGACGACGAAGCCCATCGGCAGGGCGATCATCAACAGCCCCAGGGCCGTTCCCGCCAGCCGTTGGATCGCTCCATCCCCCTGCCCGTACCGAACGATCTCCACGAGCAGCGCCCCGATCATCGCGGCCACGACAGTCGCGGCTGCCCACCCGGCCGGGTTGAGCGGCGCTCCCCCGCCGGTGACGGCGCGGAACGCCGGACTGCCGAGCGCCGCCGCCAGGGGCACGGCGACACACCCGGCGACGAGGACAGTCACCCGCGGCCCGAGCCCGCGGCGGGCAAGGATCGCCGCACACTCGAGCGCCGCGGTACCTGCCAGGAGGAGTGCCACAGGGAGGAGCCACAGCGCCGGGCCAGCGCCCCACAGGCCGACGAAATCAGCCCACACCAGCGGCAGGAACGCACCGAGAAGGCCAAAGCCCATGATGACGCGAGCCATCCGCGTGCCCGCGGCGGGCCGGGGGGGCAGGGGAGGGTTCGTCACGGTTGGCCGAGCCCCCCGAAGCGACGTTCCCGGGAGGCGTAGGAGGCGAGGGCGGCGTCGAGTTGCCCCTCGTCGAAATCGGGCCAGGCGGCGTCGGTTACCCACAGCTCGGCATAGCTGATCTGCCAGAGGAGGAAGTTGCTCACGCGCATCTCGCCGGCGGTGCGGATGAGGAGGTCGGGATCGGCCATTCCGGCGGTGTCGAGCGCCCCACTGAAGCGTTCCTCGTCGATCGCCTCGGGATCGAGGCTCCCTGCGCGCACTTCACGGGCCAGGCGTCGCGCGGCCTCGACAATCTCGGCGCGGGCACCGTAGTTGATCGCCAGGCAGAGCTTCATCCCGTCGTTGCCGGCCGTCAGTTCGGCGGTCCGGTCGAGGGCGGCGAGCGTCTCCGCGGGGAGCCCTTCACGGCGCCCGATCATCGACAGCCGGACGCGCTGCTCCATGAGGAGCGCCCGCTCCTCGATGACATACTGCTCGAGGAGGCACATCAGGAAGGAGAGCTCGGTCTCAGGGCGCCGCCAGTTCTCGCTCGAGAGGCAATAGAGCGTGAGTTGCTCCACGCCGAGGCGGACGCACTGCTCGGTCGTCCTGCGGACACTCGCCACGCCGCGGCGGTGCCCCTCGATGCGCGGCAGGCCGCGGTTCCGTGCCCAACGGCCGTTGCCGTCCATGATGATGGCGACATGCCGCGGAGGGGCATCGGGGCGCGGCGGGGTCGGGGCGCTGGGGGCGGAGCCGACCTCCGGCGCCACCGGCGTCAGACGTTCGCCGCCGATGGGTGCGGGTGTGGTGGCCATGGCTTGGGGGGGCTGCCGACGAAGGTGCGGTCGCGGAGGATCGTCTGGGCCCGGTCGGGGCCGACGGAGACGATCGACACCCTCCGGCCGAGGAGCGCGCCGATCCGGTCGAGATAGGCCCGGGCCTGGGGAGGAAGCTCATCGTAGCCCCGCACGCCGGTCAGGTCGTCCCTCCAGCCAGGGAGGGTCTCGTACACCGGAACCGCCTGCTTCAGGTCGTCGATGTGACTGGGGAAGTGGCTGATGCGCCGACCGTCGATCTCGTAGGCCGAGCAAATCTTCACCTCGTCGAGCCCGGAGAGGACGTCGAGGAGCATGACGGCGAGGCAGTCGACGCCGGAGAGCCGGGCGGTGTAGCGGGCGGCGACGGCATCGAACCATCCGCATCGGCGTGGCCGATTCGTCACCGTGCCGTACTCGCGGCCGCGCTCCCGCAGATGCTCGCCGATGGCGTTGACCTGCTCGGTGGGGAGCGGCCCGCCGCCGACGCGGGTCGAGTAGGCCTTGACGACGCCGATCACGCGCTCGATCCAGCGCCCCGGCACGCCCGATCCGCTCGACACGCCGACGCCGGAGGAATTGCTGCTGGTGACGTATGGAAACGTGCCATGATCGATGTCGAGGAGCGAGCCCTGCGCCCCTTCGAAGAGCAACCGCTTCCCCGCCTCGATCTCGTCGAGGAGGAAGGCAGTCGTGTCGGCGACATGGGGCCGGAGGCGCTCGCCGTAAGCTGCATATTCGGTATGGATCCGCCCGGCATCGAGCGGCTCGAGCGTCACCCCGCCGACCTTCCAGCCGGCGAACAGGCCGTTCTTGACGGCGACAATGTGGGCAAGTTTTTCCCGGAAATCGGGCCGGTAGAAGTCGCCGAGGCGGACCGCCAGCGAGCGGCCGACCTTGTCGCGGTAGCAGGGGCCGATCCCCCGGCCGGTCGTCCCGATCGCCTCGCCGCTCGACAGACTGCCGTCGAGAAACCGATCCTCGCTGACGTGCCAGGGAAAGACGACATGAGCCCGGTCGGAGAGGAGGAGTTTCCGGCCGATCGTCACGCCCCGCTTTTCGAGGCCGTCGATTTCGCGGATCACGCTGGCCGGGTCGAGAACGACACCGCCGGTGACGACACAGGTGACGCTGTCCCGGAGAATCCCGCTGGGAATGAGCGACAGCTTCCAGGTCTGGCCGCCGGAGACGACCGTGTGGCCGGCGTTGGCCCCCCCCTGGTAGCGGACAACGAGGTCGTGCTCCTCGGTGAGGAGATCGACGAGCTTCCCCTTCGCCTCGTCACCCCATTGCAGACCGATGACGCAGGTGCCGGGCACGGAAGGGGATCCTCTGGGGGGGTGGAAAGAAGGGAGACGGCGAATCCGCCGGAGGCGGCCGCAGCAAGGTCCACCCGTTGTAGAGTCTAGAACCGGGCGCACCCCGGTCAAGCCGCTGGCAGGCTGCGCGAGAGGGCGGAAGAATGGTCGGTCGCGGACGCGATCGGCCCCGTCGTTCTCCCCGGTCCGCGTTTGCCGTCCACCGCCGCGTCCTCATCGACCGCCAGCCCGCCCCCCGATCCGATCCTTCCCCCCGAGCATCCCATCTCCCATGACGAAGCCGAAATCGACCGGCACGGTCCTCCATGTCGGCAGTGGCGACGCGCGGCAGACGCTGGCCGGGTTCCTCCGCGCCCGGCTCGAAGGGGCGAGTTGGTCGCAGATCCAGAAGCTCGTCCGCTCGCGGCACGTCATGATCCACGGCAACATCTGCACCGACGTGGCGCGGCGGCTCCAGGAAGGAGAGGTGGTGAAGGTCCTCCCCGAAGCGGCCGTAGCGCCCCCGCGGGCCGACGACGTCAAGGTGGTCCACCTCGACGACGCCGTCGTCGTCGTCGAAAAACCGGCCGGATTGACCACCACCCGCCATGCCGAGGAGCGTGACTGGCCGGCCCGCCGCCGGCAGGTGCAGCCGACCCTCGACGAGCTCCTCCCGGCCGTCGTGCAACGCCTCCTCGACGGCCGGTCGCGGCGCGGCCCCGCCCCGCGCCGCGCGCCTCCCCGCGGCGGGTCCGACCGGGAGGGCCCGCGCCGCCTGCCGATGGTCCGGGCCGTCCACCGCATCGACCGCGAAACCAGCGGCTTGCTCGTCTTTGCCCGGACGGTTCCCGCCGAACGGATCCTCGCCGAGCAGTTCCGGGCCCACACCACGAAGCGCCGGTACCTCGCAATCTGTATCGGCCGGGTCGAGGCGGGGACGATCATCTCGCATCTCGTTCGCGACCGTGGGGATGGCCGGCGTGGCTCCTCCGACGGCGAGGAGGGGAAACGGTCGGTGACGCATGTCATGCCCGTCGAGCACTTCGGTGACGATTTCACGCTTGTCGAATGCCGGCTGGAGACGGGGCGGACCCACCAAATCCGCATCCACATGGCCGAAAGTGGTCATCCGGTCTGCGGGGAAAAGGTCTATTCGGCACCGCGCGGCAGCGAAGTCGTCGATCGCTCCCAGGCGTTGCGCGTGGCGCTCCACGCCGCCGATCTCGGCTTTGTCCATCCGGTGACCGGGGAGGATTTGCAGTTTTCGAGCCCCCTCCCCGCCGACATCGTTCGCATCATCAAACGGCTCCGCGGGCTCTCCGCCGGCCGTCGCGGCGTGCGGCGGCCACCGGCCGGCCATCCCAACGCGCCGGCGGCCGACCCCTCCCCCCACCGGGCCGATCACCGCCCGGCCGGGCCCCCGCCGGCTGACCACCGGCCGGCCGAGCCGGCGCCGGCCGACGATGGCGATGACGACCCTGTCGACGATTGAGCCTCCCACCACCATCGCAGCCCGGCCCCGGCCGGCTATCATGCGAGGGCCGTCCTGAAGGCCGGCGCCGCGACTCGCCTTCCGTTCTTTCCCCGACTCCCGTCGGAGCCCGCGCCTTCCATGGACGCCGTCCGCTTCCGGCACGCCCACTTCACGGCCCGCTTCCCGGTCGGCCATCGCTACGCCTCATCGCATTTCTGGATGACGCCGGTCGAGGGGGACGAGGGCGTGTGGCGGGTGGGAATGACGAAGTTCGCCACCCGGATGCTCGGCGAACTGGTGGAGATGCTCCTCGACGTCGCCCCCGGCGCCCAGATCGTCGGCGGCCAGCGGCTCGGCACGGTCGAGGGCTTCAAGGCGGTCAGTGATCTCTATGCCGTCATGGATGGGGAGTTCGTGGCGACCAATCCGCTCCTGGCGACCGAATCGTGCCTGACCCACTCCGATCCCCATGGCAACGGCTGGCTGTATGCCGTCCGTGGCCGGCCGGCGGAGGGGGATCTCGATGTCCACGGTTATGTGGCCCTCCTCTCCGGGACGATCGATCGGCTCCACGCCTCCCGCTATAGTGGGTCGACTCCCCCGCCCGACGGCGAGTCCCCCGGCGGCGACCACTGACCGGCACCTTTCCCCGCCAGGCCCCGCCACGAGCCCCCATGACCGCCACGCCAGCCCGTTATGTGATGATCGGCGGCTTCCTCGGAGCGGGGAAGACGACGTCGATCCTGTCGGCCGCCGAGTGGTTCACCGCCCGGGGGCTGCGGGTCGGGCTGGTGACGAACGACCAGGCCGGCGGGCTCGTCGACACGGCGCTGGTCAAGGCGCATGCTCTCGAAGTGGAGGAGATCGCCGGGGGCTGCTTTTGCTGCCGGTTCAATTCCCTCGTCGAGGCCGCCGATCGGCTGGCGCGCGGCACCGCCCCCGACATCCTTTTGGCCGAGCCGGTGGGGAGCTGCACCGATCTGGTCGCCACCGTCAGCCTGCCACTGGCGCGGATCTACGGCGATCGCTTCACCGTCGCGCCGGTCAGTGTCGTCGTCGATCCCCTTCGGGCCCTGCGGATCCTCGGTGTGCCGGGGGCGGCCGGTGGCAGCTTCTCCCCGAACGTCAGCTACATCTATCGCAAGCAGCTCGAGGAAGCCGAGATCGTCGTCATCAACAAGTGCGATCTTGTCACCGCCGCGCAGCGCGACGCCCTCCGCGGTGCCCTGGCCGTCACCTCCCCCGGAGCAAGGGTGTTCGAGATCTCGGCCCGCGCGGGAACCGGCCTCGACGCCTGGTTCGAGGCGCTGCTCGCCGATCATTCCGCCCCCCGGCCGATCGACGACATCGACTACGACCGCTACGCCGACGGCGAGGCTCTCCTCGGCTGGCTCAACGCCGAGATCCGTCTCGGTGAGCTCGGCGGGCGCGAGTGGGATGGCAACGCCATGCTCGCCCGGCTCCTCGAGGCCATCCGCAGCGCGGTGGCTGGTCTCGGCCACGAGATCGCCCATCTGAAGGCGACACTGGCGGTCGAGGGGGACGACTACGAACTGGCCGCCGCGAACCTCGTCCGCTCGGCCGCCGCGCCCGAGCTTTCGCACCGCCTCACCGACCCGCTCGATGTCGGGCGGCTGCTGATCAACCTCCGGGCCGAGGCCGATCCGGCCGACCTCGAAGCCGCCCTCCGCGAGGCGCTCGGGGCGGTCGGTGGCGATCTCCCGGCAACGGTGCTCCACTGCGAACACTTCCGCCCCGGGCGCCCGGTCCCCACGCACCGCATCACCGCCTGATCGCCCCCTCCTTCAACAACCCCGACGGACGGCCCGCCATGCTTCCGCAACTCGCGACCCGCATCGTCTCCACCGTGTCGCCGAAGTGCCTGTGGAAGGCCGGCTGGAACTTCGGCTTCAAGGGGATGCTCTCGGTGGAGCGCTTCAAGGCCCGGAAGCGCCGCGGGATCGTCTTCCCGCCGTTCCTCCACCTCTCGATCATCAATTCCTGCAATCTCCGCTGCCAGGGATGCTGGGTCGACGTCCAAGCCCCGCGGACGATGATGACCACCGACGAGCTCGATGGAATCATCTCCGATGCGAAGGCCCATGGAAACTCGTTCTTCGGTCTCCTCGGCGGCGAGCCGTTCCTCCACCCGGGGCTGTTCGATCTCCTCGAGCGGCATGGCGACTGCTACTTTCAGATCTTCACCAACGGCCAGCTGATCACCCCCGACGTCGCCCGCCGGCTCGCCCGCCTCGGCAATGCCACACCGCTGATCAGCATCGAGGGGGACGCGGCGACCAGCGACATCCGCCGCGGCAACCGCCAGGTCCTCGACCGCACGCTCCGCGGCCTCGAGCTGTGCCTCGAGGCGCGGCTGCTGACTGGCGTGGCGACCAGCCTCTGCCAATCGAACATCGACCAGCTCCTCACCGATGCCTGGCTCGACCGGCTCATCAAGCTGGGGGCGCATTACACCTGGTTCCACACCTATCGGCCGGTCGGCCCCGAGGCCTCCCCGGAGCTCGCCCTCCGCCCCGACCAGCTCGTCCGCGTGCGCGAGTTCGTCACGTCGCGGCGGGCCACGAAGCCGATCGCGATCGTCGATGCCTACTACGACGGCGAGGGGAACGCGCTGTGCCCGATGGCGGCCGGGATCACCCACCACATCGGCCCGTCGGGCTATATCGAGCCCTGCCCGATCATCCAGCTCGCCGTCGACGACGCCCGCAAGGGCTCGTTCTACGACACGGTGACGCAGTCGGCCTTTCTGCGCGACATGCGCGACGCGGCGGCGGCCCACAGCCGCGGCTGCGTGATGCTCGAGAATCCGAAGCTCGTCCTCGAGATCGCCGACCGCCACGGGGCCCGCGACACCACCCAGCGCGGCACGGCCCGCGAGGAGCTCGTCGCCGCCACACCCCGCAGCAGCCAGGATCTCCCCGGCCGCGAGGTGCCGGAGAAGCACTGGATGTACCGCTTGGCGAAGCGCCATTGGTTCAACGACTTCGGCACCTACGCCAAGCCGGCGAAGCGCCCCCCGGCCCGGGCCTCCAGCGAGGCTACGGCCACGACGGAGGGCCCGCGGCGATGACCGGAAGCGACGCTCAGCCGCCCGAGCCGACGGTGCGGATGCTCTATTGCCGCTGCGCGTTCGCGCAGGTGGTGCCGGCCGACGTGAAGTCGGCGGTGCTCGAGGGGCTCGCGGCCGCGGGGCGCGGCTTCGAGGGGGTGGCTGATCTGTGCGACATGGCCGCCCGCCGTGATCCCCATCTGGCCGATCTGGCGGGCTTGGCGAAGGCGGGGACGACGCTGCGGATCGCCGCCTGCTGGCCGCGGGCCGTGCGCGGGCTCTTCCATCTCGCCGATTCCCCGCTCGGCGAGACGGGGGTCGAGATCCTCAACATGCGCACGCTTCCCGCGGAGCGCGTCCTGGCCGGGATGCTCGACGGCGACACGAGTGCCGTGGCGGAGAGTGCCGCAGCCCGCGACGACGCCACCGCGGAGCAGGCCGCCGCCAGCAGGATCGCGGCCCTCGGCAAGCTGCCCCCGACCACCCCCCTGGGAGAGACGCCATGACGACACTCGCCCCCCGCCAGCCACGCGTGGTGCTCTATGAGGGGAGCGGCGCCGAGCCGTTCGCCGGCGCCGAACGGGCCGAGCTGGTTGCCGCGCTGCTCGATCGGGGCTATTCGGTGACCCTCGCCCACGAGGGGGCAGCGGCCGCCGCCGACGAGGCGACGTTCGTGGTCGTCGGCCGGTTCGCCGGGCAGGCGCCGCTGGTCACGGCTGCTGAGGCGACCGTCGCGGTCCACGACTGCTCGGGGCGGACGCCGGCCGAGGTCATCGGGCTCGTCGATGGGGCCCGTGGCAACCGGCCGCTCAACGCCCCGGGGACGGGGGATTCCTGGAAGCCCTGGTTCCCTGTCATCGATCCGGTCCGCTGCACCAATTGCATGCAGTGCTTGAGCTTCTGTCTGTTCGACGTCTACGGCGTCGACGCCGACCATCGGCTCCGCGTCGAGAATCCCTCCAACTGCAAGGTCAACTGCCCCGCCTGCTCGCGCGTCTGCCCCGAAGTCGCGATCATGTTCCCGAAATACCACGCCGGGCCGATCGACGGCGCCCCGGTGAGCCAGATCGACGTCGGCCGGGAGAAGATGAAGGTCGACATCTCGGCCCTCCTGGGGGGCGATATCTACGCCCGGCTCAAGGAGCGCTCGGCCGAGGCGAAGAACCGTTTCTCGCGCGAGCGGAGCGCCGACCAGGCCCTTGCCGAGCGGCGCCGCTGCCTGACGAAGCTCGCCGACGCGGCGGCGATCCCCCGCGAGGTCCTCGATGCCCTTCCCTCCCCGGAGGAGATCCAGCGGAAATCGGCCGAGGCGGCGAAGCGGGCCGCAGCGGCACTCGCCGGGCAGGCCGCGGCCGAAGCCATGGGTCCGGCGGCGTCATCTCCCTCCGCGTGATAGGATTCCCCAGGTCTGCTCCCACCCCGGGAGCGGCAGATGCGGGGGGAGCCGGGAATGCCCGGCAAGCCCCGAGCGAAGACGGAATTGCCACGAGGACCAGGCATGTCGACAGCCGAACGGACGACGATGGATTCCGCCGCCGCTGCGACTGGCGCCGCGGTCCGATCCGCGCTGCCACTGGTAATCCTCCCGCCGCCGGTTCCGCCGTCGCTGATCCGCTCCCGCGCCCCGCATCCGAAGATCCCGCAGACGAAGCCGGAGCGGACGGCGCTTCTCGAGGCGATCCGCCGCGGGCTTGCCGCCAAGCCGGCGGTGCCGCCGCTGCGGATGGAGGAATTGCACGCCCGGGCCCGCGCGGCGCTGGCTGAGGTCGGTCTCGGTGAGATTCATCTCGACTACGCCGGGGTGCTCGTCAACAACGAATCGTGGCGCGACGCCCTGGCTGCCGTTCCCTACAACCGCCGCCTCCTCCTGATGCCGAAGTGCCTCCGGGTGGAGAGCCGCTGCCCGGCGCCGTTTGATGAGTTCGGCCTCCTCTGCAAGAGCTGCGGGCTCTGCTCGATCCAAGACTTTCAGGCCGAAGCGGAGCGGCTCGGCTATGCCGTCCTCGTTGCCGAGGGCACGGCGCTGGTGATGGCGATGATCCAGACCGGGCAGATCGAAGCCATCGTCGGCGTCAGCTGTCTGCCGGTTCTGGAGAAGACCCATCCGTTCGTCGAGGCGGCGGCGATCCCGGCCGTCGCCGTCCCGCTCCTCCAGGACGACTGCATCGACACGATGGTCGACGACGACTGGGTGTGGGACTACATCCATCTCGAGGCGGCCGACACCTCGCGGCGCCTCGATCTGGGGGGCCTGCAAAACGCCGTGAAGACCTGGTTCGAGCCGGCCATCCTCGACGACTTGCTCGGGCCTGCCGAGGGGCATGCGGAGCGGGTGGCACGCGAATGGCTCGGCGTCGGCGGCAAGCGCTGGCGGCCGTTCCTCGCTGCCGCCGTCCACGCGGCGCTCGTGCCGGGCTCGACGCCGGCCCAGGAAGCCGCGCTCCGCAAGATCGCGGTGGCCGTTGAATGCTTCCACAAGGCATCGCTTGTCCACGACGACATCGAGGATGGCGATCTCGAGCGCTACGGCGAGCCGACGCTCCCCGGTGCCTACGGTGTTCCGGTGGCGCTCAACGTCGGCGACGTCCTGATTGGCGAAGGGTATCGATTGATCGCCGAATCGGGCCTCGATCCGGTGACGATCACCGCGGCGGTCCGCGAGGCCTCCCAGTCGCAGCGGCTGTTGTGCCGTGGCCAAGGGGAAGAGCTCGCTTGGAGCCGGAAGCCCACTCCGCTTGCCAGCCGGCAGGTGCTCGAGATCTTCCGGCTCAAGACCGCGCCGGCGTTTGACGTCGCCCTTCAGCTCGGCAGCCTGTGCGCCGGCCGCAGCAGTGAGCTGGCCGAGGTGCTGCGGGCGTTCAGCGAGGCGGTGGGGATCGCCTACCAGATCAAAGACGACCTCGACGATCTCCACGACGACGCCGGTCTCCTCCCTGGTGCCCAGCCGCGGCCGAGCGTCGTGCTGGCACTCGCCGCCGAGCGTGCCCGCGGCGCCGATCGCGAGCTGCTTGGGCGCCTCTCCCGGGGCGAGCATGTGGAGGGCGTGACCGCCGAGCGGATCCGCGGCGCGATCGCTGCATGCAAGGCCGACGAAAAGGCGGCGCTCCTTCTCGAAGGCTACAAGGAGCAGGCGATCCGGGCGCTCGACGGGCTCCTCGAGCCGACACTCAAAGGCCTGCTGCGGCGCGTCCTCGGGAAGATCTTTGACGACGTGTCGTTTGAGGGCTACTGCCGCGAGGCGGAGCAGGAGCGGCTGCGACACGCCCAAGCGGAAGGGGCCGCCGAGGCGAGTGCTCCTCCGGTGGAGCCGATGCAAACCGTCACCGAACGGGCGTGAGCGGGCGCGCTCCATGAGCCAGCGACTCCAGATGCTCCAGGTCGCCAGGCTGGCGCGGCGGTCGCTCGGTGATGCCGCCGACCTCGTCACGACTTTCCTCCACGGCACGGCGGCCGAAGGGGGGGGCTACGTCAATCGCGGCGGCCGCCGCGATCTCTACTACAGCTCGTTTGCGCTCGACGCGCTGGTGGCCCTCGACACCCTCGATCCCCGGGCGCCGCAGATCATCGCCACGCGCCAGTGGCTCGGCGGATTCGGCAGCGGCGACGGCCTCGATCTCGTCCACCGCTCCTGCCTGGCCCGGGCCTGGGCCTCGCAACCGGCGGCCACGCTTGCCGACGGGATCCGCGAGGGGATGGCGGCCGGGTTTCTCCAGCATCGCTCCGCCGACGGCGGCTACGCCTCGCGCCGCAACGCCTCCCGCGGCACCGCGTATGGCTCCTTCCTGGCCGTCAACGCCCACGCCGATCTCAAGCTCCCGCTGCCAGAGCCTGAGCGCCTGGCCGATTCGCTTTGGGCGCTGCGGAGCGCCGACGGCGGCTGGTCGAACGAACCTGGGCAGACCGAGGGCTCGACGACGGCCACGGCAGCGGCTGTGGCCACGCTCCGGTCCCTCGGCCGGCCGCTGCCGGCGGGCCTAGGAGACTGGTTTCTCGAGCGCTGGCATCCGGCCGGTGGCTTCTGTGCCGCCCCCGACGCCCCGCTCCCCGATCTCCTCTCGACGGCCGTGGCGCTCCACGCCCTCGACGCCCTCGACGCGCCGTGGCGCGACCGGCGCGAGACAGTGCTCGACTTTATCGACTCGCTGTGGACGAACGTCGGCGCCTTTCATGGCTCGTGGGCCGACGACGAGCCCGACGCCGAATACACCTTCTACGGCCTCGTCGCCCTGGGGCATGCCAGCGTATGAGCCTGCCCGTTCCCCCGTCTCATGTCCTCCGCTCCTCCGCCTTCGCAAAGTCTCGGGCCGCGGCAACGGGCCACCTGCTTGCCCGGCGCAGTGGGAGCCATTGGACCGGCGAGTTGTCGTCGAGCGCGCTTGCGACGGCGACGGCGATCGGGGCGCTGCGGTTGATCGACAAGCGCCTGGGCAGGGCTGCCCACGCGACGCGGATCGCAGCCGGCGAGGCCTGGCTCGCTGCCACGCAGCTCCCCGACGGCAGTTGGGGAGATACGTCGGCAAGCCCCGGCAACCTCTCGACGACGCTCCTCTGCTGGTCGGTGCTCGCGGCGCTCGCCGAGACGCGTGGCCTCCCCTCGGCGGCCGTCGACGGGGCCGCGGCGTGGATCACAACAACAGCCGGGGGCACCGATCGGGCGACGCTCGCTGCGGCGCTTACGCGAATCTACGGCCGCGACAAGACTTTCAGCGTGCCGATCCTCGTTCACACCGCGCTCTGTGGCCGGCTCGGTGATCCCGAAGATCCGTCCACCTGGCGGGTGATCCCCCAGCTCCCCTTCGAGCTGGCGGCACTGCCCCAGAGCTGGTTTCGGCTCGTCGATCTCCAGGTTGTCAGCTACGCGCTGCCGGCGCTGATCGCGATCGGGCAGGTGCGGCATGCCCGGGCGCCGGCCTGGCGGCCACTTGCGAAGCTCCGTGATCTGGCAGTCGCCCCGACGCTCCGCACGCTCCGGGCGATCCAACCGGCGGGCGGGGGCTTTCTCGAGGCAACGCCGCTGACGAGCTTTGTGACGATGAGCCTGGCAGGGATGGATCAAGCGGAGCATCCGGTGGCGGTAGAGGGGGTGGCGTTTCTCGTCGCCTCGCAGCGGTCCGACGGCTCCTGGCCGATCGACACGAATCTCGCCACCTGGTGCACGACGCTCTCCGTCGGCGCCCTCGCCGCCGGCGGCAAGCTTGCCGATCATCTCGACCGTGGCGAGCGCGGCGCGGCGCGCGACTGGCTGCTGGAGCAGCAGTGGAACCGCGTCCATCCGTACACCGGCGCGGCGCCTGGCGGCTGGGCCTGGACCGATCTCCCCGGCGGGGTGCCTGATGCCGATGACACCAGCGGCGGCCTGTTGGCCCTTGCGGCGCTCGAGGGAGCCGAGAGCCGCACGCTCCCCGATGGCATCCGCTTGGCAGCCCGCAACGCCCTCGGATGGCTTGTGAATCTCGCCAACCGCGACGGCGGCACGCCGACGTTTTGCCGCGGCTGGGGGAGGCTGCCGTTTGACACCTCCTGCCCCGACATCACAGCGCATGTGTTGCGGGCGGCGGAAGCCTGGACGGCCCTCGATGCGCCGGGGCAGGCGCCGCGCACGGCTCGCGCCCTCGCCGCAGCGCGCAGATATTTGGCAGCGACACAGCGGGCCGACGGCGCCTGGTGGCCACTCTGGTTTGGCAATCAGGCCCACCCCGAGCAGGCCAATCCTGCCTACGGAACGGCGAAGGTGGTGCGGGCAACGCGCAATAGCCGCGGCACCGAGTGGCTCCTCGCCGCGCAAGCGCCTGATGGCGGGATCGCGAGTGCCCCGGGGATCGAAGCGACGATCGAGGAGACGGCGGTGGCGGTGGAGGCCTTGGCCGAAGTGGCCGAGCGCGCAGCCGATCGCGAGGTGGCCGGGCGGGCGCTCGTGGCCGTCGGCCGCGGGCTTGAATGGCTGATCAGTCACACCGACGGCGGCGAGCGATTTCCCGCCGCGCCGATCGGGCTCTATTTCGCGAAGCTCTGGTACGACGAGGCGCTCTATCCACTCGCGTTCACGGTGACAGCCTTCGAGCGGGCGGCGAGGTTGCTGGACAACCCGCCGTCAGGGCACAGCAGCTGACAGCGAGCGGTTACGAAAGAACTCGGAAGGCCCAATTGGTCTCGTGCCTGTGGGTGGTTCGTCGGCGGGGCCGGCAAAAGTTTCGTCGTTCCTCGGAGGCACCTC
>JBBAVV010000061.1:0-30374 GCA_040397545.1 Pirellulales bacterium
TTAGAAATCCCATGCTCTATCCACCTGAGCTACGGGCGCGTACCCCTGTTTTATGGGCTTTTTCGCTTTGCTTGCCGATCCTGAAAATCTCGACTACAACCGTTTCTCGAGTCGGTTGGCGTCGTCCGAGGGCAATTCCATGACCGCCGGGCGTGTCGGGGCTCCCGCTCGACCAAGCCGTCTTGGTGTTGGCGACGCAAGGCGACCGGAGGTCCCAGCCACTCCCCGAGTATCCCTCACCACGAGCGGCAGGAAAAGGGCCGCGGTGGGTGGATCGTAATTGCGGAAGGCTCCCACGAACTGATTGCCTCCGGGGGCGTGGACCATCGCCAACCTTCGAGATTCATGCTCAACCTGCTCTTGCCCTCCCCCGCCACGCGTCGAGAGATCCCCGTCCGTGCGCGAGGCAGTTTGTGCGCGTAGCGATTGACTGACAGACACTTCAGCCGAACTCTCACGTCGCAGTGCTCGCACTCACCAGATTGCACGTCTTATGGCACGACAGTGCTTCGAATACCACCCAGCAACGGCGTTTCGATTCGTTCCCGGAGTCCGCGCCCGCATCCCCCACGAGTCGGGTGGTTATCTCCTTCGCGCCAATGAGCAGGGTTTTCGATGCGATCGGGATTTCGATCCCACCCGGCACGCGTCCACGAGGCGCGTCCTTGTCTTCGGCGACTCGTTCACGGCTGGCGACGGCGTCTCGAACGGGAATCGCTACTCCGATGTGCTCGAGGCGCTTCTTCCCGCTACCGAGACGTACAACTTCGGACTTTCTGGTTCCGGTACCGATCAGCAATACCTCGCCTGGAGAGAATTCGCTCGCGACATCGATCACAACGTGCTCTTGATCGGCGTGCTCGTCGAAAACGTGCGCCGCGTTCTTTCCCGCTATCGCCGATTCCAGGACGATGCCGGAAAGATGGTCGTCTTCGCGAAGCCGTACTTCACGGTCGACGCACTGGGCGATTTGACGCTCCACCACAGCCCACCCGAGCCTCTGCCGCTCCCGGAGGAGAGCCTTCCTGTGGAGGAACGTGCGGGGGTCGATCGCGGAGGGCGCTTTGAGTTGCTGCGCTCGATGGTCCGCAGGCTTGGGCTTCAGCAGATCGCGCAAAATCTGACGCGGTACCAACCCGTCGCCGAGTACAACTCGCGCACAAGTACGGGATGGCGACTCATGCGGGCGATCCTGATGCGATGGGTCCGCGAGCATGGCGATGCGTCGCGCGTCGTGATCATGCCGATCCCGCTCTATCAGCACGTTGAGGGCACCTCGAGCGCTCACGCGTATCAGTTGCGATTCGCTGAGCTTTGCAAGGAGATCGGTTGCACGCTCCACGATCCGCTTCCCGACCTCCTGCGTTACTCGCCAGCCGAGCGACGCGGCTTCCGATTCCCGATTGACATCCATCCGACGCCAGAGGGCCACGCCGCCATCGCGAAGTCCGTCGCACCGACGATTGCTTCCGTGCTCGAGCGAACCGCCGGCAGCGTCACGACTCGCGGAGAACGCAACCTATGAGCACAATCATTCTCGGCATCTCTGCCTTTTACCACGACTCCGCCGCCGCACTCGTGCGCGACGGGGAGATCGTGGCCGCAGCACAAGAGGAACGCTTCTCGCGCAAGAAGCACGACCCTCGCTTCCCGATCAATGCGATCAACTACTGCCTGGAGGAGGCGTTCATCGAGGCGGTTGATCTCGACGCGATCGTTTTTTATGACAACCCGGTGGCGACGTTCGACCGTGTGCTCCGCAACGCCCTCTCGGTCGGCCCCGCCGCGCGCGAGCAGTTCCAAAAAGCTGCATCGGCCGTCCTCGGCCACAAGATCTGGCTCGACAGCCACGTCAAACGCGCGCTCGGCACGCTCGGAAAAGCCGGCCGCGTGCTGGTCGCCGAGCATCACATGACCCACGCCGCCAGCGCGTTCTTTCCGTCACCCTTCGAATCGGCCGCCATCCTCACCATGGACGGCGTCGGCGAGTGGGCGACCACGAGCCTCGGCGCCGGCAAGGACAACTCGATTGAACTTTTCAGCGAGATCCATTACCCCCATTCGCTCGGACTCCTTTACAGCGCGATCACCTCCTACTGTGGATTCAAGGTGAACTCGGGGGAGTACAAACTGATGGGCCTCGCGCCGTACGGCGAGCCGAAGTACGCCGATCTCATCATGGAGAAGTTGATCGACGTGCGCCCCGACGGATCATACCGCCTGCACACCGAAAACTTTGGCTACCTCGACGGCATGTCCATGACGAACGAGCGCTTCCACGCGGTGTTCGGCGGGCCGCCGCGGCAGCCTGAGAGCCGCATCTCGCGCCGGGAGATGGACATTGCTGCAAGTGTGCAGGCTGTCACCGAGGAAGTCGTGCTGCGCACCGCGAGCCATCTCCGTAAGGAGACGGGTGAGCGAAACCTCGTGATGGCAGGTGGCGTCGCGCTCAACTGCGTCGCGAACGGCAAACTCGAGGCGGCGAAGATCTTCGATCATGTCTGGATCCAGCCCGCGGCGGGCGACGCCGGCGGCGCGCTCGGCGCCGCGTTGATGGGCTACCACGTCTATGAAGGCAAGCCGCGCGCGGCCCCGGTGGCTGGCCGCGACCGCCAGAAGGGAAGCCTGCTCGGTCCTCGCTACCCAAGCAACGAGGTGCGCGCGTACCTCGATCGCAACAGGCTGCCATACCAGCGCATCGTCGACACCGACGAGCGCATGAAGGTAGTTGCGAAGGCGATCAGCGAAGGCCGGATCATCGGCTGGTGCTGCGGCCGAATGGAGTTCGGGCCTCGCGCGCTCGGCGCGCGATCGATCCTCGGCGACCCGCGCAACAAGGACACGCAGTCAGTGATGAACCTCAAGATCAAATACCGCGAAAGTTTCCGGCCGTTCGCGCCGAGCGTGCTCGCCGAGCGAACGAGCGAGTACTTCCAGATCGACTGCGACAGTCCGTACATGCTGCTCGTCGCGCCGGTGCGCACGGAGCGATGCTTGCCCATGGACATGGTGAAGTTTCGCGGCGGCGACGACGACATGCTTTCGGTCATCAACCAGCCGCGCTCAGACTTGCCCGCTATCACGCACGTTGACTACTCAGCTCGCATCCAGTCGGTGACGAAGGAAGACAATCAGGACTACTACGCCCTCATCAAGGCCTTCGAGGATCTCACCGGCTGTGGGCTGGTCGTGAACACATCCTTCAACGTCCGCGGTGAGCCTATCGTCTGCACGCCGAAGGACGCCTATCGCTGCTTCATGCGCACCGAAATGGACCTCCTCGTCCTCGAGGACTGCCTCGTTTGGCGCAAGGACCAGCCCAAGTTCGACGACGATGAAAACTGGAGAGCCTCCTATGAGCTCGACTGAAGAGAACTCCGTCAAGAGCCACGTGGCTATCGATCGTTTCTTCGACGGCGAGCTCATGCCGCTTGCGTCCCGCTTGCGCGCAAGCGAGCCCGGCCTCTTCCTCACCACGGTCGACCCCTCTGCGGAGAGCTACTACATAAAACGCACGAAGCGCACGATGTCGAAGGCCGACTTCGAGGTCGCCGGATGCGTCGACGGCGCTGAATTTGCCCGCCGCCTCGCGGTGCATTGGAACGGCTGCGGCTGCCAATCGCTCGCGTTGAGCATCGGCAAAATCGCGGACGCCGTACGCGTCGAGGAGCACGACAGCGCGGATGTCTCGCCCTTTGTCTACGTGATGTTTTGAAGACGCCGTCATGAATCTCCACACCGTCAAGGAAGGACTCTCGGCGACGCTTGGCGCAATCGGCGTCACTGGAGGGCTGATGCGTCTCCAATGCATCGCCCGCGGGCCGAGATTTATGCGCGCCATCAATTACCACGATACGCCCGCGCACGAGGCGGAGAACCTCGATCGCCACCTCGCGTATCTCTCGCGGCACTTCCGCGGCGTGAATCTGGAGGAAGTCGAGCGATTTCTCGAGTTCAGCGATTGGCCGCACGAGAAGCCGGGCCTCATGGTCACCTTCGACGACGGGTTACGCTCGAATCACGATGTGGCGTTACCGCTCCTCATGAAGCACGGGTTTACCGGTTGGTTCTTCGTGCCCGTCGCGTTCATCGATGCGCCGCCCGCCGAGCAGGCCGAGTTCGCAGAGCGAGCGAGTATCCGTCCCGGCGTTGCGCCGCCCGACGGACGCTTGGCGATGACCTGGGACGAGCTTCGTGCACTGTCGACGCGGCACGTCGTCGGCTGCCACACGATGACCCACCGGCGGCTTCCAGCGAGTGTCCCGCTCGACGAGATGCGGCGCGAGATCATCGATGCGCGCCGCGAGATGGAGTTGCGGATGGGTTGCGAGATCCCCGCGTTTTGCTGGGTCGGCGGCGAGGAGCAGAATTATTCCCGCGAGGCCGCAACGCTGATCCGCGAGGCCGGCTTCCGGGTGGCCTTCATGACGAGTAGTGGTCCGATCCTGCCCGGCATGAATCCCCTGCAGATCCAGCGCACCAACATCGAGTGTGACTGGCCCATGCATCTCCTTCCTTTTCAAATGTGCGGCTCGATGGATCTTCTCCACGGTGCGCGAAGGACGCGAGTGAACGAGTTGACGGGGATCTGATTGTCAGCGGGGGTTTGCTCGGCTCACAGGCTCACGGCGTTTTCCGAGAGCCGTCGGTGAGCGTCCATGGGCTTTTGCCGTCAGGGAGCGAGCCGCTCGAAGAGCCATGCGCTGCTGGAAGTGCGAGGGAAGCAGAGCCGGTCGTGGAGCCGGCACGGCCGCCCCTGCCAAAACTCGATCCGCTCCGGCATGAGCCGGAAGCCGCCCCAGTCGGCGGCCGCGGAATCGTTTCGGAGTGTGCCGATAGCGAGTTTCGCCGCTGGCTGCGGCGGCCGTCGACCGCAGGAAACCCTTGGCGTTTCCTGCGGTCGACCAAGCAGGGCCCTGGATGGCTCTGTCAACTGCCAGCGAGATCCGTCAACGACTAACTCTTCACTGTGAAGTTTATCGTGTAGAGAGCACCCGTCGTGGCATTCGAGAAATTCCAACTGTAAGTTCCGGTGGGCGTTGTGCCGTAACCAGTGACAACTGGGCCAAAATTATCTCCAGTTTGGACGACAAGCCTACTAGTGCCGCTCGTCGCAGTGGAAGGGCCCTTGTAGTTTGAAATCACATGGTTCCATGTATCACCCGACGGCATTTCAATCTCCCAGCCGTCGGCTGCGCCGAGTTGAGCTGTGGTTGCCGAGATATTTGATGTCTGGGAAGAGGATCCCAAAGAAACAGTGTAATGTGTATACGTTCCAGAGCTTGTTGAACCGCCGGTATTTGGGTCGCTGTTTGGTGGCTCCATCATAAAGTCAGTTACGGCGACTTGACCAACACGTTCAGCCAAGGCCGCTCGTCGGCCGTCGGTTCTGGCTTGCTGCGCCGTGATGGATGACGTTGTCTTCGCCATCTTTAAGGGGGTTAATTTGACAACAGAGACGCCCTCAATCCCTGTGGTGGCATAAAAAGTAGGTTGTGGCTGCTGAGGAGGCTGGAGATAGAATCCCGCACTTACGTACATCGAGGGCGGGACCGGTGGCGCTTTAACATAATACGCCCGCGACGCGGATAATTCAGTTTGGCCGCTAGCGAACGCGTCGGTGCCGATGACTTCGACGACCTTACCGATCACGACGGTGGTCAGGGCCGTGCAGCCATAGAAGGCCCTGTTGCCGATCGTGTGAACGCCGTTCCCGATCACCACCCCTGCCATGGCGACGTTGCCGTCGTAGGCACTGTCTCCTATGACTTTCACGCTGTGCGGGATCAGGGCGCCGGTCATGGCGGTGTTGCCTTGGAATGCATGGGCTCCGATGGTTTCCACGCCATTGCGGATCACGGCTCTGGCGAGTGCCGTGTTGCCGCGAAAGGCGCCTTCCCCGATTGACTTGACCGTGCCTGGGATCACCACGGTCTGCAGGGCGGTGTTTCCGGCGAACGCTGATTCGCCGATCGATTGAATGCCCCTGCCGAAACCAACGTACTGGATGGCCGTGTCGCCAGCGAAAGCTTCTGCGCCAATGGTCTTGACAGTGCCGGGGATGGATACGGCCCGCAGTGCTTTGATGCCGGCAAAGGCCGAGTCGCCGATCGTTGCGACCCCCTTGCCGATCTGCAGGACCTGGAGCGAAACGTTACCCTGAAAAGCGCCGGCCGAGATAAGCTTGACGCTTCCGGGGATCACCAACTTCATCATCGAGGTGTTTTCGGCGAACGCGGATATACCGATCGACCCAACATTCTTACCGAACGTCACCCCCTGCAGGCCGCTGTGACGGAACGCGTTGTCGCCGATCGATATTAAACTGTTAGGAAACTTCACCTCCTTCAGGAAGGTCGTGTCGCGGAATGCCGAGTCCCCGATGACCTGGATAGCTGTGCCAAACTGAACCTTGGTCAGGTTGGGGAGTCCGCTAAAAGCATTGTTGCCGATTTTGGTCACGCTGTTGGGAATCGCAACGCTCGTGATTTCGGTATGGTTTGCAAACGCGGAGGGGGCAATTTCCTTGACGGGTTTCCCGTCGATGGTCGCGGGTATAGTTACTACTTCCGCCGTCCCCTTGTAGTTCGTGATCGTGCCTTCTTTGAATTCGAAGAAGCTGCTATCTGTCGCCACTGCCGCTGTTAACACGATCCTCTGCTCGAGGATGTCGCAGCCCAGCTGCACCGTCGGCATGAAAAGCGAACGATCCTGTCCATCGAACTGGGCGTTGAAAGTCCCGCGGCGTCTTCTTACTGGCCGACGCTTGCGGGTGCCGAACGAAAAGAGGGAGGGGAGCGATGTGATCGAGGCGGGCATGAGAATGTGGTCCTTCCGGGATGCGTTACGTGTTGGTGGAGAGAGGCGGGTGGCTCGTGGCTCGGTTCAACGTGCCCGGAGGAGGTGTCCGAGGAGAGGCGTGTGCGGCGCAGCGCTCGTGCGGTCTGTGAATGGGTCCCCCGCCTCAAGCTATGAAGTTCTTACGAGATGTCCAGCTTTAAATCGCAAAAGTGACGAATGGTCAAAAATAAGGACGAATGGTCAGGTTTGAAGGACGAATGGTCAAAACTCGAGGACGAATGGTCAGGTGGTTGGGACGAATGGTCAGAGCCCGCTGCCGTTTCGCAAGAGGCGTAGGGGCAGAGAGCGAAGCTCGGGGCAAGAGTTTCGCTTGAAACCCGGAGGCGACCTTATTCAGCAGGCCGCGGATCAAGTGCCGGCTCGACCGCACGAGGCGGTCGCGAGTGCGCAGCTCCAGAGAGAACCGGAGGTTTTCCCCGGTGACTGATGCTCCAAACGCCCCCGCAGCCGGTGCGGTCAGGGATCGCTTTTGCCGCCTCCCGTCAGGGGGCGAGGCGCTCGAGGAGCCACGCGCCGCCGGACTCGCGACGGAAGCAGAGCCGGTCGTGGAGCCGGCTCGGCCGCCCCTGCCAAAACTCGATCCGCTCCGGCACGAGCCGAAATCCGCCCCAGTTCGGCGGGCGCGGAATCGTCTCGGGGTTGGGGTGCTCGGCGGCGAAGCGGGCAAAGAGGGCTTCGAGCGCGGCCCGGTCGGGAAGGACCTCGCTTTGCGGTGAGCTCCAGGCCCCGATCCGCGAGGTGGCCGGCCGGGTGTGGAAGTAGTCGTCTGACTCCGTCGCGGTCGTCCGCTCGACGCGCCCCTCGATCCTTACCTGCTGCTCGAGAACGGCCCAATGAAACGTCAGGGCGGCGTGAGGATTGGCCGAAAGTTCGCGCCCCTTGCGGCCGTCGTAGTTGGTGAAGAAGCAAAAGCCGGCGGCATCGAAGCCCCGCAGCAGCACGATGCGGGCCGAGGGACGGCCGTCGGGCGTGGCCGTGGCGAGCGTCATCGCCTCGGGCTCCGGAACGCTGGCGGCGACCGCGCCGTCGTACCAGACCGCAAACTGGCGGATCGGGTCGCGGGCCACGGTCGCCTCGTCGAGCGCCCCCTGCTCATATTCCTTCCGGGCGTGGGTCGATCTCGGTTCCATGGAAAAAGCTCGCTGGGCCGTCGGGGATCTGGGGTGTCGTGGACGAAGGGCCCACGCAGGTGGAGGCCGCTGAATGTATCAGCCGGCCGTTAGCCCGGGTGAACCAGGGCGGTTATCCCCGGGAGGATTCGGCCATGACCGATCCGTACGCCGACATCGATCCCCCGCGTGGCCCGTGGGTGTGGCTCGCCCTCGGAATCCATCTGGTCAGCTTCTTCGTCCCCTTTGGTGCCGAGGGCGAACGAATCCTCTCCGGCTATCACGCCTTCCGGTATTCCCTGGCGATGCTTCTGCTCGGGCCGCTGTTCGGCTTCACGGGAGATCGGGTCGGGTGGTGGTTGATGATCGCGATTGCCGGTCTCCCGTGGCTTGCCAATCCCTGCTTCTGGTGGTGTCTTATCGCCTACGCCGACGACCAGCGGCGTGTGGCCGCGATCCTCGGCGGCGTATCGCTCGGATTCGGACTCCTCGGCCTGCCGTTCGGGGTTGGTGGCCTCCGGTTCCCGGCGTACTGGGTGTGGCTCTCGAGCTTCGCCGTGCCGCTGATCGGTCTGGCCCTCACCGCACCGCGGCGCGGACGGCGGTCCGGTTGATCGGTAGCGCGTTGGATTCTTGCAATTCAACGCCGGGATCATCACACTTCCGAGGGGGGGCAACGCCGCACTTCACGGGCCTTACATCCATCAACGCCGCACGCCCGGAGGTGGCAAGCATGATCATCGTGGGAAAGTCTCTCGGATCGAGGAAGAAGTTGTTCGAGGACTGGTCGATTCCCCTCCCTCCCGAGCTTTCCGAGGCGGGGGGGTGACGCTTCGCCGGTTGATCGATGCGATCGTCCGTGGAGAAACCGCTGCCTTCCGCCTGCGGCAGCAGGATCGCCGCTTCACGCGTGCGCTGACGTCTCACCAAATCGCCGAAGGTGCCGAGGCGGGCAGGATCTCGATGGGCAAAAGCGACGTGCCGATCCATGCCGTCAACGCCGACGCGGCAGTCGCCGCCGCATGGACGGCCTTCGAGGACGGCCTCTACCTCGTCTCCATCGACGGCGAGGAGCAGAAATCGCTCGATCAGCAGATCTACGTCCACGAAGACAGCCGGCTCGTGTTCATCCGCTTGACGCTGCTGTCGGGCGGCTGAGCCACCGCGGGGGGAGAGGCATGCTGAAACCCGACGTGGCGGCTGAGCGATTGGCATCGTGGCGACTCGACGACGAGCGCCAGGGGGAGCGTCTCCTCGGCGCCATGGCGACCTTGCCCAAGGGACTCCGAGTCATCGGCTACCGTCTCGTCGGCCGCGACGGGGAGGGGAAGTGTCTCAGAAACCATGAGTGGCAGGCTGCCCAGGTCGAACAGCGTAAGGTTGCGATCGACGTCGAGGCGCTGTCTGACAAAGACCGGGTCAGATTGTTCCGGGCGTTGGCGCCGGGAATCGCCGACTGGGTTGACGCGGGCTGACAACTCCTCAAAGAAAGCCCTTATCAGGTCGGTGACGGTGCTCGCTGGTTGGAAGGCCGAGATGGTTTGGGACTGGTCGGGTGCCGACGCGTCAAGGGAGCGGCTCGTTCGGGAGATCATCGGCGAGCTCTCCGAAGTCAAGCTGAGGTATGCGGCGATCGTCGAGCGGGTGGTGGAGTGGCTGACGGTGTTGCGGCCGGCACCCGGTGCCGCCGGATTCATCCTCGATCGCCGCGAGACGGCGTATGCGCTGGTCAGCGACGAAATGCTGCGAACCATGCCGCGGGCGGCGGACGCTTCCGCCGCGGTCGCCGACAGTCGCGGCGGCATCAGGATCATCGGTGGTGCCTTCCCGACAGAGGATCCCGACCACGAAGATTGGCGGGATGCCCACGTCTTCCGGCATTGGGGAGGGGCTCTGATCGATCGCGAGATCTGTGCCGATGCAGAGCACGTCCGCCGGCAGTGGGAATTGGCTCGCTGGTGGGACGAACCGACGCCCGGTGCCCAGCGTCTTCGGCCGGACATCGCGTTGACGATCGCGGCACGCAAGGCGGGATTCGCCACCGTCGACGACGTCATCGATCAACTCCTCGGACCACGCGACCGCAATCGGTACGGCACGGCTTTTGGAGAACTCGGAGCGTTGACCGCGCGGCAGCCGGACGACTCCCTGCGGGACGAGCTCCGCGACTTCGCGGAATTGGCGGGAATACTCGACCGAATCCGCGCGCGCGTGCTCGACATCGAGTTGTCACGTGGCGAGGCGCCGACTCCGGCGACGCAACCGGCGCTCGCGATCCGATCGTATTTCAGCGTTGCGACCCTGTTTCGCGTCATGGCGGCGATCAATCGGGCGAAGCTCAGGAAGGATGCCAGTTGGATCTCCGACGGCACGAGCCGTGGGGCAACCCTCACGCATCTGCTGCGGACGACCTATCCCACCGCCGCGGACACGCAGGCCGACTTCGATCGACTCGCCGACCAAGCGATGGCCGAGGGATACTGCGATGATCAGCGCCTCCTCGAGCTTGCGTTCCTCTCCCCGCAGTGGACCAAGTATGTCGAGAGCTTCCTGCAGTGGCCGGGCTTCGCAGAAGGGCTCTCTTGGTTCGTCGCCCACATGGATACCAGCTGGAACTCGTCGGTGGAGCAGGCCGCGGCGGAAGCCGAGGGCATGGAGAAGCCCGCCGGCAATGGAACGGATGACGAGGAATCCGCCGAAGATGTCGAGACCGAATCTGACGGCCCCCGACCGGCGCGGCGAAAGCTCAGCGCCTGGCAGCGTCTGGTTCTCGAGAGGACGGCACTGACCGACGAAAAACGCAAGGCCGGGGCGGTGGATATGGCGTGGTTTCATCAGGCCTGGGAGGTGCTCGGCGCCGACCGGTGGGGGCGGATGGCGGACGCGGCCCGCTACGCCTCGAACCCCGCCCGGTTGGCGGGGTATCGGGATCCGCTCCGTCTCGAATGGGCGATGGAGGCGCAGTCGGTTCGCGATCTGGCGAAGGGGCCGGTATCGGAAACCCGCGATGGCGTCACGGTGACCCTGGCACTGGACGGAGAAGCGAAGCCGGAATTGACCATACGCCGTGGTGACAAGGCCTTGAAATCGCTCCCGCCGGCGATCCGGAAGCAGCATGCCGCCGTGGCCGAACTGCTCGAACGGGGCACCGACCTGCGGAAGAAGGCCGGGCGGATGAAGCGATCGCTGGAATCCGCGATGTGTCGCGGCGACGTCTTCACCGGAGCCGAGGTGGAGACGCTCTGTGGGCACGCGATCCTCGCGCCATCGTTGGCTCGTCTGTCGCTCGTCGGCGAGACGAATGAAAAACTGATGGGCTATCCGGACAACAAGGGAAAGTCACTCCGGGATCACGCAGGCAGGCTGACCGCGATCAAACCGACCGACCTCCTGCGAATCGCGCATCCGGACGACTTTCTCCGCCGCAAGGATTGGGATCGCTGGCAACACGAATGTTTCTCCGCCGAGCGGGTGCAGCCGTTCAAGCAGGTCTTCCGCGAGTTGTACCCCGTCACCCAGCAGGAGCGATCCGACGGGGCCCTTTCGTATCGCTATGCCGGCCAGCAGATCAACCCGACGCAAGCTTTCGCCCTCTGGAGCTCACGGGGCTGGAGCACGCAGGACGACGTCTTCAGGACTTTTCACGAGGTCGGCATCACGGCTTGCGTCGCGTTCCAGTTCAACCTCGGCACTGCCGCGGAAGTCGAGGGAATGACGTTGTCGTCGATCCGGTTCCAGCTTCGCGATCAGCCCGAGCCGATGGCCTTGAAGGACGTGCCGCCGCGGATTTTCAGCGAGGTGATGCGTGATGTCGATCTGGTGGTCAGCGTTGCCCATCGCGGCGGCGTCGATCCGGAGGCAAGCGCCTCGACGATCGAGATGCGGGCCGCCTTGATGCGCGAGGCCTGTGACGTGCTGTCGCTGAAGAACGTGCGAATCAAGGTTCCGCATGTCCTGGTCAACGGCACCTTGGCCGATTATTCGGTCCATCGAGGCAGTACGACGGTCCATCGGATGCCGGGGGGCGCCGTCTTTCTGATCCCCGTTCATGCGCAGCACCGCGGCCGCCTGTTCCTGCCGTTTGCGGATGACGATCCACGCACGGCGGAACTGGTCTCGAAAGTCTTGCTTCTGGCGCGTGACTGCGACATCCAGGATCCGTCGATCCTGGACCAACTCCGCTGATCGGCCGAAGCCTCGTTGCCATGGGTGTGGGCCGGCAGACGCTGGTTGCCTCCGAGGCGTTCTCTGGTGGCGGTCCTTGACGCCTGACCGCGGATCTCCGATCCTCACGGCACGCGTGGGTGGACGGTCTCCCCGACGAGAGGGTGCCAGGATGGGAGCAGATTCTGCCGATGATGCAGGCCGCCGCGACCCGAGCGTGCCGCCGCCGCTCCCGACCCGCCTGCCGGGGCCGATGATCTTCTGCAGCGGGTGCGGGCGCTCGATCCAAGAGTCGCTCGGCGCTTGCCCGGGCTGTGGCACGCCCGTCGCTGCGCGGGATCTGGGCCAGGATCCGCTCGTTCGGATGCTGCTGCCGGTGGGGCGATCGGGGCTGGCGATCGCCGCCGGATACCTCGGGCTCTTCAGCTTGATCTTTTTTCCGGCCCCGTTGGCGCTCCTGTTCGGGATCCTCGCCATCCGCGACATCCGCCGCCATCCCGAGAAGCACGGCATGGGGCGGGCAATCTTCGGCGTTGTCATGGGGACGCTGTTCACGATCCCGCTCGTTGCGGGCCTGGTCCTGTGGGGCTCTACCGCCTTGAGACCTTGACGCGCGGCTTCCCCTGACAGGCAAAGAGCCGCCGCGCCGCGCATTGCCCCCCCTTCGAAGGTGGATTAGGCTTTCCTCGATCCCGTCCCGGCAGGGCCGTTGTTTTTCTCCGCCGAGTGGCATCCATGCCGCCAGAGTCATCCATGCTCCACCCCCGCACGGGTGATCGGTCCTCCGGGGAGTCGCGGCCGACGGCCGCGCCGCTCGACACCTCCCTCGTCTTGGTGAGCCCGGAGAACATCGCCTTCGAATACCGGCTCGCGGGGCCGGCACCGCGCGCGCTTGCCTTTCTCATCGACCTCCTCCTTCTCGGTCTGCTCGCACTGGGGGCGGGGCTCGTTGTCGGCTTCGTCGGTCAGGGGTCCCTGGCCGGCTTTTACCTGGCGGGGTTGTTCTTTCTGTGGTGGGGAGGGAACGCCGCCGTCGAGGTGCTCGCCAACGGACAGACCCCCGGCAAGCGGGCGCTGGGGATTCGCGTCGTTTCGCACGACGGTCTGTCGATCAATGTTTCGCAGTCGATCCTCCGGAATCTCCTCCGCGCCGTCGACCTCGCCCCCCCCTTCTTTCCCGGCGTCGTGTCGATGGTCGTCACCCCGCGCCTCCAGCGCCTCGGCGACCTCGCCTCCGGCACGATCGTCGTCGTCGACCGCCGGGCGGCGGATGCGGCGCCCCCGGTCGTCGACACCGGCCCCAACTTCATCGCCGACATGGTGCCGGCCGGATTCGTGCCCCCGCTGGCGCTCGTCGAGGCCCTTTCCGACTACGTCGGCCGGCGACGCGTCCTCGGCCCAGCGCGCCGGCAGGAGGTCGCGGCGATCGCTGCCGCCCGGCTCGTGGCGGCCTGGGGAACACCGCCGGCGCGGGATGACGACGCGCTGCTGTGTGCGGTCTACGAACGCGCTACCTCGGAGCCGGCCCGATGACCGTCGAAGAGATGGTGAAGCTCCGTCTGCCGGAGTGGCAGGCCCTCGAGGCCGACGTCGCTTGGCTGCGCCGGCCGACCTTCGATCGCCGCGATCCGCGCCGGATCCTCGATTTCTCGCGACGCTATCGGGCCGCCTGCAGCGATCTCGCCCTCGCCACCGCGCAGCGCTACCCGGCCGAGACCACCGACTACCTCCAGCAGCTCGTCGCCGACGCCCATTCGCAGCTCTACCGCACCGAGTCGTTCAGCCTCCTCGACTGGGTCCGGTCGCTCGTGGTCGTTGTGCCCCACCGCGTCGTCACCGACCCCTGCTTCTGGATCGCGCTGGGGCTGTTCTGGTCGCTGTTCCTCGGCGCTGGCACCGCGACCACGCTCCGTCCTTCGTACGCCGTCGACCTCGTCGGTGCCTCGACCCTCTCGACGATGGAGGAGATGTATTCGCGGCCGGTCAGCGAAAATAGCAACGACCTGCAACGTTCAGCGATGACCGGGTTCTACGTGTTCAACAACGCCGGCATCGGCCTGCGGGCCTTCGCCGGCGGCATCCTCGGCGGCGTCGGCAGCCTCGTGATCCTCGCCTTCAATGCGATCTACCTCGGAGCCGTCTTCGGCCACATGCTCACCTCCCCGCAACGAGCGAACTTCATCGAGTTCGTCACGGCGCATGGCCCGTTCGAACTGACCGCCGTCGTGCTCTCGGCGGCGGCCGGCCTGCGGCTCGGCTGGGCGCTCCTCGACACCCGCGGCTGGTCACGCCTCGAATCGCTGCAGCGGACGGCCCCGGAAGCCCTCGCCACCGCCGGGCTGGCGACGGTCCTGTTCATCCTCGCCGCCTTCATCGAGGGGTTCGTCTCCCCGTCGACGCTCCCCTACGCCACGAAGGCGGGGGTGGCCTTGGCGACAGCCGCGGCGCTGGTCTTCTATTTCCTCCTGCCGCTGGTCCTGTTCGGCACGGGGAAGGGGAAGCACGGGCATGACGCCTGATGATCTGCGGATCGCCGTCCGTCCGCGCTCGATCCTCGAGTGCCTCGATCTGGCCTGCATGTTCTGCGTCCGCCGCTGCCTCGGCATCACGGTGGCGCTCCTTGTCGGCGCCCTGCCGATGGCGCTTCTCAATGTCGTGCTGATCGGTCCGGATGGGGCCGATCGGCTGCTCCCGAGTTGGTTTTTCTGGCTCGCCCTCGAGACGCCCTGGGCGATGGCGCCGCTGACGCTGTTCCTCGGCCTGGCGATGTTCACCGATCGTCTCGGGGCGGCTGATTGGCGGGGGATCGCCGGCGGCATGGCCGGGGCGGTGGGCCCGCTCCTGATCTACCAGACACTGCTGCGGGGGCTCTCGGTCCTCGTTGTTCTTCCCTTCCCCTTCCTCCTCGTTGCCCTGGCCTTCGTCGATCCGGTCATCCTTCTCGAACGGGGGCCGATTCGGGGGATCTGGCGACGCAGCATCGCGATCTTCGCCCGCAGCCGGGGGCGGATCTTGGCCGCCCTCGCCCTCGAGATGGTGATCGTGCCGCTGGGATGGGTGCTGGCCGTCTTCGCCATCGATCAGTTGGCAAGCCTGTGGGCCGGCCGGCCGGTGATGGCCGTTCTCGACCCCGACCGCCCCGACTGGGCCCTCGGGCGGGCGCTGTTCACGTGGCGCGGGCAGCTGGCATGGTGGGGCGTGATGACGCTCGTCACGGTGTTTCGGTTTGTCACCTACATCGACACGCGGATCCGCGACGAGGGCTGGGACATTGAATTGAAGCTCCGCAATCCTGCCACCTACGCGGGGCTCGAGCGGTGGCGCGGCGCGGCGGCGGTGATCGTGATCGTCGCGCTCTTGATCGCTCCGGCGGCGGCGGTCGGCGCGGAAGAGGAGGGGGAAGCCACCGCGCGGGCCGCGCAGAAGGCGGTCGTGAAGCAGCGTTTCCCTTGGTACGACGCCGGGAGCGACGGCTTCCGTCCGATCGTCGGCAGGTCGATGGAAACGGGGACGCGGCGGTCGGAGTCGACCGCGCGGGAGTCGGCGTGGGATTTCTCCCTCCCCGAATTCACGGCGCTCGGAACGGTCGCGAAAGGGGGGATGATCGTCCTTCTCCTCGCGGCGGTCGCGGCGGTCGCCTGGGTCGTCCTCCGCCATGGATTCGACCCGGTGGTGAAAGAGGAGATCGAAAGCCCCGCCGCGGCGGCGGTGTTCGGTGATGAGCACCTCGAGACCCTCCCCGAGCAGGCCCGGGCCGACGTCGACAATCTTCTCCCTCTCATCGATGCCCGGTTGGCGGCGGGGGATCATGCCGCAGCGGCGATCCTCTACCATGCCTGGCAATTGGTGGAGCTCCACCGCGGCGGTGTGATCGAGCTGGCCCCGGGGAAGACCAACCGCCGCTATGCCGCCGACGTCGCCGCGCGGGCCCCGCTGCTGGCCGACCTCTTCCGCCACACGGCCCGCCTCTCCGAACGCGCCCGCTTCGGCCGGCTCCCGGTCTCGGCGGAGGCCTTCGACGAGGTGTGGAACCAGCGCGACCGGATCCACTCTGCCGCCACGGAGGCCGCCGCATGACGCCGCCCCCCTGCCAGACCGTCGTTTCCCGGGGGCACGGTGGCCCGATCGTGTCGGCGCTCCTCGCCGCAGCCCTCCTCACGGCCGGCGGGTGCACGCGCGAGCCCCCCTCCTCCCACGGCGATATCCTCGGCGACAGCCTCAACGGCGTGTCGGCGTTCGTCGGGTTGCTCCGCGACCGGGGGCATTCAGTGAGCGCGGCTTCGAGCGTGTCGGAATCGGCCCTGGCACAGCGCGACGCGGCGATTGTGTTCGTCGACGGCCCGGGCCCGATCGACGATGTGGCCGCGGGGCATCTCGAGAGCTTCCTCGCCCGGCCCGGTTCACAATGGATCCTCCTCGTGGGGCGCGACGGCGATTGGGCCCTCGACTACTGGCGGTTCGTCGCCGGCCGCGAGGATCTGACCGACATCCAGCGCCAGCGCGCCCGCGACAATCTGGAGCAGGCCAAGGACTCCCTCGAAGAATGGTACCGCGATCTCCCTGCCTCGACCTTGATCGCGCCATTCTCGGCAGCCGCGCTTACCGTCCGCGCGGAGGGGAGCGATGGCGGGGAGATCAACGTGACGATCCGCTCTGGCGGCGACCGAGAGGGGATCACGCTCCCCGGTCACTGGACCTGGCGCCGGGGCGTCGATCCCGGCGCCGCCGATGGGGTGGAGTGGGAGGTCGATGGCGCAGCGCTCCTGGTCCGCTCGATCGACGACACCAGTGGCGACACGATCCTCGTCCTCGGCTCCGACACGCCGCTGCTGAATGCGGGGCTGGTCGATGGCGGCAATCGACAGATCGCCGCGGCCCTCGTCAACCTGGTGCCGGTCGGGGCGGAAGTCGCCCTGTTCGGCTCGGCACAGGGGCGCCCGGGAAGCCGAGACGACGAGGAGACGGCAGCGGCGTGGCGGCTGGTCACCGTGCCGCCGCACCCCTGGATCGCCGCGCACCTTCTCCTCGGACTCCTCCTCTTTTGTTGGTCGCGGGCGCCGATCTTCGGCCGGGCCCGCGTCCGCCCCGCCGCTGCGGTGCGCGACTTCGGCCATCATGTCGACGCGCTTGGTCGCCTCCTCGCCAAGGGGGGAGACACCGCCACGTCGGCCGCGCTGCTGGCGGAATGGGAACGGATCGGCCGGCCGGGGGGAGGCCACGGCGGCGGGGATCGGCCGGAGAAGGGGAAGCTCGACATCCAACCTGAAGCGAGGAAGCGATGATGGAAGAGTCTGCCGGTGGGGAGAACGGGATGCAGTCGGCGGCGGAGCGCGGGGAGGATGCCCGGTTTGCCGAGGTCGGCCGGACGATCGACAGCCTCCTCGCGGAGGCGGCGAAGCTCTATGTCGGGCAGGTGGACCTCGTCCGCCAGGCGCTCGTGGCCCTCTTCGCCGGCGGGCATGTCCTCATCGAAAGCGTGCCCGGCCTGGGGAAGACGCTCCTGGTGCGGATTCTCGGCGAGACGCTCGGCTGCTCGTTCGGCCGGATCCAGTTCACCGCTGACTTGATGCCCTCCGACATCACCGGGCAGCCGGTGTTTGACGCCCGGACGCAGGATTTCCGCTTCCGCCCGGGGCCGGTGTTCACGCACATCCTCCTCGCCGACGAGATCAACCGGGCGCCGGCGAAGACCCACGCGGCGCTCCTCGAGATCATGCAGGAGGGGCGCGTCACCGTCGACGGCACGACCCACCGGATCGAGCCGCCGTTCCTCGTCCTTGCCACGCAGAACCCGATCGAGTCGGAGGGCACCTACCATCTCCCCGAGGCCCAGCTCGACCGCTTCCTCTTCAAGATCGTCGTCAACTACCCGCAGGCCGCCGAGGAGGACGCGATTTTGCGTCTTCACTGCCGCCCCGATCCGCTCGAGACGCTCCTGGCGACGACGATCCGGCCGCTCCTCGACCCGGCCCGGGTGATCGCGATCCAGGATCTCTGCCGGCAGGTCCGGGTCGACGACGCCATCATCCGCTACAGCAGCGCCATCGTGCGGAAAACGCGGCAGTGGCCGGCGTTCTCCCTCGGGGCCAGCCCGCGCGCCGGGATCGCGCTGGTGACGGGGGCTCGCGTCGTGGCGGCGTTCGCGGGGCGGTCGTATGTTGTCCCCGACGACGTCACCGAGCTGGTGCTGGCGGCGCTGCGGCACCGGGTGATCCTCTCCCCGGAGGCCGAGGTCGCGGGGGACTCGGTCGACGGCGCGCTCGAGGCCCTGATGCGGACGATCGAGGTGCCGCGGCTGTGATCGCCCCCACGACGAAGCTCTGCCAGCTCGCCATCCTCCCGCTCGCCGCGTCGCTGCTGCTGTTTGCGGTGCCGGAGGTGTGGCCCGTCGTGGTCGTCCTCGATCTCCTCCTCGCCGTGGTGGCGATCGGCGATGCGACGACACTCCCGCGCCGATCCGGGTTCGAGGCGCGGAGGGAGTTCGAGCCGATCGCCACGCGCGGGGAGCGCCACCGGATCGGGCTGGTGATCGAGAACCGTTCGCGTCGCGCTCACGAGATCGACGTTCGGGACGATGTCGGCGGGGTGATCGAGTCGCTCGAGCCGCCGTCGCGCCTGCGGATGACGGGGCGCTCCCGCGGGCGCACCAGTCACGTCGTCCTCCCACACGAGCGGGGGAGCTTCTTGCTCGAGTGGATCGATCTCCGCGGGGGGAGCCGGCTCGGGCTGTGGTCGGTGACGCACCGCCTTCCGGTCGCCGATCGGATCGAGGTCTACCCGGCGCTACGGCAGATCAGCCGCTACGCCCTCTACGCCCGCCAAAACAAGATGTCGCTCCTCGGCGTGCGCCGGACGCGGCGGGTGGGGACGGAGAACGAGTTCGAGCGGCTCCGCGACTACACCGCCGGCGACGCCTTCAAGGCGATCGACTGGCGGGCGACCTCCCGGCGGATGAAGCTCACCGTCCGCGACTTCCAGATGAACCAGAGCCAGCGGGTGGTGTTTGCCCTCGATTGTGGGCGGATGATGGTCAACCAAAACGACGGCCTGACGATGTTCGACGCGGCGCTCGATGCGGCGCTAACGCTCGCCTACGTGGCGATTGAGCACCGCGACGAGGTGGGGATCCTCTGTTTCTCCGATCGGATCCTGCGCTGGATGCCGCCGCGCGGAGGCCAGGGGCAACTGCGGCGGATGATCGCCGCCACGCATGATGTCCAGCCGGAGCTCGTCGAGAGCCGGTTTGACGAGGCGCTGATCCATCTCGGCCACCAGTGCCGGAAGCGGACCCTGCTCGTCCTCCTCACCAACGTCATCGACGATCGCAACACCGAACGGATCCGGCGCCATGTCCTGCCGACGGTCGGCCGGCATCTGCCGCTGGTCGTCTGTCTCCGCGATCGGGCCCTCACCGATCGGCTTGCGGCTGGGCAAAAGGGGCCCACGGGCAAGCTCGGAGGGGAGCGCGGCACGGTCGGCTTCCATGTCGCCGCCGCCGCCGCCGACATTCTCGCCTGGCGGCAGCGCATTCTCTCCGACCTCGAGCGCGGCGGCGTGCTGACCCTCGACTGCCTCCCGGAACAGTTGACCGCGTCGCTCGTCAACGAATACCTGGCGATCAAGGCCCGCAAACGGCTGTAGCCTTGCCGGGCCCGCGCCGGCACTCCTTGACAGGCGGGGCCGGTGAAGGGATTCTCCTCCTTCAGGGGGATGGGCGGTCGGGTTTCGAATCCAGCCAACAGACTCCGGGAGGGAAACAATGGCAGCGCAGTGGCACGTGGGACGCGGCGGGCAGACATCGGGACCTTATTCGAGCGATCAACTCCAGGCGATGGTCGAGCGCGGGGAACTTTCCGCGGGCGACCTGGTCTGGAAGGAGGGGATGGCCGACTGGATCGACTGCGCGACGGTCCAGGGGCTGTTGCCGGCAGCGCGGGCCTCCGTGGCCGATGGCGGGCCGGAAGCGTGGAATCCCTACCAGTCACCGACGGCCGATGGCACGGCGGCGGCCGACGGCACGGCTCCAGACCGGCTGGTGTACGCCGATTATCTCCCCCGCGTCGGGGCCTATATCCTCGACGTGATTTTCCTCACGCTCCTTGGCCTGATCCCGGGGGTCGCGCTCGGGTTCACTCTCGTCGCGGCTCTCGGACCGGAGACCGGTGCAGCCGTCGCCCAACCGGTCGGGAATCTGCTCGGGGTTCTTATCGGCGTCTGCTACTACGTCGGCCTGGAAACTTCGGAGAAGCAGGGCACCTGGGGGAAGCAGATCGTCGGCATCATGGTCACCGACCAGAATGGTCGCCGGCTCACCGTCGGCCGGGCTGTCGGCCGGTATTTCGCCCACATCCTCACCGCCTGCACCTTCGGCATCGGCCTCCTGATGCCGCTGTTCACGGAAAAGCGGCAGACCCTCCACGACATGATCGCCGGCTGCATCGTGGTCAACCGGTGAGACGCGTGCCCGACCTCCCTGCGCCACTCCCGCCGCTTCCCTGCCACCGCTCCCCGCGCCGAGCTGCCGCGGTCGTGGCGGCGCTCGGGCTGGGCGCGTTTGTCGTGGCGGCATGGCTTTCCCCCTACGAAGCCGACGGCCGGCCGCGGGCGTCGGGCACCCACCGGCAACTCGGTCTTCCCCCCTGCCAATTCCAGACGATGTTTCACCTTCCCTGCCCGGCCTGCGGGATGACGACGAGCCTGGCGCTGGTGATGGATGGCGATCTCCGCGCGGCCTGGCGGGTGAATTGGGCGGGGGTGATCCTCGCCGCGATGGCGGCGGTGGCGGTCGTCTGGCTGCTCGCGATCGCGCTGGCGGGGATCGATCCGGGGCGCTGGTCGGTGGAGCGGACGGTCGAGTGGCTGGCGATGGGGGGGGTGTCGGTGGCCGTCGTGCGCTACGTCGGCCTCGGCATCGGGTGGTTCTGGGGCAGCCCCTGGTGAATCGGCGAGGGTACCGGCGACGATTTTTTCCAAGACAACCTGGAGGCTCACATGGCATCCGATTTTCCCCCGCCGCTTCCCTCCGCTCCCCGTGGCCCCGGTGAGACAAGCCTCGATCCCACGGCCGGCGGAAGCGTCGAGGTGAAGCAGAGTCGGCTCGCACTGGCGAGCCTCGTGCTCGGCGTGCTTGCCTGTCCTTTCTCCTGTCTGTCGGGGATCCCCGGGCTGATCTGCGGCGTGATGGGGCTGCGTCAGATCGAGGCGAGCCAACGCCCCGGCTCCCCGGTGCGCTACACCGGCCGGTCGCTGGCACTCACCGGGATCATCCTCAGCGGAATGATGATGTTCGTGACGTCGGCGGTGCTCCTTCTCCTCCCGGCCGTGCAGGCGGCGCGGGAGGCGGCCCGGCGCGCCGTCTGCAGCGGTCATGTCAAGGAGATCGGGTTGGCGTTCCACAACGCCGCGAGCGTCACGAAGGACATGTCGATGCCGCTGGCGATCGTCAATGCCGACGGCCTGCCGCTGTTGAGCTGGCGCGTGGCGCTGCTTCCGTATCTCGGCCAGGAGGCGCTCTACCGGGAGTTCCACCTCGACGAGCCGTGGGACAGCCCGCACAACCTCACCCTCCTGCCGCGGATGCCGGGGATCTATGTCTGCCCGAGTTTCATGATCCCGCCGTCGGAAGGGATCACGCCCTATGCTGCCGCCGCCGGCCCCGGAATGTTCTTCGATGCCCCGGAGCCGATTCCCGGCACGCAGACCATCGGCGTGTCGATCGGGGCGATCCGGGACGGCACTTCGAACACGATTCTCGTTCTCGAATTGGGGCGAAACAACGGCGTGCCGTGGACGAGCCCCCAGGAAGTCATGGTTGACATCGACGAGGCGATCGAGGTGCTTCGGGAGACACAGCCGATCCATGTCGGCGGCCGAACGACCCTCTTCGGGGACGGATCGGTACGGTTCGTGTCGCAGGAGATCGACCGGCAGACCCTCCGCGGCCTGCTCACCCGCGATGGCGGCGAGGCGTTAGGGGCCCCTTGATCGGGGTCTCTTGATCGGGGTCTCTTGATCGGTCTGTCGCCGGTGTTCGCGTGGTCCCCTCACTCCTCTTCGGTCAGTCAGTTTTCAATCCTGGAGGCTCGTACGATGGAATCTGGATCCCCCCCACCGCTGCCACCCCGGCCGACGAACGGCCGCATCGTCTCGCTCGATGATGCTCCGGCCGGCGTGGCCGCGGTCACGAAGCAGAGTCGCCTGGCACTGGCGAGCCTCGTGTTCGGCGTGCTTGCCTGTCCGTTTTTCGGCCTCACCGGGATCCCCGGGCTGATCTGCGGCGTGATGGGGCTGCGCCAGATCGAAGCGAGCCAACGCCCCGGCTCCCCGGTGCGCTACACCGGCAAGTCGCTGGCGATCACCGGGATCGTCGTCAGCGGGATGATGCCCTTCATTTGGGTGTACGTCGGTATTGCTTGGGTGCAGTATTGGGTGCAGTACCAGACCGGGTGGGAAGCGGGCATCTGCGCGAACCATTTCGATGGTATCGGCTTGGCCTTTCGCAACGCAGCGAGCACGAATAATCAACTTATGCCGCTGGCGATCGCCGATGCCGACGGCCGGCCACTGTTGAGCTGGCGGGTGGCCCTGCTGCCCTTCATCGGCCAGGAACAGCTCCACCGGGAGTTTCACCTCGACGAGCCCTGGGACAGCCCGCACAACATCTTGCTCCTGCCACGGATGCCGGAGATCTACGCTTGCCCCAGTTCCCCGATTCCGCCGTCGGAAGGGATCACATTGTACGTGGCGGCCGCGGGGCCGGGAATGTTTTTCGATGCCCCCGAGCCGATTCCCGGCACGGCGATGATTGGCGTGCCCCTGTCGGCGATCCACGATGGCACCTCGAACACGATCCTCGTCCTCGAGTCGGGGCGAAACAACGGCGTCCCGTGGACGAGCCCCCAGGAGATGACGGTCGACATCGACGAGGCAATCGACGTGCTCCGGGAGGCGATGACGGTCGACATTGACAAGGCGATCGACGCGCTCCGGGAGGCGAAGACGAACCATTTCTTCGTCGTGAGGACGATACTGTTTGGCGACGGCTCGGTGCGGGAGATATCGCAACAGATCGATGCGACGACGCTCCGGGCCTTGTTCACTCGCGATGCCGGCGATGTCGTGACGCCGTTTTGAAACGGTGTCGGCCGCATCGGTCGGCCCGTGGCCCCCTCACTCCTCTTCGGTCAGCAGCCAAGTGGCAAACGACGCCAGCCAGTGCTCGCCGGCGTAGTCGCCGCTGGTGACATGCGGCAGCCCGGCCGCCGCGTGCCGCTCGGCCGCGGCGAGGAGCGTCTGCCGCGTGGCGTCTTCGGTGGGGAACATGGCGGCGATGCTCCGCAGACAGCGGGCCCGGCTGAGGTTGAGCCCGTCGAGGTGGACCAGCTGCGGATCGGTGCGGTCGGTGACCGTCGCCGGCTCGAGGATGCTGCGGGGAAGGCCCGCGGCGATCTCGGGGAGGAAGCGGTCGAACCACGTGCGAAACTCCCCGGCCGGCAACACCCGCCGCATCAGATCGGCTTCCATCAGGCTCGGGGAGAAGAAATCGGCGCCGTCCGGCTCCCAGGCCGCCGGGATCCGCTCATCGGCTCCGAAGTAGGTGCGGCTCCGCTCGATGACGAGGGCCTCGAGTGGTTCGTGCTTCATGGCGCGGGCGTAGTCGAGCGCGAAGGCGAGCCCGAAGGCGGTGCTCGAATGGACGCCGCTGCGGTTGGGGTAGGTCTGCTTCGGGAAGTGGTCGAGATAGGAAGCGACGATCACATCGACCAGCGGCCGGAGGTTCGCCGACCATTCCCTCCCGTCGGGGTCGTCCCAGTCGTGGAGCTCCTCGGCCAGCTTGAGGAGCCAGGCCCAGCCGTAGGGGCGTTCGAACGACCGCGCCCCGGGCCGGGCGAAGAACGCCGCCTCGGCGGCCAGATTCGCGGCCTTCAGATTCGCCCCGAGGGCCGCGCGGATCTCCCCCTCGTTCGGCAGGCCGGGGAAACGGCGGAGGATGCGGACGAGCATCCAATGGCCGTGGACCGCCGAGTGCCAGTCGTAGCAGCCGTGGAACGCCGGATGAACCTGCCGGGGCGGCTGCACATCGGCATCGCCATTGAGGACATCGGCCGGCTTGTGGGGATATTCCCTGGCGATCCCGTCGAGCGCCAGCCGCGCAAACGCCATCGCCTGGGCCGCGGTGAGCGGGTCGGCGGCGGCCCCGCCCGGCAGCAGCAGGCCAGAGGCGAGGGCGATCGGCAGCAGGAGCCTGACGATGGCAACGCCAAGATCGATCGCCAGCAGCGGCAGGCAGCCCCGCGCCGTCTCCAAGGCTCCAACCCCCCTCGCGGTGGCGGAACTCGCGATAGCGTCGAACGCGCCGGCGGTCATCGTCTCGATCATCGGTTGGGCCCTTTCTGTGGCCGATCGTGAACCTGATTGTGACAGGAGCATTTTCCAGCGGGCACGAGCGGTCGGAAATGGTGGAAATCCCTCATTCCGGCGCCAGTTTTCCACTGGCCCGGGAGGCCCGGGGTCGTCACAATCCTCCCCCAACTTCTGCCGCACCCCCGCCGGCACGTCGCCTGCCCCTCCCCGAGACGCGCACCGACCATGGCCCCGAGCCCGACTTCCGATCTCGGCATCGCCGCGATTTCGATCGACCAGCCCTCGTGGCACCTGGAGAACGGCTGGTTCGGCGCCACGATCCCGCGGAAGTTCACGCAGCACACCGGGATCGAGGCCCGTGCCATCTCCCTCGACGACGAACTGACGATGGGGCTCCGGGCCGTCCGCCGGCTCCAGCAGGAGTCGGGCTGCAACCTCGCCGACTGCCGGGGGATCGTCTTCGTCTCCCCCTCCTTCATCCCCCCGTCGATCGCCAGGCGGCACCTCGCCCCCCACGAGGCGGTGCGGGAGCGGCCACGGCGGGCCGCCCGGCAGTTGGCCCGTGAGCTCGGGCTGCGACGCTGCCGGACCCTCGGGCTGAATTGGTTCTGCTGCGGCTACAGCCGGGCGTTCGCGCTGATCACCAAGCGCTGGGCCCCACGGCTCGTCCTCGAACGCGACGACTTCCTCCTCGTCGTCGTTGCCACCCGCATCAGTCGGATCACCGACTACGGCTGCACGACGACCGGCGGCCTGTTCGGCGACATGGCGTCGGCCACGATCCTCGCCCCGATGGCGAGCCGGCGCTATCCGGTCCACTTCGGGATCGTCCGTGCCGACGCCGGCAAGCAGCCGGTCGATCGCCCCGCGTTCGATTTTCACCTCCGTTCGCACGTCGCCGTCCCCGCCGTCGACGGCACGCGGACGCACGACCAGACGCGGCTCGTCTACTCGCTCGACGGGATGACGATCGCCGATCTGGCGCCACGGGCGATGTCGGCGGCCGTCGTCGAGACGCTCGGCGCGGCCGGTCTCCGTGGTACCGACGTCGATTTCGTGGTGCCCCACCAAGCCGGCGCGGGGATCGTCCGCTTCACCGGCATGAAGCTCGAGGAGGCGGGGATCGGGGGGGAGCTGGTCAACGGCCTGACACGCCGAACCGGGAACGTCAGCGCCTGTTCGATCCCGCACGCCCTCCGGGAATCGTGGTCGCGGCTGCGGGGGCTCGTCGCCTGCCCCACCGCGGCGGTCGGCAGCCCGGGCCGGCCGGAGGTGCTTCACGGCTGCATCCTCCTCCGCGGCACGGCCCTGCACGATGCGCAGGTGAGGGCCGCCGCCTGACGGTCCGGAATCCCGGGCTCATTTTCCCCGCCGCGCCGCCTGGGCTGCCCGGCGACGCGATTCGAGGGCGTCGCCGATCTCCGCTGCCAAGCTCGGCGAGTGGTCGAGCAGGTCGCCGATCGCCACCGGATCGAAGACGAGGATCCGCAGGTCCTCCGCGGCGACGATGCCCACGTCGTCGAGCCCGCCGCCGGCGGTCAATTGGTCGCCGAAGCACTCTCCAGGTCCGATCGAGCCGATCGTCACCGGCCGGTCGTGGTCGCCGGTGGTCTGGAGGGTCGCCTTGCCGGAGAGGATCAGCGCGAAGCCTTGGAACCGTCCCTTCGTCGCATGGATCGTCTCGCCGCGGGCGTAGTCACGCACCGCCGGCCGCCGGCCCGACGGGTGGGCCAGCGCCGGTACGAACCGGGCGTGGGGTTTGAGGGCCTCCGCTGGCGACGGCTCGGGGCGTCCTGGGGATTCCCCCGGGCCATATTCCATCTGAATTGGATAGGGAATCGTCAGCCCCTCGCGCCGCGCGACATACCACACGCGGCAGACGATTCCGTCGCGGATCGCCCACAGTTCCTCCTGGGTGGCGACGGAGAAGATCAGCCGGTAGGTCACCGAGTAGTCACCGTATCCCATCGCCCGCACCTCGGGGGCCGGTGTTGCCAGCACGCCCGGGGTCGATTCGAGCATCTCCTGGAGCACCTCCTTGACGCGGTTCGGCGGATCGTCGTAGCCAAAGCCGATCTCGACGACTTCGGTGCGCACCAGCGTCGGGCGGGAGAGATTGCTGAACTCGCTCTTGTAGAGGGAGACGTTGGGGACGATGTGGAGCTCCCGCGTCGCCGTCTCGATATGGACGCTCCGCCAATTGATCTCGGTGACGCGCCCCGTGACGTCCCCCGCCCGCACCCAGTCGCCGTCCTTCAGCGGCCGCTCGAAAAGGAGCATCAGCCCCGAGACGAGATTGCCGAGCGGTTCCTGGAGCGCCAGGCCGATGACCACCGATCCCACGCCGAGGGCCGTCAGGGCACCGCCGACCTCCTGCCCCCAGACTTTCGAGTAAATGACGAGCCCGCCGGCCGCAACGAGGGCAATGCGGATCAGATCACGGAGAAGCGTGGGGACACGGTCCTGCCAGGAATCGGCGGCAGCGCGACCGAAGAAGGCATCGTTGAACGCGCCGACGATCGCGTACAGGGCCGCGATCCAGAACACCGTCTCGGCGACGCGGACGACGCCGCCTTGGGCCGGAAGACCGAGCACGAGGCTCACCAGCAGGAGCACCGCCAAGCTGGGGACGACGAGGCCGCGGAGATTGTGGAGCGTCCGCGCGAAACGCACACCGCGCCGCTCGCACACGGCAATCGCCTCGGTGAGCGCCAGTTCGACCAGCGGAAAGCCGAGCGCGAGGATGACCGCCGGCCAAAAATTCGCCACGCGGGTCGAGAGCGGATGGGTGAGGAGCCATTCGATCATCGGCTGCCCCTCATGCCCGCAGGGACCACGTCTCGATGGCTGGTCGGCCATCGAGGGTGGTCGTGGACGGCCCGTCGAACTCGAACAGCCCCGCGGTGCGCTCGCGCACCCGGTTGGTGACGCGGATTGCCGCGGTGCCCTGATCGGCAAGGCCCTTGGCCACGGCAACGGTTTCCCCCCACAGGTCGTAGAGGAATCGGCGCCGGCCGACGACGCCCCCGACGACCGGGCCGGCGTTGATGCCGATTGAAACGCCGACGTCGAGCTGGTGGTCACGGTTGAAGATGGCGACGATCCGCTCGATCTCCCGCGCGAAGGCGATCATCCGCCGGACATGGTCGGGACGGGTGACGGAGAGACCGCAGACGGCCAAGTAGGTGGTGCCGGTGGTCTTCACCTTCTCGATCCCTCCGGCATCGGCGGCCTCGTCGATCGCTGCCACGAGGTCGCCGAGGATGGCGAGGGCCCGGGCCTCGCCGGCGGTCGTGCCGTAGTGCTCCATCCCGACGACATCCGCCACGAGCACCGACACGTCGGCGAACTCCCGGTTGGCCTGCTCGTCCCCGTCGCGCCGTGACTCGATGGCCGAAGCAGGAAGGATGTTGAGGAGGAGATCCTCGTTCTCGCGCACCTGCGTCTGGAGTTGCTCGGTCTGCCTGCGGATGCTCGCCGCCATCCCGTTGAACACCCGGCCGAGTTGGCCGAATTCGTCCTCGGAAGTAACCGGGACGCTGACGTCGGTGTCGCCGGCCCCGAGCCGCTCGGCGGCGATGGTCAGAGCCCGGAGAGGACGGGTGAGGAGGTTCGAGAAGGCGAGCGCGAGGAGCGTCGATGCCAACGACAGGCCACTGGCAAGCCCGAACACCGTCCGGCCGAAGCGGGCGGTCGGCTCGTAGGCCTCCGCCTCGTCGATCGAGGTCACGAGGGCCCACCGCAGCCGGTTGAGCTCCACCGGGCCGTAGGCGGCCACGACCTCCTTGCCGCGGTAGCCACGCGTTGTCATTACCCCGCTGCGGCCCCGCAGCGCCTCCTCGACGCTGGGGTTGTCGACTGGGAGGAGGCACATGGCCGTCCCCCGCGACCGCATCCTCTCGATGGCCTCCCGCGGGACCCCCTCGGTGGCGAGGTCGGCGAGGAAGACGTCGGCGTCCTCAACCATGAAACGGGACCGGCTGCGGATCGTCCGATCGGGTCCAACGAGGTAGCACTCCCCGGTGCGCCCGAAGCCCTCCTTCGACCAGGCGTAGTTCGCCGTCAGCACCTTGTTGAAGGTCTCGATCGGGAATTGGAGGACGAGGATCCCGAGAAGCTCCGATCCCTCGTAGATCGGACTGGCGATGAAGGCCATCGGCATGCCCAGGCTGGGGGCGAACTTCTCGAAGTCGGAGATCTCGAAATCGTCGCGCTCCTTGTGCCCCTGGAGGCTGCGGACGAGCGCGGCCAATTGCGTGTTGGCATACGGGCCGCTCTCGAGGTTCGTGGCAAACTCGGCCGTCTTCGCGTAGCTGTAGACGATATCGAGCGAGTCGGGATCGACGATGAGGAGATCGGCGAAGCCGAAGATTGCGACGGTGCGGGCGAACTCCTTGTGGAATTGGGCATGGATCCTCCCGTACTCCGACGTGTCGCCGGGGGGGGCTTCGAGGACCTCTTTTCCGCCGTACGGGGCCGGGTTGGCAGCGAGGTAGTGGTACTGGAGATAGCGGGCCGCCGGCGAGGCGGGGAGATACTGCTCGAGGACCGGCTGACTGCCGCGCCCCTCGTTGAGCTTCGGGAGATAGTCGGAGGAGTAGAACGCGGCGAGCGCGTCCTGCTGCGCGGTCTCGAGCGGCGTTTGCTCGAGCTGATGGAATGCCGCCGTGAATTCCCGTGCCGCCCCGGCCACCGTCTGGCTGTCTGACATCGCGATCACCTGATCGCGGAGGGCGTCGAGCATCATCGAGACATTGAGCGTCTTGGCCGATCGGATCGCCGTCAGCCGTTCGCGGAGCGCCGCATCGAGAGACGAACGGCCCGATTCGTAGCCGATCCAGGCGACCGTGCCGATCGACGCCAGACTCACCCCGAGGAGGAGGAGAATGACCTTCGATTGGATGCTCATTCGGCCGAGGGCAGCCATGATCTTCTCGCGCAGGCGCGGGTCCGGGGCACGTGGAGGCATGCAACCCTAGGCCAGCCCGTTGGCCATTCAACCGACCTTGACGGTCAGAAGAAGGGGAGGGACCGCCGCCAGACCGCAGAATCGGCAGGATCGCTACCACCGGGCCGTTTCGTCTTCTGGACGAGGGGGCCGCGGGGTACGATCGGGTCAACTTCAAGGAACCAGCACCATGATCACGCCTCCCGGCGACCACCGCCAGACCCCTCGTAGGAAGGGTCCGATGGCTCCCCGCCGGCAGGCGAGGGGCTTGTTCGTCGCGGCGCTGCTGGCGTTCGCATTGCTGGTCGATGCCGGCGCCCAGGGGCCACCGCCGGCCGCGCCTCCGGCCCCCGGTGACGTCGACACCGAGCGGAGCCGGGTCTACATCTTCGTCGGCAAGACCGGGTTCGGCCACGATCACGCCATCGTCGGCCGCCTCGCGTCGGGGCGGGTGGTGCTCGACGCGCCCCAGAATGCCGGGCAGCTCGTCTTCGACATGCCCTCCTTCCTCGCCGACACCCCCGACGCCCGCAAGGCACTCGGCCTGTCGGGGGAGACCGATGCCTCGACCCGGAAACAGACGACCGACAACATGCTCGGTGCTGACGTCCTCGACGTCGCCCGCCACCCTACGGCGACCTTCGACATCGAATCGGCCCTCCGGTCGAGGCGACGGGTCGAGGGGGCGAAGCCGACGGTCGATCTCGTCGGCACCTTCACGCTCCATGGCGTGGCGAGGAAGGTCGTGATCCCGGTCGAGATCGAATCGGGAGGCCCGATCCTCCGGTTCCTCGGTTCCTTCCGGATCAAGCAGACTGACTTCGGCATGAAGCCCTACAAGAAGCTCGGCGGGGTCGTCGGTGTGGCCGACGAACTGGTCATCCATGGCGACATCCGCGTCGCGGCCACCCCCGTGGCGGGGCCGACGG
>JBBAVV010000062.1:0-30041 GCA_040397545.1 Pirellulales bacterium
CGAGCGTCTTCACCACCTCGACGCCGGGCGGGGGGACAATCCCGCGGGGATCCTCCCCGGCCGGCGCGGCCGAACCGACGGCCGCCGCCGCGACCAGCAGACAGGAGGCTGCCAAAGACCTGCGCACCCGGTTCGTCGTCGACATCCTGCCGGCTCCAGCATGGAAAGGAAAAGAAGAGGACTCCCATTGTAAGGGCGTAGGATTCCCCTTGAAAGAGGACGCGGGTTGCTGAAATGCGTCGATTCCGCCGGTTTTTCCACGCGCGGCTTTCTGCGAGAGGGGTCTTGGGAGAAAATCTCCGTCCTGTTTGGGCGACAGCCTACGCCTTGAAGAGAGAGCAGGGGCGATCGCCACCCGATGTCGGATGGGGCCGCAGGTTGCTTTGGGAGGGTACGTACCCTCTCGGGACACGCCCTGCCGACGTCCGGTGGGGCTTCGTCGGCTCGCAGCCGTGGCTCATGGTGCCGCGGTCGGCTGTTCATCGGGGGAGTGCGGAATGAAGCGTCTCATCGTCTGTTGTGATGGCACCTGGCAATCGGTCGAGAACGCCTATCCCACCAACGTGCTCAAGATCGCCCAGGCGATCGAGAGCAACGATCTCGACGACAACCCGCAGGTCGTGTTCTACGACAGCGGTGTCGGGGCGGTAAACGGAATCGGCCGCTACTTCGGCGGCGCTTTCGGCACCGGGATCGACGAGAAGATCCAGGCGGCCTACCGCTTTCTGGCGTCCAACTATGACGCCGGCGACAAAATCTATCTGTTCGGTTTCAGCCGTGGGGCCTATACCGTCCGGTCACTGGCGGGGCTGATCTACAAGTGTGGCCTTGTCGAGCGGAAGTACCTCCACAAGACTCCAGAAGCCTACAAACTCTACCGCCTCCGTCACGACGCCGGCCGGGAGGTGAAGCCCTCCAGTGAGAAGCCCACGGCCTTCCGGCGGGACTACGGCGACCGAAAACAGATCGCGGCGCTGGGATGCTGGGACACCGTCGGATCGCGAGGTATTCCCAATACGGTGCCGTTGATCAGCCGGTGGGTGAACCGGCGGTACGAGTTTTATGACACGACCCTGAATCCGAGCATCGAGCGCGCTTTCCACGCCGTGGCCGTCGATGAAATCCGCACTCCCTACAACGTCACCCGAATGGACAGGGACAGCAAGGCTCCGGAGAATCAGGTGACGCAGGTCTGGTTTCCCGGTGAGCACAGCTGCGTGGGAGGAGGCGTCCGGGAGACGAGGGGGCTGTCCGATGCCACGCTCGACTGGATGATCTCCATGGTCGCCCCCCTCGGCCTGAAAATAGACCGCGACAAGATCCAGGATGGGCTGACTCAGGATCCGGCAACACCATTCGACAATCGCCCCAAACACTTTTACCGGTTGTTGGGCAAGACCACGCGGATGATCAATGTCGCCTGTGACCGGATCTCGCAGGCGGTGCATGACCGGCGACGGAAGTGCCCGGGCTACGCTCCCCCCAGCCTCGCCGGCATCGACTTCGCCCACCAAGCGGATCCAATCGTCTGAAGACGCCGCCCGGTGGAGTTGACGCCCCGTGGCATTTTCGAGGCTCTTCAACCCTCGGAGTAAACCGTCTGTCCGTAGGGGTCGATGGGTTTCGCCGAGGAGAGGGAGCCAGTACGCTGCGTCTCGTCGACACCCACCCATGAGGAGCTCCATCCATGGATCTGGCCACCGTCATCCGCTACGCCCAGATCATCGAGAAGACCTACGGCGTCCCCCCATCGTCGCTCGACAATGCCGCCGGGAAGGCCTTCACCGTGGTCTGGGGCTCCTCACCCGAGGTCGAGTATGCGGTGATCACGACGATCTACGCCAACGATCTGGCCACCGACATCCGCCCCGAACGTGGCAAGCAGCGCGTCTCGATCGGGATGGTGCTCCAGGACACCGCGAGCGGGGAGGCCGTGATCGCCATCCGTGGCACGGAGGGGATCTACGAGTGGCTCCAGGACGCCGCTTTCCTCTATGTGCCCTGTCCGGTGCGCGGTGGTGCCGGCATGACCGACGACGGCTTCACGGCGATGTACCGATCGTTCACGATTCTTCCCGATCCCGGTTCGCCGCACCTTGTCGCGGCGCTGTCGATGCTCCCGTGGAGGGTGCCGGTGACGTCGGTCACCGTCTGCGGCCACAGTCTCGGCGGCGCCCTCGCCACGCTCACCGCCTTCGACGTCGCCGCCAACGCCACGCTCCCCAAGCCGCGATCGTTCACGTATGCCAGCCCGCGCACCGGCGATGCCACGTTCGCATCGGCCTATGATCGCCTCGTTCCCACGACCTGCCGGGTCGTCAATCGTCTCGACATCGTGCCGCAGACCCCCCCGGCACCACTCTACGAACATGTGGTCGGGGAGCTGGAGATCAATCCGATCGACCTCGGGCCGCCGCCGAAGGTGCTCGTGCGCACCGATCTGACCTGCGAGCACATCCTCACAAGCTACCTCCACATCCTCACCCACAAGGCCGGCGGACCGCTTCTCCCCCTTGAGGCGACGTGCACGCCGCTGGTGTGACGGCTCTCCGCTCCACTCCCCGCGCCGCTCGCGTCCGTCGGGGCGTGGCACAGGGGAGGCTGCGAATTGACAGCAAGCTGGGAAACCAGGAAAATTGGAGCTATGAAGACCACGCTCGATCTCCCCGATGCCCTGGTCAAGGAAGTGAAGGTTCGTGCGGTTCAGGAGGGGCGGAAGCTCAAGGATGCGGTCGCGGAATTGCTCCGCCAGGGGCTCGCCGCATCTGTGGTGCCCGAGTCGCCGCCGCCGGAGCCGGTCATCGGCAAGGATCGGCGCACCGGGCTTCCCCTGATCGGATGTCGGCAGAAGCCGGCGGGCCACGGTGAATCCGCGCCACGGCGAATGGCCGCCATTCTCCTCGAGCAGGAGACCGGGTGGATCCATGATGCTGGCGGATAGCAACGTCTGCTTGGCACTCACGCTTTCCAAGCACCGCTTCCACGAGGCGAGTGCGGCGTGGATGCAATCGCTCCCCAAGAAGCCCGCGCTCCTGTTTTGCCGCGCCACCCAGCAGTCGTTCCTCCGCCTCCTCACCACTCGGGCGGTCATGGAGCCGTATGGGATTCCACCACTTTCCAATCACAAGGCGTGGTCGGTTTACGACGGCTTCCGCGCCGATCGGCGGGTCGGGTGGGCCGATGAGCCGGACGGTCTCGACGATCGCTGGAAGGCAGCGGCCGGGCATGCGAAGCCGTCGCCGAAGCTGTGGATGGATGCCTATCTCGCCGCCTTTTCTCTTCAATCTGGGCATCGTTTTGTGACGACCGACCGCGACTTCCGGCAGTTCAAGGGGCTCGACCTCTTCCTGCTCGGCGAGGATTGAGCCCCCCATGCCACTCCCCGCGCCGCTCGCGTTTGTTTTCAACCAGCTCCGCCGGCTCGTGATCACCCCTTACGGCCCCGAGCCCGGGTTCGACGGCTTTCTCGAGCGGGCCCAGACCGAGTCGAACGACCGCGCCCAAGTCACCGTTGCCGTCCTCTCCGGGCGGGAAGCGCAGCGCCTCTTCGGCGTCCCGATCAATCGCCGCGGCATCCAGCCGGTCTTCGTCCGCGTCGAGAACCGCTCGGCCGACGGGCTCCGTCTCCAGGTCGTGAGCCTCGATCCCTCCTACTTCACGCCCCTGGAGGCGGCGGCGCTTTGCCACTTCTCGATCCTCCGCCGGCTCTCCACCTTCGGGATCGTCGGCTGGCTGTTCGTCCCGATGGTCCTGATCCTCGTCCCCTTGAAGCTCCTCACCGCCTGGCTCAACAACGCCCGGATGGACGACTTCTTCCGAGACCGCGGATTCCGCCTCACCCCCATCGAACCGGGCGCCCGCGCCGAGGGCTTCGTGTTCACGACGCTCGATGCCGGTACGAAGGTGGTCAATATCCGTCTCGCGGCCCTGGCCGGGATCCGCGAATCGCTCGCCGTCGATCTCTCCGCCGTGGCCGCCGCGGGGACGAAGCCCACCGCGCTGCCGCCGAGCACCCCGGTCGTCGATTTTCACTTCACTGTCCCCGTGCCGGGGATCGCCGCCGATTACCTCCACCTCGACTTCGACAAGCTCGTGCCCCCGGCGAGTGTCGTTGCCTGTGGGCCTACCGAGCTCGTTCGCCGGCTCGAGGCCCTGCCGCCGGCGACGACCAATGCCTCCGGCACGAAGCGGGGCGATCCGGTCAACCTCATCGTCATCGGCACCTTCGACACCCTTCTGGCCGCCTTCGCCGCCCGCTGGGACGACAGCGAGACGATCTCGCTTGCCACCTGCTGGAAGACGGTCAAGGCCTTCCTGCTCGGGGTCAACTACCGCTACTCGCCGGTCAGCTCGCTCCATCTCTTCTCCCGCAGCCAGGATGTCGCCCTGCAGAGAGCCAGGCACACGATCAACGAGCGCCTCCATCTCCGGCTGTGGCTGACGGAAATGTCTTTCGACGGCCGGCCGGTGTGGGCGGGGCAGGTGAGCCGCGACATCGGTGTGCGCTGGACGACGAAGGCCTGGAATCTCACCACCCACCGCATCGATCCCGATGTCGACGAGGCGCGCGACTACTGTGTGGAGGATCTTGGCCAAGCCCAGCGCGTCGAGGTGGCCGGGTATGTCGGCGGGGTCGGCGCCTGCACGCCCCAGGCGCCCAAGCACAACCTCACCGGCGATCGCTACCACACCGACGGCCGCCGGATCGTGATCCTTCTCTCGCCGACACGGCTCCCCGGGCCGGTTTGACGAGACCCACCAGTGCTTACACCACCGGCGCGCCGGGGAGGACATCGAGCCAGTCGGTGAGATGCTTGCGGGCGAGATTCTCCGCCCGGAGCGCGTCGCCGGAGCGGATCGTCTCGAACATTGCCGCGTGGGCGGCGACGGTCGTGTCGCGGAGCTGGTGGCAGAGGGCATCGACGCGCGACTGCATCTGGGCCAGCCACAGATCGACCTGGTGCTCGACGACGTTCCAGCAGAGGTGGAGGCGCCGGCTCCCCGAGGCACGGACGACGCCGGAATGGAAGGCGGTGTCGAGCCGGGCCAGTTCCGTCGGCGTCTGCGCGGCGCGCATCGCGTCGAGGTTGCGCTCGAGATCAATAAACGCCAGCGGGTCGGCCCGGCGGGCTGCAAGGCCGGCGGCCCGCGGCTCGAGCGCGATCCGGATCCCGAGGATGTCGACGAGATCGTCGTGCGTCAGGCTCGGTACGCGCGACCGGCCACGCTCGTCAAACTCCACCATCCCGCGCGTCTCGAGCTCGATCAGCGCCTCGCGCACCGGCGCCCGGCTGACTCCCAGCCGCTTGGCGAGCATCGGCTCCGAGAGCACGGCGCCGGCCGGAAAGTCGCCAGCGACGATCGCCTGTGACAGCTGCGCACTGATGTCATGGGCCAGATTGACACGGCGGAGAGGTGTGAGCGGCATGAAAAATCCCCGTGGCACGAGACCGGCTTCGAGGTTGAAAATAGCACCCCACCGCGGTATTGTCGACAGTCGACTGCAGGGGGTGTTTTTGGCGTGCCGTCCGCTCTGGCTGTCGATGGATCAGTGGGGGATTCTCGGGATCGATGCCTCGTGACGAGGGTTTTCCATGCCCACCGATAGAACCTGCCGCCGGGCCAGCGCCAGACTGATCGCCTTGATCAGCCTCGCGGCGGCGATGCTCCCGGCGCCCCAGATCCGCGCCGCCGAACCGGCCGACTTCAGCCACTTTGAAGCGAAGGTCCGGCCGCTCTTGGTCGCCCATTGCCTCCAGTGCCACGCTGGCGCCAAGACCAGCGGCGGCCTCGCGCTTGACTCCCGTGAGGGGTGGCAGAAGGGGGGAGATTCGGGACCGGCGATTCTGCCCGGTGAGCCCGAAGCGTCGCTCCTTCTCAAGGCGATCCGCGGTGTCGAGGGGCTGTCGTCGATGCCCCCCGAGGAAGACCACAACGGCCAGCCGTTGCCGCGGCTCTCCGCCGACGAGATCGCCGTGCTCGTGGAGTGGGTCAGATCGGGCGCGCCCGACCCGCGCTCTGTTGGCGCGAAGATCGGTGGCATGAGTCGGGAGGAAGCGCAGGGATGGTGGGCCTTTCAACCCCTCGCGCCGGTGGCAGTGCCGGCTTATGCCGATGGCGCTGCCATCCACAATTCTATTGACCGTTTCCTCCAGGCGCGCCTCGATGCCGCCGGCATCGCTCCGGCCCCACGGGCCGATCGGCGCACGCTCCTTCGCCGTGCCACCTACGATCTCACCGGCCTTCCTCCCACGCCCGAGGAAGTCGACGCGTTCCTCGCCGATCCGGCGCCCGATCGGGAGGCCTTCCGGACGGTCGTCGATCGATTGCTGCAGAGCCCGCAGTACGGCGTGCAGTGGGGCCGCCACTGGCTCGATGTTGTCCGCTACGCCGACACCGCCGGCGAGAACACCGACCGCCCCCTCCCCCATGCCTGGCGCTACCGCAATTGGGTTTACGACGCCTTCAATCGCGATCTCCCCTGGGGCGACCTCCTTCGCCTCCAGATCGCCGGCGACATCCTCCGCGCGGGGGCCGATGATGCAGCCCGCCGCGAGGGATTGATTGCCACCGGCTACCTCGCCATCGCGCGGCGCTTCGGCCACGACATCGACAAAGACGTGCATCTGATGCACGAGGACCTGATCGACAATCTCGGCAAGAACATGCTCGGGCTCACCACCGGCTGTGCCCGCTGCCACGACCACAAATACGATCCGGTCTCCGCGGAGGATTATTACGCCCTCTACGGGATCCTCGAGGGCTCGAAGTTTCCCTTCCCCGGATGTGAGGCGAAGGGGCAGCCGCGCGACATGGTGCCGCTCCTCTCACCGGGAGAGGCCGAGGCGGCGCTCGCCCCCTGGAAGGCCGCTGTCGCCGCCCGTGATGCGGCGATCGCGGCCCGAAACGCGGCGGGGCAGCGAGCCCAGCTCAGGGCCTGGCTGGCCGATCAGACCAGGGCCTTCCAGGCGGCCAATGTCGGCGAAGGGGCCTCGGTGCCGGTGGCCGCGGAAGGGGGAGCGGCGCATGGCGTCGAGCTCAAGAAGGGGGAGGCGATCCAGCTCACTGTCAGCCCCAACGGCAACCATGGCGCCGACACGACACTCGTCGATCTCCGCATCGAGTGTGCGGCGTCGACCGACGGTGCGCTGGTCGGCCGACGCTGGACGACGGCCGATCTCGCCGCCGGCGCGCTTCCGGCCAATCCCCTCATCGACGACGCGGGCGCGGCCTGGTGCTTCGTGGAGCCGGGGGCGGCGGAGGGGCCGGCGTTTCTCGCGCACAGGAAGGAGGGAGTCGACGGGAAGCCGGAGCTTGTCAGCTGGGTGCGGGGTGAATTGCCCAGCGCGTTTGCCAACACTTCCCCGAATCCCGTCAAGGCCTGGACCGATCTCCCTGGCCACACCTTCTACGTCCACCCCGCGCAGGATCGTCCCGTGGCCGTCGCCTGGGTCTGCCCGGCCGATGGCCGGTATCTCGTCAGCGGCGCCGTGGCCGACGGCCATCCGGCGGCGCTCGACGGCGTGTCGTTCACGCTCGCCACGGTCGCGGGCGCCGACTACGGACCGGGGCTTGTCGCCCTGGGGAAGATCGAGGCGGAGCCCCTCCCGGATGTCCCTCCGCAGCCGGCGCTCCCGGTGGCCTATGCCGTCGTCGAGGGGGAGCCCCACGATGCTCCCCTCCACCAACGGGGCGATCCGGAGAAGCCGGGCGCCGTGGTGCCCAGGCGCTGGCTCGGCATCCTTGGCGGTGAGTCGGTGGCGGCCGACGGTGGGAGCGGCCGGCGGCAACTGGCCGGCTGGATCGCCGAGAGCCCGCTTTCCACGCGCGTGATCGTCAACCGTCTCTGGCAGTGGCATTTCGGCGCCGGGATCGTGCGGACGCCAAACGACTTCGGCTCGCGCGGCGAGGCGCCGACCCACCCAGAGCTGCTCGAATGGCTCGCGGCTCGCTTCGAGGCCGATGGTGGGAGCCTCAAGGCCTTTCACCGCCTCGTCATGGATTCGGCCGCCTACCAGCGCTCGGGCACGGCTCCGGGGGGGGCTGACGCGATCGAGCGCGATCCCGACAACAAGCTCCTCGGGCGCTGCGTCCCCCGCCGGCTCACCGCCGAAGAGATCCGCGACAGTCTTCTCGTCGCCGCCGGCACGCTCGATGCGACGCCGGCCGAAGGGCATCCCTTCCCCCCCGAAAATACCTGGGGCTTCTCGCAGCATGCCCCGTTCGTGGCTGTCTACGACAGCCCGCGCCGCAGTGGCTATCTGATGGTGCAGCGGCAGCGCCGCCATCCGTTCCTGGCCCTCTTCGACGGCGCTGATCCCAACGCCAGCACGCCCCAGCGGCAGACGACGACGATGCCGACGCAGGCGCTCTACTTCCTCAACGATCCCTTCTTCCATGCCCAGGCAGCGAAGGTGGTGGAGCGCGTGGGGACCGACGGTGAGGCTGCCGCAGGCATCAGTCGGCTTTACCTCCGCCTCTTTCAGCGCGACCCGCTTCCTGCCGAAGTCGACCGCGCCCGGCAACTCCTCGCGGCGTATCCGGGCGAGACGGTGGAGCGGTGGGGCGCCCTGGCCCGGGTTCTCCTGGCGAGCAACGAGTTTCTCTATCTCGACTGATTCCCCCGGCGTCACCCGTTTCCCGTCGCTCCCTTTCCCGAGGCCTCCCATGAACCGGCGCCATCTGCTCCGCTCCGCCGTGGCCGGGTCGCTCCTGTTCGACGGCTTTGTCGCCGATCTCCTCCGCGCCGATGGCGGCGCGGCGGCGGCCGACCCGCTCGCGCCGCGGCTCCCGCCGGGCTTGGCGAAGGCGAAGCAGGTGATCTTTCTGTTCATGACCGGCGGCGTGTCGCATGTCGACACGTTCGACCCGAAGCCGGCGCTGGCACGCGATCATGGCAAGGAGATCAAGGCCGACCATCCCGAGATCAAGAATCGCCCCGGCTACGAGCGGATCTACCTCAAGCGGCCGCAGTGGGAGTTTGCCCCGCACGGCGAGTGCGGCACCGAGGTGAGCACGCTCTTTCCCCACGTGGCCGAGCATGTCGACGATATCGCGATGATCCGCTCGATGCACACCTCCCACTCCAACCACTACAACGCCACGCTCGGGATGCACACCGGGTCGTTCGCCTTCTCCCGTCCGAGCATCGGCTCATGGGTCAGCTACGGCCTGGGAACATTCAACCGCAACCTGCCGTCGTTTGTGGTCATCGCCCCGCAGCAGACCTACGCCGGCACGCAGGTCTACGCCAGCGACTTCCTCCCCGGCGCCCATCAGGGGACGCTCGTCGTGCCGGGGGCCGAGCCGGTCGCCAATGTCGCCCCGCGGATCCCGGCCGACCGGCAACGGATGGAGATCGAGGCGCTCCGGGCCTTCAATGAGGAGCATCTCGCCGGCCGCCCCGGCGCCGCCGAACTGGCGACGCGCCTCCGCTCCTTCGAGACCGCCTTCGGGATGCAGATGGCGGTGCCCGAGGCGTTTGATTTCTCGGGGGAGACGGCCGGTACGCTCGCCTCCTACGGCCTCCAGCCGGGGCAGACGACCGGCTTCGGCTGGCAGTGCCTCGCGGCCCGTCGGCTCGTCGAGCGCGGCGTGCGCTTCGTGGAGCTGATCGACACCGGGTCGAGCAACAACTGGGACGCCCACGGCGACATGATGTCGCACGTGGGGCTGGCGAAGAATGTCGATCAGCCGATCGGCGCGCTCTTGGCCGATCTCAAGGCGCGCGGGATGCTCGACGAAACGCTCGTCGTCTGGACGACCGAGTTCGGCCGCACCCCCTTCAACAACACCGCTGATGCCCCGGGCCGCGAGCACCATCCCTGGGCGTTCACGTCGTGGCTGGCCGGCGGTGGCGCGAAGGGGGGGATCGTCCACGGCGCGACCGACGAATACGGGCTGCGATCGATCGTGAAGCCGGTCCACACCCACGACTTCCACGCCACGATTCTCCATTTGATGGGTTTTGATCACGAGCGCCTCACCTACCGCCACGCCGGCCGCGACTACCGTCTCACCGACGTCCATGGCACCGTTGTCCATGATGTCGTCGCCTGATCGGGTCGCGCCATGCTTCTGCCCTCCACCTCCAAGGACGTTCCGATGACCCGCCGCGTCTCTCGCCCCCTGTTGTTTGTCCCGCTGGCAGCGATGCTCGGCCTGGTCGCCTCGGGCGCGGTGGCTGACGGCTTCCGTGACGACGTCCGTCCGTTCATCGCCCGCTATTGCATCGACTGTCATTCGACCGCCGACAAAACGGCCGACATTGATCTCGAGCGGTTCGCAAGCGCAGCCGACGTGGCAGCCGATCCCGCCCTGTGGCAGCTCGTCGCTGACCAGCTGCGCTCCGGGGCGATGCCACCGCACGACGCGCCGCAGCCGGGCCAGGAGGAGCTGGCGGCCGTGCGGGGCGCGCTCCGTGGCCAGCTGCTCGCGATCGCGGCGCGGACGGCGGGTGATCCCGGGCCGGTCGTCCTGCGCAGGCTCTCGAACGCCGAATACACCGCCAGCCTCCGCGATCTGACCGGGGTTGCCACGCTCGATCCGGGCAAGGAGTTTCCGGTCGACGGCGCCGCCGGCGAGGGCTTCACGAACGTCGGGCAGGCGCTGGTGATGTCGCCGGAGATGGTTGACAAGTATCTCGACGCGGCCAAGGAGATCGCCGCCCATGCCGTCCTCACGCCCGACGGGATTCGCTTCAGCCCATCGACGACGAAGCGCGACTGGACGGAGGAGGCCCTCGCCGGCATCCGCGACATCTACGCCCGCAACACCGTCAACACCGGCGCCACGAGCGTCAACCTCCAGGGGATCGCCTTCGACACCAATGCCGGCGGCCGGCCGCCGCTGGTGAAGTGCCTGGCCGCGGCGTTGGCCGAGCGGGACGGGCTCCTCGCCGGCACGATCTCCCCCGCGGAAGCTGCCGCGAAGCATGGTGTCAGCCCGAAGTATCTCGCGGCGCTCGTCGCGGCGCTCGTCGATCCCGCCCCCTCCCTGCCGCTCGACGCGGTCCGGACCGCGTGGCGCCACGGGGAGCCGGGGGATGCCGATCGTCTCGCGGGGATGATCGAGCCGTGGCAGACGGCGCTGTGGACCTTCAACACGATCGGCCACATCGGCAAGCGCGATGGGCCGAAAGCTTGGCAGACGCCCGTCACGCCGCTGGCCGAGCGGCGCGAGATCCGCGTCAAGCTGCCGAAGGGGAGCGCGGAGGGATCGATCCCGGTGTGGTTTGCCGCCGGTGATGCCGGGGACGGTGGCGCCGGTGACGTGGCGATCTTCGAGGCGCCGCGGATCGTCGCCCCGGGGCGTCCTGATCTCCTCCTCGCCGATCTGCGCGGCCTCGTCGCGGGGCTGGCGTCGCGGCGCACGATGTTCGTCGACGCCACCGCCGAGGTCCTCGCGCTCGTGGCCGGAATCGAAGGGGCTGCCGCCGACGGGGCCCTCGACGACACCCAGCTCGACGCCCTCGCCGCCCGGCAGGGGATCGACCGGGCGATCCTCTCTTCCTGGCTTGCCTACCTCGGGATAGGGCAGGGGGGAGTGAAGCTCGAGGGGCGGATCGAAGGACGGATGGACGCGCACCCCGACTATCCCTTCGTGAAGGGGTGGACCGCCGCCGATGCCCTCTCGGTGATCGCCAATCCGTCGGATGAGACGGTGAAGGTGCCGGGGACGATGAAGCCCAAAAGCCTTGCCGTCCATCCCTCGCCGACGCTCCGCGCCATCCTCGCCTGGAAGAGCCCGGTGGCGGCCACGGTGGCGATCGATGCCGCCGTGCAGCATGCCCACACCGCCTGCGGCAACGGCGTCACCTGGGTGGTGGAGGTCCGCCGCGGCGGCGCGGTCGTGCGCCTTGCCGCGGGGAAGAGCCAAGGCGACAGCGTCATCACCGTCGGACCGTTCCCCGCCATCGTCGTCAAGCCAGGGGATGTCGTCCTCCTCTCGATCGGCCCGGGGGGACGCGACCACTCCTGCGACCTGACCGCCGTCGATCTCACGATCCGGGAGTCGGGTGGCGAGGCACGCACCTGGAATCTGACCCATGATGTCGTCCCCGACCTCCTCGCCGGCAATCCCCATGCCGATGCGCTCGGCCATCCGGGCGTGTGGCACTTCGTGAGCGAGCCTGATGCCGACGAGACGGCGCTGGCCGTGATCCCGCGCGGATCGCTCCTCGACCGGTGGCGCTCGGCCGACGACACCGTCGCCCGCCACGCCTTGGCCGAGGGAGTGGAAAAGCTCCTCCGGGATGGCCCTGGTGATCTCCCGGCCGACGCCCCCGACCGGCTCCTCCATGGTCATCTCACGAGCCTCACCGGGCCGCTCCTCTCCGCGGCCCGGGCCGAAGCCCCTGCTGCATCCCCGGTGGCCGCGGAGGTGACCGCCGCGGTGGCGGCGATCAGCCCCGACCCGGCCCTGTTTGGTGTCCGCCCCGATACGAGGGCGATCGATCGGACGGCGCTGTCGCTTGCCGCGCCGACGATCGTCCGCGTCGAGCTGCCGGCGGAGCTTGTCGCCGGGGCGGAGCTCGTCACCACCGCCTCGGTCGCCGAGGTGGCCGGTGCGGGGGGCTCGATCCAGGCACAGATCCTTCTCGAGGCCCCGGCCGCGCTGGTGTCGGCGCCGGGCGCGGCGGCGGTAGCGCGCGGGGGGCTGTGGTCGGACGGTGCCGGCCCGCCGGCCTCGTCGAATCCGATCCTCGTCCGCGATGCGGCGCGGCGGCAGGCGCTCGAGGCGCAGTTCGCGCGTTTCCGCGAGACATTCCCGGCGGCGCTGTGCTACACGAAGATCGTTCCGGTCGACGAGGTGGTGACGCTCACGCTCTACCATCGTGAGGATGATCAGCTCCAGCGCCTCGTCCTCTCTGGCGAAGAGGCGGCCAGGCTCGATGGTCTCTGGCACGAGCTCCACTTCGTCAGTGGCGATGCGCTCCAGCTTGTCGATGCCTACGAGCAGCTTTGGCAGTACGCCACCCAAGATGCCGATCCGAGCGCCTTCGAGGGGCTCCGGCAGCCGATCCTCGACCGGGCCGCCGAGTACCGGGCGGAGCGTGTCGCCACCGAGCCGGTCCATGTCGAGGCCGTGCTGGGGATCGCGCGGCGGGCGTGGCGGCGGCCACTTGCCGATTCGGAAGTGGAGGGGCTCCGTTCCCTGTACGCGAAGCTCCGCGGCGAGGAGATCTCGCACGACGACGCGATCCGCGTCCTCCTCGCCCGGGTGTTCGTGGCGCCGGCGTTTCTCTATCACCTCGAGCAGGCGCCGCCCGGGGAGGCTTCCCGGCCGGTCAGCGATCACGAGCTCGCGGCGCGGCTCGCTTCCTTTCTCTGGTCGAGCCTCCCCGATGCGGAGCTTTCGGCCCTGGCCGATGCCCACGAGCTCCACGAGCCGGCAGTCCTCGCCCGACAGGTAACGCGGATGCTCGGCGACCCGAAGGTCGACAGGCTGGCGCTGGAGTTCGGCTGTCAGTGGCTTCACATCGCCGACTTCGACACCCTCGACGAGAAGAGCCCCACGCACTTCCCGGAGTTTGCCGGGCTGCGGCAGGCGATGCATGGCGAGGCAGTGCGCTTCTTTGCCGACTTCTTCCGCGAAAACCGGCCGGTGACGCATCTCCTCGACGCCGATCACACGTTCGCCGATCCGCTCCTGGCGGCGTTCTACGGCGCCGCTTTGGCGCCGGCCGACGGCGCGGCGCCGCCGGGGGAGTGGCAGCGGCTCGACGGCATGAAGGCCCGCGGTCGTGGCGGGATCCTCGGGCTCTCGGCGGTGCTCGCCAAGCAGAGCGGCGCCTCGCGCACCAGCCCCATTCTGCGGGGCGCGTGGCTCTCCGAGACGGTGCTGGGGCGCAAGCTCCCCAAGCCCCCCAAGGGGATTCCGATCCTCCCCGAGGTGCCTCCCGAGGGGCTCACCGAACGGAAGCTCACGGAGCTCCATTCGACGCAAGCTGCCTGTGCCGGCTGCCACCGCACGATCGATCCCTACGGCTTCGCCCTCGAGGGCTTCGATGCCATCGGCCGGGCCCGCACACAGGACTCTGCTGGGTTGGTGGTCGATTCCAGCGCCATGCTTCCCGCCCGGGCGGCGGACGGCCCTGCCACTGCGGTCAACGGACTTGCCGGCCTTCGCGACCATCTTGTCGATCATCATCGCGACGAGTTTGTCCGGCAATTCTCCAAGAAGCTCCTCGGCTATGCCCTCGGCCGCAGTGTCCAGCTCTCCGACGAGCCGCTCCTGGAGTCGCTCGAGGCGGCAGCGGGCGACGGGGTCGCCACGATGGTGGAGGTGATCGTGGCCAGCCCGCAGTTCCGGGAGATCCGGGGGCGGGATATGCTGGTGTCGGGGGTTGCGCCGTAGCCGACGGCGTCGGACAGGCGTTTTGAGAGTGTTTCGATCCTGTTGTTGCGTTTTTTCCAGGCATGAAACGAGGTCCACGATGAATCCGCTTCCCTCCCGCCGCGACTGGCTCGCCCGCCGTACGTTTCTCCGCGGCCTCGGTGTCTCGATGGCGCTGCCGTGGATGGAGTCGCGGAACGTGTGGGCGGGCGACGTCCCCCCCGCGGCAGGCGCGGAAGCGACCGCGCCGACGCGGCTGGCGGTGCTCTTCTCCGGCAACGGCTTCCATGCCAAGGAGTGGTGGGCGAAGGGAGAGGGGGAGGCGATGGAGCTCGGCGCTGTGCTCGCCCCGCTCCATGACTTCCGCACCCGCCTCAATTTCATCAAGGGGCTCTACAACGCCGAGGCCCTCAAGGGAAACATCCACTCCTCGCAGACCGGCAACATCCTCTCCGGGGCGCCCCTTGCCAGTGGTGGCGAGATCCGCTCCGGCACGAGCGTCGATCAGTTCGTCGCCCAGCGGCACGGCCGCTCGACGAAGGTGCCGAGTCTCGTTCTCGGCTGCGAGAAGAGCAACCCGAGCGTCCACAAGAACTACTCGATGCTCTACAGCTCCCACATCTCCTGGACGTCGCCGACGTCACCGACGCCGCTGGAGATCTATCCCGCCCTCGCCTTCGACCGGCTCTTCAAGGACGAATCGACGCGTGAGGATGTGAGCGTTCTCGATGCGGTTCGGGAGGATGCCGAGGACTTCCGCCGCACCGTCAGCCGCGGCGACCAGCGGAAGCTCGACGAATACTTGGACAGCGTCCGCGACGTCGAGCGGCGGATCGAGTCGGCGGGGAAGCGCGGCGAGCTGCAGGGCTGGAAGCCGGTGCTGGCCGGGCCCGACATGCCGCGGCCGGCCGATGGCGTGCCGCAGGACATCGCCGACCACATGCGGCTGATGAGCGACATCCTCGTGCTGGCCTTCATGACCGACTCGACGCGCGTCTGCACCCTCAAGCTCAACAACGATCACTCGTCGCTGCGATTCCCGAACCTCGGCGTCGACTACATGATCCACCACCTCCTGTCCCACTCCGACACCCCCGACTGGCTCAAAGTCAACCAGTTCTTCATCGGGCAACTGGCGCACATCTGCCGGCGCCTCGACTCGGTGCAGGAGGGGGAACGGACGGCGCTCGACAACACCGCCATCCTCTACTGCTCGAGCATGATGAGTGGCCACCACGATGCTTCCCAGCTCCCGGTCGTGCTCGTCGGTGGCGGCGGCGGGAAGATCGGCGGCGGCCGGGTGCTCGACTACTCGGGCCAGGAGCAGCGGCAGATGTGCCGGCTCTACATGTCGCTCCTCGACGTCTGCGGGACCCCGGTCGACTCGTTTGGCGACGCCACGGCGAAGCTGGCGGAGATCTGACGGGCGCGGGGTGGGGGGGCGCTTTCATAGAGACGGAGCGGGCCCGGAGCCTGCCGGAGGTGTAAACTCTTCTCGGGCGAGGCAGCCAGGCGCGGAGGGGAGTCTCATGCAACGAATGAATCCCGCAGGGCGTCGTGTGTCGTCGTGTGCCGGGGGGTTTGTCATCATCTTGGGCCTCGCGGCGCTCGCCCACGCCCAGCCTGCCGATCGGAAAAAAAGCGAGAAGGCTCCCCCTCAAGGCGTCACCGACCTGATCTCGGTCGCTGGCGGCGGGGAGATCCGTGGCGCGGTCGTGAAGCGCTTTCCGGATGGATCGCTCGATGTGGCGGTGCAGCGCGATTGGCTCGAGACGAGTGCCCCCGAGGTGGCCGAGGTGCTCGGCGCCGAGGAGCGCCGGCAAACAAAGGCTGTCATGGAGGCGCTCGCGAAGCGCCTCGCGGCGGCGATCGCCGCCCTCCCGGAGAGCCGGACACGGACCCTCGGGCTTTTGCGCCGTGAGGCCGACCGGGTCGACGACTGGCTCGCGGCTGCCGAAGAGGCCGGCGATCGGGACGCGGCAGCGCGGAGCGCGGACGAGGGGGGGCCCGATCGACCGATCCGCCCGCGGGCAGCCAGGCGGGGGGAATCGCAATTCACCCTCCTGCGGATCACACCGAAGCGGGTGACGAAGGTGCGGCCGAGCGGGCAGGACGCGCAGCGGATCGCGCGGTGGGCTTGGAGCGAGCGGCTGGAGGATGTTGAGGGGCGCTCGGCTGCCGATCTGACGAAGGAATTGAAGGGGCGGGGCATCGATCCGCTCTCCCCGCCGCCGGGGCTCGGCGACCGCCTTCCTCCTCTGCCACAGGATGATCGGGAGTGGACTGCGCGGATAGCGCTCGTGGAAGACGCGCTCGGCGATGCGGTCGCCTTTCAGGGTTTTGGCGACACGGTGGTGAAGGCCGGGGAGGCCGAGGGGGGGCTCGCGGGGCTCCTCCCGCAGTTGGGGCAGTTGCTCGGCGGTGGCAACGGCGCCCTCGGTGGCCTGGGCCTCGACGAGATTCTCGGCGGGCTTCAAGGTGGTGGGCTCCCGGGAGTGCCGGCGATTTCCCCTCCGACGCCCGGCGGTGCCAATCCCGCCGGCAAGCCGGCCGAGCGATGGCTCGTGTCGGCCCGTGCCCAGGCAGCCGACGCGGGGCATTACCGGGCGACACGCGTCAACGTCGACGCGGCCAATGGCCGGGCGGAGGTGGAATCGGTGTTCGAGGTCCGCATGCCTGACGGCTCGTGGGAGATGATCTGGCGCGACGTCCGCGCTGCTGATGCAGCGCAGGCCAATGAAGCGGTGGTGGAGCGGATCACGGCCGACGAACGGATCAACGGCCTCCTCCAGACGATCCGTGGCATCGGGCTAGTCAACGAGGCGAGCATCATGCAGGCGATCCGCGTCGGTGCGGCGACGTCCACCGCGCAAGGGGAGATCGACACCGCCTTTAACGACTACCGCAGCCGCCACATCCAGCGCCTCGACGGCCCGCCGCTGCGCTGGGATGGGCGGTAGATTCCCTTCTGCCCACGGTCACTGACAGCAGGCGAAAGCATGCCACCTTCCGAGTCGCAGGTGGTTGCCACATCCCCGCTCCCTGCCTGGCACTCCCTCCCCATTGATGAGGTTGTCCGCCGACTGGCGACCGACGCCGAGCGGGGGCTCCCGGCCGGGGAGGCGGCACGGCGGCTGGTGGAGCACGGCCCCAACAGGCTGGAAGAACCGGCTGCGGTGCCCTGGTGGCGGACCTTCCTGGCCCAGTTTCGCGAACTGCTGATTTGGATCCTGATCGTGGCGGCGATCATCGCCGGGGCCGTCGGCGACTGGGCCGATACGGCTGCGATCGTGGCGATTGTCTTGGTCAATGCCGTCATCGGCTTTCTCCAAGAGGACCGCGCCCAGCGTGCCCTCACGGCCCTCCGCGGGATGTCGGCCCCGCTGGCCCGCGTGGTCCGCGACGGTGTCCCCTCTTCGATCCCCGCCCAAGACCTCGTGATCGGGGACCGCATCGAGATCGAAGCGGGCGACCATGTCCCGGCCGATGCCAGGCTCGTGGAGGCGTTTTTTCTTTCCACCCAGGAGTCGTCGCTCACCGGTGAGAGCCTGCCGGCAGAGAAGCGCGTGGCCGCTGGCCAGCCGGCCGACACGCCGCTCGGCGACCGGCAATCGCTCCTCCACGCCGGCACGGTGGTGGCGGAAGGACGGGGCGCGGCGATCGTCGTAGCCACCGGGATGGACACGGAGTTTGGACAGATTGCCGGCCTGCTCGGTCGGGCGACCAACGAGCCGACGCCGTTGCAGCAACGCCTCGCCAGCCTGGGGAGGATTCTGATCGGGCTGTGCGTTGTCGTGGTTGGCCTGATTTCGGTCGTCGAGGTCGTTCGTGGCGGCGGCATTGGTCGGCTCGTCGAGACCGGCCGACTCGCCGATCTGCTGCTGCGATCGGTCAGCCTGGCGGTGGCCGCCGTGCCGGAGGGATTGCCGACGGTGGTGACGCTCGTGCTGGCGATCGGTCTGCAACGGATGGCACGGCGCAACGCCCTCGTGCGCCGGCTGCCGAGTGTGGAGACGCTCGGGTCGGTGACGGTCATCTGCTCCGACAAGACCGGCACGCTGACCCGCAACGAGATGACCGTGCGCGACGTCATCACGGCCGAGCGGCACTATGCCGTGAGCGGCGTGGGCTACGAACCGCGCGGCGAGTTTCATGCCGACGACGGGGGCGATCCGGCCGCCGATCCGGATCTCCACCGGCTCCTCGAGATCGCAGCCCGCTGCACGACGGCGACGGTCTCGCCCGCCGCGGACGGCACCTGGCGGGTGGTGGGCGACCCGACCGAGGGGGGCCTGATCGTGGCCGCGATCAAGGCTGGCGTCGCTGACCACGGGACGGCGACGCCGGCACTGTTCGAGATCCCTTTCGACTCCGACCGGAAGCGCATGAGCGTGGTCGTGCTGGGGGGGGATGGTGGCCGGTTGCTCGCCACGAAGGGCGCGCCCGAGGCGGTGCTGCCGTGCTGCGTGGCTCAGCAGCGAGGGGGCGCCGTGGTGCCGCTCACCGATGCACGCCGCCGCGAGATCGCTCACGCCGCCACGGAGCTCGCCGGCCGGGCGATGCGGGTGCTGGCGTTTGCCTGGCGGGCCATGCCACCCGCCGAGACCTTCGCAAATGATCCCGCCGAGATCGAGCGGGAGCTCGTGTTCGTTGGGCTCGTCGGCATGATCGATCCACCGCGCGAGGAGGCGAAGGCGGCGATCGGACGGTGCCGCACGGCCGGCATCCGGCCGGTGATGATCACCGGTGACCATCCCGCCACGGCCCTGGCCGTGGGGCGCGAGCTCGGCCTCGCCGTCGCGGCCTCGAGGGCCGTCAGCGGATCGGAGATCGACACGCTCGACGACGCCGCGCTCGGGGCTGTCGCCGTCGACGCCGTGGTCTACGCGCGCGTGTCGCCCGAGCAGAAGCTGCGGATCGTGCGGGCGCTGCAGCGCCTCGGCCATGTCGTGGCGATGACCGGCGACGGCGTCAACGATGCCCCGGCGGTGAAGGCCGCCGACATCGGGATCGCGATGGGCATCAGCGGCACGGACGTCACCCGCGAGGCGGCCGACATGGTGCTCACCGACGACAACTTCGCCTCGATCGTGGCAGCTGTCGAGGAGGGGCGGGGCATCTACGACAACATCCAGAAGTTCATGCACTATCTCCTCTCGTGCAATGCCGGCGAGGTGCTCCTGATGCTCGTGGCGGCCGTCGCGGGCTGGCCGGCGCCCCTCGCCGCGATCCAGATTCTCTGGCTGAACCTCGTCACCGACGGCCTGCCGGCGCTCGCCCTCGGCGTCGAGCCACCGGAGAGCGACATCATGGTGCGGCCGCCGCGGCCCTTGAATGAGGCGGTGATTCCCTGGCGCCGCGGGCTCGAGATCGTGGCCCACGGCAGTGTCGTGGCCGCCGTCTGCGTCGTCGCGTTCTGGACGGTCTGGCAGGGGGATGATGCCAGGCTCGGCCCAGCCCGGACGGTGACGTTTTGCGTGGTGGCCTTCGCGCAGCTCCTGTTCGCGATTGGCTGCCGGAGCGATCGCTGGTCTGGTTTCGGGCCGGGGATGTTTGCCAATCCGGCGCTGCTGGTGGCGATCGTAGTGTCGGCGCTGGTGCAGGTGGCGGTGGTCACGTTCCCGACGGCGCAATCGGTGCTCGAGGTGGCAGCAGGCGGGCCAGGAGCCCATTGGCCGCTCGTCATTGGGCTCGCGGTCGTTCCGCTGGCGGTGGTCGAGGCGATGAAAGTCGTCGCGTCATCGGTTCGCCGGGCGCGCGGCGCGGCCGGCTCACCGCGGCCCTGACAGCCGGCGCTCGAGCCAGTCGTAGGCCTGCCGGCGGATCTCGGGGGGGAAGTCGTGGCCGCAGTCGGGGGTGACGACGACGAGTCGCTCGCCGGCCGGAGCGAGGCCAGGCGCGCCGTCGAAGAGCCGGTGGACCGGCCGCGCTTCGGCGAAGGCCCGGCGGACGCCCGCCACGGCGAAGTTGTCGTCGCCGACTGGTGAGTTTGAAAAGAAGCTTCGTGGGGCGAAGCTGGCGATCACCTCGGGGAAGTCGAAGGGGATGCGGCCGGCATCAAGGGCGTAGGTGTCGCGGATCCGCGGCATGTAGCGGTCGCTCGTCCAGCCTTTGACGTCACCGGAGTAATAGTCGGGGAAGGGGGTGAAGCCGCAACTGCTGACCACCGCCACGAGGCGGTCGTCGAAGGCGGCGGTGAAGATGGCGTTGTGGCCGCCGAGGGAATGGCCGATGACGCCGATCCGCGTACCGATCACCTCGGGGAGGCTCGTGAGCAGATCGACGCCGCGGAGATTGTTCCAGACGGCCTTCATGCTGCCGCTGGCGTAGCCGCGGTCGGGTGTCTGAAAGTCGTAGGCGTATTCGCCGAACGATGGGTAATCGGGGACGAGGCAGACAAATCCCCGCTCGGCCAGTTCATGGGCGTAGTGGAGATTGGGGAGCCCCCCCAGCCCGGCCGGCTCGTCCTTACCGACGTTGTTGGTCTGGTGGAGGCAGAGCATGGCCGCGGCCGGGGTGGTGGCCGTGGCCGTGTGGGGAATGAGGAGCCAGGCGGGAACGCGATCGCCGACCTCGGGGGTGTAGCGGAGCTTGCGGCGGAGGTAGCGTTCGGTCCGTTCCTCGTCGACCACCTCGACCTCGAGCGCCACCCGGCGGTCGGCGCCGGGGAGCGGGCCCATGACCAGCTCCATCCGCCGGCGGATGGCGGGGATCTGCCGCTGCCACTCCGCCGCCGTGGCCGCCTGCGGCGTTTGCGCCCGATCGGCATCCTGGGCCGCCGCCGGCAGCGCCATCAGCAGCGTCAGGATCCACAGCCAACCGCGTCCGTTCATGTCGATGCTCCTCGGGGCGATGGGGGGCAGGGGCTTTCAGGGGCGTGACCGCGGAGCCTGGAAAAACCTCAGTCTCCCGACCCCCGGAGTCTCGGAATCCCCCCTCGATCTGATAGCCTACCGGATCGCAAGCCCTTCTTTTCCAGCCTCTCCGTCGGAGCTTCGACCCATGTCCGCCGACACGCCTTCCCTCTCGCGCCGCCACCTCCTCGCCGCCGCTCCGGCCGCGGCCCTCGTCGCGATCGCCGCCCGGGGGGCCACCCCGGCCCGCGCCGCCGACGCGGCGCCGGTCGATACGCTCATCGAGCCGCCGGCCGGTAAGAAGATCCTCCTCTCCTGCAAGCTCGGGATGATCGCCGGGGAGTCGGGCGGGAAGGCGCTCTCGCTTGTCGAGCGATTGAAGATGGCGGCCGATGCCGGCTTCGACGGCGTCGATCTCGACCAGGCTGGCGGGATCACGACGAGCCAGGCCCGGGCCGCGGTCCGCGAAAGCGGCGTCTTCGTCCACAACGCCATCAACCACGAGCATTGGGGGAAGCGGCTCACGAGCCCGAATCCCGACGACCGGGCCACCGCGGTCGCCAACCTCGAGCACTGTCTGCGCGTCTCTCATGCCGCCGGTGGCAGCGGGGTGCTGATCGTCGTCGGCCAGGGAGGGGACGGCCCGGAGGCGGAGATCGAGGACCGCTGCCGCACTGAAATGAAGAAAGTACTGCCGCTGGCGGCATCGCTCGGCCAGCCGATCCTGATCGAGAACGTCTGGAACCGGATGATGTACGACCACGACGCGCCGCCGGAACAGGGGCCGGAGCGGTTCATCACCTTCGTCGATTCCTTCAAGAGCCCGTGGGTGGGAATGTATTACGACATCGGCAACCACTGGAAATATGGCCAGCCGAAGGATTGGATCCATGCGTTCGGCCACCGCTGCGTGAAGCTCGACATCAAGGGCTTCAGCCGGAAGAAGAACGCCTTCGTCGACATCGTCAGCGCCGACGACGACGTGCCGTGGGGCGAGGTGCGCGAAGCACTCGCCGACATCGGCTTCTCGGGCTGGGCGACGGCCGAAGTCGGCGGCGGTGAGGTCGCCCGCCTCACCGAGGTCCGCAAGCAGATGGAGCAGGCGCTTTACGGGTGACGGGGCGGCGGGGGCGATGGCTCGGGGAAGGAGGCTTTTCCTGGCCGCTTCGTGATGCCATGCTGAATCCGTCAGCACGGCAGACGCGAAATCCGAGAGGGAGATGAACCGTGGCCTCATCAACGTCGTTGTTCCCCCGGATTACGAGCGTTTGCGGGGTGATCGAGGGGCCGAGTGATCTCCCGGCGACAGGATCGATCGGGGAAGCCTGGTACGAGGAGTCGGCCGGGAAGTTGTGGGTGTGGGATCCTGACGGTATCCGCTGGTGTGAGGTAACACTCTGGCAAGGGCCAAGCCGTCTGGACCCGATCCTCCGTCCACCATCCGGAGCCGATCCGCAACGTGGGGCTTTGTCAGAGGGCCTGCTCCAGGAACGGTTGCGGAAACTCTCGCCTCAGGGCGTTGCCGCTGCCGTCGACTTCATCGATTTTCTCATTGCCAGAGAGAGGCGAGACGCGGCTCGCGTCGACTTCCTGGCCGGCATGGATCGGCAGCGTGCGATCGACCTTCCGCGACTCTCCGACGACGTCATCGACGAGGAAGTTCGCGCGGCGGTTCCAGACGGTGAGGATGCCGGTGGGGCATGACGCGACGACTCCCCATGGCTCCGCGGGTGGTTGTCGATCTCAACGTCCTTGTCTCCGGGATCATCAACGACGGCCCGCCGGAAAGACTCCTCCGAGCCGCGGCCGAGGGGGATTTTGAACTCTGCCTCAGCCGGTTGATGCTCGAGCGGCTCCGAGCCGTACTCGCTCGTGACAAACTCGCGAGGTATCTCTCCCCCGCCGGGCGTTCTCCGCAGGAAATTGCCACCCAGCTCGAAGCCTTCTGCACGGTGGTCGTTCCCATCCAACTGCCTCGTCCGGTCACCGGCGATCCCGAAGACGATGTCGTCCTGGGCACGGCATTGGCGGCGGAAGCACATTGCATCATCAGTGGGGACAGGCGTCACCTGCTCTCGCTCGGGTCGCACGAAGGAATACCAATCCTGTCACCTCGTGACGCAATGGCTGCGATCGGACTGGAGTGAAGCTCGTTCGGTAACACGGTCGCCGGGCGTCTCGGGGCTCATGGCTACCGCGCCCCGGCGGGATGGGGATCCCTACCGTCCGACCCGCGGCGGGAGCGTGTTCACGTAGAGCTTCACGTTGTGGGTGGCGCGGCCGACGGCGACGATGTCGGGATTGCCGTCGCCCGTCAGATCGGCAGCGACGAGATCCTCGACCGTCACGCCGCCGGCATCGATGACGTCGCGCGTCCAGCGGGAGCCGTCGCTGTTCGCCCGGTAGACGGCGAGCGTCGGCCCGTGCCCCTCGACGGCTGAGGGGTCGCTCGACCCAAACACGATCTCGTCGCCACCGTCGCCGTCGAGATCGATCACTGCCAGGGCATGACCGCGGGCGTAGCCTTCGTCGATCACCGTCCGCCGCCACGGAGCCGCGGGCCCGTCGGCCGACGGATGGTAGACGGCCACCGCCGTGCCATGCATCGGCTCGACGGTGACGAGGAACTCCCGGCCACCGGCAAGCGACCCGAGCTTGATTTCGCCAGAGCCGCTCGCGTCGGGGGTGCCACCGGCGATCCCCGAGGCGAGCGTCGCCTTCGCGAAGCCGTCGGCACCCTGACGGAGCAGATGAACCCCTTCCCGGCTGGCAGTGAGCGTGTCGATCCGGCCGTCGGCGTCGACGTCGGCCTGGGCGTGGTTGTGCATCCGGTTGAGCGTGCCGTCGAGGATCGTCGTTCCCCAGCGGTCCTTGGCCGGCTCGGCCGGGACCGTGAACGCCGTCAGCGCCACGCCCGGCTTCCCCTCGGGGGCCGCCAGGGGGGAAACGACAAGCTGGGCGTGGCCGGTGTTGAGAACATCGGCCCAGCGCATCCGGTGGGTGGAGTGAAGGGGGCCGAGATCAACAACCTTCCACGGCTCGTCGAGCGTCGCCCCGCGACGGAGCCAATGGACGCTGCCGGTCTTCGGCCACGAGGCCCCGACCGCGAAATCGACCTTGCCGTCGCCGTCGATGTCGTGCGGCGCGATGCAGACGTTGTCGCGCGGCGTCTGATCACGGATCACGGTGTGCTTCTTCCATTCGCCCGCCGTCTCGGCCGGGTTGCCATACCAGAGGACGGCGTTCTCGGTGACGACAACGATGTCTTGCCGGGTATCGCCATCGACGTCGGCGAGCGTCACCGCGTAGCAGATCTCCCCTGGATGAGGATCAATGACGCGCGCGGCAAAGGCCGGCTCGGCCGCCCGGGCCGGGGCGCCCAAAGCCAAGCCGGCCAGGAGTCCTGCCAGGATCGCCCGCTGTTGCAGCGGGGCGGAGAAGAGGATCGCGGCAGGGGAGCGGCGCATGAAAGACCTCGGGCGTGAAGAAAGAAAGCTCCCCGAGAATACCTCCGGTCGCTCAGGCGAGCTCGGGGAGCGGGGCGTGGTGGTCGGTGATGTACTGCGGCCGGCCGGAGAGATCGTTGACCGTCGAGAGATGATCGATGCCGAGGCGGTGGTAGAGGGTGGCGTGCACCTCCTCAAACCGCACCGGCCGGTCCTTGACCTCGCCGGCCACCCGGTCGGTCGAGCCGATCACCTGCCCGGTTCGCAGACCGCCGCCGGCGAGGAGCGCGCAGGTGACGTTTGGCCAGTGATCGCGACCGGCATCCTTGTTGATCTTCGGTGTCCGTCCGAACTCCCCCCACACGATCACCGTCACGTCCTTGTCGAGGCCGCGGCGGTGGATGTCGTTGACGAGGGCCGATACGCCCTGATCGAGCTGGGGGATGTTCTCGCGGCAGTTGGCGAAGTTGTTTCCGTGGTAGTCCCAGAAGCTGTAGCTGAGCGTCACGCAGCGCACCCCCGCCTCGACGAGGCGGCGGGCGGCGAGGAACTGCTGCATGAGCCGCGGGGCGCCGTCGCCTTGGTGCTTCTCGGTGCCGTAGCCGTATTCGTCGCGCACCGACTGCGGCTCCTTCGAGACATCGAGTGCCTCGGCCAGGGCGCTCGAGGTGAGGACGCCGAAGGCCTGCTGCTGGAAGGCATCCATCCCGTCCATCATGCCGGTGCGGTCGGCCGTGCGGTTGAAGGAGTCGAGGGCGCGGACGAGGCCGCCCCGGTCGCCGAGCCGGTCGAGGGTGAGGCCAGAGAGAACGAGGTCGCCGGCACCGTCGCCATTGGGCTGGAAGGGGGTGCAGGAGGGGCCGAGGTAGCCAGGCTTGCCGGAGTTGTAGGGGCGGTGCTGCATCCGCGGCGAGAGGCCGACATACGGCGGCGCCGCCGGGCGGGCGGCCCCCTTGAGCTTGGCCACCACCGAGCCGAACTCCGGATGACCTCCCGGCGGCTGCCGCTGATGGCTGCGGCCGGTGAGGCACTGGAAGGAGTAGTGGTCGCCGGTGGCGCCAACGAGCGAGCGGATGACGGCGAACTTGTCCATCATTTTCGCCATCCTCGGCATCAACTCGCAGACCTCGATGCCGGGGACATTCGTGGCTATGGGTGAGAACTCGCCGCGGACTTCGCTCGGGGCATCGGGCTTGAGGTCGACCATGTCCTGATGGGGCGGGCCCCCCGGCAGGTAGATCATGATCACCGCCTTCTGGCTCGCCGCCGATCCGGTCGCCTGCTCGGCCCGGAGGACATCAGCGAGCGTCAGCCCGGGGCCGGCCGTGCCGAGCGCTGCGAGCCCACCGATGCGGAGGAACTGCCGGCGGCTGCCCCGGTCGCAGAACCGGCCGGAGGGAGTGCCCGGGATCGTGAGCATGGTGGGAATCCTGTCGGGAGCGATTGAGGTGTCGGTGTGGCCGGTGTCGGTGGCGAGCGGTTGCGGGCGCGACGTGTTAAGGTCAGCCCAGTTCAGCTCAACTCTGGCAGCGGCGTGGGGTTGTCGAGGAGATACTGCGGCCGGCCGGTGTGATCGCGGAGCGAGGCCTCGGCCGGATCGATGCCGAGGTGGCGATAGAGCGTGGCGAGCACTTCGGCAAAGTGGACGGGGCGATCGACGATCTCGCCGCCGAGCCGGTCGGTGGCACCGATCACCTGCCCGGTGCGGAAGCCGCCGCCGGCGAGGAGTCCACCGCCGACCTGCGGCCAGTGGTCGCGCCCGGCGTCTTTGTTGATCAGCGGCGTGCGTCCGAACTCCCCCCAGGCGACGACGGCCACGTCCTTGTCGAGGCCGCGGGCGTGGAGATCCTCGATGAGCGCCGAGAGCCCCTGATCGAATTGCGGCAGGTGGGTGTCGCGCATGCCGTTGAAGTTGTCGGAGTGGAAGTCCCAGCGGCCGAAGTTGAGCGTCACGACGCGGGCCCCGGCCTCGACGAGCCGGCGGGCGACGAGGAAGTGCTCGAGATTCCGCGGGGCGCCGTCGCCGAACCGGTTGGGATCCCCCTTGCCGTAGCGTTCGCGCACCGCCGCAGGCTCATCGGAGACGTCGAGCGCCTTGGCGAGCCGGGAGCTGGTGAGGATGTCGAAGGCGCTCCTCGTGAGCGAATCCATGCCGTCGAGGGCGCGCGTGGCGTCGATGTCGCGCCGCAGCCGATCGACGTCACCAAGCAAGCTGCGCCGGTCGGCGAGGCGGGCCTGGGTGAGGTCTTTGAGCACGATGTCGGTGCTCGAGGCGCCATTGGGGCGGAAGGCGGCGTGCGACACCCCGAGGAAGCCGGGGAGCCCCGGCGAGCCGTAGGGAGGATGGCCGGCGTCGGGGGAGAGCCCGACGAAGGCCGGCACCGCCTGGTCGACGCTGCCGAGAAGTTTGCTCGTCACCGCCCCCATGCTCGGCCAGCCGCCGGGGGGCTGGTTGCGGACGGTGCGGCCGGTGTAGCAGATGAAGGAGTCGTGGTTGCCGTCGGGGGAGCCGTGGACGCTCCGCAGCGGAACGCACTTGTCCATGATCCGGGCGAGCCTCGGCATGTGCTCGCAGATCTCGATGCCGGGAACGTTGGTCGCGATCGGCTTGAACTCCCCACGGATCTCCGCCGGGGCGTTCATCTTCAGGTCGTACATGTCTTGGTGGCCCGGGGCCCCGCACATGTAGATCATGATCACCGACTTGTGCGTCCGGCGGCCGGAGGCCTGCTCGGCGGCGAGGATCCGCGGCAGCGAGAGGCCGCCCACGGAGAGCGTGCCGATGCGGAGCATGTCGCGCCGGGAGAGGCCATCGCAAAACCGGGCACCCCGGCCACTTTTCGGATCGACGATCGAGAGCATCGCGTGTTCCTCCAGCCCCGCCTCGGCAGGGCAGCCCGGCCCCGGCCGACCTGCCCCGTTTTCCAGCCTTAGCCCCAGTCCATCCACCGCACCCAACTTTACCGCACCAACCTTGTCGGCACGAACGGCACCCGCACTCTTCTCTCCGCGCGGTATCTGGCAGCGGCGTGACCGCTTCCGTTCAAGCTAAGCCATGTGTGCCCATGGGTTTAGGTCGATCGAGGGGAAATTGGGCCAGGGCCGGGGGAAAAAGGGATTCAAGCGGGGTTTCCCGGGGTAGAATCCGAGGACATTCAAGGGGGGGCTTATCATGCTCACGATCCGCGGCGGTCAGAAGCGCTTCTGCGACGGGGTCAGCCGGCGGGATTTCCTCGCCATCGGCGGCCTGTCGTTCGGCATGGGGGGGCTGTCGCTCGGCGGGCTCCACCGCCTCGAGGCGGCCCAAGCCGCGGCCGGCACGGGCTCGAAGCTGGCCCACAAGTCGGTCATCAACATCTTTCTCGGCGGTGGGCCGCCTCATCAGGATCTGTGGGATCTCAAGCCCGATGCCCCGAGCGAGGTCCGGGGGGAGTTCAAGCCGATCGCGACGAATGTCCCCGGGATCCAGATCTGCGAGGTCTTTCCCCGCCTCGCAAAGCGGACCGACAAGTGCGCCATCATCCGCTCGATCGTCGGCTGCGACGGAGCCCACGCCGCCTTCCAGACCAACACCGGCTGGACCGAGGCGAGCCTGCGAACCCTCGGCGGCCGCCCCTCCCTCGGCGCCGCGGTTGCCAAGATCCAGGGGCCGGTCGACAAGGCCGTGCCGCCATTTGTGGGGCTCGCCGCCAAAACGCAACACGGCCCCTGGTCCGACTCGGGGACGGCCGGCTTCCTCGGCCCCGCCTTCGGCCCCTTCCGGCCCGACGGCCCCGACATGGCCAACATGCAGCTCAAGGATGTCTCCCTGGAGCGCCTCTCCGACCGGCGCAGCCTGCTTTCGAGCGTCGACAAGCTCCGCCGCGATGTCGACGCCAGTGGCGCGCTCAACGGGATGGATGCCTTCGAGCAGCGGGCGTTTGACGTCCTCACCGGCTCGAAGCTCCTCGACGCCCTCGACATCTCCAAGGAAGACCCGGCCGTCCGCGCCGCCTACGGCGACGGCAAGCCGTATCAATTCCAGTACGACGGCGCCCCGACCTGCAACGACCATCTCCTCGTCGCCCGGCGGCTCGTCGAGGCGGGGGTGCGGGTGGTGAGCCTCTCCTTCGGCCGCTGGGACAGCCATGGCGGCAATTTCGCCATGGTGCGCGACCATGGTCCGAAGCTCGATCAGGCGCTCTCGGCGCTGATCGACGATCTCGAGAGCCGGGGGATGCTCGGCGACGTCTCGATCGTGGTGTGGGGGGAGTTCGGCCGGACGCCGAAGATCAACAAGGACGCCGGCCGCGACCACTGGCCGCAGGTGAGCACGGCACTCCTCGCCGGCGGCGGGATGCGGACCGGGCAGGTGATCGGGGCCACCAACCGGCTCGGCGAGCATGCCACCGATCGCCCCGTCCATGTCCAGGAAGTACTGGCCACCCTCTATCACAACCTCGGCATCGACACGCAGACCTTCACGGTCGTCGACGCCACCGGCCGGCCGCAGTACCTCGTCGACAAGCCGGCGATCGCCGAATTGCTCTGAGCAGAAAGAGCCTGCCACTCGAACTGGATCTCATGAAAAAGATCCGCGCGAAGAAAACCACCGGCGAGCCATCGGCCACGGTTTCCCCGCAGCAGTCGTCGCAGGACTTCGTGGAAGCGGTCGGCAGGGCGCTGCTGCGATCGGCGCGGACCGCCCGCCGGATCGCTCGCATGTACGGCACGCCGATCTACGTCTGGCGAGACGGGAAAGTCGTGGCGGAGAAGCCCTGACTGCCGGCCCGGCCAAAGAAGCGGCCAAAAAGTGCCTTGGCAGTCGAAAAGCGGGGTGCGAAGTCCTTTGCCAACAGGAGTTTTTGGGTTTTCTGATCACGTCAGTGAACCGGCCAAAAAAGCGGCCATAATGGCTGTATGAGCCAGCCGGTCGATCGCGGAGAGAGCACGAGCCTGATGGAGCCTATGCTCCTGGGCGAATCCTCGCCCCGGCGGGTGGCGCTGGCCGACAAGGCGCTCGAACTCGTCACTGCCTCGACCCGCCTCGACGGCACGCTGCCGCGGGGAGTCGCCGGGTGCCTCGCCGGCCTCGTCCGCTCGATGAACTGCTACTACAGCAATCTCATGGAGGGGCACGACACCCACCCGGTGGATATTGAGCGTGCCCTGCGGGCCGACTACAGCGCCGGGCCGCGGAAGCGGGATCTCCAACTCAAAGGCAGCGCACCGCTGGCTGCCGGGGCTGTTTCCTGATCCGCTGTCCGGGAGTCGGTGACGGCGCCGCGAAGCGCCGCTCCCGGCCGTCGCGAGCCGAGCAGGCTGTGGATGAAGTCATCCGCCGCCGCTCAGGGCTTCGCCGGGGCGGGGGAGGGCTCGAGGGTATGGGCGAGCTTGCCGTCGGCCACCGTCCAGATCCGCAGCT
>JBBAVV010000063.1:0-7669 GCA_040397545.1 Pirellulales bacterium
TGTTGGCGGCGCCCTGTGGCAGCTTCGGGGTCGCCCGTGTCCCGTCGCCGGACGTTCGCCGCGGCCATCCATGGCCTCGGCTCTCTCCGCGCCGCTGGCGCTTTCGCCCTCCGGGCTTCGCTTACCGGCGAGGCCGTCTCCCGGAACACGGGCGACCCCTCGCCAGCGAGCGTCATCTGGTGCTGGTCGTTGCTGGTCGTTGCTGGTCGTTGCTGGTCGTTGCTGGTCGTTGCCAAAACGTAGGCGAGGCGGGGATCGGCGAACGCTTGAGGAGTGACGAGGTCCTCCGAGAAACGACGAAACTTTTGCCGGCCCCGCCGACGAATCCCCCACAGGCTCGCCACCGCGAGCGCGATCTTCCCCGTGATGCCAACTGACGGGCGAGGGAACGGGGGTTGCGATCCCCAAATAACAAAGCGGCGGTGGCCTTCGCGAGGAGGGCCACCGCCGCTGTTGGTGTCGACGTTGTGGGACGTTGGTCAGACGCGGGCGATCTCAAAACCCTTCCGCGGCGTCCGGGCGGCAAACTTGGCGGCCTGTTCGTCGCCGACAATTTTTTCCGCGGCCGGATCCCACGTGATCGAGCGGCCGAGGCGGCCGGCGATGCTCGCCAGATGGCAGGTGTTCATTGCCATGATGTGACTGTAGACGTCGGAGACCGGCAATCCCCCTTCGCGGATGCAACGGTAGAAGTTCTGCTTGTGCCCCTCGAAGGGCTTCCCCTTGTAGAGCTTCTGAACGTCGGCGTCGGTGAACTGGTCCTTGTCCCAGTTCTCCTCGATCGGCTTGCCGGTGCACTTCTCGCGATTGACGAACATCCGCCCCTTCTCCCCTTCGAAGAGGACGCCGTTGTCGGAGCGGCTGTCGATCACCATCTCGACGCCCGAGGGGAACTTGCAGACCACGGCGAAGTCGTGGGCGGTGTTGTAGGAATCGTCGACCGTCGCGTAGCCGTCCTTGTAGGGAACGGGGTGCTTGACGTCGGTGCCGTCGATGCTCGTCGGCCCCTTCCCCTTCGAGTCTTCCTGGAGGGCCCATTGGGCGATGTCGACATGGTGGGCGCCCCAGTCGGTGAACTTGCCGCCGGAATACTCGTACCACCAGCGAAACTCATAGTGGCAGCGCTTCTCGCGGAAGGGAACCGCCGTCGCCTGCCCCTGCCACATCTCCCAGTCGAGCTCCTTCGGCACGTCGGCGACCGGGAAAGGCCCGCCGGTCGGAGCGCCGTTGATGCCGACAGTGACCTTCTTGATCGGACCGAGGAGCCCCTTGTGAACCATGTTCACGGCCCGGAGAAACTGATCCTTCTGGCTCCGCTGCTGGGTGCCGATGAAGAACACCTGCTTGGGGAACTTCTCGGCGGCGTTGCGGCAGAGCTGGTTTTCTTCGAGCGTCAGCGACAGCGGCTTCTGGCAGAAGACGTGCTTGCCGGCCTGAAGGGCCTCGATGGCGATCTTTACATGCCAGTGATCGGTGGTGACGATGCTGACGACGTCGATGTCCTTGCGATCGAGCACTTTCCGGTAGTCGCGGTAGGCATCGGCCTTCCCCTTGCCGATCATGCCATCTTCGCGGGCCCGTGAGGAGTGGCGATCGTCGACGTCGCAGACGGCAAGGATGTCGCCGAAGCCGGCATGCTGGTGGGCGTCGCCGGTGCCCATGGAGCCTGTACCGATGCAGCCGATCCGCGGCCGGTCGTTGGCGGCGGCGTTGGCAAACGCTTTCGAGGTCCAGGCGAAAGCGGGCACAAAACCCCCGGCGAGGGCTGCGGCGCCTACGCCAGACGAACCGAGAAACTGACGGCGCGAGGCGCCTGCTTGGCCAGACATGGAAACGAGTCTCCCCTGGAGCGATGAAGGAATGAGGAAAAAACGATGCTTCCCCCGCGGCAGGAGTCTACCGCCGAGCCCGACAGGCCGCCAATTCCAGTCCGGCTCCCGTTTGGGCCACGATTTCCCTGCTGGTCGCCTGTGCCGCGATCGTCGTACCCTCGCGGGGAACGCGCTGACGGCCCGGCTGTCGCTTCTCTATGCTGGGGCGCGGCTGGCAGGCGTTCATGGATGGAGGAAGCGGTGAAGCCCGGCTCGATGAAGGCACCCGCAAACGGCAGCAGAACGAGGCGGCGGAGGCGGTCATCGCGATGGAACCAGGGAAGGCAATCCGAGCGATCCGGGGGCACCTGCCCGATGGCACGGCCGACTACGTGGCCGACTTGCTCCGCGGCGAGCATCTCGGCGGCGCGGCAGTCGAGGTGCGCTCGGTGCGCGCCCGGCGCTCGAAGCTCGGCGACCATCGGGCGCCAGTCCGTGGCCGCACGATCCACCGGATCACCGTCAACGACGATCTCAATCCCTATGCCTTCCTGACGACGCTCCTCCACGAGATCGCCCATGCGGTCACCTGGGAGAAGCATGTCCGCCCGAGAAAGCCCTTCTCGCGCCGCGTCCTTCCCCATGGGGCCCAGTGGAAAAGTGAGTTTGGCCGGATCCTCGCGCCGGTGGTGGAGCAGGGAGCGCTCCCGGAGGATGTCTCGGGGGCGCTGGGCCGCTATCTGCAGGATCCGGCGGCGGCCACCTGCAGCGACCGCGGGTTGCTCGTGGCCCTGGCCCGCTACGACGCCCCCGACCCGGCCCGGAAGCTCGTCGAAGAGGTGGCCGTCGGGGCGGCCTTCCGTGTTGAGGGGGGAAGGATGTTCCTGAAGGGCCCGAAGCTCCGCAGCCGCTTCCGCTGCTACGACGCCAGGACCGGCATCGAATACCGCATCCACCCGCTCTGCCGGGTGACTCTCTGCGACGGCGCAGCGCCCGCGGGACTCAAGGTGCCAGCCACCAAATCTGGTTTCAAATCCGGGTAAGGGTCCAGCTTCTCCAATTTTGGAGGTTGGCACCTATTCGGGTCCCTTTTGGTGTTCATCCCCGGGGAGCGACGTCAAGCATGAGCTCGGCCCGATCGGCCCAGCGGCGCACGATGGCGAGTTCCTCAGGCGTTGCGGCGCGGTTGCGCTTGCCGCGCACCTGGCCGATCCGCCGGCTCCCGAGATGGACTTCGATCGTCACGCAGGGTGTCGTCGTGCCGTCGGCGGTGCGCTCCATGGTCCAGATGCTCGACCGCTTCTCCGCGCACGAGGCGGCGTAGCTGGCCACGCAGTGCTCCATCCGCGCTCCTTCGCGCACCAGGCCGTCGCCGGAGGTGATCTCGCGGATCCGCCAGATCTGGCTGTGCTGGGAATCGGCGCCGGCAACGAAGTCGAATGGTTCGATGCCACTCGGGGCCCACGTGGCTGCCGCCGTAGCGGCCGTCATACGGCCGAGTCGCCGATGCCAGGCCTCCACCTCGCGGAGCGTTGCCGCGACCGTCCGGCCATGCATGGAGAGGGCGGGTCGCGGCGGCGGGGCGCCCTCTTCGGGGAGGACCGCCCCCGGAGCGATCTCCGGCTCGAAGCGCTGCGCTTGGAGCCAATCGACGATCGGACCGACCTGGGCCCGGTCGAGGAGCGGATTGACGACGAAGAACCGGATCACCTCCTCCCAGAATGGTCCGTTTGAGAAGTCGTGGCCGAGGCGGGTTCGGCGGACCGCGTCGGCAAGCGTTCCATCGCCTCCTAGGCCAAGCACCTGCGCGTGGCGGAAGGCAGCCCCGACCGGGCAGTCGTCGGGGGTCTGGAGAAACCAGTGGCTGATCGCCCGCGTCACCGGGAGGGGCAGATCGGGCGCGGTCCGCAGGCTCTTTCCGGCCCCGAGGTGGACAAACCATGCCTGCTCGCGCGGGCCCCCCTCCGTCCACACCCGGTCGAGGAAGCGGGGGAGATCGTGGGAGGCGAACAGATGCCGGGCGAGCGCCGCAAACTGACGCTCGGCGTTGTGCGTAGCAGGGCGCCAATCGGCGAGGTCGCGGATCCGCTGGGCCTCGTGGGAGAGGAGGGCGACGAGCCCGGCGGCCAATTGCGGCTCCTCGTCGATCGTCGTCGCTGCGGCGATGTCCACGAGCTCGGCAACGAGCCGGTGGGCAGCTGCCGGGCTGCGGGCGGCCAGGGTCGCCCGGAGGGCCGTCTCCCATCGGCTCGCGGCGGGAGTGTCTGTCGGCTCCCGGCAGCGCCGCACGAGCGCAGCGAAAGGCTTGGGCTTCCGTTCCGCCAGGGTCTTGTCGGCGGCGGCGATCGCCGCAGGGGAAAAGAGGGGGCCGCGGACCGGCGCGCGGTGCCAGCGGGCGTCGTCGGCCGGAGGCGGCATCGCGGGCCTGGAAATCCCCTCGGCGGCAGCCCGGAAGGCATGGCAATGGACGACGAAGGGATGCTCGTCGGCCGGAAGGGGCGCGGCGAGGCGTCGCTTGCCGAAGCGGCGGTCAAACCGGGCGAAGCCGCGGAGGAAGACCGTCGGGCTCGTGACGAGCGCTGCGAAGGGCATCTCGAGGGAGCGGTGGAGGAGATCGCCGATCGTGGCGATCCGCCCGTCGTCGCAAAGGACACTCTGCGGATCGTGCGGGGCGAACTGGCCGCGGTCGATCGGATTGACCCGTTGCCACGTCATGTATTCCGGGAGGGTAAGGATGTCGCGGCCATCGAGCGCCAGCCAGGCCCGATCGAGGCTCGATGCCCCGTAGCTGGCCATGTGGACATCGACCCGCTTGGCCACCGCCGGCGCCAGTCGCTCCCGCACGAGGCTCCGTAACCGGCTCCATTGCATCGCCGCACCGCTCCCCCGTTGCCTGGAGATGACCTGGAGAGATTATGATCTTCGGCATGATGCCATCTACCTTTTGCCTCCGTTCCTTCCCTGTTGCCGCTGCTTGGCTGGCGGCAGGGCTTTTTCTCCTCGGCTCCACGGCTCCCCGGGCCGACGCGCCGGCTGGTGCTCCCGGCACGCCGCGCGACTGGCCCGGACTTCGGGGCGAGGGCGCGGCGGGGCAGGGGGGGGCGCGACGCTTTCCGAAGAGTTGGGCGGCTACCGACTGGGCCTGGTCGGTCGATCTCCCCGGCACGGGCCATGCGTCGCCGGTCGTCTGGCAGGGGCAGGTCTATACGGCGTCGGCGCTGGTCGATCCTGCCGATGCCACGCAGTGTGTGCGGACGCTCTCCTGCCACGAGGCCGCCACCGGCAAGCTTCTCTGGCACAAGAAACTCCTCGGACCGGTCGAAGCGTTCAACGCCCAGAATAGCCTCGCCTCGTCGACGCCGGTCGCCGACGCCGCCGGCGTCATCTGGCTGTGGGGGACGCGCGACAATCTGTGCGCCGAGGCCTTCACGCACTCCGGCGAGCAGCGCTGGCATGCTGACCTCGGCCCCTTCAATACCGAACATGGCTTCGCCGGCTCGCCCGCCCTGTGGCGCGATCTCCTCGTCGTGCCGATGGAGCAGGATGGGCCGAGCAAGATCGTGGCCCTCGACACCGCCACCGGGAAGACACGCTGGACCCTCGAGCGTGAGAAAGCGCGGACGGCCTACTCGCCGCCGCTGGTTCTCGAGGGGAAGGAAGGTACGCCCCAGCCGCCGCAGATCGTCTTCGGGAGCATGGCCCACGGGCTGACGGGGATCGATCCCGCCACCGGCCGCGTCCTCTGGGAGCGAAAGTGCCTGCCGAAGCGGTCGGTCTCTTGCCCGGTCGTCGTCGCGCAGGCGCCCGGCGGAGAGGGGGAGCGCATCATCGTCGGCACCTGCGGCGATGGCGGGGGCGACAACACGCTCGTCGCCGTCCGTGCCCCGGCGGTGGGCAGCGCCGCTGGGGAGACGATCGAGCCGGAGGTGGCCTACCAGCTCGATCGGAGTGCCGCGCCCTACGTACCCTCGCCGCTGGCGGTGGGGGCGAAGCTCTATCTGTGGGGCGACCGGGGCGTCGTCACGTGTGTCAACGCGGCGAGTGGGGAGGTGAAGTACCGCGGCCGTGTCGGCGGGACGTTTTCCGGTTCTCCCGTAGCCGTTGGCGGGGCGATTCTGAATGTCTCGGCCGACGGCGAGGTGATCGTGCTCGCCGACGGCAACGAGTTCGAAATCCTCGGCCGGACAGCCCTCGGCGAGGAGGTGCGGTCGTCGCCGGCGGTGGCCGACGGCCGGCTCTTCATCCGCTCGGCCGGCCGGCTGTTTTGTCTGGCGGCGCTGCCGGAGTGACGGCAGCCTGGCGTGCCGACTGCGCCAATTCGGTGCAGTGGCCGCGGCCAGTTTCTATAGTGAATGAGTTCCGCCCTCGTCGGCAGCAGGGTGTTTGCCCCGTTGCCCCCCTGCTGGAGAATCGTTTGATGCCGAAGCGTTCCCGGTTTTTCTGTCGGCACTTCATCCTGCCGAGCGCCTCATTCCTCCTCGGGTGTGGCTTCGTTGCCATCGGCAGCCTGTCGGCCGAGGGGCAGGAATCGGTGCTCAAGCCGACTGCACAGGGCGTGACCGCGGCTGACGACGACAGGGGGCTGTGGGGCGCTCTCGACGCAGCGACGCGCGGGTATGTCGAGGCAGCGAACGCCCGCCGGTTCGAGGCCCTGGCTGACCAGTGGACGGAAGGGGCCGAGCTTTCCGAAGGGGGGGGGCTGATCGTGGGGCGCGAGGCGATCGTCGCCTCGATCCGCGGCTGGCTCGAGGCAAACCCGGAGGCCCGGCTCGCCCTCCGCCTCACCGCTGTCAAGGCACTGGGAACGAGCGCGGCGCGGGTTCGTGGCGTGATGAGCTTCACGCGCAAGCCCGGCGCCAAGCCGATCGAGACCCGGTTCGAGAGTCTGCGGGTTCTCGAAGGAGCCACGTGGCGACTGGCTGAATCGACCGTCGAGCCGAGCCAGGTCGATGCCCTCGAGTCACTTGTGTGGATGGTGGGCACCTGGAGAGCGACCGACCCCGACAGCGGCGCCACGATCGATGCCAGCTACCAGCGCGTGGCCGGCGGCCACGTGATCCTGGGCGGGATTCGCCATCGGGCTCCGCCCCGCGACGGCCTCCCCGCCACCGAGATCGACGTCGTCGAGCTTGTCCATCCCGACAAGGCGACCGGGAGTGTCCGCTCGTGGGTGTTCGATTCCACCGGCGCTCGGGCCGAGGGGGTTTTTGAGACCGACGGCACGTCGTTCAACCGCCGCTTTGTCGGCACGACGGCCGACGGTGCCGCAGGTGACGTGGCCAGGTGGGTGCAGGTGATCGTTCCCACCAGCGATTCCACCTGCACGATGCAGTCGATCGAACGCTCCCTCGACGGTGCGCCCCTCCCCGACAAGGCACCGCTCCACTTCAAGCGACAGAAATAGTCGACGCCGGTAACGGACCGACGTCGGCAACGTCCCGATGACCAGCGCCCGTCCATCTTTCCCGCCCCGTTCACTTCCCTCGAGAACCCTCCCCATGAAGCGTCATCACGCCGCGTTGCGGCCGATCGGCTGCCTCGACCTTATCGACACGAGCACCCGCGCGATCCTTGTCTTTGGTCTCCTCGTCGCTGGCACGCTTCCTTCGTCGGTCTCCTTCGGCCATGGGGGCGGCGGCGGCCACGGTGGCGGTGGTGGCGGTGGTGGCGCTCGGATGGGGGGCGGGGGCGGGGGTGCCCATTTCGGCGGCTACGACGGCGGTGGTGGCGGCCGCCCCGGCGGCTTTGACGGCGGCGGAGCGCGCGGCGGCTTTGACAGTGGCGGCCGCCCCGGCGGCTTCGATGGTGGTGGCATGCGCGACGGTGGCACGCGCGACGGTGGCACGCGCGACGGTGGC
>JBBAVV010000063.1:7769-27616 GCA_040397545.1 Pirellulales bacterium
GCGCGACGGTGGCACGCGCGACGGTGGCACGCGCGACGGTGGCTTCGCCGATGGTGGAGCCCGGGATGGAGGCTTTCGAGACGGCGGCGCCGTGCGCGACGGCGGGATCCGCGATGGCAACGCGGCGCGAGACGGCGCGATCCGAGATGGCGGCGCGGTGCGAGATGGCGGGATCCGCGATGGCGCGATCGGTCGCGATGTCGGCCCTGGGCACTTCGCCGGGGAGGGGACGTTTTCGCGCTCGCAACTCGACAGCCTCCGCGGCCTCGGCGATCGCGGTCTGGCTGACCGCGGCATCGGCGACCGTGGCATTCGCCCCTACTCGATCAACACCCTCGACAATCGCGGCACGACGATCCGCAACAATTTTTATCACGGCGGCTGGTACGGCGGCCGTGGCTGGTATGGCAATCACTTCGGCCCCTGGTGGCCCGGTGCCTGGGGGGGGGGCTTCGGGCTCGGCGTCGGTGTCGGGATGCTCGCCGGCTGGGGTGGGATGGGCTGGGGCACCGGGATCGGCTACGCACCGCTGTGCAGCTGGGGGGGCTACGGCCAGGCACCGGTTGTTTACAACTACGGCAGTACGATCTGCTACCAAGATGACGGCGTCTATGTGTCGGGGGAGCGGGTCGCCTCGGCGCCTGAATATGCCCAGCAGGCGGCGACACTCGCCGACCAGGGGAACGCCGACGTCAAGATCGCCGCTGACGACCAGTGGCGGCCACTGGGGGTGTTTGCGCTGGCGCGCCAGGAAGAGACCGCGCCGAGCACGTTCTTGAGCCTGGCGATCGATCAGGCGGGGATTCTCCGGGGAACCTACTACGACGCCGTCTCCGACGCCCAGCAGAACATCACCGGGAAGGTCGACAAGAAGACCCAGCGTGCCGCCTGGACGATCGGCGACAAGAAGACGCCGATTTACGAAACGGGGCTTTCGAACCTCACGCAGCAGCAGACGACCGTCCTCGTTCACCGCGATGCCGGCGCCGCCGGCGGCACCGGTAAGGTGGAGCAGATGCTCCTGGTGCGCGTGCCCGATCAGGAGAAGGAACCGGCCGGCAAGGATGGCTCGGCGGCTGCCGGGAAGCCTGCCCGCCCCACGATCGGCGGCCCGGCGCCGGCGCCGGCCGAGGAGACGCTCTCCGTGCCGCGCGCCGACGGCGGCGGCGATGGCAACTGACCGTCCGTGGGGCGCCGCGGGGGCGAACGGGAAGGGAGAGGAGGAGCCATGATGCGGCGGCAGTGGATCGAGGGGCTGATGATGGCCGCGGGGCTCCTCCTCGGGGCTGGCAACCGGGCCGACGCCGCGGAGACCTGGGTCGACCTGACGCACCCCTTCGGCGCCGACACGATCTTCTGGCCGACCGAAAACGGTTTTCAGTTCGACCCGGGGACCAACGGCCCGACTCCCAAGGGCTATTACTATGCTGCCAATCGTTTCACGACGGCCGAGCATGGGGGGACGCACCTCGACGCACCCAGGCATTTTTCCGCGACAGGGCAGACCGCCGACGAGATCCCGGTCGATCGGTTCGTCGGCGACGCCGTCGTCGTCGACGTTATGGCAAAGTGTGCCGCGAACCCGATCTATGAGATCACGCCCGATGATCTCGTCGCCTGGGAGGGGGAGCATCAGCGGCAGTTCGTCGATGTGATCGTCCTTCTCAAAACCGGCTGGGCGTCGCGCTGGCCCGATCGGAAGGCCTACCTCGGCACGGAGTTGCGCGGGGCCGAAGGGGTGGCGAATCTGAAGTTCCCGGGGCTTGGCCCCGAGGCGGCGAAGTGGCTCGCCCAGCAGCGGCGCGTGAAGGCGATCGGGATCGACACGGCGAGCATCGACCATGGCCCGTCGACCCATTTCCTCTCGCATCAAGTGCTCTGCGGGGCGAACATCCCAGTGATCGAGAACGTGGCAGCGCTCGATGCCGTCCCCGCCACCGGCGCCTTCGTCGTCGCCCTGCCGATGAAGATCGCGGGGGGGAGCGGCGGCCCGGTGCGGATCATCGCCCGGACGCCAAAATAATCGGTGGGAAGCAGAGCGCCGTCAGCTCGCCTGGAGGGTCTCGACGCTGTTGATGTGGACCAGTGCGCAGGTCACGCTCCGGTCGTCATCGGGGTAGTAGACGACCATCCTCGTCTTCATCAACAGGGCGCACTCGGGATGGCGGATCTCGTGGACCTCGCCGTTGGACATCCGGATGACGAACGGTTCGAAAGGCTTGCGACGGAGGTATTCGCGGATCGTTTCGGCATTCATACACGTGCTCCTCAAGGCCGTAGTGGACTGGACGCCTGAACATTATCAGCGCCCCACGCCGCGCGTGCAACCGGAGATCGGGGCGCTGGCCGGCGCGGCACACGTCGATGCAACGCGTTGCCGGGAGCCTCGCGCTCGGCACCGGCCCGGTTTGCAAAAGCACGTTCACCGACCACAATGCACGCCACCGGATGGCTGACGGCGAGTCGGAGGCGCAGTCGCCTTCTGGCAACAGTGACGCTGGGGAGTGACGCTCGGCGTGATCATCGTCCCACGGCTTTCCCTCTCGTTTGCCGGAGCCTTTTCGACCCGGCCCACGCACACGCCCGGCCCACCACAGAAAGCTCAAGCCATGGCGCGGAAGAGGATTGTGATGCGGACGGGCGAGGCGCTCGTCGAGGCCGACGAGGCGTGGAGCGCAGCGGAGCCGGAGGTGGTGATCGGCGAGCTCGACGGGCCGGTGGGGCATGCGATCGCCAATCTCATCGGCGATCAGGTGAAGGGGCACACTCGCGTTTGGGCGATCCTCAACAGCGATGTGCAGGTCCGCCCTGCCACGCTCATGGTGAGCAAGTACACGGCCCCCAATGCTCGCTACACGAACATCCTCATGGGGACAGTCCAGGCGGCGGTAGCCAATGCCGTCCTCGATGCGGTCCGGGCCGGTGACATCCCCAAGGGGGCCGTCAACGACATCGGGATCATCGTGGCGGTGTGGCTCGATCCCTCGGTCGCTGATCCGAAGGTGAAGATCGATCACGAGGTGCTCTTCGAGACACATCGGGCGGCGACCGTCAAGGCGATCCACAAGGCGATGAACAACGAGCCGTCGATCGACTGGCTGTTGAAAAACCAGAAAAAGGTCGGCCACTATTTCCACGAGCTCGGTGTGAAGGGGGAGTTGTGAGCCGCTCTACAGCCCTGCCGGCCCGCTGACTCCTCTCTGGCCTGTCCTCGCACCGCCGCTCCCGCTTCACCCCCCGAGATCCGTTTATGCCCCGCGCTTCCCGAGCTCCCACCAAGACGACTCCGAAACAGGTCGATGCCGCCTGGAAGCTCGCCCGGGAGCGGTATGCCGCTCTTGGGGTCGACGTCGAGAAGGCACTGCAGCGATTGACGTCGATTCCCGTTTCGCTCCACTGCTGGCAGGGGGACGACGTGGGGGGATTCGAGCAGCACGCGGGTGCGATCGGCGGTGGCCTGGCCGTGACGGGGAATTATCCGGGGCGGGCGCGGACGCCCGACGAACTGCGGGCCGATCTCGATCAGGCGCTGGCGCTGATTCCGGGAAGCCATCGGCTCAATCTCCATGCGTTCTACGGAGAGTTTGGCGGGAAAAAGGTCGACCGTGACGGCATCGAGCCGGCCCACTTCAAGGGCTGGATCGCCTGGGCCAAGGAGCGGGGCGTGGGGCTCGATTTCAACCCCACCTGCTTCGCTCATCCGAAGGCGGCTGACGGGTTCACGCTCGCCAGTACCGACAAGAGCATCCGGAAGTTTTGGATCGAACATTGCCGACGGAGCCGCGAGATCGGCGCGACGATGGGGAAGGCGCTCGGGAGCCCGTGCGTGACGAATGTCTGGGTGCCCGACGGCTTCAAGGACACCCCCGCCGATCGGATGGGGGCCCGGGCCAGACTTGCCGATTCGCTCGATGCCGTCTTCGAGAAGAACTTTCCCGCCAAGCATCTCCTCGATGCGGTCGAGCCGAAGCTCTTCGGCATCGGGGCCGAGGCCTGCACGGTCGGGTCGGCGGAGTTCTACCTCGGGTATGCGATCACCCGGAAGAAGCTTCTCTGCCTCGATGCGGGGCATTTCCATCCCACCGAGACGATCGCCGACAAAATCTCGAGCGTCCTCCTCTACCTCCCGGAGATCCTCCTCCACGTCAGTCGGGGCGTTCGCTGGGACAGCGACCATGTCGTCACCTTCAGCGACGATCTCCAGGCGATCGCCCGCGAGATCGTCGCCTGTGGCGATCCCTCCCGGGTGCATGTCGGGCTCGACTACTTCGACGCCAGCATCAACCGGATTGCCGCCTGGACGATTGGCACGCGGAACATGCTCAAGGCCCTGTTGCTCGCGCTCCTCGAGCCGCCGGGAATTGGGGCCGCGGAAGAGGCGGGCGACACGACGACACGGCTCGCCCTGCAGGAGGAGGCCAAGGGGCTTCCGTTCGGGGCGGTGTGGGACTACCACTGTGAGGTCGAGGGGGTGCCGGTGGGGGAGGCGTGGCTCGCCGACATCCGCCGCTACGAGGACCAGGTCACGGGGAAACGGACATGACATCGCACGAGTATGAACATGCCGGGCAAGGGATGGTCGACGAGGTCGAGTCGCCGGCCGTCGGCTCGGAATACGAGCGCGAGCGCGTTCCGGAGAGCGCTCTGAAGGGCCCGAGTGCCTTCTGGGGGATGTATGCCGGCGAGCACACGGCCGGCACCGAGTTCATGATCGGACCGCTGTTCGTGAAGTGGGGGGCCGACGCCTTCAGCCTCATCGTCGGCCTGCTGATCGGCAATCTCCTCGCCGTGCTCACCTGGCGCTATCTCACGGCGCCAATCGCCTGTAGCGAGCGGCTCACGCTCTACTACAAGATGGAGAAGATCGCCGGCCGTGGCCTGGTGACGGTCTACAACCTCGCCAACGGCCTTCTCTTCTGCTTCCTCGCCGGGTCGATGATCACCGTCTCGGCGACGGCTGTCGGGCCGTTCTTCCCCGCGGGGACGATCGCCATGCCGACGTTCTCCTCGACGATGCCCACCGGCCCTGCCTGGATCGCCTCCTGCATCGTCATCGGGGCGGCGATGACGTTCGTGGCCCTGAAAGGCTATGACGTTGTCGCCTTGGTGGGGCACTATTCCGCCCCGTGGATGTTTCTGATCTTTCTTGCCTGTGCGGTCGTGACGCTCGGAAAGCTGGGGACGACCGACGTGTGGGCCCTTCTCACGCCGCCGCCAGGGACGGAGCAGTCGATCTCGTTTGTGGGAATCGTCCTCTTTGCCTGGTTCTGCAATGCCGCGATGCACATCGGCATGGCCGATCTCTCCGTGCTTCGGTTCGCAAAGAAGCCGAGTGCGGGATGGGCGAGCGCTGCAGGGATGTTCCTCGGCCACTATGTCGCCTGGATCTGTGCGGCGCTGCTGCTCATCTACTGGGTGAAGGAGAAGGGGGTCAACCCGCAGGAGGGGAAGGATCCCGGCACGATGGTCAACGATGCCGTCGGCTGGGCCGGGCTCGTCTGCATCATCATCGCCGGCTGGACGACGGCGAACCCGACGATCTACCGGGCGGGGCTGGCCTTCCAGGGAGTACTCCCCGGCCTCTCCCGCACCGGGGCGACGCTCCTGGCCGGTGCCGTCTGCATCGCGGCGGGGATCTTCCCGGCCTTCGCCATGCGGCTCCTCGACTTCGTCGGCGTCTATGGCACGATCCTCGCGCCGGTTGGCGGGCTGATCGTCGTCGATCACTTCCTCGCTGACCTCGTCGGGATCGACCGGGATCCGGCCGCGAAAAGCGGCGAGTCGGTCAATATGGCTGTCCTCATCGCCTGGCTCGTGCCGGTGCTCATCGGCCTGTCGATGACCGCCGTGTCACCGGTCAACCCGTGGGGCTTCGAGGTGCCGCCCTGGTATCTCCCGCTCCCCTGCACGATGGCCTGCGGCATCCTCTACATCCTCCTCTCGAAGTTCGCCAGCGGCCGGGCCGCGGCGGCCGCCTGATTCCGGGAGCCCAAAGCCATGACGACCTCTGAAAAATCCCCCTCCCATACGCCGGCCAAGGTTGTCGGGCTGGCGGCCCTTGCCGGCACGATCCTTCCGCCGGTGGCGTTTCTCTGCGGGGTGATGCCGCTCGATACCGTGAAGGGGATCATGCTTGTCTCCACGATCCTCTGGTTCGTGGCGGCGCCATGGTGGATGAAGGTTGACTGACAGCCTCGGGGCGCGGGCCGGCTGCGGCTGATGGGGCCGGGAATCGGGAGCCCGGCGGGTTCGTACCTACTCATGAAGGAGCTGTCATGCGCAATCGCGATGCGGCGTGGGGCGCGGTGGTGGTTGCCATCGGCGTCGTGACGGGGGCTCTCGGTCAGCAGGCTTTCGCGGACGATCCAGACGCGTCCGCTGGGGGCGAGCGCAGCCCGATCGTGCACTACGACGTCGTGCCGACTCGGATCGTCTGGCAGAGTGCGAAGGGGGTGGGGAGCCCCGAGTCGCTCCTCGAGGCGCAGCCCCCCCAGCCGCTCCTCGCCTCGCCCGTCCCCCCCTGCACGCTGACGGCGAGCGATGGTGGGCCCGCCGGGGTGCTCCTCGACTTCGGTCGCGAGCTCCAGGGGCATGTCGAGCTCTACACACCGCTGGCCCCCACGAAGGATCCCGTCCGCGTCCGCGTTCGCTTCGGGGAATCGGCAAGCGAAGCGATGGCCGACCTCGGCGACAGGAACGCCCAGAACGATCATGCGATCCGCGATTCCATCGTCACGCTCCCTTGGCTGGGAACGCAATCGATCGGCCCGAGCGGCTTTCGCTTCGTGCGGATCGATGCGATCGATCCAGGGAAGACGGTCATGCTCTCGCAGGTCCGGGCCAAGCTTGGCGTTCGCGATCTTCCCCGGATCGGCTCCTTCCGCTCGAGCGATCCGCGCCTCGACCGGGTCTGGCAGGTGGGGGCCGACACGGTCCATCTCTGCATGCAGGACTACCTCTGGGACGGCATCAAGCGCGATCGTCTCGTGTGGATCGGCGACATGCATCCGGAGTTTCGCTCGATCGAGGCCGTTTTCGGCCATGACGACGTCGTGCCGATGTCGCTCGATCTGACGCGTGACGCCACGCCGGTCACCGAGTGGATGAACGGGATCTCGAGCTATTCGATGTGGTGGGTGTTGATCCACGAGGAGCTGTGGATGCATCGGGGCGACCGAGCCTATCTCGAGGCCCAGCGGCCGTATCTCACGAAGCTCCTCGAGCGGCTCGCGGCGCTCGTCGGCGCGGACGGCCGGGAGCGGATCGACGGGATGCGGTTTCTCGACTGGCCGAGCTCGCCGAACCAAGAAGGGGTGACAGCCGGCCTCCAAGGGCTGCTCGTGATGACGCTCGATGCCGGAGCGCGGCTCATGAACGAGCTCGGGGATGACTCCGTGGCGGGCTTGTGTCGGAAGGCAGCCGATCGGGGGCGGAAGGTGGTGCCTGATGTGAATGGCTCGAAGTCGGGAGCGGCGCTGCTGGCCCTCGCCGGGATGCGCGACGCGAAGGAGACGGCGCAGCACACGCTCCTCCCCGGCGGGCCGGCTGGGGTGTCGACGTTTTACGGGGTGTATGTCCTCGAGGCGCTCGCCGAGGCGGGGGAGATCGATGCTGCCCTCGATCTGATTCGGGTCTACTGGGGAGGGATGCTCGACCTCGGGGCGACGACGCTGTGGGAGGATTTCGAGCTCGCCTGGACGGACAATGCCGGCCGGATCGACGAGCTCGTGCCGCCGGGAAAGAAAGACATCCACGGCGACTGCGGCGCCTACTGCTACGAGGGCTTCCGTCACAGCCTCTGCCACGGCTGGGCGAGCGGGCCGACGTCGTTTCTCTCGCGCCGCGTCCTCGGGGTCACGGTCGCCGCGCCAGGGATGACGAAGCTCCGGGTCGAGCCGCGGCTCGGCACGCTGCAGTGGGCCGAGGGAACCTACCCGACGCCTCGGGGCCCGCTCTTTGTCCGCCATGAGAAGCGCCCCGATGGGAGCGTTGCCACGACGATCCGGGCCCCTGAAGGGATCGAGATTGATGGCCCTCCCGGGGCGGCGATCGAGTCTGCCGCATTCGTGCTTCCCCAGTCGTCGGGTGAGCGGTATGGCGGTCTTACGCCGCCGGCCGACGGGCTTCTTCCGCAGGGCTTGCTCTGTGAATGGCTCACCGATCCTGCCGGCATCGACGCTCGGGCCCCGCGGCTCTCTTGGCGCTTCGAGGGAGGCCCCAACAGCCGCCGCGGCCTGCGACAGACGAAGTATCAGATCCTCGCTGCCTCGGCTCCCGGACTGCTCGAGCCGGGGAAGGCCGATCGGTGGGATTCCGGGATCGTGGTATCGGACGAGACGCTCTCGATCGTGTGGAGCGGCAAGCCGCTCGCTTCCGGCGAGCGTGTCCATTGGACGGTGCGGGTGTGGGACGAGGCGGGGGTGCCTTCCCGGTTTGCTTCTCCGGCCGCGTTTCCGACCGGCCAGCTCGACGCGAACGACTGAAAGGGGAGGGGATCTCGACCCCCACCGCATGCCGATCGACGCCGATCCCGCCACGCTCCATCTCCCCCGGCGCGGCGCTCCTCGCCAGGCGAGTCCTCGCCACGGTAGTCCTCGCCAAGGACAGCCCTCCGGCCGGGCACGCCTTCGTCGTCGACGATCATTCCGGCCCGGTCGCTGCCGGCTTGCCGGTCATCGGCTGGCGACGTCGTGCCAGGCGAGGCCGAAGCGGGCGAGGTATTTGCGAAGCCGGTCGGCGTCGTTGGGGCTTGCCTTGGCCTGCCGCGAGACCGCGAACAGTTCGCGGCCGGCGGCGGAGAGCGACCGCGACCGCCTGCAGACGTCGACGACCGCGCCCAACTGGAGCCGATCGAAGAGGTCGAGCGTGACCAGCCGCTCCCGGGGCAGCAGGGCTGCCAGGGGATCATCGGCCGCCCCGCCGGCCCCATCGCCCCCCCACGCTCCCCGCAGCCGATCGATCTCCTCGTCGACGTCGGCCGGGCCGATTCGGCTCGAGGGGGCGAGCGTCGCCATCCGGGTGACGGCGGCGGAGAGATCGCGGAAATTGCCCGGCCAGGGGGCGTCGGGGGCCTCGGCGAAGGCGAGGAATCGTTCCCGGGCCTCGCGATTGATCGTCACGCGCCGACCGCTCCACGCGGCGAATCGGTCGAGCTCGTAGTCGAGATTCGGCGCGATGTCCTCGCGGCGGGCGGCGAGGCCGGGAAGACTGAAAGTCCACAGATCGATGCGGGCGAGGAGGTCGGCACGGAATCGGCCGACGTTCACCGCTGCCGAAAGATCGGCGTTCGTGCCGGCCAGAAGCTGGAAATCGCTTGCCACCTCGGTGTCGGAGCCGACCGGGAGGAAGCGCCGCTCCTCGATCGCCCGGAGGAGCATCGCCTGTTCGTCGAGGCCGAGCTCACCGATCTCGTCGAGAAACAGCATCCCCCCGTCGGCCGCGCGGAGGAGGCCGGCCCGGGCCGCCGCGGCACCGGTGAAGGCACCGCGGGCATGGCCAAACAGCGCCGACATCGCCTGATCGCCGCGCAGCGTAGCGCAGTTGACCTCGACAGGTCTTCTGACTGCCCGGCGTCGAGCCGGCCGCCGAGGATCCCGACAACGACGGTGGGGCGGCGATAGTTCATAGACATAAAGATAAACAACGATGTTTGAAGATCGAATCGTTGGTGAAGGAACGCGGGAGAAGGTCCGCGAATTGTGTCGTAAAGTACGCGGCAGCAATGTTTTGTGGCGGATTGAAAAAAGGCGGCTACCTGAGGCACGGCACGTGCTCCAGGAGTCCTCCTGAGGTCGCCAATCGGTGGCGACCGACCCGTTCGGCAGCCGGTTTCTGCCGCGGGACAGAGAATGCCCCGGTCAGCATCCCTTCGGAAGGCAGTCCCATGCACGAGATCATCTCCACCGGTGAAGCGACCGGAATCCTCCCCACCGGCGCCGCAACGAAGCCGATCACGGTGATCGGCACGCCGGCGATCCGCGCGTCGTTCGACGCCATCTGCCTCCAGCAGGCGGTCAATTCCCGGCTCGCCCCCGGCGTCACCGATCTCGTGCTCAATCCCGACGGCCACTGCGGCTACGGGGCCCCGGTCGGCTGTGTGCTCGTCTCACCGACGCACGTCTATCCCGGTCCTGTCGGGGTCGACATCAAGTGCTCGATGAGCCTGCTCCAGTTCGATCTCCCGGAGATGGCGATCGCCGACAAGACCGTCCGCCGGGCCCTGATCACGGCCGTTTGTGACCGGATCCCCACCGGCGCCGGGCGCGGGCAGCGGCATGTGAAAAAGGGACGCGAGGTGTCGACCGACAGCGGACGGCGGCTCCTCGTCGAGGGGGCCTCCGAGGAGGTCTGCGCCGACCTCGGCATCCCGCCGGAGTGGGCGTCGCGCTGCGAGGATGCCCGCCACGACGGCCACGATGGCACGAGCGGCGCCCTCGGCGCCCGCCTCGAGCGTCATCTCGATCGGGGCAGCATCAACAACTTCCATGCGAAGATCGCCCAGCTCGGCTCCTACGGCGGCGGTAACCACTTCGGCGAGTGCGAGGTGGTGCACGTGGCCGACAGCGACCGGGCGCGTCGTGTGGCCGAGGTCTTCGGGCTCCGGGACGGCAAGGTGGCGTTTCTCTCTCACTGCGGCTCGCGCGGCCTGGGGCATGCGCTTGCCACGGGGCAGTTCCGCGACCTCCAGGAGCGCTTTGCCCGCTGGGATATCCCTCTTCCCGGCGGCGACAAGGAGCTCGTCTACGCGCCGCTAGGGACGCCCGAGGCCGACGCCTATCTCGACGACATGTCCCTCGGGGCGAACTTCGCCACGCTCAATCATCTCCTCATCAATGCCCTCGTCCTCGAGGCCTTCCGCGAGGTGTTTCCCGGCATCGAGGGACAGCTCGTCTATTTCATCAGCCACAACATCGCCCGCCGCGAGGTTGTCGCCGGCCAGCCGACGTGGGTCCACCGCAAGGGGGCGACGCGCGCCTTCCCGGCCGGTCACCACGCCCTCGCCGGCACCCGCTACGCCGACACCGGCCATCCGATCCTGCTCCCGGGTAATCCCCAGGCCGGTTCGTGCGTGATGGTGGCCGATCCCGGCGCCGAAGCGTCGTGTCACAGCGTCAACCACGGCGCCGGCCGCAGGCTGGGGCGGAAGGCGGCGATCCGCTCCCTCGATCAGGCGGCCATCGACCGGTCGTTCGCCGAGCAGGACATCCTCTCCAACTGCCGGCAGTATCCGCGCGACGAGGCCCCGGCGGCCTACAAGGATTTCGACGAGGTCCTCAAGAGTGTGAAGCTGGCCGGATTGGCGAGCGAAGTGGCCCGGCTGCGTGCCCGGTTTGTCATCAAGGATGGAGACAAGGCCGATGATTGACCAGAAGCCGATCGAGGCCGGCGGGGCGATCCACGTCGATGGCGCCCAGGGAGAAGGGGGCGGTCAGGTTCTCCGGTCGTCGCTGGCGCTGGCGATGATCACCGGCCGGCCGGTGATCATTGAGCGGATCCGGGCCGGGCGCGACAAGCCGGGGCTGATGCGCGCCCACCTCACGGCCGTCGAGGCGGCGGCGGCGATCAGCGGCGCGGCGGTGGAAGGGGCTGACGTCGGCTCCGGGCGGATCGCCTTCACCCCGGGCCCGATCCGCGCAGGGGTGCACACCTTCAGCATCGGCACCGCCGGGAGCGGCACCCTCGTGCTGCAGACGATTCTCCCAGCGCTCCTCGTGGCCCCGGGGCCGTCGAGCGTGACGATCGAGGGGGGCACGCACAACCCCTGGGCGCCGACGTTCGACTTCCTCGACCGGGTCTACCTGCCGCTGGTGCGGAGGATGGGTCCGGTCGTCACCGCAACGCTCGAGCGCCACGGCTTCTTCCCCGCCGGTGGCGGGCGGTTTCATGTCGCCGTGGAGCCGTGCGGCGGCCTTGCCGGTATCGATCTGCTCGAGCGTGGCGAGGTGATCGCGCGGCAGGTGCGGGCGCTGGTGAGCAATCTCCCGGCAGGGATCGGTGATCGCGAGGTCCGTCGGGTGATCGGACGGCTCTCCTGGGATCCGGACTGCGGCCAGACCGACGCCGTCGTCGCGCACGGGCCGGGGAACGTCGTGGAGGTGGAGATCGAGTCCACCGGGGTCACGGAGCGGTTCACGGCCTTCGGTCGCACCGGGACGAGCGCCGAGCGCGTCGCCGACGAGCTGGTCGGGGAGGTCCGCGACCATCTCGCCCTCGGGGTGCCGGTCGGCCGTCACCTCGCCGATCAGCTCCTCCTCCCGCTGGGGATCTCGGCCTGGATGCCGGCGGTCGGCGGACGCGCGCGGGGAGGGGCCTTTCGCACCGGGCCGCTGTCGCGGCATGCCACCACGCACATCGACGTGCTCCGGCAGTTCCTCGGGGTGCGGATCGAGGTCGCGTCCGAGCTTGACGGCCGCGTTTGCCTGGTGCGCGTCAGCCCTCCGCTCTGATCGGTCGCGCTTTCACGTCTCGGCGTATTCCGCCAGCAGGCTCTCGATCCGGGCGAAGACCTCGGCCATCAGGGCCGCGTCGGGGAGGAGCGTGACGCGGAAGTGGTCGCGGTAGGGGACGTTGAAGCTCGACCCCGGGGCAACGAGGACATGCTTCCGCTCGAGGAGATCGAGGGCGAAGGCCTGATCCGAGAAGTCGGCCCCGGCAGCCCCGAGTCTGTCGGTGCGGATCCGCACGAATCCGTACATCGCCCCCTCCGGGGCTTGAAGCGTGAGGAACCGGCTGTTGCTCACCGCGTCGAGGAGCGCCGCACGGGTGGCGTGGAGCCGGCCGCCGGGACGGGTGAGGTCGAAGATCGACTGATGGCCGCCGAGCGCCGTCTGCACGGCGTACTGCCCCGGAACATTCGAGCACAGGCGCAGCGAGGCGAGGAGCTCGACGGCCTGGAGGTAGTCGCGGGCATGCTCGCGCTCCCCCGACACGCTCATCCACCCGACCCGCAGCCCACACGCCCGGTAGATTTTCGAGAGCCCGCCGAAGGAGAGGCAGAGCGTGTGTCGGGCGAGCGTCGCCAGCGGCACAAACGCCGCATCGCCGTAGAGCATCTCGTCGTAGATCTCGTCGGCGCACGCCACGAGATGGTGCTTCTCGGCGATCGCCGCGAGGCCGGCGAGGACCTCGCGTCGGTAGACGGCGCCGGTGGGATTGTTGGGATTGATGATGACGATCGCCCGCGTCCGCTCGGTGACGAGCTTTGCCACCTCAGCGGGATCGGGGACGAAGCCATGCTCCGGCCGGCAGGGATAGTGGACCGCGTTGGCACCGTGGATCACGACCGACGCCGTCCAGAGGGGGTAGTCGGGGCTGGGAACAAGGACCTCGTCGCCCGGGTTCAACAACGCTCGCATGGCGATCATGATCAGCTCGGAGACGCCGTTGCCGATGAACACCTCGTCGGCGGTGACATCCATCACACCCCGGGTTTGCTGCTGCATGACGACCGCCTCGCGGGCCGGGAAGATCCCCTTCTGGTGCGAGTAGGGATCGGCCTGGTGAAGATTCTCCACGATCGCCCGGCGCATCGATTCGGGCATCCGGAAGCCGAAGGCGCCGGGGTTGCCGATGTTCAGCTTGACGATCTCGTGCCCGGCCCGTTCGAGCTGCTCGGCCCGCCGCGCCAGCGCCCCACGGATCTCGTATTTGACGTCGTGGAGGTGCTCGGAGGCGCGGAGAGGGGGTAGGCTCATGGCGGGCGATTGCCGTGGGGCAGGTTTGGCGACGGGGCCGCAGGGCGCTGGATACCGCTGCAAGCCTAGCATCACCGCCCGGTCGGCGGCAGGCGTTCGGATCGGCCGGGGGGGGGGCGCGTGATTGAGGGGCACGAGCGCCGCGCATGACATTGTTTTTGGGATCTCGCCCCGGCTTTCAGTTCCCGGTAATCCCAGGTGTGGGGAGATTGCAATGCCATTCCTACTGTTTCTCGGTGGCGTTTTTCTCCTCGGCTGGTTCCTCGTGCCGATCGTGACCCTTCTGGCAGTCTGGAGGCTCGAGAGAGAGCAGGGGGACGGCTTTCGCCGCATGACCAAGCGGCTCGATGCCCTGGAAGACTTCCGCCGCCCGGCCGCCGCTTCTGCCCCGACCGTCGCCGCACGCTCGGCCGATCTCCTTCCGCCCGCCATCGCCGCCGACAGGGCGGCGGCGGAAACGACCCTCGACCCGGCGCTTTCCCCCATCCCGGCGCCGCAATCGGCGCCCGAGACTTCCCCAGACACGCCCTGGCAGCAGCCGCCGCAACTTCCGGACCGCACGGGGACGACTCCGGCCGAACGGCGCGCTGCCAACGAACGGTTTGCCAATGGGGGACGTCCGGCGCCTCTCCCCCGCCAGCCGCTGCCACCGCTGCCGCCGCGGCCGCCGCTGCCGCCGCGGCAGCCGAGCGCGTTTGAAAAGGCCGCCCAGGAGACCCTCGGGAAAATCTGGAACTGGATCATCGTTGGCGAGGAGCATGTGCCGAAGGGGGTGTCGCCGGAGTTTGCCGTCGCCAGCCAGTGGCTCCTGCGGATCGGCGTGATCACGCTCCTCTTCGGGATCGGATTCTTTCTCAAGTATTCGATCGACAAGGGCTATCTGGGGCCTGCATCCCGCGTCGGGCTGACCGTGATCACCGGCTTGGCCATGCTCGTCGGTGGCACCCGCCTCCTCGGCCGCCGCTACCACGCTCTCGGCCAGGGGCTGATGGGAGGGGGGCTGGCTGCCCTCTACTTCGCGGTCTTCGCCGCGCATCAGATGTTCGATCTGATCGGTGCGGTTCCGGCCTTCGGCCTGATGGTGCTGGTCACGGTGCTTGCCGGCGGGATCGCCGTCGCCTTCGACTCGATGCTCGTCGCCGTTCTCGGCATCATCGGCGGCTACGCCACGCCGTTCATGCTCGAATCGACCCCGACGAGCCTCACGCCGCTGTTCTCCTATCTGCTCATTCTCGGCTGCGGCGTCCTCGGCCTCTGCGTCCGGAAGAACTGGCCGCTGGTCAACATGCTCGCCTTCGTCGGCACCTGGGGGCTCGTCATCCCGGCGCTCCGCGATCCGGCGCTCTCCACCCCGGACCGGTTCTGGGCCGTGTTCCCTTTCCTCGTCGGCTACTTCCTCCTCTTCTCGACCGCCACGTTCCTCTTCAAGATCGTCCGTGGGGTGAAGTCCGATCTCTTCGACCTCATCGCGATGATGCTCAATGCCGCGGTGTTCTTCACCGTCGGCAGCGGGATGATCAACCAGGCCTACGGGGAGGCCTACGGCCGTCAGCCGGTCGCGCTGCTTGCCGTAGCGATGGCGGCCTTCTACGCCGCCCACGTCTGGATCGTGCTCCAGCGGCGCTTGATCGACCGCGAGCTCATCGTCTCCTTCCTCGGCCTGGCGTCGTTCTTTGTCACGATCACGATGCCGCTGGTCCTCTCCCAGCAGTGGGTGACCGCGAGCTGGGCGATCCAGGCGGTCATCATGCTGTGGATGGCCGAGCGGCTCGGGAGCCGGTTCCTGCGGCTCGCCGCCAGCGCCGTTCTGGGGCTCGTACTCTGCCGGTTCTTCGTCCTCGATCTCGGCAGGACATTCCGGCCTGGGAGCGTGGTCGACGACATGCCGGTGGGCGAGTTCACCGTCACCCTCCTCGGCCGGATCATCTCCTTCGGAATCCCGATCGCCTGCCTCGGGATCGCGGCCTGGTTTTTCCGGCGGGCGGCCGTAGCCGAAGCGGGCGGCTCGGCCGAGCGCGAGCTGCCGATCGCTCCGGGCAACGACATCGGGGCTGTTTCATTCCCCTCGTTTGCCGAGGTCGCGGTGGCCACGATCGTCGCGATGACGGTCATCTACCTCCACCTCGAGGTCGATCGGACCATCGGCTTCCTCCACATGCCGCTCCGCCTGCCGATGCTCACGATCCTCTGGCTCGGCGGGGCGATGTTCCTCTTCAGCCGCATCCGCGTCTGGGGGGAGGCGATCGGGGTTCCCCTCTTCGTCGCCGCCGTCGCCGCCGTCATCCTCAAGCTCTGCCTGTGGGATCTGCCGTCGTGGGGACTGCGCGAAGACTTCGTCTACGCCGGAGCCTGGTCCGGCCACGAGGCGCTCATGCGGCTGGTCGATTTCGGGGCGGTGACCGGGTTCCTCGTTGCGATCACCGCCCTGGCCACCACCCGCAGGCCGCTGGCGACGCTCCAGCAGGCATCGGCTGTTGCCGCGGTCGCCACGCTCCTCTCCTGGAGCACCCTCGAGGTCAATTCGTACCTGGCCACCTTCGCCCCTGGACTCCGGGCGGGGGGCGTGTCGATCACCTGGGCCCTGTTCGCCCTCGCCTTCCTCGTGGTCGGCATCCGTCACCGACTCTCTGCCCTCCGCTACTGTGGCCTCGCCCTGTTTGGAATCGTCGCGGTCAAGGTGTTCACCAGCGACCTCGACAGCCTCGATTCCTTCTACCGGATCATCGCCTTCCTGATTCTGGGGGTCCTTCTCCTCTTCGGCTCCTTCCTCTACCTCCGCTTCCGCGAGACGTTTTCGGTTGAGCCGGAGCCGGGCCGCTCGATCGATTCGGACATGGATCGATCGCTTCCGCCCGCGGAGGCGAACGGACCGGACGGCCGCCACGACAGCGGTGAGCGCCGGTCCGATCCAACCACCGAAGACCACCACGACACGGAGAACGACGCATGACCCGCCATTCCCCCCTCGGCCGCCTCCTCGTCGTGATCCTCGCCGCCGTCGGCCCGTGCCATGCCCACGCCGCCCCGGTCGATCAGCTCCGCTATCGGCGCCCGATCGCCGTTGACGCCTCCGGAGGGGAGGAGCTCGTCGCCGTCGGTCTCGATGCGGAGGTGGCGGCGGCGACCGAAACCGGCTTTCCCGACCTCCGCGTCATCGACAACGCCGGGCAGGAAGTGTCGCGGATTGTCCGCCGGGCGAGCGTCGTGAAGATGCGGAGCGAGAGGCGGTCGTTCCGTGTGCATCAAACGCGGCTCAAGCCGCTCCCCGGCGGCGGCCTCGAGATCGAGCTCACGATCGACCCCGAGACACATCCCGTTTCGATCGACGGATTCCGGATCGAGACACCACTTCGCAACTTCGAGCAGGCTGTCCAGGTGCAGCGGCTCGACGAGGCCGGCGCCTGGATGTCGGTCGGCAGCGACACCCTCCTCTTCGACTATTCCCAGTACATGGATACGCGCCAACTCGACGTGCCCCTGCCGAAGGAGCCGCGGCTCCCCGCCGGCGGCACCTGGAGAATCACCGTCGACGAGCCGACGATCGAGCAGCAGTCGACCCTCTCCGAGGTCGTTCGGACCCTCGAGGGAACTGCCGAGACGAGTCGGAAGGAGAAGACGATCGTCGCGCGTCAGCCGTTTCGGATCGACTCGATCCAGGCCTGGCACACCGACGAGGCAGCCGAGGTCAAGGCTGCCGACGGCGTCGAGATGCCGGTTGCGGCGTTTCGCGTCGAGGAGGAACCGGAGGAGAAGCGGACGCGAGTGCGGGTGACGAGCGGTCGGGAACCGATCACCGCCCTGCGGCTCTCGGTTGCCGACCGCAATTTCGGCAGGCCTGTCCGGGTGGAAGCTCCGCAGACCGCGACCAGGAATCGCGAAGTCGGCAGCCGCCCACCGCAGATCCTCGGGGCGGCCCGTGTCCACCGCATCGATCTTCGCGGGATCAGCTCCGAGGCGCTTGCCATCACGATCCCGGAGTCTCGGTACCCTGACTACGAGATCGTGATCGACAACGCCGATAGCCCACCACTCGACATCACCGGGGTGACGGCGGTCGGCCCGGCCTACGAGGTCGTGTTTCTCGCCCGTCCGGGGAAGGCCTATCGGCTGGCCTATGGCGTCGGAAGCGCCGAGGATGGTTCCTTCGCGGCGCCGCAGTACGACACGGTGGCGATCGACGCCGCCCTCGGCGCCGGGAAGGTGCCCTTGGAGGGAGCGCTTGGCGCGGCCGAGGAGGTCGCGGTCGTGCCGGTCGAGCGGCCGTGGCTCGCCCGGCTGTTCGGCGATCCCTGGCTGATCGGCGGGACGATCCTCGTCCTGGCCGTGCTCCTCGGGTTCTCGCTGTTCACGGCGGCCAAACGGCTCGACGGCACCCCGTGAGGTCAGACGGTCTGCCGGAAAGCCGGAAGGACGGCGAAGTCGAAGACGACGACGCGCGCCAGGCAGGGGACGACAATTGCCTTGACGCGCTCGTGCTCCGGGTGGGGGAGGTAGGTGTCGCGGGCGGCGGGGCTTTCAAAGGTCATGATGAAGCCGTGGGTGAAGCCGTCGTCGAGCCCCTCGGGGCTGTCGTACGCGCCGTGGATCATGTCGACGAGCCCGGGGATCCTCCCCACCATCCCCCGCATCTCGGCGAAGCAGTGCTCGATCTGGGCGCGGGTGATCCCCGGCTTGAAGGCGAAGACGCCGAAATGCTTGACCTGCGACATGGGGTGCTCCTGGAAACTCCCCCGACCGGACGATGACCGGGGCCGATTTTTCCCAGATCATACCGCCGGCGGGGCAGCCATCCGACGCCTGTGCCGTCAGCCGGCAAACGGCGGCTGCCCGGTCGCCTCGAGGACCGCCAGCCACAGATCGCCATCGGGGGCGACCTGGTTGCGGTGACTGACGGCCAGCGGCATCGGAATATGGACGAACCGGCCCCGGTAGCGCCCCACGACGAGCTCCGTTCTGCCCGCCATCGCCGCATGGACGGCGTTCTGGGCGAGCCGGAGGCAGTAGACGCTGTCATAGGGATTGGCGCGCACGCTCCGCACGGCGTAGCTCGGGTCGATGTACTTCAGATTCAGCTCGATGCCGGCGGTGGCGAAGTGGTCGGTGATCCTCGTTTGGAGGAAGCGGCCGATGTCGAGGAGCTTGCGGTTGCCCGAGGCGTCGACCGCGCCCTCGGCCGTGGGCATCAGTTCCTGCCCCGCCCCCTCCGCCGCCACGATCACGGCGTGCCCGCGCGTTTTCACGCGCTCGAGGAGATGCTCGAGAAGCCCGCCGGGGCCCTCGAGACAGAAGGGAACCTCCGGGATCAGCACGACGTTGGCGTCGGATTGGGCGAGCGCCGCGTAGCAGGCGATGAAGCCGGAGTGCCGCCCCATGAGCTTCACCAGGCCGACGCCGTTGGGGGAAGCCTTGGCCTCGACGTGCGCCCCCTGGATCGCCTTCGCCGCTTCGCCGAACGCGGTCTGGAAGCCGAAACTCTGGTCGATGTAGGGGATGTCGTTGTCGATCGTCTTCGGTACGCCGACGACGGCGATCCGCAGGCCGCGATCGGCGATGACGCGGGCGATCGCCATGGCTCCGCGGAGCGTGCCATCGCCGCCGACGACGAACAGAGCGCTGATGTTCATCCGCTCCAGGCAGTCGACGATCGCCTCCGGATCCTGCCCGCCCCGCGACGTGCCGAGGATCGTCCCGCCGTCCTCTTTGGCCGTGCTCACGCTCGACGGGGCGAGATCGAGGACGTCATGGCCGTAGCGGGGGATGAAGCCCTGGTAGCCATTGCGGAAGCCGTGGATCCGCGTCACGCCGTAGTGGAAGGTCATCTCCATGACGATCCCCCGGATGCAGTCGTTGATCCCCGGGCAGAGCCCGCCGCAGGTGACGATCCCGACGCGGGTCTTGGCCGGATCGAAGAAAATCCGCTGCCGCGGCCCGGCCGGCTCGAAACCGGGCAGATCGGCTACGGCGAGGCCGGAAGCGGCCACGCTGCTGGCGGTGTCGTGGAACAGGACCCGGTCGGTCTCCTCGACGTAGTGGACGCTTGTCCGCCGCGATTCGAGGAACGGCCGCAGCGGCGAATCGATCCGGCAGGGGCCGAGCGTCGGCACCGCCAAGGCCGCGGCGAGGTCTCCTTCGGGGACCGGTGTCATGGCGCTG
>JBBAVV010000064.1:0-4890 GCA_040397545.1 Pirellulales bacterium
GAGAGCATGCAGGCGTCGGCGCCGTCGAGGATGGCATTGGCGACGTCGGTCGCCTCGGCCCGAGTCGGCCGTCGGGAATGCTGCATGCTGTCGAGCATCTGGGTGGCGACGATCACCGGCTTCTGGAACCGCTGGCAGACGCGGATGATCCGCTTCTGGACCATCGGCATCGTGGCGACATCGATCTCCACCCCCAGATCGCCGCGGGCGACCATGACCACGTCGGCAGCCTCGACGATCGCCTCCATTGCATCGACCGCCTCGCGCTTCTCGATCTTGGCCACGACGCGGGCGACCGAGCCGTGCGTCCGCAGGAGCTCCTTGAGAAGACGGACCTCGACCGGCGAGCGCACGAACGACAGGCTGACGAAATCGGCACCGGCACCGGCAGCCCACTCGGCATGCTCCCAGTCGGCGGAGGTCATGGCAGCGACGGAGAGCTTGACGCCGGGGAGGTTGACCCCCTGACGGCTGCGGAGCGCTCCCCCCTGGACAACGCGGCAGACGACGCCATCGGGGCGCCGCTCCTCCACGACCAGCGCCACCGTGCCGTCGGCAAGCATCACCGGATCGCCCGGCCCGAGCTCGTCGACGAGCGGGGCGTAGGTCGTCGTGTAGGTATCGTGGGTCGATTCCCCACTCCCGCGGACAAATCGGACCCGCGTTCCCTCGACACATTCGACCCCGCCCCCGGGAAGCTCCCCGAGGCGAATCTTCGGGCCGGCAAGATCGACGAGGACGCCCACGGGGCGGACCAGCTCATCGGACATGCGCCGGATGCGGTCGAGCGTCTCCTGGTGTTCGGCCACCGTGCCGTGGGCCATATTGAGGCGAAAGACGTCGACGCCGGCCTGAATCAACCCGCCAATCGCCTGTTCCGACGAAGAGGCCGGGCCGAGCGTGGCGACGATCTTCGTCCGCACCAAGTCGGGATCGGCCCCAGGCCGGCGCGGCGTCATTGGGTCGGCTGGCGCGCGGACATCCCTGGACGGATCGGCCGAGGCGGTGGACATGGAGCCCTCCGAAGGTGGGAAAGGGAAGGGCAGGGGAGGCTGGGCAGCGCGAGACAGCCTACCGCGGGAGCCCACTGGCGCGAATCAGGGAGGCAGGAGACGCCCCGCCATCGCCGCGATCACGGAGCGATCCTCCCGCCCGAGAGCATCACCGCCGCCGGTGCCGAGCGACCATTTCCGGTAGAGGGGCCGCCCCGCACGCGATGACGTCGATACTGCCATAACGCCTCGTGGTCCAGGAATCTCGATCCTCCGCAATCAGCCAGAAGGCCGCCTCGGGGTGGAGACGGGCAAACACACCTGCATCGCGACGGGGTCGAATCCTGCCGCCCGCCACGTGCATTCGATCGCCACCGGCGGTCGGCCACGGGGCGTCCAGACAAAATCGATTTCGTGTTTCTGCTTGTCGCGCCAGGAGTGCCACGTCTCGGCTCCGACCTCGAAACAGAGCTCGTCGAGCACGAGGTGCTCGAAAAGCCCCCCCTTGTCGCTGGTCCGCAGCGTATCGACCGAGCGTGCATGACAGACGAAGCCGGTATCGAACGCATAGACGATCCGCGAGCCGATGGATCTCATCGAGCGCGACGCGACGGCCACGATGCCGCTTCAGGAAGCCCTCGATGTCTTCTTGGCCTTTGTGGCTCGCGGGACTTCCAACCGGAGCCCACGCTACACTCCGATCCATGAACGCCTCACCCCGACGGCCCCGCACATCTTCCTGGCACGGCCGCCGTGTGATCGTCGCCGGGGGCACCAGCGGCTTCGGGCTCGTTCTCGCCCGTCATCTTTTGGAGGCCGGCGCGAGCGTGCTTCTGGTCGGCCGGTCGGCCGATGGCGTTCGTCGGGCCCTCGAGCGGCTCCCCGAGCCGCTGGCCGGATCGAAGAGCCTGGGCACCGCCGCCGATCTCGCCCGCCCGGGGGAGGGGGGGCGCGTCGTGGGGGAGGCCCTCGACCGGCTCGGGGGCGTCGATGACCTTTTCTTCTCCGTCGGCCGATCGGGGCGGGCGAGGATCCTTGACACGTCGGCCGATCAGCTCGCCGGCTTCCTCGACGCCAACCTCCGCACCGCCGTGGAGCTGACCACGGCCGCCGCCGAGGACGTCGCCCGCGCCGGTGGCCACATGGTCTACATCGGCAGCCTCGCCGGAAAGCTCGTCACGCCGTTGATGGGGCCGTATGCGGTGGCGAAGTCGGCCCTCGCCGCGTACGTCGACGCGGTCCGCCTCGAGATGGCGCCCCACGGGGCGCACGTGCTGCTGGTTTCTCCCGGACCGATCCGGCGCGAAGAAGCGGATGACGATGCCACGTTCGACCGTTACGCCGACGAAGTGGCTGCCGCCGGCCTGCCAGCCGAGGCCAACCGCCCCGGCGGTGGCGCCCCCTTGAAACGGCTCGATCCCGACCGCCTTGCTGAGCAGGTTCTCGAGGCCTGCCGGCGGCGGGCAAGCGAGCTGGTCGTCCCCCGGAAAGTCGCCTGGCTGGCCGGGCTTGTCGAGTGGTTCCCAGACCAGGGGCGCCGGCTCCTCGCCCGCTTCACCCCTCCGCCGACCACGGCGCCGTGAGGCCAGAGGCCGGGATCGACCGCGGGCTGGGGCTGACACGCCCTTCCGCGCGACGCTACCATCGACGCGCATGACGGCGCCCGGCGGAGCGGGACCGTGCCCCCTTCTGCGCGCCCAAAAAAGCGGCTCGCGGGTTCTGAGGAGAATCATCCATGGCGGCGAGCGAGGCATTCCCAGGCATCGGCCCGATCCGTTACGAGGGCCCGGGCACGCAGAACATGCTCGCCTTCCGGCACTACGACGCCGACGCGATCGTCGAGGGGCAGCCGATGCGCGACCACTTCCGGTTCGCCGTCTCCTACTGGCACACCTTTCGCGGCACCGGCAGCGATCCCTTCGGCGCCGCGACGATGATCCGCCCGTGGGAAACCGGTGGCGACACACTCGCCGCCGCGGTCGCCCGGGTCGCCGTCGCGTTCGAGTTCATGGAGAAGCTCGGGGTCGGCTTCTACTGCTTCCACGACCGTGACGTAAGCCCGGAGGGGAAGACCCTCGCCGACAGTCACCGCAATCTCGATACCGTCGCCGACGCCCTCCGCGCCCACCAGGACCGGACCGGCATCAAGCTCCTCTGGGGCACCGCCAACCTCTTCTCGCACCCCCGCTACGTTCACGGCGCGGCCACCAGCTGCAACGCCGAGGTCTTCGCCTACGCGGCGGCGCAGGTGAAGAAGGCTCTCGAGACCACCCACGCTCTGGGGGGCGCCGGGTACACGTTCTGGGGGGGCCGGGAGGGCTACCAGTGCCTGTGGAACACCGACATGAAGCGCGAGATCGACCACCTCGCCAAGTTCATGCACATGGCCGTCGAGCATGCTCGGAAGATCGGCTTCACGGGCCAGTTCTACTTCGAGCCGAAGCCGCGCGAGCCGACCAAGCACCAGTATGACTACGACTGCGCCACGTGCATCAACTTCCTCCAGACGTACGGCCTGACGGATCACGTGAAGATGAACATCGAGACCAACCATGCCACGCTCGCTGGCCACGAGATGCAGCACGAGCTCGAGGTCGCCGGCATGCAGGGCTACCTCGGATCGATCGACGCCAACACTGGCGACACGCTCGTCGGCTGGGACACCGACCAGTTTCCCACCGACATCTACCTGACGACGAGGATCATGCTCACGATCCTCAAGTACGGCGGACTGAATCCGGGGGGCGTCAACTTCGACGCCAAGGTGCGGCGGGAGAGCTTCGAACCGATCGATCTCTTCCACGCCCACATCGGCGGGATGGATGCCTTCGCGCGGGGGCTGAAGATCGCCGCGGCAATGCGGGCCGACGGAGCCCTCAAAAAACTCGTCGACGATCGCTATGCGAGCTGGTCCGGGCCCCTCGGACGGAGGATCGAGGTGGGAAGCGAGAGCTTCGAGTCGCTCGAGAAGGAAATGCTCGCCAAGGGGGACGCTGCCCCCTGCACGAGTGGCCGGCAGGAGCTCTTCGAGAACCTCGTCAACACCTACCTCTGATCGATCCGGGTGAGACCCGATCCGCGAGAGGCTCGGCTGGAAAAGCCTCCTCGGAGTGAAAGGAATTGCCAGGGCGTCGCGTTTCGTTAGGATATTGCGAAATTTCCCCCCGCGTTCGTCGCCAGGAGAATTCCGAGCATGCGTACGAGGGGCGTGGAAGCATGTGGGAGTCGACGCCCCCGGTGGCCGTGCCGACCGACGGCATCGAACCGGCTTCCGAGGCGGTCGCTGCTGCTGGGGGGAATGGCCGCGGTTGTCGCAACGCTCCTCACCGCCGGTTGCGCCTCCCGGCAACGGACCGGGGCGAAGAAACTTCTCGAGGCGATCGCGAAAGCGAACCGTCGGCAGTCGATCGCGAAAAAAAAGTTCACCGACATCGTCTCCTCTCGGCTCCAGGAATCGAGTGCCACCACCGACGACGATGTCGCCGCGGGACTGGAGCAACTGAAGGCCGAGACCCGCACGATCCGCGAGGAATCGGAGTCGTGGCCGGTGCCCAAGGCGACAGAGGCCGATTCGCTGATCCTGGTCTGCCAGAGGGTGTTCAAGGCCCGGGCGCAATTGCTCGACGACTTCTCCACGCCGTTCCTCGAGACGCTTCGCAACCCGGTCCTCCAGCTGCCGCAGAAGCTTAAAAAGGCAGGGAAAATGTTCGAGTCGATGACCGGGGTGGACGACGCCCTGACCCTCGATCTGCGCCGGGCCCAGCGCACGTATGCCGGGGCGATGGGGGTCTTCTCCTACGAATGACGCCGGGCCGGGAGCCGCGTCCCCGGGCCCGGAGCGGCTCCGCGCCGGAGCAGCTGCGACTGTGCGCCGGAGCAGCTGCGACTGTGCGCCGGA
>JBBAVV010000064.1:4990-27506 GCA_040397545.1 Pirellulales bacterium
GCGCCGGAGCAGCTGCGACTGTGCGCCGGAACAGCTGCGACTGTGCGCCGGAGCGGCTGCGACTGTGCGCCGGAGCGTCACGGGCTGCGCGGCAGGGTCAGCGCCTCCTCGAGGGTCATCCGGAGCCGTTCGAGCCGCTCGACGTCGTCGATCTTTCCCCCCTCCAGATCGGTGACGTGGAACCCGTCGACCACTTGGTCGAGGTAGGTGCCGACCTTCGCCGAGCGCACCGACACCCCGGCGTCGAACAGCGTGCGGGCGATCCGATAGAGGAGGCCGGGGGCATCGGTGGCGAACACCTCGACGATCGTCGAGGTCTCCGAACTGACGTTGTCGATCGCCACCCGGACGGGATGGCGCTGCGCCGGATCGGGGCGCGGGGCGAGCGGATTGAGCCGCGGGGTGAAGGTCGGGGCCCGGTCGGCCCGGATCCCCGCACGGATCGCGGCGGCGATGTCGGCAAAGCGATCGGGGGGCGGGGCTCCTGTGAAGTCGGGGTCGAGGACGGTGAAGTGGTCGATCACGAGGCCATCGTCGAGGGTGTGAATGCCGGCGGCGAGGATCTCGAGCCGCTGGCTCGTCAACGCCCCGGTGACACGGTGGAACACTCCCGGCGCCACACTCTCCCTCGTTCCCACCGTCACCGCCACGGTCGAGGTGTCGGCCTGCCAGCGGGTGGCAACGAACATCCCGTCGGCCGGAAGGCGGGCGAGTTGCACCAATTCCTCGAGGATCCGCGCCGGCGGCAGATCGCGGAGCATCGACGCCGGCAGTTGCCGCCCGATGCGAACGACCGGATCATCCGGCTCCCATTCCTCCAGCAGCGCTTCGAGGCCGAGGCGGAGCAGCCCCGACGACGCTGACACCCCCTCACCGTCGAGGACGCGGAGAGTCCTCGCCTGGAGGTCCGCGAGGAGATCCGACTTCCACTCCGTCCACACCCCGGGCCCGACCGCGGCGACGTCCGCGGCCGTCAGGAGCGTGAGCATCGAGAGCACCTCCGGCGAACCGACCTCGTAGGCGAAGCGGATGACGAGCGCCGGGTCGCTCGAATCCCGCCGGAAGGCGAGGTGCGCCATGACGAGGTGCTTATGGACGAGGAAGGCGAGGATCCCGGCCTCATCCCCGGGGAGACGGAGCCTGACGGCGATCGATTCGGCGATCCGGCGGCCCACCTCACTGTGGTCCTCCTCGTAGCCCTTTCCGAGGTCGTGGATGAGGAGCGCCAGGAGGAGCAGATGCCGCCGCCCGACATGCCTCCACAGGTCGGCCATCCACCCCTTCGAGGCGCCGTGGGCGACCGCCGCCTCCACCGCACGGATCGAATGTTCGTCGACGGTGTATTTGTGATAGTTGTTGAATTGGAGGAGATCGCGGGCGTGGGAAAACTCGGGAATGATCCGCTCGAGGAGCCCGATGTCGTGGAGACGGCGGAGGGAGGAGCCGAGCCGCTCGGGGCGATCGAAGAGAGCGAGGAACCCCCTGCAGACGTCGACGGGGAGTGGCGAGGCGTCGGCGTCGGCGCCCGCCGCGGCCGCGGCCCCGACCGCGACGCGGATCGCGTCCCAAGAATCGTCATCGACCGGCCACCCGTAGGTCTGGGAGAGTTCGAGGAGGCGGAGCACCGCCGCCAGACTCGCGGCGACCTCGCCGCGGTGGGCCGCCAGGACCGCGACCGTCGTCGGCCCGACGAGGTAGCGGTCCTCGACGCGATGGCCGAGGATTCCCGTCACCCAGGAGGGGCGCCGGGGACGGCGGAGCGTCCGGGCCTTGACGGTCTCCACGACCCGGACGACCTCACGGGTGTGCCGAAAATACTCCCGCATGAAGATCTCGACCGGGAGGAGCCCCGGAGCGGGGGCGATGCCGCGCTCCTCCGCGAGACGCTGCTGCATCTGCCGCGTGAGATCGTCGGCCGGGCGGCCGGCGGCGAGGTGGAGATCGATCCGGACGCCATGGAGGTGGTCGGCGGCCGCGGCGAGCATCGCTGCGTCGCGGGGGGAAAGCATGCCCGCGGCGACGAGCGCCGCAGCATCGGCCGTGCCATGCGCCACATACCCGAGCCAGTGGATGAACTGGAGATCGCGGAGCCCCCCGGGGGACCGCTTCACATTCGGCTCGAGGAGCGCCGTCGACTCGCCGTAGCGGGAGGCTTCCTCCGCGCGGGCTTCGCACAGCCTGGCCACCAGGCGCTCCGGGCCGCGGCGGGCGATCCCGGCGAGATCCCGGATGAGCCGATCGAATGGCTCGTCCGGGCCGGATGGGCCAGCGAGGAGGCGGGCCTCGATGAGCGTGGTGTACACCGTCGCATCGGAGCGGGCCAGGCGGATCGCCTCCGACACCGTCCGCACGCTCTGCCCCACCTCCAACCCGATGTCGAACAGTTCCTGAAGGAGCCTCCGGGCCACCGCGACCACGCTCGTGTCGACCGAGACCAACGAGGGGGAGTGGAGGATCATCAGATCGACGTCGGAGTAGGGGGCCTGACACCTCCGACCGTACCCGCCGTGGGCCACGAGGACGAGTTTCTCGAAGGAGCCCCGTTTCGCCTCGGCGGCGGCCCGCAGATCATCCATCACCGCCGCCCAGACATCGAGGACGATCCCATCGGTGAGATCGGAGGCGATTCGGGCGATCGACCGCGGCGGCGTGCCGGCGGCCCGTTCCGCCGCCACCCGCTCCCGCAGCGCCGCCAAGCTCGCGCGTCCGCGAATGACGGTGGCAGGGAAGCCGTCGGCCCCGCCTGCGTTCGACTCCCAGCAGGGTTCGCCAGCTCCGGCGGGCGGGAGGCTCACAGCCGACTCGGGTGCCAGGGATCGTCGGCGACCCGTTCCTGGTGGTTGGCGTGGCGGGCAAGGACGAAGAGGAGATCGCCGAGGCGATTGAGGTATTCGATCGCGTTGACCGGGATCGTCGCATCTGGCATCGCGCCGAGCTGAACAACGCGCCGCTCGGCCCGCCGACAGACGGTCCGGGCGACGTGCATCGCGGCGGCCAGCGGCGTCCCGGTGGGGAGGATGAACGACGACAGCGGGGGGAGTGCGACGTCGTGGCGGTCGATCGCCTCCTCGAGGGTCTCGACATGCGCCGCGGTGATCCGCTCGGCGGCATCCCCCGGCGTGGCGAGCTGGGCCCCGAGCTCGAACAGATCGCATTGGATCCGCCGCAGGAAATCATCGATCGACCCGCTTCCGGGGAGGGTGCGGACGAGCCCCAGATGACTGTTCAATTCGTCGACGGTGCCGAAGGCCTCGATGCGGAGATGGTCCTTCCGCACCCGGGGACCTCCGAACAGGCCTGTTTCGCCTGCATCGCCGGTCTTCGTGTAGATCTTCATGGTGGAACTCCCGGGGCGCGTGGATGGATGGCAGGACGTATACTGCTGCCCATGAGAAAAACCTTCAACCACTCCGCTCCCCAGCGGCTCCTGGCCCGGGCGGCAACGCTCGCCATGGCCGTCCCGCTCCTCTTTCTCGGGTCCCCGGCGATCTGGTCCCCGGCTATCAAGGCCGCCGCGGAGGATGCTCCCCGGGCGCCTTCACCGCCGGCATCCCGAGAACTCGAAGCCAGGTATCTCGCCCCTCCGGTCAAGGTCACCGCCGGCCTCTCGAAAGCTGGGGAGGGATACTTCGCCCCTGACGGCCGCCATATCTGCTATCAGGGGGTGCCGGCTGGTTATCCTTTTTACCAGATCTACGTGCAATCCTTCGACGGCGCAGCCCCGCGGCCGACTCCCCCCACGCGGGTCAGCCCGGGGCGCGGGCGGACGACCTGCAGTTGGTTCTCCCCCGATGGCACGCGGCTCCTCTTTGCCTCCAGCCACCCCGATCCGGCCATCGACAAGACCGAGGCCGAAGCCAAAGCCCAGGCCGAGGAGGACGCCCGCACGGGCCGCCGCCGCCGTTATCAGTGGGATTTCGACCCCCACATGGACCTCTTCACCTCCCGTCCCGACGGGTCGGACCTGCAGCCACTCACCAACAGCCCCGGCTATGACGCCGAGTGTTCTTGGTCCCCCGACGGAACGAGCCTGCTGTTTGTCAGCGACCGCGACGGCGACGCCGACATCTACGTCGCCGATGGCGAGGACGGGGGCAACGTTCGGCAACTGACGAACGCACCGGGCTACGACGGAGGACCGTTCTTCTCCCCTGACGGCCAGTGGATCTGCTACCGCTCCGACCGCGTCGAGAAGGACATGCTCCAGATCCACGTCATGAAAGCCGATGGCAGTGGCGACACGGCGATCACCGCGGGCAAGGGGGTCCACTGGGCTCCCTTCTGGCATCCGACGAAGCCGTGGCTGATCTGGACCGGGGCCGATCACAGCGACCCGACGCAGCGCCCCAACTACGACCTGTGGGTGGCCCGCTACGAAGCCGATCCCGCGACGGGAACGTTCCGGACCGGGGCACCGCTACGGATCACCGATCACCCCGGGGCCGACGTCCTGCCGGTCTTCTCTCCCGACGGAACGCTCCTGATGTGGACAGCCAGCCGCGACGGAGAGCGCTCGGCCAGCCAGCTTTGGGTGTCGCGCCCCGATCTCGATGCCATCGATCGCGATCTTCCCGCGGTCGCGCCGGTGGAGACCGTCCGATGACCCCTGCGACCAGCGCCGCCCCCCCGATCGGGCCGATCGCGATGGTCGGAGGGGGCCAGATGGCGCTGGCGCTCGCCACAGGCTTCTGCCGGGCCGGCCTCGTGTCGCCGTCGGCGATTACCGTCCACGACCCGGTCGCCGCCGCACGCGAACGCCTCTCCGCCCGCCTGCCGGGGATCCGCCTCGCACCTTCCTCGGCCGAGGCAGTGAAGGGGGCGGCCTTGGTCTTCCTGGCCGTCAAGCCGCAACAGGCCGCCGGAGCGGCCCACGAGTGCGCCCCCGCCCTCGAGGCCGGGGCGACGGTCGTCTCGATCGTGGCCGGCGTCCCGGTGGCGACGCTCTCCGCCTGGTTCGGCACGCCGCGGATCATCCGCGTCATGCCGAACACGCCCTGTCTGGTGGGGAAGGGGGTGTCGGTCCTCTGCCGGGCGCCCGCGGTGCCGGAGGAGGCCCTGCGGGCCGCCACGGCCCTCCTGGCCGCCGTGGGGAGCGTCCACGACGTCGACGAAACCCTCCTCGATGCCGTCACCGGCCTGTCCGGCTCGGGGCCCGGGTTCGTGGCCCTGCTGTGCGAAGCGCTCGCCGACGGCGGCGTGAAGGCGGGGCTGCCGCGGAGCCTGGCCCAGGCGCTCGCCATCCAGACCGTCGCCGGGACCGCGGCCCTGATCGAACAGACCGGCGAACACCCGGCCCAGGTCAAGGACCGTGTCGCCAGCCCGGGGGGCACGACGATCGCCGGGCTGGCGATCCTCGAGCAGCGTGCCGTACGCGGGGCGCTTATCGACGCGGTCGTCGCGGCCGCCGATCGGGCGCGGGCCCTGGGAACACCGTTCGGCGGGTGATCCGCCACCCTCCGCGCGGTGGCACGCCGCCAGCCCCGCCGGGCACGGGGCGGCCGGGAACCGAGGCCGCGGGCCGAACCGGTCCTCCCCCCCATCCACAACGAAGGCCGGACCGCGTCAGCGCTTCTTGCTGGCGGCGGCCTTCTTCTTCGTCGCCTTCTTCGACACCTTCTTGGCTGTCTTCTTCGCAGCCTTCGTGCCAGACTTTCCGGCGGAGGCCTTCGCACTGCCGAAGATGTTGCTCCACCCGTTGGCGTACTTGCTGTTGGAACCGACACGGATCACGGACATCGGGGATAGTTCCTGGCTGTGGTGCGGAGCGAACGCCGGCCGGGGAATCGTCCCTCGGCACTTTGGCCTTCACCCCTTACGCGTGTCGTAGCGATCGCCCGGCCCGCGGTCAAGGATGATCCGGTCCGAAAGCCCCGTGGATCTCCAGCCACACCAGCGCTACGCCGTCGGGAAGCGTGCCGCGAATACCGCTCGTCGGTTCCCCGCCGGGGGCTGTGGCGCGGATCCGCAGGTCATTCCTGCGGGCAAGTACCGCCGTGACGTCGTGACGCCCGCAGACCATCCCGGGCCCGGCGACTGAAACGTCCGTCCAGACGAGCGGTCGGGCGTTGAGCGTCACCGACTCCAGCACCGGTCGCGGGGCGACGATCACCAGCTCGATCCGCTCCCCGGCCGGGAGATCGCCGGGACGACCGAACGACCGCCCCCAGCCGGACGAGCCGGCCGACGGCGGCTCCCACGCCCCCTGAAGCGAAATCCGATGGCCGGGGTTGCGTGGGGAAGCGACCAAGCGATTGCCCAAGGTTGGGGACCGGTATACTAGGGAATGCGATGTCCCGGCCGAACGGTGGCCGCCACGACATCATGACGCCCGCCCCCGCCGAAATGAAGGAGTCTTTTGCGATGGCAGGACATGCCCTTGAGTTCACCGATGAGAACTTCCAGCAGCAAGTGCTCGATTCCGACGTGCCGGTCCTGGTCGATTTCTGGGCGCCCTGGTGCGGCCCCTGCCGGATGATCGGCCCGACGATCGAGGAGCTCGCCAAGGAGAACCTGGGGACGTTCAAGATCGGCAAGGTGAACGTCGACGAGAACGGCGAGACGGCCATGGCCTACAACGTCTCGAGCATCCCCGCCCTGATGATCTTCAAGGGGGGGAAACTCGTGCAGCAGTTCATGGGGGTGCAACCGAAGCCGCGCCTCCAGCAGGCGCTCGACGAGGCGAAGGCCTGACCGTCGGACGGCCAATTCCGCAGGCAGCCGGCTGGGTGGTGCGCCCCACCCAGCCGGCCCGCCGCAAACCCCCTCCGGCCGCGGGCTGGAGGGTTTTTTGAGCCGAATCAGCGACCGGTCCGCCGCCGTCAGTGGCAGGCGGTCTCCATCTCACCGGCGGCGAACGCCCCGGTCTCGACAGCCGCGCCGAAGGCGATGCCCAGATCGATCGGGAGCCCGTCGTCGACCGGCCGGGATGACTCGCCGCGCCCCGTCGCCCTGCCGGGGGGGAGGAGCCCGATCCGTTCGAGTTGGCCATCGGCGACGAATCCGGCCAGATGGCGGTTGAAGCCCGGTTGGCGGAGCTTCTCGACCGCCTTGGCTTCAATCTGCCGGACGCGCTCCCGGGTGACGCTGAAGATCGTCCCCACCTCCTCGAGCGTATAAGCGTAGCCGTCGGCGAGGCCGAAGCGGAGGCGAATGATCTCGCGCTCCCGGTAGGTGAGACCGTCGAGGGCCGACCGGATCGAGTCCTTGAGCGACTGCTGATGGAGGCCGCGGAGCGGATCGTCCTCCCGCTGGTCCTTGAGGAAGTCACCGTAGCCGGCATCGTCGCCGTCGCCGACCGGCTGATCGAGGGAGAGCGGTTGGCGCGACATCCTCCACACGCAGGTGGCCTCCTCGACCGACATGCCGGCCCGTTCGGCCAGCTCGGCCATCGTCGCCTCCCGGCCATGCTGCTGACGGTGCTCACGGGCGATGTTCCGCAGCTTCGTCATCGTGTCGATCATGTGGACGGGCACGCGGATCGTGCGGCTCTGGTCGGCGATGGCGCGGGTGATCGCCTGGCGGATCCACCACGTGGCATAGGTGGAGAACTTGAACCCGCGGGCATGCTCGAACTTGTCGACCGCCCGCATCAGCCCCGAATTGCCCTCCTGGATCAGATCGAGGAACGACAGCCCGCGGTTGCGGTACCGCTTCGCGATCGACACCACGAGGCGGAGGTTGCCGGCGGCGAGGTCACGTTTCGCGGCGTCGTACTTCCCCTGGAGATCATCGAGAAGGATCAGCCGCTTCCGCAGCGTCACGCGGCTCTCACGCGCCGCGAGGAGGAGGCGACGGCACTGCCGCTGGAGGTCCGCGCGGACCTGCGGATCGCGCCCCATCGGGCCGGTCATCTCGATGGTCGCCTCGTCGATCCGCCGGCCGGCAGCCCGCAGGTCGCGGAGCAGTGGCGTGAGTTTTTGGATGCGGAGATTCATCTCCTCCACGAGGCGCACCGCCTTACCGCGAAGACGAACCAGCCGGCGCCATGCCGCGCGGCGGATTTCCATCGGCGTGCGTTTCGACATCGCCACGCGGAAGAGCTTTCTCTTTTCCTCCTCGATCCGCCGCAGCGTGACGAGGTTGGGGCCGAGCCGGCGCAGGGCCCGCTTCTTCTCCCGCGTGTTGGTCACCGAGACCTCGATCGTCCGGTCGAGCCGCACCCGCCCGGCCTGGATCTTCTCGAGCAGTTGGATCGCGCCGGCGAGCACGAGGTCGTTGCCCAGCATGGTGTCGCGGAATTTCCGCCGCCACCACTCGATCCGCTGGGCGGAGGAGACCTCGGTGTCCCGGGTGAGGAGTGGAATGCCGCCCATCTGGAGGAGATAGAGGCGGACGGGATCGTCGATGGCACCGATCTTCCGGGCGGCGGCAGGTTTCACGGCCGGGCGACGGGGGGAAGTGGCGGGCAGGTTGGGGGAACGGCGCATCGGAGTCCTCTCGGGCAAGGTGCACGGGTCGGGCAAGCTCTTCCGTGAATGCCGTGCATCCGGGGTGCCGGACGGCCACCGGGATCTGCTGCTTCGCTCCTTTCCCGGAGAATAAAGCCTTTTTTCCCCAATCGGGCCGCGGGGATCCCCCCCTGGTCGTGTCGCCTTCGGGCGACGCGCGTTGCCCCCGGGTCGACCGGATGCGACGTGGGAGGGCGAATGTGTCAAGAAAGCCGGGGCGGGGGAACGAAACAGACCACGGAGGGAACGAGGGGCAGGGGCTATACTCCAGCCCCGCCTGATGTCCGTGGTGCGATGCCCCGGACGGCCGCCGGCCTGGCCCCCTCCACGGACCCGAGCGACTGGTGACGCATGCTGCTGGTCCCGCTGATCATCCTCGCCCTCCTCTTCCTCGTCGGGGCCATTGCCCTCGGGATCGGCCACAAAGGCTGGAACTGGGGAACGATCGTCGCCGCCTGGCTGATCCTGCTGACGTCGGTAGGGGCGTTCTTTCTCGTTGGCATGCTCGGCCAGCGCGAGCGTGAGTGGCGGAAGGTCGTCGCCGCCTACGAGGCCGCGATCGCCCGCGAGCGGGACGCCCTCGTGCCGGCCGGCGGCAAGCAACTCCGTCCCGACCCGGCCTCCAAGCCCATCGCGACGCTCGAGAACGAGCGCGACCGGTGGGCGCGCGTCCGCGACACGATCAACACCTGGCGGGGGCGCCACTGGGACAGCGCGGACTTCGTGCCCCCAGCCGAGGGGCGCCCCGGCACGATCACGATCGCCGGCCTGGAAAACTCCACGCTTCATCCCGGTGCGGAGCTGTACGTCTTCGACACCACGCCGATCGAGCAGGGGGGGCGGTTCCTCGGCGCCTACCGCGTCGACGCCGTCGACAAGAACGTCTTCAAGGTGTCGAACATTTCGGTCCCCGATGACGCCGATCTCAAGGCCCTCGCCCAACCACGTGACGGGCAGGTGGTGGTGTACGAGGATCTCCCGATCGACCGCTCGATCGCCTTCTACCGCACCGCCGTGCCCGCCCCGCCGGGGGGCGACGCTGCGGCCGGTGATGCCGCACAGGCCCCGACCGAACCGCTCGATGGGTCGGCCGGACCGCGGAAGAGCGACCCCGAGGCGATGCTCCGGCATCTCGAGGGGAAGCTCGACGAGCTGCGGCTCCACGACACCGTGATCGCCGGCGCTGCCTCCTCACCAACCGACCGGCAGGACGCAACTCCATCCGACGGGCAGGATGCAGCGGCAGCCGATGGCGGAACCGCTCCGGGGGAGAGCGGTCCGGTCGCCGACCCGACAGCCTCTCCAACGCCCCCCCTCGGCGTCCGGTGGGCCCGCGTCGTCTTTCACAAAGCGTTCGACTACACCTGGCCCGACGGGACGACCTCGGTCTTCCGGGAAGGGGAGGTGCTCCCCTCGATCCCGGCCGATCAGGTCGCGGTGCTCCGCGAGCGGGGTGCCGATTTCACGTCGACCTGGTCGATCCCCCCCGGGCTCTACTGGGCCAATGTCGAGTTCAAGCAGGCCCATTCGTTTCAGCGGCCGCAGGGCGAGCCCCTCGAGTTCGAGCCGGGGCGGACGGTCCAATTCGATCTCGAGACCGCCAAGGGGCTCGAGGCGGAGGGGGTCGCCACGATCGCCTCGGTGGTCTTCCGGCGGCCGCTCGCCGACGGCAACGTCGCCCTCCGCGGCGCGGGGCAACTGCAGTCCAACGGCAAGGCGCTGCCGTTCGAGGTCGTCGGGCTGGTGGTGATGCGACGGATCCTCGAGGAGGACAAGCGTTCGATCGACTCCTCGATCGGGCAACTCGCCGGGGCCAAGGTGAGCACCGATGAGGAGATTGCCCGCCGCAAGACCGAACAGGCCGAGCTCGTCGACGATATCGACCACTGGAACCGCGACGTCGATGCCGCCGAGCGGACCGCCGCGGCGTTTCAAGCGCGGCTCTCCACCGTCCGCCGGGAGCTGGCAACCGAGGAGAAGACGATCGGTGAGCTCGGGCGTGACCTCACCGCCACGATCGATTCGCTGACTCGGGCGATCGACCAGTCGGCCCCGGCCCCGTCGCGGCCGCCGGTGCCGACCGACATCGGCCGCTGACCCGCGCGGGCAGCCGCCCGGCTGCCGGGTATCGGGGTCACGACGCGCGGGCCCACGATCCCCTCCGCCGCAGGGTCGGTTCGTGACCCGCCCCCCGCAGCCTAGCCCGGGGTGCGGTACACTCGAACCTTGTTTGGTTCTTCCTTCCCTGCGAGCCCGATCACCATGGCCCGTTCCGCAGCCCGGCCCGCCTCCTCCCACGCCGATGTGGCCCATGCCGTGACCACGGCCCATCTCCGCAAGGCCGTCCATCACCACAAGGCAACGAGCCGGCGCGGGATGCTCGAGCGGATGTTCACCCTCTGGTTCAAGGGCTTCGTCTACAACCAGATCTGGGAGGATCCGCGCGTCGACGCCCAGGCCCTCCGCATGGGGCCCGGGTCGCGGATCATGACGATCGCCAGCGGCGGCTGCAACGTCCTCAACTACCTCATCCACAGGCCGGAGCGGATCGTCGCGGTCGACCTCAACGCCAATCACATGGCGGTGACGCGGCTGAAGCTCGCCGCCCTCGAGCACCTCCCCGACTACGAGACGTTCTACAAGTTCTTCGGCTACGGCAAGCACCCGGAGAACATCACCAACTACCAGCGTTACCTGCGGAATCACCTCGACCCGATGACCAGGTCGTTCTGGGAGACGAGCGACTGGCCCGGGCGGGCGGTGGGGCCGAAGCGGATCAGTTATTTCCGCCGTGGCTACTACGAACAGTCGAAGCTCGGGCAGTTCTTCAGGGTCGTCCACGGGCTTGCCAAGACCCTCGGCCGCGACCCGTCGAAACTCCTCACCGCCAAGAGTGTCGCGGAGCAGGAAAAAGTTTTCGACGGGCTCTTCGATCCGTTGTTCCAGAATCGGATCGTCCGCTGGTTCGGCCGCCAGCCAGTGGCGGTGTACAGCCTCGGGATCCCACCGAGCCAGCACGCCGCCATGCTCGAGGAGCAGGAGAACAACGGTTCGAAGCTGTTCGACATGTACCGCGACCGTGTCCGCCGGCTCGCCTGCGGATTCCCCCTCGACGACAACTACTTCGCCTGGCAGGCCTTCGGTCGCCGCTATGACCACGAGGGGCGCAAGGCCCTCCCCGACTACCTCAAGCCGGAGAACTACGAGACGATCAAGTCGATGGTCGGGCGCGTCGAGACCCACGTCGCTTCGCTCGCCGACCACCTCCGGACCGAGAAGCAAGGCGCTCTGAACAGCTTCATCTTCCTCGACAGCCAGGACTGGATGCCGCCGCCGGTGATCGAGGAGCTGTGGGATCACGTCGCCAAAGTCGGCGCCCCCGGCACACGGGTAATCTTCAGGACCGCCGGGGAGAAGTCACCGGTGGAAACGGCCCTCGAGCCGGCCACGCGGGCGAAGTTCGTCGCCGAGCAGGAGGAGGCCCGCCGGCTCCATCTTGAGGACCGGTCGGCGATCTACGGGATGTTCCATCTCTATCGCTTTGCCGACGCCGCCGAGGACGGAAAACCGGGGGTGGCATGAGCCGGGCGGGTCGTGACGGCTCCCGTCCCGATCCGCCGCCGGGGGGCTGGCCGAGGTCGTCGTCCAACAATCCCGGCCCATGGGTCGCGGCGCAGGCCCTGGCCATGGACCGCAAGTACCGGTTCGGCCGCCATCTCTATGACGTCACCCGGCGCTACACGCTCCTCGGCTGCGACAAACTCCTCGACCGGGTGATCACCGGTCCGTCGACGGCCACCCTCGAGGTCGGTTGCGGCACTGCCCGCAACCTCCTCCGACTCGCGGCGCGGCGCGAGCCGGGACGGCTGTACGGGCTCGATGCCTCCCACGCGATGCTGACTACGGCCGAGCGGAGCATCCGGCGTGTGGCCGGCCGCGAACCAGCGCGGGCGGGGGTCGTCCTCCGTCAGGGGCTGGCCGAGGAGCTCGATGCCCGGCGGATGTTCGGGCGCGAGGAGCGATTCGACACCATCTTCTTCTCCTACTGCCTGTCGATGGTGCCGGCCTGGCAGCAGGCCCTCCGGGCCGCGATGGCCAACCTCAGCCCCGGGGGCGTGATCCTCATTGTCGACCACTGGGATCAGCGCGATCTGCCCACATCGTTCTCTGCCGGGTTCGGGCGCTGGCTCTCCGGGCGTCAGGCCGCCGAGTGGCCGGAGGTCCACCAGGCCCTCGTCGAGCTTGGTCGGTCGGGCAGGGCCGATGTCCGGATCGAACCGGTTGCCCGCCGTTACGCATACCTCGCCACCGTACGGACCGGTCCGTAGCCCCCACCGCCGCGGCCGCCTCCGCGACGACGGGCACCGCCGTCAGGGGAGGAGAAACACCAGGCCGGTGACCGTGGCCGCCTGAACCGCAAATCCACGTGGGCTGTAGGGCACCCCCGGGACGGTCCAGGGAGCGCAGCTGCCGGGGCGGTAGTAGCCGAGCGGATAAACGCATTCCCAGGGTGCCTGCATCCCGGCCTTGTAGGGGAGGATCGGCAGCGTCACGAAGAAGTGCGCTCCGGCGATGAACGGATCGAGGAACATGCCGCGGGAGTGGCCGTAGCGCTCCAGCTCCCAATCCTCGAAGTAGAGCGGCTTGTGGCAGTAGCCGGCCGCCTTCCAGGTCATCGTTAGGGAGGCGAAGCGGCGCGGTTGGAAGGTTTCGCCCTCGAGACGGCACTCGCAAGGGTAGTCGTTCCCGGGCGTGCCGCTGACGCGGATGTCGAGGTCGATCGACGCGATGTCGTCGTCACGGAGGAACTGGAGGGCATCGCTGCAGGCCTTCGACGACTCGCCGCAGGGATCCTTCCGGGCGGCATCCCGCCGCGCCGTCCCGGCATCTCGGGACCGGAGACGGCTGCCGGCCTGCCCCCGGTCGCGGTCGCGGAGGGGATTGGGTGGAGCCGGTTCGTCGGCCGGCGCGATCACCGGCCTCTCGGCAAGGTCGACCGCCGGCGCGATCACCGGCCTCTCGGCAAGGTCGACCGCCGGCTCGACTGCTGGCTCGACTGCTGGCTCGACTGCTGGCTCGACCGCTGGCTCGACTGCTGGCTCGACTGCCGGCTCGACCGCTGGCTCGACTGCCGGCTCGACCGCTGGCTCGATCGCTGGCTCGATCGCTGGCTCGATCGCTGGCTCGGGCTCCGTGGCCCCGGCGGAGACGAGGATGATCCCGTAGTCGTTGTCGTCGACTCCCTCCATGCTGTTACCGAAGGCGAGGACGACCTCGGCCTCCGCCGATCCGTTGTCAGGGTCAGCCCCCCCGGAGACGAGGAGGATCTCTTCGCCCCCGTCGGCGGGGAGCTCGGCCGCCGCAGCCGGCGCCTCGGGGAACACCACCAAGTCGTTCTCGAAGGGGACCGGGCACGCGGGAGGAGCGGCAGGAGGCTGCCGAAATCCCCCGACAATGCGCTCTTCGACGCCGGGACCGGCCAAGAGCAGCCCGGCGCCGGCCACGAGGGCGGCACAGAGACCGCCGACGGCGAGCCGTCCGGAACGCCGCTCAATCCTGCTTTGGATGAGCGCTGTAATTCGGGGCTTCTTCGGTGATGACGATGTCATGTGGATGACTTTCCCGCACGGCGGCCGCCGAAACCTGGATGAACTGGGCGTCGCGCCGCAGTTCATCGATCGTCCGCGTGCCGCAATAGCCCATCCCGGCCCGCAGGCCGCCGACGAGCTGATAGACGAACACGCTCAAGGGGCCCTTGAAGGGCACGCGCCCCTCGACCCCCTCCGGAACCAACTTGTCACCGCCGCGCCCGCTCGACCGCTGCCGGTAGCGTTCACTCGACCCCTGGACCATCGCCCCGAGCGATCCCATGCCGCGGTAGGCCTTGAACGTGCGCCCCTGGTAGAGCACCGTTTGGCCCGGGCTTTCCGCCACACCCGCCAGCAACCCGCCGAGCATGCAGCAATGGGCCCCGGCGGCGATCGCCTTGGTGATGTCTCCCGAGTAGCGAATCCCTCCGTCCGCGATCACCGGCACGCCGGCACCGGCCGCCTCCTGCGCCGCTTCCCAGACCGCCGTGATCTGGGGAACGCCGACACCGGAGATGACCCGTGTGGTACAGATCGACCCGGGACCTATCCCAACTTTGACTCCATCCGCGCCAGCCTTGATGAGATCGCGACAGCCTTCCCGGGTTGCCACGTTTCCCGCAACCACCTCGATTGCCCAGCGCTTCTTGATTGCCGCAACGGTCTCGATGACGTTTTCGGAATGGCCATGGGCGCTGTCGACGATGAGGACATCGACCCCCTTGGCAATCAGGCTCTCGGCCCGCTCGAAATCGAAGACGCCGACCGCCGCCCCGACCCGCAGCCGCCCCTGCGGATCCTTGCAGGCGTTGGGGAAGCGTTTCATCATGTCGATGTCTTTGATCGTGATCAGCCCGGTGAGGTGCCCCCTGGCATCGACAAGCAGAAGCTTCTCCACTTTTTTGGCCATCAGCACCTTCTCGGCCTCGTCGAGCGTGACGTTGCCGGTGGCTGTCACGAGGCCGGTCCCGGTCATGATGTCGGCGATCGGGGTGTCGCCGCTCTCGAGGAACCGCAGATCGCGGCGGGTGATGATGCCGACGAGCTTCCGCCCGTCAGACGTGATCGGCACCCCGGAGATGTTGTGCTGATCCATCACGTCGCGGGCCCGGGCCACCGTCGCGGTGGGGGGGAGGGTGACGGGGTCGACGATGATCCCGTTGGCGCTCCGCTTGACCTTGTCGACCTCCTCCGCCTGGCGCTCGACGGAGAGATTCTTGTGGATCACCCCCAGCCCCCCCTCCTGGGCCAGGGCGATCGCCATCTCGCTCTCCGTCACCGTGTCCATCGGTGAGCTGACGATCGGGATGTTGAGGGCGATCCCACGCGTCAGGCGGGTGGCGACATCGACCTCGGCGGGGACGACGCTGGAGTGCCGGGGAACCAGCAGCACGTCGTCGAAGGTGATCCCTGTGGCGACGATTTTCCCGTCCATGAGGCATCTCCTGGTGGTGGCGAAGCGCGGATTATGCGGGTCGTGTGGCCGGAGGGCAACGACCGCCGCCGGGCTGCGGGGAATCCGCGGCCGTGGGGGGGCCGACGGCGCACGGCGGGCCAGCGTGACCTAGGTTTGTGCGAACCGCCGAGGGTAGTCCCTGACGGTCCTCCCATCACCGCACTTCTCCTCTGCACCCCCATCATGCGCTTTCTCGACGACTACCTCGCCGCCACCCAATCCGGCCGCCGTGCCCCGACCATCGCCGATGTGTCGCCCCCCGACCGCGCGACGCTCGAGGCCCATCTCGCCCGCCGTCGTTACGGCCGCTTCACCCTCACCGACGCCGTCCGGCCCAGCTGGCAACTCGACGTCGTGCCGCAGGCCGGATATCGCTTCGACACCTACGTCGATCCCTCCGCCGGGACCAAGCTGCCGGCGCTGGTCGGTGCCGTCTCGAGCGAGGATCTCTTCGAGGCCTTCCTCGGCCTCCTCGAACCGCTCGGCGACACGGTCGACGTCGTCCTCGAATCGAGCCACGGCGACGGCGGCACCACCGTCGAGATCACCCGCGATGGGGTCGAGCGGACGGTGCTCGAGAGCGTCCTGTGGGACTTCGAGGATCTCCTCCTCGACGACGGCTGCACCGGGATCGCGGTCCTCCATCCGGAGCGGCCGATCGAGGTCCAGCTCGACGAGCACAAGCTGCTGATCGTTTACGCCCATGCCCGCAGCCCCTTCGAACGCGTCTTTGCCGACCTCGGCCTGGGGCGCGACGACCGGATGCGGTTTATCTCGCAGGGGGAGCACCTCCACACCTCCAACGAGCGCTTTGCCGCTCGCTTCGAGGAGCTGGCGCAGCGTCTCGGCGCCGGCTGACGCCGCCGCCGCCCCCCACGGCATGATCCTCGTAGGGCCGTCCCGGGAGTGTTCCGGGGCGGCCCTGTCGCGTTGGGACTCGCTTCGACCGCCTGCGGTCATTCCTCGAGCTGCGCCGCATGCTTGCGGAACAGGCCACGAAACTGGTGGTAACTGAGGCCGAGAAGGGCAGCCGCCTTCCGCTGGTGGTGACGGGTGGCCAAGAGGGCTCCCCGGAGGGCCTCGATCTCCAGCCTGGCGACCGCCTCGGGCAGCGACGATGGGAGCGTGGGGCGGCCTGGCACCGCCGGCGGATCGACCGGCGCAACGCCACTGGTCGGCCCGGTCTCGGCGATCTGCTCGCCGGGGCGCCGGAAGGGATCGAAGTCAATCGCTTCCACCCCGACCTGCCCCCCTTCGGCCCGGTGGACCGCCCGCTCGACGACGTTTTTGAGTTCGCGGATGTTGCCCGGCCAGGGATGGGTCTCGAGCATCTCAAGCGCCTCGGCCGTGAGCTCCGGCGCCGCATCACCCCCGACCTCGCGCCCCATCCGGCCGGCGAAGTGCCTGGCGAGGATGGGGATGTCTTCCCGCCGCTCGCGAAGCGGCGGCACACGGAGGACCTCGAACGACAGCCGGTCGAGGAGGTCCTCCTTGAAACGCCCGGCCCGGGCGAGGGCGGGGAGATCGGCATTCGTGGCGGCGACGATGCGGACGTCGACCCGCATCGGCCGCGAGCTCCCCACCCGTTCGAACGTACCGTACTCCACGACCCGGAGGAGCTTTTCCTGGGACTCCAGTGGCACCAGGCCAATCTCGTCGAGCAGGAGCGTGCCACCATCAGCCGCCTCGAATCTCCCCGCCCGTTCCCGGGTAGCGCCGGTGAACGCCCCCTGCTCGTGCCCGAATAGCTCCGCCTCGACCAGCGCCGGCGCCAGCGCCGCGCAATTGAGGGCCACCAAAGGCCCCTCCCAGCGCCGCGAGAGGTAATGAAGCTTTGCCGCTGCCAGCTCCTTGCCGGTCCCCCGCTCGCCAACAAGGAGCACTGGCCTGTCGACCGCGGCTGTCCGAGAGAGCCGCTCCGTGAACGCCAGGAACGCCTCCGAGCGACCGATCGCCTCTTCAACACGCACAGCGATATCTCCCAGACGCTAAACGTGGCTAAAAATGCCATTCATAAGCATATTCAGCCAAAAAATGGATTTCTAGTCACCCCCATCACGCTCGCTCAGGAGGGGCCGCCCCCTGCCGTCGAGCGGCCTTGCCGGCAAGCGGAGCCACGAGCCGTAAGCGCAGGCGGCATGGAGTGAGCGCAGGCCCGGAAGGCCGAAGCGAACGTCCGGCGAGGCGGCAGGGGGCGGCCCCGACCCACGCCAAGCCCGAGCCCCATCGTTCCCCACTGCCGCGACACAGACCCCATCCAGTCGCTTCGGCACGCGATTCGCATTTCTTCCTGGTATCCCGACCCAACAACGCCCGCCCTCCCTTCAGGAGACTTTCCCATGGGTGTCTTCACCCGACTCAAGGACATCATCAATTCCAATCTCAACGCGATGCTCGACGCCGCCGAAGACCCCGACAAGCTCATCCGCCTGATGATCCAGGAGATGGAAGACACGCTCGTCGAGGTGAAGGCCAACTGCGCCGGGGCGATTGCCGCCCGGAAGCGGGCCGAGCGGGCCGTGGCCACGGCCGAGACGGCGATTGCCACCTGGGAAGAGCGGGCGCGGCTGGCGCTCGAGAAGGGGAGGGAAGACCTCGCCCGCGAGGCGATCCGCGAACGGCGCCGGCTCGAGGAGCTCCGCGACGCCCACGCCAAGGAAGCGACCGGCTGTGAGGAGGTCGTCGCCCGCTACAAGGAGGACATCGGCGCGGTCGAGGCAAAGCTTGTCGATGCCCGGCAGCGGCACCGGCTCCTCGTCCAGCGGCACAAGCGTGCCACCACGCACGAGCGCACCCGGGGGGTGATCGAGCGCGTCACCCGGTACGATGCGGTGACGAAGTTCGACCAGCTCGAGCAGCGGATCGAGCGGATGGAGGCTTATCAAGAGATCAGTCCCGATCTCCACAAGCCGTCGCTCGAGGAGGCCTTTGCGGCGCTGAAGGAATCAGACGCGATCGAGGAGGAATTGAGTCGGCTGAAGGCCGACGTGCGGCGGCCGGCGGCCAACTGACCGTCGCTTTCCGGGCGTTCCGCGAGCTCGATCCACCTCATCAATTCCCTCCTGCCTACGAGGCTCCCATGACTCCGCTCTTCGGCATGTTCGGCTTCTTCGAGATCGTCGTCTACGCCGCAGTCGCGGCGATCGTTTTGCCCGCGCTACTGTCGGCCTGGCCATCGCGCCCCGGGCCAGCTTGCCTCGGCGTCTGCTGGCGACTGGCCCGCAGGCAGGGGCTGCCGGTGCTCGCCGTCCGGATCCTCGCCGTGGCGGCGATCTTCCTCTCGGGCATCGGCCCGGGGCTCGTTGTCTATCTGCTCCTCGGCTGCGTCCTCCCCGCCTCCACGGATCGCATCTGACATGGGAATCCTCGAGCTTCTCGTCATTTTCGGCGTCGGGGCGACCACCCTGATGTTGTTCGGGGTGATCTCCACCGTGGCGATGGCCCTCGCGGGCGTCGCGCTGGCGCCGTCAAGGAGCGCCTGCATCCTCGGCGTCTGCTCGCGTCTGGCGAAAGGCCTCAACGTTCCCGTGCGTGGCGTCCGGTTCCTCGTCGCGCTGATCACGCTGTTCACGGGGATCCTCCCCGGCGTGCTCCTCTATCTCGTCGCGGGGGTGGTGATGTCGTGGTCCGACGGCTCCCCCGGAGACTCCTCTCCGGGCTTCGCATCCACCGATCGCGGGCCCGTCCTCCTCGGCGTCTGCCGCCGACTCGCGGCCCGGCTCGATGTGCCGGTGGGGCCGGTCCGGCTTCTCGTCGTCCTGGCCACGCTCTTCACCGGCATCGCCCCAGGTCTGATGCTCTATTGCCTGGCCGCGTTTCTCCACACCGATCATGCCCGGCGGTCGCTTGGCCGCTTCGCCCAGTCGCTTGGCCGCTTCGCCCAGTCGCTTGACGAAATCCGCCACGATGGACCGGGGGCTTCCGACAGGGCCGCCTTCTGGAGCGCCCCGGGCCCCGGCCCGCGGCGCATCGGACGCTACCGGATCGTCGGCGAGCTCGGCCGCGGCGGCATGGGGACGGTCTACCGCGGTCGCGACGAAGCGCTCGGGCGCGACGCCGCGGTGAAGGTGATCCGACCACTGCCGGGGGAGGATGCGGGGGCGCTTGACCGCTTCGGCGAAGAGGCCCGCGCCGCTGCGTCGCTCGCCTCGCCCCACATCGTCCAGATCTATGAGTTCGATCCGGCCGCTAGGCCCCCATTCATGGCGATGGAGCTCGTGCCGGGCGCTAGCCTCCAGCAGATGGTGAAGGGGAGGGGAGCGCTCCCGGCGGCGACCGTGATCGACTGCGCTCTGCAGATCCTCGACGGGCTCGGCACGGCCCACGCGGCGGGGATCGTCCACCGCGACATCAAGCCGGCAAACATTCTCCTCGCCACGACCGGCCCCGCCGCCGGCACCTACAAGCTCACCGATTTCGGCTTGGCCCGCAGCCCCGATCGGCAGCACACCCTTACCGCCTCGGGCTCGCTCCTCGGCACGCTCACCTACCTCGCCCCGGAAGTCGCCCTCGGCGACGAAGCCACTCCGTCGAGCGATCTCTACAGCCTCGGCGCCACGCTCCACGAAATGCTCACCGGCCGGCCGCCGCTGTCGGCCTCGAGCCCCCTCAAGCTCCTCCGGAAAATCACGACCGAGCCGATCCCGTCGATTGGTTCGCTGTGCCCCGATCTACCGGCTGATGTGGCCGCCTGGCTCGACCGACTCGTGGCCCCCGATCCGCTCGATCGCTTCCCCTCGGCCGCGTCGGCCGCCGCCGCCCTCGCGGCCTTGCCGGCAGCCGCGGGGGCGACGACCGATCTCCCCGCCCTCTCCCCGCTGGGGCCTCCGCCTCTTCCCGAGGCCGCACCCTGGCATCGCCGGGCCGCGCCGGCGGCCGATCGCGGACGGAGCAGGGAAGCTGACGCCCGCTTCGACGGCGTCCTCGACCGGGCCGCTATCCTCGAGGCGAGCGGACACGATCTTCTCGGTGAGGAAACCGTCACCGACATCGCCCGCGAGCTCAACCTCGACGCCGGCGAAGTCCGCGCTATCCTCCGCGCCCATCGGCAGGGAAGGGGAGGGCGGGGCCGCGACGCCGACAGCATCGCCGGGGTGTTTGGCGAGGCGCTCGGCCAGAAGGATCGGCGCAGCGAAGACGGCGATCGCTGGGGCGGGGCCGGCCCGCGTGTCGACGCTCGCTTGAGGCCGCGGGGGCCACGCTTGGTGTTTGTTGGTGGTTATCTCATCGCAGTGGGCGTCGCATTGGCCATTCTCCTGATCTTCGGCACCCGGAGTGTCTCGACCGCTCGTCCGCAGCCCCCCCCGCCAAGGCCCGTCGCCTTCGCGCGGGCGGTCGCCTCGGAACAACTGCCGCAGGCCGAGGCCGAGCCCGGGGCGGCGTCGCTCCCGAATCCCTCCCAGCCAACCGGGCCCGCCCCGTCGCCCAGGTTTCCGGTCCTCGAGCCGGAGCCACCGGCCCCCACCCCCGCCGAGGCGTTCAATCGCTCTGTGGCGAGCTTCCCCGTGTTGAGCCTCTTCGTCATCGGCTGCCTCGGCCTCGCGACCCTCTGGTCGATCGGCTACGGCGTGTCGCTCGTGTGGCGTGCCATCCGCCGCCGGCCGGAGCGGAACTGGCCTTGAGCCACGGGCCCTAGGCCGCGACGATCCCGCCCCCTGCGGCCCGGTCCGGCCGCACCTTCGTGGGATGCCGCCGATGCCACGCCCCCGCCGCCGGCCCTTCGCCCTCGTTCGCCTCGCGCCGCTCCTTGCCGCCGCGCTCGCGGCGCCGATGTCGCTGGCCCAGGCGCCGCTGCCTCCCCCCGCCGCCGCTCCCTACGGCGCGGTCGTCCCGACGCTCCAACTTCCTCCCCCCGGCCAGTCACTCCCCCCGCCGGCCGTCCTGCCACTCCCGGCGGCCCCGGCCCCGGCGATGGTGCCGGCCACGACGCTCCCGGGGATCGTTCAACCGCTCCCGCCGCCGCCGCCGACACCCCTCTTCCCGTTCCCCGGATTCTCCTCGCCGACAACCTCCCCCGATCCGTTCGCGCCGCTCCCCCCCGGCGCGGTCATCGGCCCCAGTGGCCCGGTCGCGCCCGGCCCTCCGCCAGCCCCAAGCAACAGCGTCGTCATCCCGCCGATCGATGCCGAGGTCGTCTGGCAGCAGATGGTCGACACGATGGACGACTTCTTCAAGATCCAGTCGGAGCAGCGCGTCGTGTTTGCCAACGGCATCCCGGCCGAGGGGCGGATCGACACCTATCCGCAGACCGGCGCGACGCTCCTCGAACCATGGCGCGGCGATTCGGTCGGCTTCCGCGAGCGGCTCGAGTCGACGCTCCAGTCGATCCGCCGCTCGGGCTCGATGCGGCTGATCCCCGATCCTTCCGGCTGGCGGGTCGAGGCGGTGGTGCTCAAGGAGCTCGAAAACCTCCCCCGGCCGATGCGGGCCACCGCCGGCGGCGCCTCGTTTCGCAACGACGATTCGCTCTACCGCTACGGCACCCCGCTGCCCACACTCGGCCAGCAGGTCGGCGACCAGCCACGCCCGGTCGCCAATCCGACACCGAATCTCGGCTGGATCCCCCTCGGCCGCGACCCGCTCCTCGAGCAGAAGATGCTCGGCAAGATCCTCGGCCGGCTCGGCGTGGCGCCCGTGCCACAGGCCGGCCCCGCCTACCAGGCCGCCGATCCTGCCACCGGCCTCCCCGCCACACTCCCCGGCCCGGCCGCGAGCACGACGAGTGCCGCCCCGCTGCCGACAGGCCCGGTCTACGGAGCCCCCCTCCGCCCCGACCAACTCCCCCCCGGCGCCCTTGTCGCCCCCGGGCCCCCCGTGCCGATCGAGTCGCTCCCGCTGCCAGCGCCGAGATGAGCCTCGGGCTTCCCCGATCCTTGGCTCAAACGTCGCTTCGGGGTCGCGTCAGCGTGGGCCGCTTCTTGACAACGCTCAGGCGAGGCGGGGATCGGCGAACGCTTGAGGAGTGACGAGGTCCTCCGAGGAACGACGAAACTTTTGCCGGCCCCGCCGACGAACCACCCACAGGC
>JBBAVV010000065.1:0-24583 GCA_040397545.1 Pirellulales bacterium
GAAAGCCATCCCAAGAAAGCCATCCCAAGAAAGCCATCCCAAGAAAGCCATCCCAAGAAAGCCATCACTGGAACGCCGTCCAGAGAAAGCCATCGCTGCCGGCGCCTCACGCCGCTGCGAGGGCCTGCTTCGCGGGGCGCTTCGTCACCTTGCCGTGCTCCACCTGGAGGATCGAATCGGCCAGCTCCAGCGTGCTTGCCCGGTGCGTGATCATGATCACCGTCCGGTTCTCGACGTAGCGGGCGAGGGCCTCGTGGATGAGCCGTTCGCTCTCGACGTCGATCTGGCTGGTGGCTTCGTCGAGGACGAGAATCTCGGCGTTGCGCAGGAAGGCCCGCGCCAGGGCGATGCGCTGCCGCTGGCCACCGGAGAGGCGGAAGCCGTTGGGGCCCACCATCGTGGCGTAGCCACCGGGGAAGTCGCTGATGAACTCGTGGGCGTGGGCCTTCTTCGCCGCCTCGAAGATCTCCTCTTCGCTGGCGTCCCAACGGCCGTAGCGGATGTTGTAGAGGATCGACTCGTTGAACAGCTCCGTCTGCTGGGTCACCAGGGCAATCCGGCCGCGGAGATCCTTGAGCGACACCTCCGTGAGCGGCACGCCGTCAACGAGAACATGCCCCTTCGACGGGTCGTAGAACCGGCAGATGAGATTGACCAGCGTGCTCTTGCCGCCGCCGTTGGGGCCGACGATCGCCACCCGCTCGCCGAAGTTGATCGAGACGCTGACGTCGTCGAGGACGGTGTCGATGCCGTCGTAGCTGAAGGAGACGTGCTCGAGGCGGATCTCCCGGTGCGGACGGGGGAGCGAGCGCGGGGTGGAGGATTCGTGGAGCGTCGAGGGGGTGTCGAGGAGGGGGTAGAGGGCCTGGGCGCCGACGACGCCGACGTTCACCCCGGTGAACACCCCGGAGAGCTTGCGGACCGGGTCGCTGGCGCCGATGAGCATTCCGAAGAACACCATGATGCCCGGCACCGTCATCGGCCGCTCGCACATCGTGATCCCGAAGATCTCTGTCTGCTGGTTGATGACCAGCCAGGCCCCGACGGCGATCGACGTCGCCACCATACCGATGCCGAGAACCTCGGTGATCGGATTGGCCAGCGCGTAATAAAAGGTGTGCTTCATGCCCGTGTGGAGCATGTCCTTCGTGCAGCTACGGAAGCGCTGCCGCTCGAATTCCTCCATGGTGTAGGCCTGGACGGTGAGGACGTTATTGAACGCCTCGAGGAGGACATGGTGGAAGCCGAGCGACTTCGTGAGGATCTTCCTCGAGATTCCGCGGATCCGGCGATTGAGCCACACCATCATGAAGCCGACGGCCGGGGCGAGCGTGAGACAGGCGAGCGTCAATTGCCAAGAAATGCAAAACGCCCCCGCCAAACAGGCGAAGATCTTGAGCGGCTCGGTGACCGCGCCGCCGAAGACGCTCGTGATCCCGCTGGCGAGCATCTCGGAGGTGCCGGTGACCTGGGCCATGAAGCCGGCCGACCCATGGCGCATGAACTGGGCCCGATCGACGGCGAGGGCCTTGTCGAACACCTTGAGACGGATGTCACGGGTGATGTTCGTCGCCACCCACGCCACGAGGAGCGTGCTGATGAGCAGAAAAGCATGCTTGAGGAACGTGCTGCCAACCACGAACGCCACCACCCACAGCACCGTCGTGAACGGGTCGGAAGGGAGAAAGCGGTGGAGCCAGGGGTCGAGCTTCTCGGAGGAATAGAGGAGCGCCTCGTCGGCCCGCTTGCTCAGGATCACGGTGTCGAGGGTTTTCCGCGCCGTCGCCGTCTCGTCCGGGGAGAGCATATTGGCGGCGAACTGCTCGTTGATCACCCTCTCCTGGGTCTTATTGATCTCGATCCGCTTCCTGGCTTCTTCGATCCGCCGGGCGTTCCACGATTGCAGCGAGTCGCCGTTGAGTGTGACCTCGATGATCGGGAAGAGGGCGGCGATGTTCGCCCCCCACAGGCTGGCAACGCCGGCCGAGCAGAGGAACGAGGCCAAGAGGAGCGGCCAACTCTTGGCGGCGTCCCGCAGAGCACGGAGGAAATACTGCATGGAAGGTTTGTTTCCTGATCCCCGCGACGACGGTTTTGGAGGGACCGCGGCCGGGCCGGGCGCTGCCCACGAATCACCATCATGCCGCCGCCCCATACGGGCGTCGGTTTCATTGCCTGGCTTGGACACGTCGTCCTCCAGCGGCCATTTTGGAATCGGAAGGAACCTGCGGAAGGGTTGACTGCGACTCGGCAGCGTCCACCCGGGCAGGCGGCGCAAACGTGGCAAGCAGGGCAAACCGGCGAATCGGGCGATGCTCTGCGGGTCGGGACGATAGCCCCCGCTGCCCCGCGGTTCAAGGGAGGTTGACCGGGAGGTTTTCAAGCCCGTCGCCCCCCAGCCGGAGTTCGGCAGCCAACAGCGTGTTGGCCAGGAGCATCGCCACCGTGAGCGGCCCGACGCCGCCGGGAACCGGCGAGATCGCCCCCGCCACCCCAGCCACCGAGGCGAAATCGACATCCCCCACCAGCCGGCTTCCCCCCTTCGCCGCGGCGTCGGCGATCCGGTTGATCCCCACATCGATGACGGTAGCCCCCGGCTTCACCATCTCGGCCGTGACGAGCCCCGGCTTGCCGACGGCTGCCACGAGGATGTCGGCCTGCCGGCAGATCGCGGCGAGGTTCTCCGAACGACTGTGGCAGATCGTCACGGTGGCGTCGCCGCCGGTGCCCCGCGAGGCCAGGAGGAGGGCCAGCGGTTTCCCGACGATGTCGCTCCGGCCGATGATGACGGCATGCTTTCCCGCCGTCTCGACACCGGCGTCGATCAGCATCCGCTGCACGCCGGCTGCCGTGCAGGGGACGAACCGGGGGCGCCCCTGGGAGAGGAGCCCGGCATTCTCCGAATGGAATCCGTCGACATCCCGCTCGGCGGGCACCGCATCGAGAACCCGCTGCGTGTCGACATGCCCGGGCAGCGGCAATTGAACGAGGATCCCGTCGGCCGGACCCTGCTCGTCGCGGGCGAGGGCCCTGACGAGCGCCACGAGCGCCTCGGTGTCGGCCGTCGCCGGCACGCGCACGACCTCGGCATCGATCCCCACGCGCGCCGCCGCGCTCGCCTTGCTCTTCACGTAAGAAGCGCTCGCCGCCATCTCCCCCACCAGCACCACCACCAGCCGCGGCGCTCGCCCCTCCAGCCGGGAGAACGTCTCCACCTCGGCGCGGAGCGCGTCCTCGATCTGCCCGGCGAGAGCCTTGCCGTCAAGCGTTCTGGCTGTCATCGGCTCGTCTCCTCCGTCCATCGCTTCCAGCGGCGGTCGATCCCCGCCTCCTCGGCATTCCCTGCGTGGAAGACGACGAGATAGCGGAGGACGAGTGTCTCCCCTGCAGGAATCGTATGGTTTCCGGCCCCCTCCGGCTCCCCGGCGAAGTCGTGGATGCCAAAGGGATTGGCCCCCGAGAGCCCGTATTCGCGGGCATGCCACCAGGTCGGGTGGCGGAGGTTTGCGGGATGGTCGAGCATCGCGATGCCGTAGGCTTTGCCGTCGACGGTGCCGGAGTAGTCGACCCACCGGGCCCGCTTCCCCCACGCCGCGCCGTCGACGAGCCCCTCGGAATTGACGAGCCTGCCGCTGGCCCCCTGCGAGCCGTTGGAATCCTTCGGCTGGAGTGCCGGGCGGACACGGAGCGCGAAGCTCCCCTCCTTCGTGTCGCCGAAGGTCACTGGCCCAGAGTCGGCGACGAGCTCGAGCGTGACCTCGATCGATCGCGCGGCCGGCTCGGCGGAGAAGACCATCGTCCGATGCTCGGTGAGCACCGGCTTCCTGTCGGCATCGACCCACCGGCTCGTCGTCTCGAGGATCGCCGTCTCCCCGCTCTCGCAGCGGTCGATCGAGACATGCTCCACGTGCGGAATCGGCCCGTCGGGAGCGGCTCCATGGGCCCGCGGCGCCCAGAAGTCGAGTCCGTTGACGCTGCCGTGCGTGAACCAGAGCGATTCGTGGTGGGGATGATCCTCTGGCTCCCCTGCCACCCCCTTCTCGATCGGCCACGACCGCGTCAGCGGAACGCCCCCCGGAGCGCGAAGCGGATAGAGGATCGGCTTGTCGTGCCCGGTGAAGCGGTAGCTCGTGAACTCCTCCCCCTCGACCGTCACCGCCACCCGATCGTCGTGCCGGCCGAGGACCACCTTGGACGAGGCCGGGGGCTCGGCCGTAGCCAGCCGCGCGGCCAGCACCATCGACGCGGCGAAAACCACGGTGCGCAGGCTCATACCCGCCCTGCCTTGCCGGGATCGGAGCCGGTCGCCTGAAGCACGAGGACACGGAGCTGATGCTGGGCCTCGTCGAGAAGACGGCGGTCGTCGCGGTCGAGGTTTCCCTTCGTCTTTTCCTCGAGCATCGCGAGCATGCCCACGAAATGCCTGGCCGTGGCGAGATTCGTCACCGCCTGCTTCGTGATCGGGTTCGGGATCCGCCCCAGGGCCATCAGCGCCTGGGTGAAGAGGGTGTGAACGAGGAATTCGAACGTCGCCGGCGGCGCTCCCCCCGCCCCTTCGGACATCTCCTCGCCATCCCCGGGGGACGACAGCGTTTCGTCGGTCATCAAAACCTCCTCTGGGAAGGAACGGGAAAGCGATGGCGAACGATCAGGTGTGGCCGGTCGCCCAGGCACTGCCGGCATGCCGCTCCACTGCGGCGGCGATGAGGCCGGAGAAGAGTGGATGGGCAGCAGTCGGCTTGCTCTTGAACTCGGGGTGGAATTGCACCGCCACGAACCACGGATGATCGACCAACTCGACGATCTCCACAAGCGATCCGTCGGGGCTCGTTCCGGCGATCAGCATCCCGGCCTCCTCGAGCCGGCGACGGTAGCGCTCGTTGAACTCATAGCGGTGGCGGTGGCGCTCGCTGATCCGGGTCGTGCCGTACGCCGCCGCCGCCTTGGAGCCCTCGGCCAGAACGGCGGCTTGGGCGCCGAGCCGCATCGTGCCTCCCTTCGCCTCGACCCCCTCCTGCTCCTCCATGAGGCAGATGACGGGATGGGGGGTGTTGCGGGCGAACTCGGTGGAATGGGCATCGGCGAGCCCGGCGAGATTCCGCGCCGCGTCGATGACGGCGCACTGCATCCCCAGGCAGATCCCCAGGAAGGGGAGCTTCCGCGCCCGGGCGAAGCCGATCGCCTCCACCTTCCCCTCGATGCCCCGCTCACCGAAGCCGCCGGGGACGACGAGCCCGTCGAACCCTGCCAGGAGCCGCTCCGCCCCCTCGCGCTCAATGTCCTCGCTGTTGATCGCCTGGACGCGGACCTGCGTGTGGCGGTCGATGCCGCCATGGTCGAGGGCCTCGTAGATGCTCTTGTAGGCGTCGCGGTGCTCGGCATACTTCCCCACCAGCGCGATCGACACCTCGTGCTCCGGGTTGCGGAGCCGGTGGAGGATGTCGTGCCAGGCATCGAGATCGGCCGGCGGGGCCTGGATCCCGAAGCGTCGCAGGACGATGTCGTCGATGCGGTTGGACTGGAGCGACAGCGGCACCTCGTAGATCGAGAAATCCTTGTCGCGCTCCTCGATCACCGCCTCGAGCGGGACATTGCAAAACAGCGCGATCTTTTCCCGGTCGGAGACGTCGAGGGACCGCTCGGTGCGGCAGACGAGAACGTCGGGCTGGATGCCGATCTGCCGGAGGATGCCGACGGAGTGCTGCGTCGGCTTCGTCTTCAGCTCACCGGCCGCCTTCAGGTAGGGGACGAGCGTGAGGTGGATGAAAATGCAGTTCTCCCGCCCGGCCGCCAGCGGGATCTGCCGGATCGCCTCGAGGAACGGGAGGCTCTCGATGTCGCCCACCGTGCCGCCGATCTCGGTGATCACGATGTCGGTGTCGGGGGACGCCAGATCGAGCACCTTCTGCTTGATCTCGTTGGTGATGTGGGGGATCACCTGAACGGTCTTGCCGAGAAACTCCCCGCGCCGTTCCTTGTTGATCACCGAGAGATAGATCTGCCCGGTGGTGTAGTTGCACTCGCGCGTCAGCGGCGTCGAGGTGAAACGCTCGTAGTGGCCGAGATCGAGATCGGTCTCGCTGCCGTCGTCGAGGACATACACCTCACCGTGCTGATAGGGGCTCATCGTCCCCGGATCGACGTTGATGTACGGATCGAGCTTCTGCATCCTCACTCTGAGGCCGCGGGCCTCGAGGAGCATGCCGATCGACGCGCTCGTCAGCCCCTTGCCGAGCGAACTGACGACCCCGCCGGTCACGAAGATGTGCCTGGTCACGCCTGCGAGCTCCTTCCCTTCCGCCCGGAATGTCGACTGTCGGCAAGGCGGTCCTCCGCCGGATGCCGAACGGATTGAACCAGCGGGGGGCGGCACGGTCAATTCAAGGGCGTCCCGGCCCGACTGGGGCGTGATTCACCGCCAGTTCGGCCACGACACGCTAGCGATCGATGCGGGCGAGGATCTCCCGGGCGGCATCGACGCTCCCAGGGTCGGCCATCGCCTCCGCCGCAGCCCTCCGGGCTCGTTCGAAATCGCCACAGGCCGCCGAGCATTCGGCCAGCCCGAGGAGGAGTTTGCCCCGCTTGGGAGCCATGGCCACCTCGACGCCCTTCTCGAAGCAGTCGGCCGCGCCGGCGTGGTCGCCACGGCCGCGGTGGACCCCGGCCGCCTCGGCGTAGGAGATCGCGAGCCAGGCAGCGACGAACTCGCGCCTGGCCTCCGCATCCTTCCACGGCGCGAGGGCCCCGCGCAGCCGCTCGTAGGCCGCCAGCGCGTCGTCCGGCCGGCCGACGGCGGCGCAGTGCGCCCCCTGCTCCCGGAGCGTTGAAACCAACCGCTGGACATGAAAGAACACGGCCGCCTCGTTGGCGACGAACTCCTCGGCGAGGCGAACCGCTTCACCGATCGACGCGTCGGCGTCGTGCGGGCAGCCGAGCACCGTCGCGGCCCGGGATTCGCCGATCGCGGCCTCGATCACTTTGCCACGGAGGAAGGGATCGCCCGGATGCGAAGCAAGCGCCGCCCGGGCCTCTCTCCCCACCTGCCGTGAAGTGGCAAGGCACTCTTCGGTGAGCCCGGCGGAAAAGGAGACCGATGCGAGCATCGCCAACGATTGCAGTCTCGAATGTCGGAACGTCTCGCCGCGATCCGGGAAGCGTCCTGCCGCCTCTTCCGTTCGTGCCACGAGCGTGCGGAGCCGGGCGAGATGCTCTTCCCGCCGCCCGGCATTTCCCGAACAGATCGCCGCGTTGTAGAGGGCGCTCTGTTCGTCGACGGCGATCTCCGGCTCGTCGGGGTGATCGACGACTGCCTGCCGCAGCGACTGGAGCGCGCCGGCCATCACGGCAGCCGACTCGTCGTGCCGGCCGAGGGCCGCGAGCATGAAGCCCTGGTCGATGAGGATCGTGCCACGGTCGGAAGGCGACTGCGGGGGATCGAGGGGCTCGTCGATCAGAGCGAGCGCCCGGGCTATGAGTGGCTCGGCCTCGGTCGGCCGCCCCGACTCGATGAGAAAGCGATATTCCTCGAGCAGCCCCTTGAAGAGGGCCATCCGCGTGGCGCTATCGTCGAGGGCACGCCGTGCGAGCTCATCGAACGGGGCCCGCGACGCCGTGAAGCATTCGGCCGCGTCGTCGATCCGGTCGAGCTTGGCCATGAGCCTTGCGACGCTCTGTAAGCCACGGGCCCGGAAGAGGAGCGCCTCGCGGACGTCGCCATCGAGCGGCCAGTGGAGAAAGGTCTCGCGGGCCTCGACGAGGAACTTCCGTCCCTGCTCGTCGAGAGCCTTCCCGCCGGCGAGGAGCTGCTCGACCCGTTCGTCGGTGAGGCGGGCGACCATCTCCCGGGCAAGCGTCCTCGATTCAGCCGTTGCCCGGTCGGCGGAGGCAACGCGATCGACGTGGAACACCGCCGCGCCGGCCATCACCGCCAGAGAGAGCGTCAGCACGGCGCCTGAGGCCGCGAGCGCGGGGTGACGTCGGGCCCACTTCCCGAGCCGCTCGAGCGGGCCACAACGCCGCGCCCGGATCGGACGGTGTTCGAGATAGGCGTCGAGATCCTCGGCCAGCTCGCGGGCCGAAGCGTAACGCCGCCCCGGGGCCCGCTCGAGGCACTTCTCCAGGATCGTACGGAGATCGGCCGGCAGCCCGACGAGCGATGCGGCGCTCCAATTGATCGTGCCATGGATCGCCCGAGCGAGCGACTCGACGAACGACCGCCCCTCATGCGGGGGCCGGCCTGCAAGGAGGAAATAAAGCGTGGCACCGAGGCCGTGGACGTCGGTCGCCGGCCCGACCGTCCCGAGGGCCGGGTCGAGCCCGGCCTGCTCGGGCGCCAGATACCCCGGGGTGCCGATCACCGCCCCCTCGCGCGTCAGGCAGGTGCTCCCCTGCTCATGGCGGGCCAGGCCGAAGTCGGCGAGCTTCGGTACCGGGAGATCCCCCGGGTACACCGGCGAGCCGAGGAGCACGTTGGCCGGTTTGATGTCGCGGTGGATCACGCCAAGGGCATGGACTTCGGCCACGGCACTCGCGACATCACGGATCAGTTGGGCGGCCTCCCGGGGGCCCAGTCGCCACGGGCCGACAAACCGCTCGAGCGTTCCCCCGGAGATCCATTCCATGACGAGAAAGGGCACTGGCTCGCCCCCGAGTTGCGGCCCCGGGCAGACGCCACTGGGAAGCACACGAACGATATTGGGGTGATTGAGCCGAGCGAGGATCTCGGACTCGCGATGGGCCCGGGCCTGTGCCGAGGCGGAAATCCCTCCCAGACCCCAGAGCACTTTGACCGCGACGTCTTCCCCGGTCGCGTCCTCTCGCGCCCGGTAGACGATCCCCATGCCCCCCCGGCCGACGCGCTCGAGGATCGTCAGGCCGGGGATGACCGGCGTCTCAGGAGACTCGTCGGGAGGAGGCGCGTGGCGGAGACGATCGAGAAACGCCTCGGTGGAACGAGATTCAGGGGGCGGGCCATCGCCTTGGTCTGCCCGCCCGTCGACCGCAGGGATCGGCGAGCGCGTTGCTTCGGGGGCGCGCGAATCAGGCGGCGTGATTGGAGTCATCAGCGCCCTCCATGCGCTTCACCGTCTCCCGGATCATCCGCGTCACCTTGTGGCGGGCCACATAGACGACGTTGACGTCGACGCCGAGTTCGGCCGCCACGTCCACCCCCGGGCACTGATCGAACACCTGCCTGTGGAAGGCCCGCCAGGTGTGGGGCTGGACGCGCTCCCGCACCTCCTGCATCGCCATCGACACCAGTTCCGTGTCGAAGGCCTGCTCGAGCCGGGCGACGAGGTCGTTACGGGCGGGGAGGCGGGCGAGATGCTCGATCGGGCGACTTCGGGCAGCGCCAGAGCGGGCTTTCGGCTGGGCGGAATACCAATCGGCGACCGCGCCACGGACGATCGACTGGAGATAGCCGCGGAAGGTGGCCCCGGGCTCATAGCGGAATCGGGAGGACTGCCTCCAGAAACGGACGAGCACTTCCTGGGCCACATCCGCGGCATCGGCGGGCTGGAGGCCATGCTCCCGGCACCAGCGATGCACCGGGCTGCCATAGATACGGACGAAATCGTCCCATGCCTCGCCCGGCGCGGGGGAACAGACCCTGCCAAGAAGACTCGCCCGGGTTATCGCCGGCTCATGCATGGCCGCTTCCACCGATTCCATGGCCTCAATCCCCGTTCGCTGGCTCAATCTTACCGCTCGTTCCCCAGAATCAAGGGTTTTTATGAAATTCAATCGCGCGCCGTAAGGGTTGGGTCCAAAGGGGGGAAATAGAGGTTAAAGGGCGGTGCATCGCGCATCGCCCTGGTTCGAGTGCGGAACGGACTTTCGGCGGTTGATCTCCCGGCAATCGGGCGAACGGCCACTGGGATTCCACGCACAACTTCCCTCAGGGTGCCCCCCATGCAATCTCTTTTTTCGATGCCCTTCTGCTCCATCCGCAAGGCGGCCGGAGCGGCGGTCTTGTCGATCGCCGCGATGTTCGGGGCTTCAGCCCAGGCCTTGCCTGTCTCCCTTCAGACCCCGGCAGGCCTGAACCCCGGCGATCGCTTCCGGTTTGTCTTCGTGACGTCAGGCGAAGTCTACGGATCATCGGGCTCGATCGACGCGACATCGACTGACATCGACACCTACAACACGTTCGTGGCGACGGAAGCCGGGGGGGCGACCTATGGCAACTCGGTCGTGTCTTGGAAAGCCATCGGCTCGACCGCCACCGTCAACGCCCGCGACAACGTCGGCGGCTACGGCACGACAGTGGGGATCTATCTCGTCGACGGCACCCGTGTTGCCAACGACCTCACGACCAACACCGATGGCTTCTGGTCGGGGAGTCTCCTGCGGGGGCCGCCGCGGACGAAAATCGATCTGACGATCGACGGGATCGTCAACAACAATTACGTCTGGACCGGGTCGTACGATGACGGCACGACCTACTCGGGCTATGAACTCGGGTCGGGTAGCGACACAGAACATGGTGACAGCAACTCCACTGGCGGGTTTCTCGATTACGACTCCACGGACGGCTCGTACACGATGCCGATGTTCGGGATGTCTTCGGAACTGACCGTGCCTTCCGCCGTCCCCGAGATCGATCCGGCCGGTGCGTCGAGCGTGCTCGCGCTCGTGGCGGGTGCTCTCGGGCTCCTCGAGCGTCGCGCGCGGCGGATGCTCGCCTGATCGTGGATCTCAGGCCCACGAGGGCCGGCTGGCCGGAACGAGACGTCTCGACACGCCGCCGGGCGGGGGGCCCTGACACTCCCCCGCCCGCGCGGCGCGCCGACCAGGCGGCAACCCGCTCATGCGGCCGCGGGTGCGAGTCCTTTGGCCCGCGGCTGCTCGCGTTTCATCGCTCCGCAAATCGCCTGGCTTGCCTAACTTCCCGAAAAAACGCTGGTGACAGCCGATTTCGAAGAAGAAGCATCGCGCGCTGTAAGGGTTTGATTTCCAGGGGGGAAATAGAGGGTAGAGGGCAGTCTTTGGCCGCTGCGATCACGTCGCCGGGGCGAGCGACCGTCACTCCGAACAGGTTCACCTCCCCGTCCTCAGGAGTATCACACGATGCGTCGATTCCTGTCCCTCAACTCCCTCAACGTCGCCGGCTTCCTCGTGGCGGCGATCGCTCTCCAAGCCGGACTTGCCGGCCGGGCCGCAGCCGTCTCGTTTACGAGCGTCGCCTATCCAGGGGCCATCGAGACGGATCCCTCTGACCTCAACGGCGAACGGATCGTCGGCGGCTACTTCAATGCCAGTGGGCCCCAACGCGGTTTCTATTTCGATGGCACCAACTTCAACGATCTCTACAACCCAGCAGCCACCGAAGAGACAACGGCGTTTGGCATCAGTGGCAACACGATCGTGGGGCGATACTCCGACGCAAACGCCCACGGCTTCACCTACGACATCCAGACACAGACCTGGACGACAGTCGACAGGCCGGGGGCAAGCGACACAGCCTTTTACGGCATCGACGGCACGAAGATCGTCGGCACGAGTTATACATCCGGCGTGTTCGAAGGATTCCTCTACGAGGGGGGCAACTTCACGGCGCTGACGGGAGGAAGCCTTTCCGCCGAGTATACGTTTGCAAGCACGATTCACGGCGACTGGGTCGGCGGCAACTACACCACGGCGAGCAGTCCGTCTCGGCTGGCGATGCTCTACCAGATCTCCACCGATACCTACACTCAATTCGTGCTTCCCTTCACCGGCCAGACGTACGCTGCGATTGGTGGAATCTCCGACCTGTTCATCACAGGCAGCTATTCCGACGCCGGCGGGGATCACGCCTTCGCCTACAACCGTCTCTATGGAACTTGGCTTTCAATCGATGCCCCAGGGGCGATCAACGGCACCACCGGCAACGGTGTGGATGGGGATCGGATGGCAATGTACGGCTATCCCGCCGATTTCAACGCCCTCGGTTACATCGCCACGCTCCCCGTCCCCGAGATCGATCCGGCCGGTGCCTCGAGCGTGCTCGCGCTCTTGGCCAGCGCTCTCGGCCTCCTCGAGCGGCGCGCGCGGCGGATGCTCGCCTGATCGTGGCTCTCAGGCCCACGAGGGCCCGCTGACCCTGCGGCCGCGGGTCCGAGTTCTTCGGCTCGCGGCTGTTAAGCGAGGGGGTAACGGCGGCGGCGGCGTCAGTCGGGAATCCGGGCGAGGATCTGCTGGGCGGCGGTGGCGGCCGAGGGGTCGAGTAGCCCCTCTTCGGCTTCCGAGTCGGCGAGGCCCGCCAGTCCCCAGACGAGCTTCTTGGTGAAATCCACTCGCTCCGTCGGATAACGGTCGATCGCCGCGTCGGCAAGCCTCACCACTGCCCACCGCTCAAGGACTTGACGAAGGAGGACTCATTCCATTTTTTGGCTCTTCGGGGATTTCCGTGGCAGCGAGATGGCGGTAGGCGTGCAGGCCACCGGAATCAGCGGCAACCGGAACTGAGAGCGCCTATCTGAACATGGAAGCCAGATGAACCGTCGTTGAAAACCGCGATTAATAGAGAGGGTGTTGCTTATCCCCTGTCACAACCTGGCAGCGTTCTCATCCTTCACGCGATCAGCGCGCCACGTCACAAGGTCGCCTCCAGGAGCCGAAATGACCCGCGTTCCATCGCTGCCGACAAGCTCCCACGCCTCAAACTGCGGGTGCGGGTCAACGCAAATCGCGAGTCCGTTGGTAAATCCAACCTCCAGCCGTCCCTTCCTCGTGGCCGTCGCTGAAACAACGACGGCATGAAACAAGGCCAAGAGCGGCCCGCATTGACCGCACTTCTCGGGGTCGTACGACGCAGTAACCAGTCCGGTGGTCATTGTGAATGGCATTCCAATCCGGAGCGAGAACAGTTTCTCGTCTTCGCAGAAGTCGATGCCGAATGCGTGATCAAACCGCAATTGCGTGACCTGCCTCCCACTCAGTGGGAGGGCCAAGAGATTGGAGTCGGTCATGATGTTTTCTCCGGTTATCGAGGCCATTTCGGTAGCAGTCCCTCATAGTCTACTGGAATGTGGGTCTCGGCTTCCCGGCCCGGTTTCCCAAAGGGATCGAGCGGCTGGCCTTGGCTATTGTAATAGTGAAAATAGCCACTCGGTTTATCGGGTGTCGGATCCATGATCCGAATCATGTCGGAGTTTCCATCTGCGCCGGGCCTCTGAAAGACAATCCCCTTTCCATTATCCGCCGGTCTGCCGACCCAACCCTCCGGAATACGGAAGACCCTGCCGTTCGGCGTGCCGATGAAGAGAGGGCCACGCGGTCCCTGCGGATCAGTCGGTGCCTTGGATGGAGTCTGAGAGGGCGGATCGGACGCTGGAGGGGCCCTTCGCCCCGCGTCGCCGGCGGCGTCAGCAGCATCGTCGGTTCGCTTGGCAAGTTCGCCCGCGTCGTCAATATTCTTGAGCCTCTTGGCGTTCTTGAGGTTCTTGAGCACGCCGATGAGCGGGATCAAGCCAATGCTGTTGTAGACAAGTGTTTCGCCCCATTTATAGGACCACTCTCGATGCGTGAGCGTATGGCTAAGATCGCGGATGTCCATCGGCAGGTCGACACCGAGAACCCCCAGGCCGATGCCAGCGCCGATCGATAGCCCCGTCGGCTTCTCATCGGTCCAGTCGCCGAGAATCAGGCTTTTCGACGATCGGCCCACATAGCTTCCGGCATCGTCCGCTAAGTCGCCCATGGTGGCGATTAAACTACCACCACTCTTCGAAGTTGTTTTGCCGTCAGTACCTGTGTCCGCCGTATGGACAACCTGCGCCCCCCCGTCATCAATGGGGTCGTCGCCGAGGAACCACCCCCGAATTCCCCACCAAGATCTTGCCCGCGATTTGCCGTCGCTCTGGCTCGTATCCCCCTCGCCCGTTCCCTGATTCCCGGTATCTGCCGTCTGGACGAACTGCACGCTCCCGTGATCGCCCGTAAACACGCCCGAGTGGAAGACGGGCGGGCCGTCGCTCTCGGGGTTGTAGACCAATGGCGTGATGCCGCCGATACCCGAGCCGCCGGTGTATTGAGCCGAAATAGTCGGGTCGTCGGCGAGAGAGCCTTCATCAGAGCCGGACGACGAGGAACCGGCCCCAGCACCTGACCAGTACATACCCCACAGATCGGCGTTCGACAGGGTGCCAACGGTGCCATTGCCCTGTCCGCCAGCGTTTTAGCCTTCCGCGATGCACTGTTGACGGGCGAAACGCAATTTCGCCCCGGCCTGCTACAGAGAGCTCCCGCCGCCGAGGAGCGGGCGGCAGAGGAAGTGTATTCGTTGTTCGCGCGGCATGGCGAGCCGGCCACGGATGAGATCGTCGAGCTGCCGGTTGCTTCTTCAAGCTATGGTACGCGTGGGCCGTGAGATGCCGACTGCGGCCGGTGGTCAAGGTAGCGAGGATGCTCAAGCGTCGTCTGCCCAACCGCTTGCCCTACTTCTTTTACCGAACCACGAATGCCATGACAGAAGGCTTCAACAGTGTTATCCAGGCCATGAAGTACGCGGCACGCGGCTTCCGCTCCTTCGCCAACTACCGAACTCAAATCCTGTTCTTCTGCGGCAAGCTCGATCTCAGGCCGCAGCTACCCTGCCACTGAAATCCCGGAAAAACCATACCCCAACACAGCCGGCTCATGGAATTTCGTTGGGCAAAGGCTTTCTTACGACATATATAACGGCTTTTTCAACTGCACCGAATTCGAGATAGTTTCTCCTTGCCGAGGACAGACTCATTTTGTTTGCTCCGCCTTCGACACTCGGATCGCCGGCTTGAACAGCGTCATCCTCCCAAAGGCACACAGGGCAAACCTCAAATGTTCCGGGCGGTGGCTCAGACAAAGTCAGATTCTTGCAGCACATACAGGGGTAGTTCATTGAAGGTTCCAGTAGTTGATGCCGTTCGTTGGTCGAAACATTGTTCGCAATGAGCCATCTGCGGTTCTCACCGCAAACGTGTTTGTTGCGGGATTGTAGAAAAGCACGTCACCGTTCGGCCTTAGTTTCGTTAATGTACCTACTGGAGGATTCGTGACGAATTCCCATGCTCTTTTGGCGTATTGCATGGCATTCGGACACTCGGGAAACTCTGCGCCATGCTTTTTGAAATGGTCGAATGCATTTTGGACGTTGGTTCTACTATTCGTTGACGTCCAGAGCGGCGGTCTCGCTGTGTTTTTAGCACCTAGCTTTCCGATCACGGCCCCGGCTCCTGCTAGAGCGCCATCGCATTTTGCACCGTCGATGATTTCCTTGGTGTATTTGCCGCAGTCCTCGAGGCTTTCAACTGCCGACTTGTCGTCGTTATGCGTAGGGCGGTCGCCTGCGCGACTGATGCGAGAAGGGCCTTGCTTCCAGAGCGATCCCTTGATGGGGTCGTCGCCGATGAACCAACCCCACCAGGATTTCGCTGGTGGTTCGCTTTCGTCCTTAGGCTCATCACCCTCGCCCGTTCCCTCATTCCCGGTATCTGCCGTCTGGACGAACTGCACGCTCCCGTGATCGCCCGTCCACACGCAAGAGTGGAAGACGGGCGGGCCTTCGCTCTCGGGGTTGTAGACCAATGGCGTGATGCCGCCGATAACCGAGCCGCCGGTGTATTGAGCCGAAATAGTCGGGTCGTCGGCGAGAGAGCCTTCATCAGAGCCGGACGACGAGGAACCGGCCCCAGCACCTGACCAGTACATACCCCACAGATCGGCGTTCGACAGGGTGTTACCGGTGCCATTGCCCTGTCCGCCAACGCTCGAGCCTTCCTGATACTGCGACAAAAGTGTCACGAGGTTCGACGAAGAACCACCACTGGCCCCAGAGGACGAGGAACCAGCCCCTAATCCAGCGCCGTACAAGAGCCAAAGATCGCTTCCGCTCAGAGTGCCGCCATTATTCGTGCCGCTGCCCTGCGTGCCAGCGTTTGAGCCTCCGGTGTACTGCGACAAGAGCACCGGACCGTTTGGATCGGAACTGCTGCTCCCGCCGCTGGATGACCCGGTTCCCGATCCCGAGCCGCCCAGGAGCACCGGGCCGTTTGGATCCGAACTACTGCTCCCGCTGCTGGATGAACCGGTTCCCGATCCCGAGCCGCCCAGGAGCACCGGGCCATTCGGTGCGGAACTACTGCTCCCGTTGCTGGATGAACCGGTTCCCGATCCCGAGCCGCCCAGGAGCACCGGGCCATTTGATTGCGAACCACCGGTGCCTGCTGCCGAGCCGAGCGTGGGGCTGCCACCGTTGAAAACGATTCCAGGGGGAGAGGAGACACCAGGCAGTAAGACAGCCGTGATCGATCCCAAGCCGCCCAAGGAATCCTGCCCTAATCCGGCGAGCATCGCCCGGGGTTCGAGGCGCTCAATCACGGCGAGCAGAGGAGCGTGCGTGCGGGGGGGGGGGGGCCTTTTGTGGTCTTTCGCCGATTCACTTGACTTCTCCTTGGAAGACCTCTCAGGAGAGGGCACATCCCCCCTCTTGGAATCCACCGTAGGACAAGCTTTCATTTCCGTCAAGGAATCGGTTCGAGGTGGGATTCAATTTGGCGGCGGAGGGAATTGAAGCCGCGTGGCAGCCGCAGGAAAGGGCTCGTCCCGGGCGATGAGGGCCCGGCGTCGAAGTTCAGGCCTGCCAGTAGCGATGACGGCTGCCGATCAATCCTTGGAGCAGTCCCCGATCGCTTACCGCCCAGCCCGGCTTCGCCCTCCCGAGGCCCGCACCATGGCCAGCACTCCCAAACGGACGGCAGGAGGCGTGAAAACAGCTTCACGCTCTACCCACCCGCGGATGACCGGAGGCCACCGCCCTGACAGCAGGGCCTCTCGGTTTCCTGGGCCCGCGTTCCCGGGGTCGGGCATTCCCCCGACCCCGGGACAGCGGCGGCCAGAACCCCGGCGAATCCTGTCCCTGCCCATGCCGGTTTTCCGACCGGCTCAATTCTCGAAGCACCCGCTGCAACCTTCGACGACCACGATTGAAGCCCGACCAACCACGCCCAGGCCATGGACCGGGCCGACCGCATCGGACAGAGGAAGGATTTCACCGTCTACCGGCTCGTCTCGAAGGGCACGTTGGAGGAACGACACCTCGAACGCCAGCGGGCGAAGCAGAGCCTGGCCGACGAGGTGATCGGGACGGACGCGGCGGGGTTCAAGGACCTGACGAAGGAAGAGTTGGTGGGACTGTTCCGGCTGGATTCAGGCGATCAGAAAGAACGGTGGCCGCGTCCGGCGCAGCCGCCACGTGAAGCCGTCCCGTGGCCTGACTTGGAAATCCTCATCCAGTCGGCATGACGGGCCATGCCCCTGAGGGGGAGGAGACTTTCGCTGCCTTCAAGGCGATGGAAAAGGTTCTTTGGGGATTGCCGTGGCAGGGAGATGGCAGCAGGCATGCAGGCCCCATCCGGATTTACAGCAAGGTATGTTGCACGAACTACAGATCAGCATGTTGAGGGCTGATTACTGTCGCGACCAACCTCGTTTCTCAATCTTGTCCGCTATGGATTTGCGCTCTGTTGTCACCTCCCACTGTGACGCATCGATGCAGTCGAGGCAAAACAAGGGCAACGAGCCATCGATTCCCGAGAGTGCACAAAGAGAGCCGTCGATGATTTGAATGCCGGTCCGCAGGAACGCATTGAAATCATCCGTTGATACACAATAACCGCCGGGATGAACACGACTTCTCTGTTCAAACTCCACTGCTGGGATGCCGAACGGAGTACCAGCGTTCACCGAGATGTCAAGAAAGCGCCAATGCGTCGCGTCCTGGCAGGGAAGTCGCTCAATGACCACCGGCAAACGAATTAAGAGTTCGTCCCTGATTTCTCGGAGCGTAAAGGAGAACACGTCAAATCATCCTTATGGGTTGAATGGCTCGGCAGGTCCATATTCGGGAGTGCCGCCAGTCGGGTTGGGAATGTGGCGGTGCTGATGAGGATTTATATGGCCGGGGACGTTTGGACGGCCATGGTCCGTAAAATGGATGTCTCGTATTGGCTGACCGTCTGAGCCAAACTCCCGAGCAGCCGTATATGGACCAACTTTTCTTCCTATTTCCGTACCTAGTTGAGTGTGCGGCTGCGGCGAACTGGGAAGCACCCCGCCGTTCGGTCCCCGGGGAAGCGGAGAGTTGGGCCGGTACGATCCCGGTGCAGTTGAGTTTCGAGCAACCGGTTGTGCGGCCTCTTCCACACCGCCCGCTCTCCGCCCCGCGTCGGCAGCGTCGTCAACGACGCCGGAGACGCGTGGCTTTGGCTTTCCGCCGAACAAGATCGAAGCGATCGGGGCCGGGATCCATCCAAGGTACCCGCCCGTGACGACGTTGGCAGCCTGGCTCGCGCGACTCGTGGCGGCGTCGTCGATCGCCTCGGCCGCAATGGCCCGCGCGGCGCCAGCCAAGCCCTTGCCGCGGCTCAAGGCGATGCCGCCCGGCACCATCACCGCGGCCGAATCGATGTACTGTTACGACGGAGGCTCCACCGGCTCCATGGAGGTGGTGCCATCGGTAAAAGTGTAGACGACCACGCGCCCATTCGAATCGGCCGCGCGACGGGAGACGGGCAGTCCATGGTCGTGGACCATCTTTGCCAAGCCCGTCAGTCCCCTTGCGGCTTCGACATCGCCTGGCCGGAACACGGGGACGTCGTCGCCCCAGCCCGGCTCACCCATGCTCTTGAACTGGGAGAAACCAGTGACCCCCGACAGCCGCAGGGGCCACGGGTCATCCTGCGGCTCGCCGTCTGGAGCCCCGTCTTCGTACGAGTTTTCCCCGTCCGACATCAGGATGACCTGCCACCCCCCGTCGCCGCCCGTCCATACGCCCGAGACGACCCCCGGCCCGTCGTCGCTGCCGGGTTGGTAGACCAGCGGCGTGGTCATCACGGGCGATTGGCCGTCCGCAAGCGTGAGCGTGGTTGATCCGGTCGATTCCTGTTGGCTCCCCGAGCTTGCCGCATCTGCCCCGGTCGCTCCTGTGACGAAGAACACCAGGCCGCCGCCCGAGCCGCCGGTGTACTTCGCCGTAATGGTCGGGTTGTCCGCGAGAGAGCCTTCATCAGAGCTGGACGACGAGGAGCCGGCCCCAGGTTTAACGCTGAAGGAATCCCATAGATCGCCACCGGACGTCGTGCCGCCAGAGCCTGAGGTCGGGGCAGGAGGCGAGGCGGTGCCGGATGAGCCCGGCGCAGGGCTCGAACACGTGAGAATGATACCGCTGGAAGAAAGCACCCCGGTGCCGAGGGGAGCGGGAGCAAGCCCTGGCGCGCTCCACGATTCGGGCCCCACGCCGGCAAGCATCGCCCGAGGTTCGAGGGCCTCAATCACTGCGAGCAAAGGAGCGTGCTTGCGGAGGGGCGTCTTGTGGCCTTGCGCCGGTTCACTCGACTTCTCCTCGGAAGACCTCTCAGGAGAGGGCACACCCCCTCTCTTGGAATCCACCGTAGGAAAGGCTTTCATTTCCGTCAAGGAATCGGTTCGAGGTGGGATTTAATTTGGCGGCGGAGGGGAATCCAGTCCGCGTGGCAGCCGCAGGAAAGGGCTCGTCCCGGGTGATGAGGCCCGGCGATGAGGTTCAGGCCTGCCAATGGCGATGACGTCTGCCGATCAATCCTTGGAGCAGTCCCCGATCGCTTACTGCCCAACCCGGCTTCACCCTCCCGAGGCCCGCACCATGGCCACGATCCCAGCCCGGGCGGCATCGGGCAGCCGGCCCCACGCAGCGACGACCTCGGCTAGGTCCGGAGGTACAGCGTTGGATTCGCGTTGGTGCTTCCCAGCACACCCAGAACTCGAAGGGTGAAACCGGTTTGCTCGAGTCCTGTCCCTGCTAGACTTTTCGCGTGGCCCCGCCTACCGGTTTCCGGCCGCCCGCTCCCGGGCCCTCCTCGCGGCTCGTAGGGCTGGCCGCACTTCTGCGCTCGCACAGCGGGTTCGCCGACGTCGTCAGCAGTCTCGAAGAGGGACACGGCGCTACGATCGGCGGAACCTGGGGCTCGAGTTCTGCGCTCGCCGCCGCGAGCTTGGCGAGCGAGCTTGGCGACGAGCGAATCCTCGTTGTCGTCCTCCCCCATGGTGTCGATGCCGAGCGGTTCGTCGACGATCTCGCCCTGTTTACCGATCTCCCCGTTGCCCACCTGCCGGCGCTGGAGAGCTTCGCCGTCGGGGAGGATGACGTCGCCGAGGATCCCGCCACGGCCGGCAGGCTGCTGCTGGTCAAACGGCTCACGATGCCCGGCGGCGAGCGGCCGAAGATTGTCGTCACCTCGATTCAGGCCCTCCTCCCGCCACTGGCTGATCCGCGCGAGATCGAGGCCAGCACCCGCCGGCTCGAGGTGGGGGGGAAGCTCGATCCGCAGGAGTTTGCCGATTGGCTCGGCTCCCGGGGATGGCGGGCCGTCGACGCCCTCGAAGCCCCGGGGACGTTCGCCCGCCGCGGCGGGATCGTCGATCTGTTCGCCCTCGACTGGGATCGCCCCGTCCGCCTCGAGCTCGACGGCGACGAGATCGAATCGCTGCGGACCTTCGACATCGTCTCCCAACGGAGCGTGGCGACCCTCGACGCCATTGACGTCACCGCCCTCTCCACCAAGCCCCGGCCGACACCGGCCGAGCCCCCCCCGGCGCCGGCCGGCAAACGCGGCCGCGCGAAAGGGAGCACGCCGCCCCCTCCGGCCCCCGTCCCGGAGCGCCGCACGCAGCTGACCGATATCGTGCCGGCCGGATCGTGGTGGGCGCTGGTGGAGCCCGGTGAGCTCGCCGACGAGGCGCGGCGGACGTTCGAGCGGCTCGGCGCCGATGTCGGGCTTTCCGAGCCGGAGGAAGTGTTCCGGCGGATCTATCGCTTCCCGTCGGTGACGCTCGCGGCGGTCGCCCCGTCGAGCCTCGAGGCGAGCGCGAATCTCTCGGTGGAGAGTGTCGAGCGCTTCACCGGCGTGCTCGACCGTGTTCGCGATGAATTGGAGACGGTGGGACGCGATCAGGAAGTGTGGGTCGTTTGCCCGTCGGAGGCGGAGGAGGCGCGGCTCTCCGAGCTCCTCGCCACGAGCGCGCCGGCCCGCAGCGGCCGCCTCCACTTCGCCCGCGGTCACCTCTCCGGCGGCTTCCGCCTCGTGCCGGAGAAGCTCGTCCTCGTCTCGAGCGCCGAGCTGTTCCGCCGCGAGGACGTCACGGCGCGAGCCCCGCGACAACGACTCTCGCGGACGATCGACACGTTCCTCGATCTCCACGAAGGCGACTACGTCGTCCACGTGGCCCACGGCATCGGTCGTTACAAGGGCTTGAGGCTGCTCGAGAAGGAAGGGCGGACGGAGGAGTATCTGGATCTGGAGTTCGCCGAGGCGACGAGGATCTACGTCCCCGCCTCTGCCATCGAGCTGGTGCAGAAGTACGTCGGCGGCGGCAAGCTCGCGCCGAAGCTCGCCAAGGTGGGGGGCAAGCTGTGGGAAAAGCAGAAGCAGGCGGTCCGTGAGGCGATCGCCGACATGGCCGCCGACATGATCGAGCTGCAGGCCAAGCGGGAGAGCCGCCCCGGCATCGCTTTCCCTCCCGACACCACCTGGCAGCGGCAGTTCGCCGACGCCTTTCCGTTCGATCCCACACCCGATCAGAAGACGGCGGCCGACGCGATCCGGGCCGACATGGAACGGGCCCGCCCGATGGACCGGCTGCTGTGCGGCGACGTCGGCTTCGGGAAAACGGAGATGGCGATGCGGGCGGCGTTCAAGGCGGTCGAGGCGGGCCATCAGGTGGCCGTCCTCGTCCCCACCACCGTCCTCTGCGAGCAGCACCGGCACAGCTTCGCCGCCCGGTTCTCGGAGTTCCCCTTCACCGTCCGGTCGCTGTCGCGGTTCTGTTCGCCGGCGGAGGAACGGGAGACGCTCGAGGGCCTCGCCCGGGGCACCGTCGACGTCGTCATCGGCACCCATCGAATCGCCCAATCCGACATCCACTTCCACAACCTCGGGCTCTTGGTCGTCGACGAGGAGCAGCGGTTCGGCGTCGACGTCAAGGAGCGGCTCAAGACGCTGCGGGCGAGCATCGACGTGCTGACGATGACGGCGACGCCGATCCCGCGCACGCTCCACATGTCGATGCTCGGGATCCGCGACATCTCCAGCCTGGCGACACCGCCGTCAAACCGGCTGGCCGTGGAGACGCGCGTGTCGCGATGGGATCCCGCGATGATCCGCCATGCCATCGACCGCGAGCTGGCCCGCGGCGGCCAAGTGTTCTTCGTCCACAACCGGATCCACGACATTCACCTCGTGTCGCACCGGATCCAGCAGCTCGTCCCCGACGCCTCGATCGGCATCGGCCACGGCCGGCTCTCGGAGACCGAGCTCGAGGACGTGATGATCGACTTCGTCAAGGGGCGGACGCAGATCCTCCTGGCGACGACGATCATCGAGAGCGGGCTCGACATCCCCAACGCCAACACGATCTTCGTCGACGAGGCGGATCATTACGGCCTGGCCGATCTCCACCAGCTCCGCGGCCGTGTCGGCCGCTCCCACCACCGCGCCTACTGCTACATGCTCGTCGACGAATCGGCCCGGCTCACCCCCACCGCCGCGCGCCGCCTCCGGGCGATCCAGGAATTCTCGAGCATGGGAGCGGGGTTCTCGCTGGCGATGCGCGACCTTGAGATCCGCGGCGCCGGCAACCTCCTTGGCACCCAGCAGAGCGGCCACATCGCCACCGTCGGCTACGAGCTCTACTGCCGCCTCCTGGAGCAGGCGGTGCGCGGGATGAAGCGGATCCCCTCCGCCGATCCCCCCCAGGTGACCCTCGATCTCCCCGGCGACGCCTTTCTCCCCCGCGAGTACGTCGCCGATCTACGGGCCAAGATCGACATCTACCGCCGGCTCTCCCGGGCGACCACCGACAGCCATGTCGACGACCTGGCCGCGGAATTGGCCGACCGCTTCGGCCCCGCCCCCGACGCGGTGGGAAGACTTCTGGCCCGGGCAAGGCTTCGCGTCGCCGCCCAAGCCTCCGGGGTCGACTCGATCGGCCGCGAGGCGGGGATGGTGGTGATCCGCCACCATGACCTGCGGCGCATGAAGGCGATCAAGGAAACGGGGTCTGGGGCCGCAGGGCGGCTGCGGCTGGTCGACGATCGGACTGCCTATCTTCCCCTCGACCCCTCCGTTCTCGCCAATCCCGAGAGTCTGATCGCGGCCCTGGGGGTGGTCTTGCGGCGGAAGACGAAGCCATCTAACACTCCGCCCCCCAAGGAGCCCCCGTCCGACAAACCCGTTGCCACCCCTTCCCCGCCGCCCCCACCGCGGCAACCCCTCGCGGCCCGCATCAAGCGGAGCCGGGAGGGATCGTAGGGCCACCGTTTGCCCGGTGGCCGGAGGACGTCCATGCCGCCGACCGGTCCCCGCCGCCACCCGAGCCTTGCCGCACCGTTGGCGGCGTTGCTGGCGCTCGCCGCCGGCGCGGCATGCGAGCCCGAGGCTTTTGCGCAACGGATCGCCCAGCAATTCGATCAGCAATCGGCCGGGGCCACGCAGGCCCCGATGACGATGGCCAATGGTCCTTCGCCGACCTCGACCACGACGACAAATCTCACCCCGCACATGCCCCGCCCGGTGTCACGGCCGGAATCGTGGCCGGGCGGGAAGCCGGGGGGCCCGGCCGGCGACAACCACGTTCTCTCGAGCATCCGCAATCGTCCCGGCGCCCCCCTCTCGCTGCTCGACAAGGAACCTTCCGGGGCCGGAGAGGCCGACGAGGCCGGGGGCGTGATCCAGGCGTCGTTCGACGAACCGGTGGAGGATGGCCCGCCGGTGCCCGGCGCGGAATCGCTCGGCAACACGAAAGTCATCGCCCGCGTCGGGCCCGAGGTGGTGCTCGAGGGGGATCTCCTCACGCCGACGGCGCTGGAGTGGCTGGCGAAGGTCACCCCGGGCATGAAGCCGGAGCAGGTGCGCGAGCTGAAAGTCCAGATCTGCAAGCAGGTCCTGCCGCAGCATGTCGATTCGCTGATCGTGTTCGTCGATGCCTGCCGGACGATTCCCGAAGCGCGGCTCCCCGAGATCGAGAAGAAGGTCAACGAGGCCTTCGACTCCCAGCAGCTCCCGCAGATGGTCAAGGCGGCCGGCCTCAACTCGGCGGCCGAGTACGAGGCCCAGCTCCGGTCGCGCGGCCAGTCGATCGACCGCGTTCGGAAGATGTTCTTCGAGCGCGCCCTGGCCCAGCAGTGGGTGCAGCAGAAGGTCAACTCCGACGCCGAGATCCCGCATGCGGAAATGATCGCCTTGTACCAGGCTCGCCTCGCCGACTACGACTTCCCCGCGAAAGCCCGCTTCGAGCAGTTGACGGTGAAAGTCGGTCGGACGCGGACCCGGCAGGAGGCCTGGAACCAGCTCGCCGAGATGGGAAACGACATCCTCGAAGGGCGTTCGTTCGCCGACGTCGCCAAGGAGCGGTCGGAGGGGCCGGCGGCCTCCCGCGGCGGGCAGTTCGACTGGACCACGAAGGGGAGCCTCGTCTCGAAGGTCATCGACGAGGCGATCTTCACGCTCCCCACCGGACAGCTCTCGGCGATCCTCGAGGATGGTGACTCGCTCCACATCGTCCGCGTCGTGGAGCGCGTCGACGCCGG
>JBBAVV010000065.1:24683-26822 GCA_040397545.1 Pirellulales bacterium
TCGAGGATGGTGACTCGCTCCACATCGTCCGCGTCGTGGAGCGCGTCGACGCCGGTCGGACGCCCTTCATCGAGGCCCAAGTGGGGATCAAGGACGAGCTCATACTCCAACGCCGCAAGAAGGAGATGGAGGACTACCTCTCCAAGCTCCGCGAGCGGACGCCGGTGTGGACCATCTTTGATGCCGATGCCGGGAGCGGCGTGCAGACCGCCTCCGGATCATCCGCGACGGGCGGCGCGACCCAGCCGCGCTGATCGCCTGATCGCCTGATCGCCTGATCGCCTGATCCAGGTCGCCTGATCCAGGTCGCCGCGCTCCACGTTGCCGCCTCGTGCCCCACCGACCGGCACGACCGGATCGGTCGCCGGGCGATCGCCGCGCCGGACGGCCGTTCCCTCCCCGGACGAGGGTCGCCACTGATTGCCGACACCCTCCCCGCGGGATAAACTGCCAGCTCTTTCCCCCCCCGCTCCGCGGCGGCCCTCTTCCGCCGCCTCTGTTGGAACCCCCATCCATGAGCTCCCCCGACCCGAAGTCCGCTGCCGTGCCCGCCGCCCCCGTCTGGGAAGGCACGAAGCTTGACGGGACGGCGCGGCTCGAGCTCGACGGCAAGTCGTTCGATTTGCCGGTGATCGTGGGAACCGAAAACGAGCGGGCCATCGACATCTCGAAGCTCCGCGGCCAAACCGGTGCGATCACCCTCGACGAGGGGTTTGTCAACACCGGCTCGACGACGAGCTCGATCACGTTTCTCGACGGCGAGCAGGGGATTCTTCGGTACCGTGGTTACCCGATCGAAGTCCTCGCCGAGAAGTGCGACTTCGTCGAGGTCAGCTACCTCCTCATCTATGGAAAGCTCCCCAACGCCACCGAGCTCGACGCCTTCCGCAAGTCGCTCTCGCACCACACGATGATCCACGAGGACATGCGGGCGTTCTACGGGGGCTTCCCCCGCGACGCGCACCCGATGGCCACACTGGGAAGCGTCGTCGGCGCGCTCTCCACCTTCTACCAAGACTCGCTCGACGTCCGTGTTCCGCGGCAGGTGGAGGTGAGTGTCCACCGCCTCATGGCGAAGCTGCCGACGATCGCCGCCTATTCCCACAAGAAGTCGATCGGCCAGCCGCTCATCTATCCGCGCAACGATCTCTCCTACTGCGAGAACTTCCTCCAGATGATGTTCGCGGTGCCGTGCGAGGAGTATCACGTCGACCCCGACTTCGCCGACGCCCTCGACATGCTGCTGATCGTCCATGCCGACCACGAGCAGAACTGCTCGACGTCGACGGTGCGGATGGTCGGCTCGAGCGACGCGAATCTGTTCGCGAGCATCTCCGCCGGCATCTCCGCCCTCTGGGGACCGCTCCACGGCGGTGCCAACCAGGCCTGCGTCGAGATGCTCGAAAAGATCGTCGCCGACGGCGGCGACGTGAAGAAATACGTCGCCCTGGCCAAGAAGAAGGACTCGGGCTTCCGCCTCATGGGTTTCGGCCACCGCGTCTACAAAAACTACGACCCGCGCGCCCGCCTCATCAAGGCCACCTGCGACCGGCTGCTGGCGAAGATCGCCCGCCACGACCCGATCTTCGATATCGCCCAGCAACTCGAGGAAGTGGCGCTGGCCGACGAGTACTTCGTCGAGCGGAAACTCTACCCGAACGTCGACTTCTACTCGGGGGTGATCTACCGGGCGATGGGGATCCCGGTGCAGATGTTCACGGTGCTCTTCGCGATCGGTCGCCTCCCCGGCTGGATCGCCCACTGGATCGAGATGCACCACTCGCCGACGAAGAAAATCTGCCGTCCGCGCCAGGTCTACACCGGCGAGAAGCTCCGCGACTTCGCCCCGATCGGCGAGCGGAGCTAGAGGGCCCGCGCTCGGCACCGTAAGGTGCGTCGATGCTTCTGGCTCAAGCGTGGCTTCGGGGTCGCAGAAAGGGCTGAGCGTTGCGCTTGACACTTCCTTCCATCGCGTAGGCGAGGCGGGGATCGGCGAACGCTTGAGGAGTGACGAGGTCCTCCGAGGAACGACGAAACTTTTGCCGGCCCCGCCGACGAACCGCCCTCAGGCTGGCCACCCGCAGTTCTGGCTCAAGCGTGGCTTCGGGGTCGCCCGTGCCCCGTCGCCGGACGTTCGCG
>JBBAVV010000066.1:0-26153 GCA_040397545.1 Pirellulales bacterium
CTTGGAGGGTTTGGCTTCCGGCGCGAAGCTGCCACGTTATGAGGGGCCTAAGCCGAGCTATTCCGTCAACTTAGCTCATGCCCCCGGGACAATTCGGCGAGGTAAGACCCCACTGCCTTCCGATGCAAAAGAAGTATTTCAACAGGCCGTCCCCGACTCTCCAGGAAAGCCGAAGAATTGGTATGGCCGAAACAAAGACGGACAGACTTACCGATTTTCCGGATCCAACGATGGCACCGCACACTTCAGCGGAATCGACGGGATCGGAGACGGCATTCGAAACATTACGCGATATGCTCGCCAAAGGCTGGAGGAACTCCTGCGATGATCTTCGGAGAAGGACATCCCTTTGCCATCGAAATTGGTGATCAGGAAACATATCCCGGCTCTCCTGGGATCTACGTTCAGTTTCGATTTTGGATCAACGGTACGCCTATTGGTGACTGGGATGATCGCATCCCGTTAGTAGCGAGCGTCGAGTACGCGAGCGAGATTTGCGATACCGAATCACGGAGACAGTATGCGACTTTCGCTCCGAGCACCCCGGACGAGGTGTTTCAGGCGACTTATGACGCATTCTTTTCTTACGACTACACCAAGGAACCGATTATTGACCCAGACCTCCGAGATACGTTTCACTTGGATGGGATAGGGATGGGCGCTGTCCAGGACAAGTACGGACTCGTGTTGGTTAACTCGTCAGATGGCAGGGAACGACTCATTGCCAAGGACTTGAAACAAGGTGTTTTTATCGCAGACGTTGCGGTGCCACTTGGCTCTGTTGAAACTGTGTTGAAAGAATACGTTGAGTGGGGCAGAAAGGCGTTGCTTGCTGCAGGCGGCTGAGGCAATTCGCAAGGGACGGCTCCTTTCTGAGATCGCATCGACACCGCGAGAGCTTCTCATGCCTACCCACGATCACGGCAGTGACGCTTGGACATGTGCGGTTCGTGCAACATTCCTTCTGTAAATCCGGTAGGGGCCTGCCCGAGGCGAGCGTAGCGGCACGGCCGACGCTGGCCCGTCGACCGCCTCCAAGCCGATCGAAGAAATCCCAGTCGGCGACTTCGTCTGGGCCCGGGATAAGCACGATACGTCGGCCCCGGCCAAGCTCGAAAAGGTCGTGGCCCTCTACCGCAGCACCGCCTACGACCTCCAGCAGCTCGCGGTCGTCGATGAGGTGGGAACGGCTGGGCACGCAGGCCATTCCCAGCAGATCGTCGCCACCGACAAGCATCCGTGCTCCGGCGGGGGCCGCCGGCTCGGCCAGGCCCCTCACCGCATCAGGCCGGTGCGGCCCGTGACGCCGATCAGGCCGATGCCGTCGAACGCCGGGCCGGCCAGCGGCTGCCAGGTCGAGCCCTGCGGGGCCGACTGCGCTTCCGCCTTGCCGTCGACGAACAGCGTCATCCCGCCGGGAAGGCGGCGTTCGATCCGCGGCCCTAGCTCCAGCGCGATCTTCGCCGCCGTCGGTGACTGGGCGATGGATGTTCGCAGTTCGAGCGATTCGCGCCCGCCGGTATGATCGTGGGCCATCGCCATCCCGCCGACAAACTTCTGCGGCCCCGCTTCCATCACCATCCGGTCGGCGAGCAAACCGGCAGAGAGATCGATCCCCTCGATCCGCCCTTTGACTTCGGCTTGAACCGGGTTTGCGGCCTGATCTGGCGCCGACGGCCCCTTCACCAACAGCCGCAGGGGTGTGCCAGCTGCCGGCGTGCCCAGGTCGCTCGCTTGAAGGGCCGAGGCGACCGATCCCGCCCCCTGGAAATCGGCCAGCCCAATGCCCTCGAGCTCGTTTGTCTCCACCCCCTCGGCAAGCGCGAGGCGCTCATCCCAGCCCTCGACCACCGAAGGGGGAAAGTCTTCCCCTCGGGCCGGCCGCGCGAGGCATGCCGCAAGGAAAAGCAGGAGGGCCATGGGGATCATGACCGGATGAAACCGGGAGTTGAACATGGTGGGCGTGCGGTCGGCGGGGCCCGGCACAAGCCTCCGGGTCACCGTCGTATCGGACGGCACCACCCCTCGGCTGCGATTCGCCGCGGGGCGCCGTCAGACCCGCCTCACACTGGGGCGCCCGCGGGGCTTCCCGGCGACTGGGAAAGCCTTACCGATCAGCCCGTCCGGCGGAGGCGGGAAGGAAGTGGCACGGTCGCCGGGACCTGGCTCACCCCCAGCGTCGTGATGCGGAGGCTGTCGACAACCCGGTTGGCGATCTCGAGCGCCGCAGCTCCCGCTGTCGCCGGCACCAGCGGCTGCCTTCCCTCCCGCAGCGCGCCGAGGAAGTCGTCGTGTTCGCAGGCGATCGCATTCGTGTCGGGGATCGCCAGCGTCTCGCGCGGGAGGACGTCTGTGAAGAACGCCTCCTTGGCAGCCGGACGCGACCCGACCGGCACGTCGTCGGCGACGAATTCTCCGCGGCGCACGGCCGGAGACGGCGCCACGACCTCGACGGCCTTGGCGTGGAAGTCGACCGACACCACGCCTTCGCTCGACCACAGCGTCAGCCCGCGGCGGAGGGTGGGGTGGATCCGCGAGGCAGTCAGCGTCGCCACCAGGCCCGACGAGAACACGAAGTGGGCGCGGACGGCATCTTCGTGGCCACCGGTGGCACGCAGCCCCTGGGCGTCGACGCGTTCGAGCTTCCCCGGTTCGAGCGAGAGGACCAGATCGATGTCGTGGATCATGAGGTCGTGGACGACGCCGACATCCATGCAACGGTAGGTGAACGGCGCGAGACGGACACTCTCCAGCGACACGATCCGCCCGGCGCGCGACACGGCCATCCGCCAGGCGGGATTGAAGCGCTCGACATGCCCGACGGCGACCGTCCGGCCGCAGCGCCGGGCCGTGGTCACGATTCCGCGGGCCTCCTCGACGGTGGCCGCGATCGGCTTCTCGATGAGGAGGTCGATCCCCGCCTCCAGCAGCGGCAGGGAGACAGCCGCGTGCCGGCCGGTCGGCGCGGCAACCACCACCGCCGCGACCAAGCCGATCAGCTCCTCCGGCTCGGACAGTGCCCGGCAGCCGTGCTCGCCGGCGACCTTGTCGCGCGCGGCGGCAAAAGGATCGACGACCGCGACGAGCTCGACGTCGGATCGGCCGGCGAGGAGCCGGGCGTGGATCGTGCCGAGATGCCCACAACCGACCACCGCCACCTTCGTGCGCGTCATGCCGCCCTCCGTCGGGGAAGGGCGCGCCCGTGCCGCCCCTCCTGCTGGTTGGAAAGAAACTGGAGCACCGCTTCGACTTCCGGGACGAGCATCGATTGCGACCGGAGGATCTCCCGGGCCCGCTCCTGGCCGACCCGGGCCCGGTAGAGGAGCCGATGGGCCTCCGTGACGGCCTCCACCGTCCCCGCGGCGAAGCCGCCGCGCCGCAGGGCGACGACGTTCACGCAACGCGGTCGCGCCGGCGACCCCTCGCAGAGCATGTACGGGGGTACGTCATGGAGAACGCGCGACAGCCCGGCCACGAACGCGTAGCTGCCGATCGTGGCCCAGTGGTGCACGGCGACGCACCCGGAGAGCGAGGCATGGGAATGGATGCGGACATGCCCCCCCAAGAGCGTGCCGTTGGCGATGATCACGCCGTCGCCGATCCGGCAGTCGTGGGCGACATGACAGCAGGCCATGAGGAAGTTGCGGCTCCCCACGACGGTCACGCCGTCTTCCTTCTCCGAAGCCCGGTTGATCGTCACCCCCTCGCGGATGACGTTGTCGTCGCCGATCTCCACGCGCGTGTCGCTGCCGCGGTAGCTGACATCCTGCGGATCGGCACCGATGACGGCATTGGGGAAGATCCGGTTGCGGGCCCCGATCCGCACGCTCCCCATCACCGTGACATGATTCTCGAGGGTCGTGCCGGGGCCGATCGTCGCGCTGCCTGAAACGACGCAGTGCGGCCCGACGACAACCCCCGGGCTGAGGCATGCCGCGGCCGCCACGATCGCCGTGGGGTGGACCGCCGGCGGGGTTTCGGGGAGGGATGCGGACATCGCGGCGGGGAATCCGGGGGCGGCGGGGATCCGCTCGTCAGGCCGTGCGCCCCAACCACCGCGTCGCGTCGAGCGCGACGAGCTCGCGCACGAGGCCGGCGTTGAGGGCGTGGCCGCTGCGGTGGGCGCGGACGTGGGCGTGGAGCGGGCGGCCGGCGAGGGCGAGATCGCCGACGGCATCGAGCACCTTGTGGCGGACACATTCATCGGGCCAACGGAGCGCCGTCCCCACCGGGCCCTCGGCGGCAAAGACGACGAGATCCCCCGGGGAGACCGTGGCCCCCAGCCCGGCCGCGCGGAGCCGGGCCGCGTCGTCGACGGAAATGAACGTCCGCGCGTCACAGAGCTCGGCGCGGTAGGCATCCGGCGTGACGTCGATGTCGAGCTGCTGCCGGCCGATCGGGCCGGGGCCGTAGTCGAGCATGTAATCGATCGAGAGCCCGGGGAAGCGCGGGGGCCCGGCCTCGATCCAGCAGGCGGCGTCGCCGACGCGGACGTTTTCCCGGACGGTCAGCGGAATCACTGCGGCCTCCTGCCCGACGATGCCGGCCCGTTCGATCGCCGCCACGAAGTCCCGCGACGAGCCATCCATGCCGGGCAATTCCTCGGCACTGACGACAATGGTGCAGTTGTCGACGCCCAAGCCCGCCAGAGCGCTCATGACATGTTCGATGAGATGGACGCTCGCCGAACCACGGACGATCTTGGTGCGATTGCGCGCCTCCACCACCGCCCCAACGACGGCCGGCACCGACGACGGCGGATCGAGATCGCCGCGGACGAACACGACCCCGCTGCCGACGGCAGCGGGGCGGAGCTCGACACGGTTTTCACGGCCACTCCAGTAGCCCCGCCCGTGAACGACGGCCGCGGTGCGGAGGGTGCGTTGCGGCCGCTCAGGGGAGGTTCGGGGCATGGACGCTGCCGGGGGAATTGGTTGGCGGTTGAGCCAAGGCCCCCGCGGCCGCCCCGATGGGCGGCCGCGGAGTGCCCGAATCAGCGGGTGCGGGGCGGCGCGGTCGGCTGCGTCGCCACGACCGGCGCGTTGAGCATCTTGAGAACGTCCGGCGTGATGTCGATCCCCGGCTCGATATAGACGATCGGCTTGGTGATCCCGCGGAGGATCTGATTGCGATCGCTGTTGTCGACCGGGTCGCCGTCGAAGCGGTGGACGATGGCGATGCGATGCTCGCGGGCGAACTGCTCCACCGCCTTCTCCACCTCGGTGTAGACCGAGAGATAGACCTTTGCTTCGCGGTCCATGAACTCCTTCTTCTGGAGCTGGGCGTCGACGTTGAAATCGCCCTGGGCCTTGGCGATCTCCGACTCGAGCTTCTTGAACTCGGGGGTACCGGGATTGAAGCCCTTGATCTGCTCCATCATCCCGTTGATCCGGTCACGGTCCGCCTTGAGGGTATTCTCGGCAGCCATCACCTCTTCCTTCATCCGGTCCATCGCCGCCTTGAAGCGGGCGTGGTTTTTGAAAACGTAGCCGACGTCGATCACCGCCACGTGCGTCGCCGGAGCGGCGGTAGTCGGTGCGACCGGCGCGGGAGCGACGGGGGGTGCCGCCGGACGGGGTGCCTGGGCGTGGGCCGCGGTGGGCACCGCGAGGATTGCACAGAGAATCGCTGCCAGTTGCCACTTCACGGATAGCACTCCTTGCTGGGTCGCACGCGCGTCCGCCGCGACCGCGGCGGGGGTCGGGTGGGCCTTCGTCGCGACCATCCGTGGTCACGGCGCAGGGGCCGGTCGGGGCGCGGACTATGGCAGCGGCGTCGACCGGGCTCAAGGGCAAAAAAGAAGGGGGCTTCGCCGGCCGGAACCGAGCGCGGGAGTCAATCCACTCAACGCGGGGCGCCGAGGGTGACGTCGAGAGTCACCTCCTGCTCCCCCCGTTTGACGACGACCGGCACCGTCTCTCCCCCTTTGTGCTTCCGCAAGGCACTGTCGAAGTCATCGAGGCCGGTGACGGCGCTCTCCCCGATGCGAATGATGAGATCGCCCCCGAGGAGCCCCCCCTTGGCGGCCGGGGAATCCTTGGAAACCCCGGAGATCGCATACCCCTTCCCCGGCTTGGCGAAGTCGGGAATGCTGCCGAAATAGGGGCGGTCGCCATCACGCCTCGCCATCGTCTGCCGTCCGGCCACCTCGACATAGGCCGGGGCCTGCGGCGCCCGCGCCAGTTCCTTCACCCCCTCGGCCACCATCCGCGCGATCCGCGCCATCCCGTCGTAGTTGATCTTCTCGGGGGTGTCGGTGGGGCGGTGGTAGTCGGCATGGGTGCCGGTGAAGACATGGAGCACGGGGATCTTCTTGGCGTAGAAGCTGGCGTGGTCGCTGGGGCCGAAGCCCCCGGGATCCTTCGTGGCATCGAAGCCGTGGGTAGCGACGAGCCGGTCGACGAGGGCGTCGAGTCCGGTGCCGGTGCCGGTGCCGTGGATGATGAGCTTGGCACCGTCGAGCCGGCCAACCATGTCGAGATTCACCATCGCCACCGTATCGGCCAGCGGCACGGCGGCGTTGGCGGTATAGTGGGCGCTACCGAGGAGGCCCCGTTCCTCACCGGAGAAGGCGACGAAGAGGATGCTGCGGGGATACGGCCCCTCCTCGGCGAGGATCCTCGCCACCTCGACGAGCATCGCCGTGCCACTGCCGTTGTCGTCGGCGCCGTGGTGGATCGTCGTATCGCCCGGCGCGGCGGAATTGCTCCCGCCGTAGCCGAGATGGTCGTAATGGGCGCCGAGGATCACCGTCTCGGTGGCGAGGATCGGCTTCAGGGCTGTCGCGGGCTCCCCGGCCCCGTGCGGTCCTGCAGACGCGTGGGGATCGGTACCGGCATGCGGATCGACGGCAGCATGCGGATCGATCGGGCTCGCCTCCTTGCCGGCCGGGGCGGCGGCCTGCTTTTCAAGATCGCCCAGGGCCTTCGCCTCGGCCGGCGAGGCGGGGGGGTCGTCGTGCGGCCCGGCTGGGGCGGCAGGACCGTGGGCAGCCGCGAGCGCTGCGGCGTCAGCCGCGACGGAGGGGGGCACGACGGCCCCGATCCCCGGCAGGATCGCAAGGACATTGCGGGCCTGGGTCTCGGAGCGGTCGATCGCCACACGGCCGCGGATCCGCCAGCCCACGAGCGCGGCTGAACGGGGCGTCGGTCCGTCATCGATCTGCTTCTCGAGATCGACGAGCGTCATCCCGAGCACCTTCCCCACGATGCTTTCGACGACCGGGCGCTTCACTTGCAGGATCGGTAGGGTCCGCTTGTCGGAGCCGTCGCCGGCGCGCGTGAAGGCCATCAGGGCGTCGTCGGTGTTCGAGGCGTCGTTACAGAACACCACCGCGCCCACCTCGTGCTCCGAGGCGTTGGCCACCTTGCGGTTGAGCGGGGCGTACTGTGAGGCCTGATTGCCGTCGAACTTGCTCTTCGGGTCGTCTTTTTGCGGCTCCTGCCGGAGAACGATCGCCGCGGCCCCCTTCGCCCCGGCGGCGCCGAGCGGCCCGTAGTCGTCGTAGTCCTCCGCCTTGGCGGTGATCCCGTAGCCGGCAAAGACGAGCGGCAGATCGAATGCCCCCGAGCCCCCCGCCGCCAGCGGCGTCCAGTCGGTGCCGAGGACGAGCTGTTGGACCGCGGTGCTGTCGTCGGCGGCCGGCGGCGCGACAACTTCCGCCACGTTCTCTTCCGCGGCCCCGAGCGTCGCGTCGAGCGTGATCGGGAAGGGCTGGAAGCTCGCTTCCCCGACGACCGACGTATCGAGCCCGAGGGCGACGAACTGACCGGCGACCCACTCGGCCGCCGCATCGATCCCCGCCGTTCCCGGCCCCCGTCCCTGGCGTTCGGGGGAGGCCAGCCACTCCACGCTCGACCGGAGCCGATCCCGGCGGGCGATCTCCGGCAGGGTGAGCGGGCGCGGGGGCGGAGCTGCCGGCGCGGCTGCGGGAGGCGCGGCGTCCTGGGCCCATCCGATCCGGTTGCCGGGCCCGACCGCCGTCGCGATCAGGAGGGCGACCGCCATCGACCGCGGGAGCAGGCCCCGCACTCCTCCTCCGAACAGACACGCAAGCGACGGCACGGCACGGTCCTCCCCGGGACGGATTTCGGCTTTTTTCCACACCGCTCCCCGGCACGCCGCCGGACGAGCGCGGCCCCTGCTTCCCGCCGGGACTCCACAGGGAGAATTGTAGCCACAATTTCCCCCGTCGCCCGCCGATCCCCGCAGCGACCGCAGCCGCTTCCCGCCTGCGGTGCGGTGTGCCAGAATCGGGGCGATCTCCGCGGACGGCCGCATCCAACGGCCCCCCTCCAGAGCGCCTTCACCGTGCCGTCGTTGTTTGTCATCCAGGGCCGCAACCGCGGCACACGGTTCGATCTCTCCGCCCGCGAGGGGGCGGTCAGCATTGGCCGCGAGGCGGGCAACGTGATCCAGCTGGAGGACAACGAGGTCTCGCGGCGGCACGCCGAGATCCGTCAGGTCGGTGAAACCCATGTGATCGGCGATCTGAAGAGCTCCAACGGCAGCTTCGTGAACGGCCGGCGGATCGAGCGGACGGAGCTCCACCACGGCGACCAGATCCTCATCGGCCGCACCCTCCTCTCCTATTCCCGCGATTCCGCCACCGACGCGGCCGGCGACGAGGTCGACATCGTGGGGAAGGTCCCCGAGGAGGGGTCACGGATCGTCTCGACCCTCAAGGACGACGTTTTCGACGGCTCGTCGGGGGGAGCCCACGGCGACACCGACGACCGCTGGCTGGCCCGGGCCCGCAGCAACCTCCAGGTGATGTACCGGACGGCGCTGGCCGTGAGCCACACGCTCGACATCGACGAGCTCCTCGGGCGGATCCTCCAGCTCGTCTTCGAGTGGGTCGAGGCCGACCGCGGATGCGTCATGCTCCTCGACCCCGACAGCGGCCAACTGAAGACGAAGGCCCGTCGCGACCGCCGTTCCGCCAACGTCTCCTCGATGGTCATCAGCCGGACGATCCTCGACTACGTTCTCGACCATGGCGAAGGGGTGCTGACGAGCGACGCCCAGGATGACGACCGCTTCAGCTCCGGCCACAGCGTCCTGCGGACCGGCGTCCGCGAGGCGATCTGCGTGCCGATGCGGGGGCGCTACGGCACGGTCGGGATCCTCTATGTCGACACCACGACCCCGCTGGCCGACGCGCTCGGCGCCGGGCAGCGCCGCTTCAGCGACGAGCACCTCAAGCTCATGATCGCGATCGGCCACCAGGCCGCCCTTGCGGTCGAAGACACCACCTACTACTCCGCGATGGTTCAGTCGGAGCGCCTCGCGGCCGTCGGCCACACGATTGCCACGCTCTCCCACCACATCAAGAACATCCTCCAGGGGATCCGCGGCGGCAGCTACCTCGTGGAGATGGGCCTGGAGAACGAGGATCTCGGCATTGTCAAGAAGGGCTGGGACATCGTCTCCCGCAACCAAAACAAGATCTCCTCGCTCGTCATGGACATGCTCTCCTTCAGCAAGGAGCGCGAGCCCGACCCGGTGCCGACCGATCTGGTGGCGCTGGTCACCGACATCGTCGAGACCGTCCACCACCGCGCCCAAGAAGCGGGCACGACGATCCGCTGGCACCCGCCGGCCGACCTCCCGCGGATGCTTTTCGACCCGGAGGGGATCGCGCGGGCCGTGCTGAACGTCGTCACCAACGCCCTCGATGCCGTCGAGGGCCGGGATGACGCTGCCATCGAGATCCGCGTCACGGCCGATCTGCGGGGCCGGAAGACCCGCATCACCGTGACCGACAACGGCGAGGGGATGTCGCCGGAGACGCTGGCGGGGATCTTCAATCTCTTCGTGTCGACGAAGGGCTCGCGCGGCACCGGGCTCGGCCTGACGGTGAGCCGGAAGATCCTCAAGGAGCACCATGGCGACATCCGCGCCGAGAGCCAGCTCGGCGCGGGGAGCATCTTCACCCTCGAGTTCCCCCTCCTCCTCGCCGGGGACGCGCACCGCGGTGTTGATCGCCCCGATGACGGCGATGGCGACGAAGGCCCCGGCCCCGAGACGATTCCCGGCGGCCAGGCGTCGCATCAGACTTTTTCCCACCACGATCTCGGTCCGCGGGAATCGCCTCCGCTCCCCCGGCCATGAGCCCCGCCGGGCGGAACGCCAGCCTACCGATCTCGTGTGTCGTCATCACGCGCGACGCCGCCGACCGGCTCGCCGCCACACTCGGGAGCGCGGCGGCCTGTGGCGAACGCCTCGTCGTCGACTCCGGTTCGACCGACGCCACCGTGGCGATCGCCCGGGATCTGGGGGCACGGGTCGAGCACCAGCCGTTTCTCGGGTTCGGGCCCCAGAAGCGCCGCGCCGTCGAGCTGGCGGCCCACGACTGGATCCTCTCGCTCGACGCCGACGAGGAGCTCGACACGGAGGCGGTCCGCGGCCTCGCAACCCTCGATCTCTCCGATCCGGGGCGCTGCTGGGCATGGCGACGACGGACGTTCATCGGGGAGCGGGAGTTGCGCCACGGCCCCTGGGGGCACGAGCGGGTGCTGCGCCTCTTCAACCGCACCCGCTCGGGCTTCACCGCGCACTGCGTCCACGAACGGGTCGACGGCGCGACCCGGCCGCTGCCGGCCCCGGGCTCGATCCTCCACCACAGCTTCAGCGGCTGCGCCGAAGTCATCCTCCGCTCGGCCCGCTATGCCGGCCCGAAGGCCACGATCCTCCGCGACAAGCGGGAATCGTCGCCGGCCTGGATGCTCCCCCTCCGCGCGCTGGCCGTGTTCACCAAGAGCTACGGCCTCCAGGGGGGATGGCGGGATGGCGCCGCCGGCTTCGTCGTGGCCCTGTCGCGCGTCGTCGATTCGACGCTCCCCCGCGCCATCGTCAGCGTCGATCCGGCTCCGTCTCCACCTCCCCCGGCCGATCGACCCGACGCCCCGCCCCCTCGGTGAGGACGACGAGCCGATCGATCCCCGCCACGTCGAACGCCTCCCGTCCGCCGCCGATCCAGCGGACCTCGACGCGCTCAACCGCCGCCGCGGGCCCGAGCCCGAAGTGGAGCCGGCTGCCGAAATGCCCCTGGTAGCCCCGGCCGGCATGGACCTCGTCGACGAGGACAGCCCCCGGGGTGACGACGCGGACGTTCGCCCCGACGCCGTCCCGGTTCGAGCCGCGGCCGACGAGGCGCACCTGGAGCCAGTGATGCTCCCCGCCCCGCTCCCGGTCGAGGTTCCGCAGGAGCGTCGGCGCCTCGCGGGCATTGAGGATCACGCCGTCGAGATCGCCGTCGTTGTCGAGGTCGTCGAAGGCGGTGCCGCGGGCGCTGTGCCGCGGCACGGCATGGAGCCCCGCGGCCGCCGACATCTCCACGAACCTCCCCCCGACATTCCGGAGGAGGACGTTGTGATTGCGGTAGGCGGTCGTGTCGTCGAACTGCTCGACGAGATCGTTGATGTGGCCGCAAGCGATGAACAGATCGCGGCGGCCGTCGTTGTCGAAGTCGACGATCCCGCAGCCCCATTTCACCCACGGCAGGCTCCCGGCCGCGGCCCCCGTCCGCGAACTGACGTCCTCGAATCCCTGGCCGGCGAGGTTGTGGTAGAGAACCGGCCGTTCCCCCTGGTAAGAGGTCATCCACAGGTCGAGCCAGCCGTCGTTGTCGACATCGCCGCAGTCGACCCCCATGCTGCCATTGGGCTGCCCGATCATGTCGTAGGCCAGCCCCGCCTCGAGGCCGACCTCCGCAAACCGCCCGGTGCCGTCGTTGCGGAAGAGGAAATTGGCGGCGACGTCGTTGAGAACGAAGATGTCTGTGTCGCCATCCCCTTCCTCGTCGAAACAGACCACTCCCATCCCCGGCCCCACCACCGCCGCGATCCCGGAGGCGACGCTTTCATCGCTGAACCGGCCATCGCCTTCGTTGCGGAAGAACGAATCGGGCCAGGCTTCGTAGTCGCGCGGCCCGTGGTAGAGGGGCACGCCCCGGATCCGCGGGGAGACATGTCCCTCGGGGGAGAAGCGGACGTAGTTGGCGGCATAGAGATCGAGATCGCCATCCCCGTCGGCGTCGAGGAGGGCCAGCCCCGCGCCGAGCTTGTCGGCGTCGGCCGTCCCGGCGGCGGCGGTGACGTCAACGAACGCCCCGTCCCCCATGTTTTGCCACATCCGCTTCGGCCCGTCGTTGCTCGTGCACAGGTCGGGGAAGCCGTCGTTGTCGAGATCGCCGACGGTCACCCCCACGCCGTAGGCCTCGTGATCGAGCCCGGCGGCCGCCGTGACGTCGTCGAAGCGCCATCCGCCCCGGTTGCGGGCGAGCATGGCGCGCGGCCGGCGCGGGGGCTCGGTGCCGGGAAGATCGGCCCCGTTGGGGAAGTAGATATCGATCCGGCCGTCGAGGTCATGGTCGAAGGTGGCGACACCGGCGGTCACCGTCTCCGGGATGAAGCGACGCCCGCTCCCGCCGTCGTCATGGACAAACCCGATGCCGGTGGCGGCAGTGACGTCTTCGAAGACGATCGGCGGACGCTTCGCCGCGTCCGTCGGAGGGGCGGGGGGGGGCTCCCCGTTCACGACCACCGCCACGATCCCCGGCCATGCCAAGCCTGCCAGCGCGATGAACCGGGCCAGAGATGAGCGGGCCAGTCGACGGGGCATCTCAATTCCTCCCTGCCGCGGCGGGGGGCTGGGTGGTCGCACCGGAGCGCTCGAGGAGCCCCCGGCCCTCCCCGTCGCGCCCCTGCCGGCGGTAGAGGTCGACCAGCGCCGCGCGGGCCTCGCGTTGGCCCGGTGCGAAGTCGACCGCCCGCAGCCAGTCGCGCTCGGCAGCGGCCGTATCGCCACGGGCCAGGTCGATCCGTCCGGCGGTGGCATACCAGCCTGCCATCGCTTGGAGGAGCGCCGGCATGTCGTCGAGCCGGGCCGGGGCATTGGCCCGATCGCGCGCCAGGCTGTGCGCCTTCCGCGTGGCAAAGTCGGCGCGGTAACGCTCGGCAGCCTCCGTCTCGCCGAGCCGGCCGCAGGCGATGGAGAGGCCGTAGAGGGCATGGGGCGACGCCGGATCGATGGCGAGGGCCCGTTCGAAATCGGCTTTCGCCCCCGCGAATTCGCCGAGTTGGAGCCGGGCGTGGCCGAGGAGCGTGAGCCGGTTGGGATTGCCCGCCGTGGCCGGCAGGTCACGCGCGAGGACGGCGACCGCGTCGTCGGCTCGGCCGACATTCGCCAGCGACTCGCCGAGGAGGATCTGGGCCCCGGGGAGATCGGGGCGGGCACCGAAGGCCTGCTCGAGATGCTCCACCGCGCGCGTCTCCTCCCCCTTCTCCCGGGCATACTTCCCGAGCCGCAGATGGGCCTCCGCCGAGCCGGGATGGTCCGCGAGCCAGGCCTCCCACAAGCTCGTCGCCGCGGTGAGGTTGCCGAAGCGGTCGTGCATCGTCCCCGCAAGATCGATCGGCTCGGGGGCATCGGGATAACGCTGGCGGAGCGCCGCGGCAAGCGCGAGCGCCTCCTCGCGGAGGCTCTCGAACGCCGCGGGCAGCGGCGGCCGCGGGGGAGTCGCCGGCCGCTTCGCGCGGCCGGTGGCCGGGGCGTGGGGAGCATCGGCGGCGCTCGGTGAGGATCGTTCGCTCGCAGTCGCCCGCGGCGCGGCAACGGGCGGGAGCGGCCCCGGGGCCCCGCGCGGCGCTTCACCACACCCCGAGAAGGTGAGCGGAGCGATCATGACCACCACGATCCGGAGCCGAACGTCGAGGCGACGCCTGGCTCCGACACGGGCTTCACGGGCAGCGCTCCTCACGCCGTCGTCTCCCCTCTGGTCTCGAGGCCGAATCTGGGCCGGCCGCGGGCAACGGTTCCGTCGTGCCCGCGCTGGCAGGTGAGGATACCAGGGGTGGGAAAGCCTCCGCCACGGCCGCCGGTCAGCCGCCGCGGAGAACGGCCAGGAGGCGGAGAATGTCGGCCGGGATGGGCGCCTCGAACAGCATCCGCTGCTGCGTGCTGGGATGATCGATGGCGAGGCTGGAGGCGTGGAGCGCCTGGCGCGTGACGAGCGGCGCCGGATCACCGCGTAGCCCGAGGAATGACCGATCGACGACGCCGCGGCCACTGTAGAGGATGTCGGCGAGGATCGGGCAGCCGATGGCAGCCAGATGAACGCGGATCTGGTGGGTGCGCCCCGTCTTCGGCGTCACCGAGAGCAACGCCGCCTTCCCGAACCGCTCGAGGACCTCGTACCGCGTGACGGCATCCCGGCTGGTGGAGTGATCACGGCGGACGGCCATCCGCTCGCGCTGGTAGGGATGGATGCCGATGGGAAGATTGATCTCGTCACGGTCGAAGCGCGGCTCTCCCTGCACGATCGCCAGGTAAGTCTTCTCGGTCGTGCGGAGCTCGAATTGCCGGGCCAACGCATGGTGGGCTTCTTCGTTGCGGGCGACGATGATCACGCCGCTGGTGTCACGGTCGAGGCGGTGGACGATCCCGGGGCGCGTCGGACCACCGACGGTGGAAAGGCCACCGGCCACCCGTTCGAGATGCCACTTCAGCGCCCCGGCGAGCGTTCCTTTCCAGTTGCCCTTGGCGGGATGAACGACCATCCCGGCCGGCTTGTTGACCGCCCCCATGACCTCATCGAGGAACAGAAAATCGAGGGGGATCTCCTCCGCCTCCGGCCCCGCCCGCGCCGGCTCGGGAACGGTGTAGGCGACGACCGTCCCCGCCTTCAGTTGGAGCGACGCCTTCGCCACGACGCCGTCGACGCGGACCGCCCCGGCGTCGATCGCCCGGGCCACCGCCGAGCGACTCGCCCCGCCGGCATGGCGGACGACGAATTGATCGAGACGCATCCCCACCGCATCGCCTTCGACCGTGAGGAGGAGCACCGTACCGGGGATCAGCCGCGGCCCCGACACCCCTGCGGCGCCGGACCCGTCAACGGCACCACCCTCTCCGGGTGGCGGCAAGACCGGAGCAACGCCCCCCACCACCGGGCCCGGTTCGGCGACGACAAGAATGACATCGTCATCGATGTCGTCGGACCGGGCGGCGGTCTGTGCGGGTTTGGCGTCTTTCAGGCGATCACTCCTGTGCGGCAGAGGGGGTGGCCGGCGCGGCTTCAGTGGCCGGTTCGGTAGCGGGAAGTGCGTCACTCCCGGCCGGCGCGGTGGGCGGGTCTTCGGAAGGGAGTCCGAGGATCGGGCTGTTGTCGACTGGCGGCGGGGTCGGCTTGCGGTTCTCGAACCAGGTGTACCATTCCTTGACCTTTTCCCCCTTGAGCGCTTCGGCACGCTGCCGGGCCATCCCGGCGACGGCGCCGTTGGGGTAGTCCTGGGCGACCACTTCGTAGCCCTGGCGGGCATCATCGAGATTCCCGAGGCTCTCGTTGGCCTTGGCGAGGCCGAACGTCGCCCGCTCGGCGAGGAGCCCCCTCCCCATACCGGCGAGGATCCCCGCATAAGCGTCGGCAGCAGCCTGGAGCTTGGGCTTGGCCTTCTCGCGGTCGACAAACACCAACTCGGTCCCCTCTTCGAGGTCGATCTCGGCCTGGGTCAGCCTGGCCCATTGACCGGCCGGCGTCCCGGCATGCTGACTGGCGACATCGGCCAGCGCCGCCGGGTCGACCGGCGGCATGGCGGCGAGGTAATCGTCCCAGCTCTTCTCGAAGCGACCGGCCTCCTGCTGGCGGGCCCACATCCAGCCGACCGCGACCAGAAGCAGGCCGGCGAGGCCTAACAGCATCACCCGCAGATGAGGCCGGAGCGCCTCGAGCGCCGCCGTGATCCCTTCGGCCAGCGCGTTTCCCTCGACCTCCTCGGCCACCTCTTCGGATGACTCGGAAGCGAGGGGGAGCCTGACGGGGCGCCCCTCGCGGGTGGCGAGACTGTCGTCGTCCTCTCCGCGCGAAGTCTGCCGCTCGCTGAAGCGGCGCTCGTGGTCGCGACGGTCGCCAGGCCTCGCCGAACGTTTCTTCATGGCTCTTCCAATTCTCGATACTGCGGAAAAAACCAAATAGAAACGGACCCGTCCGGGGCGTCAAGCCGATCTCGGCCGATGGCCCCGCGGGCTGTGGTACGATCCTGCCCCGCTGACCGCCGGGCGCTCCCCGACACCCCTCCGCACGGACGCTTTTCCACGTGAACGGACTCCCTCCGGACGTTCCCGACACCCCCGCCGCCAGCCCCGACGACGGCGTCCTCGGCCCCGACTCCGCACCGGCGCGCGCCGTTGCGGAGGACCTGCCGGACGAGGAGACCGACGACGGCCCCGCGGCGCTCGGCCCCTTTCCCGGGCCCGCCGCCCCCGGGAGCGTGGCCCGGCCGGTGCACGCGCCGTCGCGCACCGGCACCGGGCTCAATCCGGCCCAGACGCAGGCCGTTCAGGCGCCGATCGGGCCGCTCCTGGTGCTCGCGGGGGCCGGCACGGGAAAGACGCGCGTCGTCATCGCCCGGATGGCTCATCTCGTGTGGCGCGGATCGCGGCCGTCGCGGATCCTCGCCGTGACGTTCACCAACAAAGCCGCCCGCGAGATGATGGCCCGCGCCAAGGCTTATCTCAAGCCGAAGAAGGTGGTGCGCGGCCCGGCCGGGAAGAGCCAGGATGATCTCCCCGAGATCTCCACGATCCATTCGCTCTGTGTCCGCATCCTCCGGCGCCACGCCCCGCGCCTCGGCTACCCGGAGCGGTTCGCGATCATCGACCGCGGCGAGCAGGAGTCGACGGCGCGGAAGGTGCTCAAGGAGCTCAAGGTCCCCGACACGACACTTTCCCCCGGCGATCTCGTCGACCGCGTCAGTCGCTGGAAGAGCGCCGCGGTGCGCCCCGACGGTGCCATCGAGACCCTCTCGGCCGACGCGCCGGAACATTGGACGCTCGCCGCCGCCGGCTACCGCCGCTACCAACACGATCTGCGCGCCGCCGGGGCGGTCGACTTCGACGATCTCCTCATGCTCGTCGAGGAGCTCTTTGCCAAGCACGAGGATGTCCGCCTCGCCGAGGCGGGGCGCTTCGACCACATTCTCGTCGACGAATACCAGGACACCAGCGGCATTCAGGAGCGGATCCTCTCGGCCCTCGCCCGCGACCACCGCAGCCTGTGTGTCGTGGGGGACGACGACCAGTCGATCTACGCCTGGCGCGGAGCGCAGATCTCGCACATCCTCGAGTTCCCCACGCGCTGGCCGAAGACGGTGACGGTGCGCCTCGAGGAGAATTACCGCTCCACGCCGGAAATCATCCGGGCGGCAAACACGCTCATCGCCTGCAACACCCGTCGCCACGGCAAGACGCTCGTCTCCATGGCCCCCTCCGGCCCCGCGCCGGCGATCGTCCAGGCCCAGGACGAGCTCGACGAGGCCCGCCGGATCGTCGCCGACGTCGAGGCCCGATTTGCGGAGGGCTCGGTCGATCCGCCCGAGGCGGTGATCCTCCTCCGCACCGGCGAGCAGACGCGTGTCTTCGAGCAGGAACTGCGGCGCCGCAACATCCCCTACGAGCTCGTCGGGAGCCGATCGTTCTTCGATCGCCGCGAGGTCAAGGACGTGATGTCGTTCCTGCGGATGATGGTCGATCCCGACGACGACATGGCCCTGTCGCGGATCGCGAACGTCCCGCCGCGCGGCCTCTCCTCCTCGGCCGTTCTCCAGGCGCGCACGGCAGCCCAGTCGGCGGGCCGCAGCCTGTGGCGGGAGCTGCTCGGACGGCGCTCGGAAGGGACCTTGAGCAGCGCTGCGGCCGGCGGGCTGACGACGCTGGAGAAGCTGATCACGCTCGGCGGCGGCGAGGCGCCCCTTGACCCGGCCGTCGCGATCCGGGCCCTCCTCGACCAATCGGGCTATCGGGCGTTCCTCGAGCGCGAATACGAGGACGCGGATGAGCTCGAGGCGCGCTGGCAGTGTGTCGAGCAGGTCGTCAACGGTTTGGCCGAGCATCAAGCTGAGCATCGCCAGGAGAAGGATGTCGGCCGCCTCGTGCGCGGCTATCTCGACGACCTCGTCCTCGATGTCAAGGAAGCGGAGCGCCCCAAGGACGACAAGCCGGTGAAGCGTCTCCTCCGACTGATGACGCTCCACGCCGCGAAGGGGCTCGAGTTCGACAACGTCTGGATGGTGGGGCTCGAGGAAGGGATCCTCCCGCACCATCGATCGCTCGCCGACGGCCTGAATGCGATCGCCGAGGAGCGTCGTCTGGCCTACGTGGGGGTGACGCGGGCCCGCAAGCGGCTCGTCCTCTCGATGTGTCTGACGCGGATGAAGTGGGGAAAGAGCCGCCCCTGCCGCCCGAGCCGGTTCCTCTACGAGCTCACCGGCCAGGCCGACAAGTTCAGCGAGGAGCCGCCGCAACCGAAGAACCCTCCGCCCCGGCCCGGCGCCAAGCGCTCCCAGCGCCGCGGCCGCGGCGCTCGCTGAAGCCCGCCCGATCCTTGTCAGTGCGGCAATCCGCGCCGGAGAGCGACCGGCCGCAGAAAGACCCATTCGACTCATGACCGAAGCCCAGACAACCTGCACGATGTGTGGCGCTTTGATCCGGCAGATCACGGCTGATCGGAATCAGGGGATGTGCGTCCCCTGTGACCGCCGAGCCGCTGCCATCCCGCCCGACGATTTCAAGCTCCCCATTGAGCTTTTGGAGCGGATCGAGGCTCTCGGTGAGGATCCGGACCGTTTTCTCGACATGACCTGGCGTGACGGCGTGTCGTACACCCTCGGTTTCCTGGAAAAGATCGAGGAGAGGAACAGACTCCACGATCACTGGGCTCCGATACTCCGGGCGTTTGCGAAGCAGTGTCGCCTCGACGCCCCGCCTCCGTCCCCGGCGGCACTTGCCCCGAGGGATCTCGCCAAGTTGCCGATCTACGAGGCTTCCATCCGGCGCTCCGAGCGGCTCCCTCCCTCCCGAAGATCCGAAGCGCTGTTCTGCTCCATCCCCTTGATGGCGATTCCCGTGGCGCTGCGTTGCTGGCCGGGCGACGACGAAAGCACGGTGGTCCTGACGCCCGACGAATGGGCCGAGTGGCGGAAGATTTATCACCATCCGGACGATGCCTTCTGGTGGTTTGCCGACGTTTGGTGGAGGATCGATGATCCACCGGATCCCGATGCCCCAGGGATGCGTGGAACGAAGCTCACCGTCCCCGAGGGAGAGACGCCGTGGCTCGTCACATCGGGCCTCGCCTGGGGATCTCTGGCCGGGGGATTCACCACCGAGCTCTGGTCTTGGAATGGGACCTCCGCTCGCTTCGTGGAAGTCGTGGGTCGGGTTCAGAGCTGAGCGCGCCGGGCCGAACCCTCGAATGAGCGGCGGATATTCCGCTTCGAGTATGGCTTCGACGACGACCCGGGGGCATCCGGAGCAGCCACGTCGTTTGGCGACTATCTTGCCGACTGGTTGGCCAGCGGTGGCAACTGGTTCAGCCCCGTGCGGCAGCCGGAGGGATGGCGTCTCGACGAGCAACTGCGCCGCGCCGGAATATTTTGGATACAGACCGACGACGAATGATGCTCCGTGGCATCGCCCCGCGCGGGCTTCCCTCCGCCGTGGCGCCTCACCCGCGGACGACCGCGGGGAGCATCGCGAGCATCGTGCCGAGGCCGCTGTTTCCCGCCGCACACCGGCCGTAGAGGTCGACCACACCCCGCGCCAGCCGGGCGCCTGAGCGATGCCAAGGAAACCATGGTGGCCGGATGGCCGCAGAGAGCGGCGCCCGGATCACCGAGTTGTGGACCAGCGGCAACAGAAGCGGATCGTGGACGAATCCGATCCCGCTCTTCGGTGACGCGAGCGTCCCCCCTGGGAAGCCCCCCCACGGCACGTTGCCGAGGGCGTATGCCAGCGCCGACCAGGTATTCACCGCCACCACCCCGAAGGCGAGATGATCGACGAAGTGCTCGGCGTGACGGAGATCGACCGCCGAGAGCCCGTTGGGAATCGTCACGCTCGCTGCCAGCGACCCCGGCAGCCGATGCGAAAACGCCACAGCCCGGCCGCAAAACCCAGCCAGATCGTCGGCATCCAGCGGCACCTCGGCCACCACAGGGACAAACCACTCCCGAGCGAGGAGGCGATCGTCGGTCGCCATGTCGACGCCCGTGAACAGGCTCCAGGGGAGCGAGCCGTCGGCCGGGAGCGTGCGCCCTGTCGCCGCCTCCCAGTCACGCCCTGCCCCGGGATACCAGCCCGGACGCGCCGGCAGGGAGGCGAGCCGGCGCTCGACCAGCGCGAGGAAGTCGCCCCGCTGCGGCCACGACCGGCAGGTGACGATTCCCTTCGTGGCGATGCAGTTGAAGGAGGTGTTGTTGGCGATCGAGGCGGCGACGAGGTCCGCCTGATAGGCCAGCGCGGCCCGGGAATACCGTCCGGGGAGGATGAACCAGGGGGTGACGTTGCCAAGCTCACAGGTGATCGGCTTCGAGAGGAGCGGGGCCGCGGCGCGGTCGACAGGATCGGCGCTCCCCCAGACGATGGCTCGGTAGGTCGCCTCACCACCGGTGACATGGACGTGGGTTGTCTCGGAGGCAGCGATGGCGGCTTGGGCAACCTCGGCGCCCGCCGCCGCGATCACAACCAGCCCCGCCTCCACCAGCGGCCCGAGCGCCGCTTCCAGGACCGGCCGGAGCGGCGCATGGAGGGGATGGAGCTTCAGAAACACTCCCCGGCCATGTTCGAAAATCTGGGAGAGGACGTCGGCAGCCGACAGGCCGGTGACATTCCCCGCCCCGAGCACCACCGCCACGCCGCCGGCGCGCGGACGCTCCTCCACCTCGCGGCGCCAGGCCTGCTCGAAATTGGCGAGGCCGCCGGGATCGTGACAGCGGACGGTGGCCTGGAAGCCTTGGTGGATCAGCGCGTCGTGGAGCGTGCCGAGCGGGCCAAGAGCGGGGAGGAGATCGAGGCCGACAAGCGCCGGAGGTGCCCCCCCTGCCGAGCTCCGGCCGGCATGGAGGATGCGCGGCGCCGAGGCGGCGCGGGGGAGCCCGCGCGTGGCCAGGTCGAGCTGCACCCGGGCCGTGAGGAGGCAGAGCCGCGCCGTCACCATTGGCCCGGTTGCCAGCTCCTCGGCCAGGCCCGGGCCAGCGCCCGGCGGGCCGCGCTTGATCGCCACGGCCGCCTCGGCCCAGGGGCCCGCCACGGCCACCGTCGCCAGCGCCGTGCGGCGGGCGAGCTCGGCGCGCTCGCGGGCGTCGGCGGCGGCGAAGCGGAGCGCGCCCGCCGCGAGCCGGCCGAGCACGGAAGGCAACTCGGAAATGTTCACGGGAGGCTCACGGAGGGATCGAGACGGGATCGATGGAAAACGACCGTGGAGCGGACGGCGCGGGGAATCCGCTCCGGCTCACGAGCCACGCTACTTGCCGACGCAGTGCCGGGAGAATATCCGGTCGATGAGTTCGGTGCCGATCGTGTGGCCGGTGACCATCCCGACAGCGTCGATCGCTGTCAGGAGCGCCTCGGCCAGGAGTGGCTCCTCCGCCGGGCCACCGGCCAGCCCCACCGTCGCGATCGCCTCCGCTTCGGCCAAGGCTTGCAGCGCCCCCACGAGCCCGGCCCGGATCCGCTCCGCCGCTCCGCCAAAGCGGGGAAGCGCTGCCACCGCCGTGGCTACCTCACGACGGAGGCGATCGAGCCCCGAGCCGGTGGTGGCGCTCGTGGCGATCGCGGCGCCACAGTCGCTGCTCGGGAGGCCGCGATCGCAGCGCGTGAGGATCTCGATCACGGTCGCCCCGGGAGGAGCGGAAACCTCGTCGGGCCAAGCGCGCCCCGCCCCCTGATCGCGACACCACAGGACAACCTCGGCCCGACCGACCTCGGCGATCCCCGCCTCCGCAGCGGCGGCGGCCAGCCCGGCCTCGGGCTGATCGAGCCCCTCCCCTCCGCGCTTCACCACGCCAGCGGTGTCGACGAGGAGCCATTCAACCGCGCCGGGGTGGCCTGGGCGCCCCGGCACATCGCCGCGCACGACCGTCTCGAGCCAATCGCGCGTCGTCCCTTCTTCATCGGCCACCAGCGCCGCCTCGCGGCCAACCAGGGCGTTGTAGAGGCTGCTCTTGCCGATGTTCGGCGGGCCACAGATCACGACCCGCGGCAGCCGACCGCGCGCCCCGGCATCGCGCGATTCGACCTTCGCCACCGCGGCCTCGAGGGCACGGCCGATCTCCCCGAGTGTGGCGATCACACCTCCCCAGAACGCGGCGCTACTCTCGCCGAGACTGTCGGGGCTGCGCTCGTCGGCGAAATCGATCGCCGCCTCGACGTCGGCCGTGAGGTCGAGGAGGCGCTCGCGAAGGGCATGAAGATCGCGGCCGACGCCGCCAGCAAGCCGGTCGAGGGCGTGCGAAAGCTCCCCAGGAGAGCGGGCGTCGACAACGGCGAGCACCGCTTCGGCCTGAATCAGATCGAGCTTCCCGGCGAGGAAGGCGCGGAGGGTGAACTCTCCGCCGCGGGCCAGCCGGGCCCCGAGCCGACAGGCCTCGGCAACCATCGCCTCGACCAGCGGCTGCGAGCAGGGGAGCTGGAGCTCGGCAAGCGGCCCGCCGGTCGGGCCCGCCGGGCCGGGCCATCGCAGAATCTCGACGCCGATCGCCCCCCATTCGGCGCCGAGCCGATCGGGGCGGAGCGTGGCATGGATCGCCCGCGGGGCGGCAGGGAGCGGCCCGGGGAGGACGAACAGCCCCGCAAGCACGTCGTCGAGCCCCGAGCCACTGAGGCGGATGATCGCGCGGATCCCCCGGCCGGGCACCGTGGCGGGGGCAACGATCAGGCCATCCGGATCCCACATCGCTCACCTGCCGTTCCCACCCCGCCGGGATCATCTCATCGCTTCTTGCGCGCCTGACGGCGCTTCCGCTCCGCGTCGCCGCCATGAGCACCAGCAGCATGGGCAGCGCCGTTGGCCTCGGCTTTCGCTCCGGTGGAAAAGAAAGGGACATCGATGATTCGCCGGCCCGCGCCGGTGCTCCCCCCCGCTGCCGCGGCCGGCGCCGCCGTCGGGAGCATGAGCCGCTCGGCAATCCCCCACAGGCTCGAAGCGATGAAGTAGAGGCACAGGCCACAGGGCACCTTGAAGAACATCAGCGCCATGAAAAACATCATGTATTTCATCACCTGCTGCTGGACCTTGGCCTGCTCGTCGACCGCCGGCGGCATGAACAGATGCTGCTGCCAGAGGAAGAGCAGAATCGTCGCCAGGGGAAAAAGATTGAGGAACGGCCCCAGATAGCCTTCCGGCGCGGTGAGGAAGGAGGGGAGGACGTTCGACCAGTCCCAGAACATGTCCGGGGCAGCAAGATTCGAGCACCAGCGGATCGCCGAACTGAACAACGGCGCCTGCCGCAACTCGACGTCGGTGGCGAGCGACCGGTAGAGCCCCATGAAGATCGGGATCTGGATGAACACCGGCAGGCAGCCGCCGACCGGGTTGTGATCGTGCTTCTTCCACAGCTCCTGCGTGGCCTGGTTGCGCTTGACCGGATCGTCTTTGTACTTCTCGGCGATCGCCTTCATCTCCGGCTGGAGCGCCTGCATTTTCTGGGTCGAGAGCGCCTGCTTGCGGCTGACCGGGAACATCGCCCCGCGGACCATGACGGTGAGGAGGAGGATCGCGATCCCGTAATTCCCGATCACGGCATGGAGGGCATGGAGGATGGCGATCATCGGCCGGGCTACCCAGCCGAACCAGCCGTAATAGACGAGGTCGTCCATCGCCGCCCCCGGAGCACCGTAGCGGGCGAGGAGATCGGGCTGCTTCGGCCCGGCGAAGACACGATAGCGGTGGCGGACCGGCTTCCCCGGCTCGAGCGCGATCGGCCGGGAGATGATCCGCGCCGTGACATCGACGAGCTTCTTCTTTGCCGCCCCGAGAACATCCCCGACAGCGATCGGGCGGACCTCGGCGAGATCGGGGATCTCGCCGTCAGTGGCAGGGATCAGCGCCGCGGCGAAGTACAGGGCATCGACGCCGGCGAACGACAGCGGCTTGCCATCGAATACCGATGTGGCCGGATGCTCGAGCTTGTTGTCGGCGATCTTCAGGCCGCTGATGATCGCCGACGGCTCGCCGGCGAACCGCATCGCCACGTCCCGGACCGCGAGGGTGTCCCACATTTTCTTGGCGACACGGGCGGTGTACCACCAGCCCTCCGTCGGCAGCCCCGTCGGGCCGTCGAGGGCGTATTCGACCGTCGTCGGCTGGTCGGCCGCGAGCTCGACGACGAGGTCGAGCGTCGCCGGGCTACCGTCGACGCCGGGCACGAGTCGATATTCCTTGGCAACGGCCAGCCCGCCGGGAAGCCGCGCGCTGAAGCGCACCCCGTCGCCGCCGGGAAGCGGCTCGGCCTTCCAATCACGGTCAACAAGCCCCAGACCGGGCAACTCGTCGAGCGGCTCGCGCCGCGACCGGCCATCGACCGATTCCAGCGACAGCCGGAAGGAGAGCGGATCGGCTGGGTCGGCGTCGGGATTCTCCACCGGCGCGGCGAGGTACTCGGGGCGGACGACCTCGAGCGGGCGACGATCGAGGCGAACTTCAGACGCTCGGGTGAGATCCCCGCGTCGGGAGTCGACGGTGATCGTGCCCCCCGGCTTCGTGCCGTCGAGGGCTCGATCGAGCGCCGCGGCGTCGGTCACCGCCACGCCACCGACGCGTTCGATGACGTCGCCGACGGCGAGCCCGGCCAGATGGGCTGGGGTTCCTGGACCGACGACGCCGATGCGACATCCCCCCGCCACCGGTGCGACGGCGAGGTGCCCCATCGATCCGCGCCAGTCATCCTGATCGTGATAGCGCTCGCCGGCCAACTCGATCCGCTCCACGGCAGCGCCGCGGCTGGTGAGCGTGAAGAGCACCTGGGCGGGGCCCTTCGGATCGAGCGACCCGAGGGCATGGCGGGTGCGCGGGGCGGGTTCCTCGACCCCTTCGGGGGCGGCTTCCCGGTCGCCATCGGCCGCGGCGCTCCCCGCTGGCTTGTCGGCTGCCCCCACGGCGCCGGCCGCTTCCTTCGCGGCAGCGAGCGGCAATTCGGCAACGCCCGGCTCGGCGGGCGGGCGGGGGAAGAGCCAGGTTTGGAGGAGCTGACTGCCGAAGATGATCGCGACAGCGACGAGAGCGAATTGAACGTGACGGCGTTCCATGATCTCCTCGGGCGATTCACCGCCCACCGGGCTCCCCGCAGGGAGCCACTCCGGCCGTGACACGGGGGCCGTGCCACATCGACCGCTGCCGCCGACCGATCCAGGCCCCGAGCGCGCGGCGGGGGAGCCACGCCCGGAGCCGGAGGGTCGCAAACCGCGACCTTCCGCAGAAACCTTCACTATACCAGCCGACGGCCGGTTACCCGGGGATACGAATCCCCGCCGCAAGCCGGGTCTCTCCGGCCGCGCCGCACCGGAAGCGGGTCAACGCCCGACGAGGAGCCGATCGCCGAGATAATTGTCGAGATCGGCGACGGCGTAGATCTTCTTGCAGGTGATGTCCGAAGGGTAACGGATCCGCCGGAAACGGACGACGACGTCGGCGGCGGGGGCGCCGGTCTCGAGAATGATGTAACTGGCGCGGGAGTCGAGGTCACGGGGCTGCCCCACGGAACCGACGTTGACCATCGCCTTCGGCCCCGGCAGCGTCCGCCGCCATTCTGTCTCCGTGAGGCTGATCTCCGGGGCCTCGAACTGCGGCGCCGGGGTGAACACACCGGGGATGTGGGTGTGTCCCTGGAAGCAGTAGCGGCCGACGAGCTCGAAGATGTGCTCTATCTTCAGGGGATTGTAGATATCCTCGGGAAAGACATATTCGTCGAGCGGGCGCCGGGCCGATCCATGGACGAAGAGGAGATTCCCCTCGACGTGCGTCCGTGGCAGTTCCCCCAGCCAGTCCATCAGCCGGTCGGCGGAGTTCTTCGGCATCGTGTCGTGGTGTTCGAGTTGGGAACGCGTCCAGCGGATGGCACGCTCGGCACCGACGTTGAACCCGTCGGGATCGAAGAGGGCCCCCTGATCATGGTTGCCGAGGATCACCAGGCCACAGCGATCGCGGACCAGCCGGGCGCATTCGCAGGGATTCGGCCCGTAACCGACGATGTCGCCGAGGCAGACGATCGAATCGACCTTTTGCTGGTCGATGTCGGCGAGCACCGCCAGGAGCGCCTCGAGATTGCCGTGGATGTCGCTGATGATCGCCCGCTTCACGCCAACTCCACCCCCGCTGT
>JBBAVV010000067.1:0-4966 GCA_040397545.1 Pirellulales bacterium
GGCCGTAATTCTTGACCAGGCCTTCGACCTGCAGCAGCGGCATCGGGACCCCCCTCGGCAGGGATGAGTTTTTCCAAAGGACGGCTATCGCACCGGCCCCATCCTGCCGAAGTTGGGCCATGAGGGCAACCGCAACTCAACCGGGTTTCCCCGCACCCGGAAGCGGATTGGCACCGCCCAATCGGGGTACCAGGCATGCGGCCAGAAGATCGTCAGGGCCTTGCCGACAATCAGATTGCGATCGACGTGGTGCCCCTCGAGCCACAGCCGGCTGTCCTTGCTCGCCGCCGAGTTGTCGCCGAGGACGAAGAACTGATCGGACTCGAGCGGAAAATCGAGCCGGGGCTTCTCGATCATGCCGCCGACGGCGCTGATGCCATCGGCTCCGATGTAGAAGATGTCGCGCAAGACCCGCACCTCGGAGAGGCGGACCGCGGCACCGATCGCCGTCACGCCGGCTGGTGTGAGGTCGGAGACCGTGTCGGAGCCGGGGCGCGGCTCTTCCTTCACCGGCTTCGCCACCGCGGCGGCATCGATCGGCGTTGCCCACGCCGTCGGTGCGTCAAACTCCACCCGCCGGCCGTCGATGAACAGGGAGAGTTCATCGTCGACGTTGGCAAACAGGACCGTCCACGTCCCCCGGCCACGGAGCTTCGTTGCCGCTTTGGGCCGGGCGCCGACGAGGAACGGACTGACGAGTTCCACGCTCCCGGCGGAGAGATCGATCCGGGCCTCATGACGGCGGCCCGCCTCGACGAGATCGAGGATCACGGTGCCACCGTCGCCGCGGCTCTCCAAGCGCGTCTCCACCGCCAGATCACCCACCCAATGGGAACACGTTGCAATCGCGTTGTAGGGCTGGAAGTCGTCGATGAGCAGCGGCGACAACTCCCCGTCGACCCGGCCGCCGGCCCCGATCTCCTCCCAGTCGTCGGACGTCGGCATGAAGTGGCGGTAGCGGAGCGCGGCCGGGCCGTCGCCCTGCGCGTCGGTCGCCCACGACCGGCCGCCGTCGTCGGTCGACCACCGCGGTGCGGCCGCCGGGCCCCAGTCGCTCCACCGCAGCGGCCAGCCCGCTTTGGCAAGCTCATCGGACTCGTAGCGGGAGTCGTGGACGCACTGGAGCATGGCAACGAGCTTGGCCGTCGGCTTGCGGGCGATCGTCGGCTCGGCGGCGTCGCGGCTGGTCCAGATATCACCGCCGGCGATCGACACCGTCTCTCCCGGCAGTCCGATGAGCCGTTTGATGTAGTTCGTCTTCGCATCCTCCGGGTAGCGGAAGACGACGACATCGAAACGCTTCGGGTCGACGTAATCGTAGGCAAACTTGTTGACGAGGATCCGATCGCCATTGAACGACGGATAGCGCGGATCGTAGGCCTTGTGGTTTGCGGTGAGGAGATCCATGTTGTGGCCGCAGTTCGGGCAGCGGGACGACCCGATCAGCTTGCTCGCCAGACGCATGCGGACCTGCTCGAGTTGGCCGTGTGGGGACTCGAGCGTCTCCACCCGGCGCCGGGCCTGTTCGCGTTCGCCGGCGGGGGCGCTCTGGTCGGCCATGATCCCCCGGGCCCGGGCCAGATCCCCTTCGAGCTGAGCCAACTGTTCGCGGAAGCTCTGCGACTGGTCGTCCTCTTCCGCGCTACAGCCGACCCGATAATCGCGGCCGCAGGCGGTGCAGACGAGGTCCTTGTGCCGCCCCATGAGGGCCGGCGCCATGGAGCCTGTGGGAATGACGAACGCCTCCGCCTCGAAGGCCCGAAAAAGAAGGGCGAGCGTGAAGGCGACGACGATCGATTCGATCGTCTCCCGACCGAAGGCCAACGGGTTGATCACCATGTCGCGGGTGCGGAGCCGGGCCGCGGCCGGGACGACCGGGGCGCCGCTGGCCGGCGAGGAGGGGGACCGGCTCTTGTCGATGGACATGCAACGGGCTCCGGGCGGAAGGGCTGCCGACCCCCGCAGACTATTTTTTAGCCGGGGCCGGGGCAAGCGATCCTGGCGATCAGGCACCCGTTCAACAGCGGAAATCGATCCCGACACCCGCGATCGCTTCCCCACCCAGCCTCACTTCCCCAACAGCCGGCCGACCACCTCTTCGACGTCGTCGTAGGTGAAGGGGCGTTTGAGCCGCTTGGTGGCGTCGTCCTCGTCAAACCGCTGCGCGAGCTTTCCGTCGGGGCCGTAGACGTAGACCGCCGGCACGCTGACGAGATCGAGCTTCCGGTAGACCACATCGGCTTCCTCCGTGGAGAGGAGGTTGACGACGTCACCGGCACCGACCTTGTCGAGGAACTTCTCAATGGTGGGGAGGAGCTCCTCCGGGGCATCGATCCCCTCGTAGTCGAGGGAGAACGAAATGCAGGCGATCCTTTCACCGTGGGATTTCTTGAGGGCGACAAGTCTCGGGAACTCCTTCACGCACGGCGGGCAGGAGGTGCTCCAGAAGTCGACGACCACCACCTTGCCGGTGTGCCGGGCAATCTCGGCCTCGAGCCCGGCATGGTCGACCAGCCGGACGCTCGCCTTTCCCGGTGCCTGGACCAGCGTCTGGGCCGGTGCTTGGGCCCCGGCCGGAGCCGCCAACACCCCCGCTAGGACAAGCACGGTTCCCAGCCAGGCCCCGCGCCGCGACAATCGCCCCCACGACCTCATCATCCCCACCGCACCCCGCTCCGCCATGGCCACCTCCCGGTTCGTCCATCTCCGCCACAAGGCCCCCGACACCTTCGCGGTGCCGCGCGAGCTCATCGTTGCCTGCGCCCCGATGCGCAGCCACGTCAATCTCTCCCACATCGTACGGACCTGCGGCTGCTTTGGCATCCGCCGGGTGATCGCCTGCGGCGCCGCCCGCCTCGACGACAAGATCGCCCGCGACGGCGCCGATTCGGTCGAGCTCGAGGTCCACCGCAGCCTCGGGCACGTTCTCGACCGGCTGAAGCGTGAGGGCTGGCAGCTGGTCGGGCTCGAGCAGACGACCGGGTCGGAAACGCTGTTCGCCTTCCCGTTCGTGTCGCGAACGGTCCTCGTCATCGGCAACGAGCGGCTCGGCCTCGAAGAGGAGATCCTCGAGCGGCTCGACCGGGTCGCCGAGATCCCGATGGCCGGCCTGCCCCACAGCCTCAACGCCGCGACGTCGACCGCGGTTGCGATCTATGAATACTGCCGGCAGTTCCCCGCCGGGGGGCCGCCGCCGGGGCCCGTGGAGCCGGCATGACGCTCCTCATCGGCACCGACGAGGCGGGCTACGGCCCGAACCTCGGCCCGTTGGTCGTGGCGGCCTCGGCTTGGCGCCTGCCCGACGCGGACAAAGCCGCCGACCGCCTCGCGCGGATGGCGGCAGAGATCGGCGCGGCGGCAGGCTCGAGGCAGCCGCCATGGGCCGACTCGAAGCAGCTCTACAAGCCGGGGAGCGGGCTCGGCGCGATCGAACGCGGAGTGCTCGCGGCGCTCGCTTCAACAGCGCTGGCTTCCACCGCGCCGACTTCCAGCATGCAGCGAGCGAGCCACGGAATCCCCTCCGACGGCGCCGCGCTATCGGAGCGGCTCGGCATCGACAACCCCGTCGCCACCGCTCCCGCGGAGTGGCCTCGTTTCATGGCGATGACGATCCCCGTCGCCACCTCCGCCGAGAGCCTCGCAGCCCTTGCGAACTCGGTCGCCACGATCCTTCCCTCGCATGGGATACAGCTCGTCGCCGTCGCGTGCCGCCTGCTCCATCCCACGGCGTTCAACGCCCTCCTCGACAGCGGCCTGAACAAGTCCGACATCCTCTCGAAAACGACCCTCGAGCTTGCCGCCGAGCTCCGCGCGCTTGCCCCCGGGGAACCGGCTGTGGTGTGGTGCGACCGCCACGGGGGTCGGAAATCGTATGCTGCGCTCGTCGGCCGGCATTTCGCCGCGCCTCTAGTCCGCACGCTCGTCGAGACCGCTGCCTCGAGCGCCTACGAGATCCCCGCGGCGGAGGTGCAGATCGAGTTCACCGTCGGCGGCGAGGCGCGGGTGCCGGTGGCACTGGCGAGCATGACGGCGAAGTATGTCCGCGAGTTGGCGATGGCCGCCTTCAATGCCCACTGGACGACCCTCGAGCCAGGGCTGCGGCCGACGGCCGGGTATCCTGTCGATGCCCGTCGGTGGCGCGAGGAGGCGGCGGCCATCCTCGCGCGCTTGGCCATCCCCTCCGACACGCTCTGGCGACGGGCCTGAGCGAGCGTGGACGGGCGGCGCTGGACTGCCCCCGATCCGCCCTCGATAATCATTTCTCCATGCCGCCCATTGGCAGGCCGACCTGATCACGAAGCTCGATTTTTTCACGGCTGCTTGGCATTTTGAGGCCCGTGGTGGGCAGGCCTCGCCCTGAAAGCCATGACGGCCTGAACGTTCGAGGAGTGACGATGCACCGATCGAACGACCGTGACCGCAAGCCCGCTCCGCCCGCCCCGGGAGGCGACGCCACCATCAACCTTCCTCCGGCAGCGGCCGGAAGCGACGCCACGATTCAGCTCCCAGCCGGTGGCGACGCGACGATCCAACTCCCCCCGCCACCGAGCAGCGGCGACGCAACGGTGAACTTCTCGCCCCCCGCCGGCGGCGATGCCACGATCCAATTCACCCCCGCTCCACCGATCGCCAACGACGCCACGATCCAGCTGTCGGCGCCCCTGGACACCACGAGCGCCGACGGCGGAGCGACGATGGTCCTCCCTCCGGCCAAGGGAACGCCAAACGACGGCACCGTCGCACTCGGGCCGGGGGAGTCGCCGCGCGGCAACGCGAGCGTCGCCTTCGCGCCGTCGACGGCGGATTCGATCGGCCCTTCGATCGATCCCACGACCGGGCGGCCGGTGCCCCATGTCAGCGGCTATGAGATTCTCGGCGAGCTTGGCCGCGGCGGCATGGGGGTCGTCTACAAGGCGCGGCAGAAGAAGCTCAACCGGCTCGTCGCCCTCAAGATGGTGCTCTCCGG
>JBBAVV010000067.1:5066-24894 GCA_040397545.1 Pirellulales bacterium
CCACAGCATCCTCCACCGCGACCTGAAGCCGGCCAACGTCCTGCTGACGTCCGACGGCGTGCCGAAGATCACTGACTTCGGTCTGGCGAAGAAGCTCGAGGGGGATTCGAGCCAGACAAAGGATGGCTCGATCATGGGCACCCCCAGCTACATGGCCCCCGAGCAGGCCCGCGGGGAGCTGAAGAACCTCGGCCCCTCGGCCGACATCTATTCGCTCGGGGCGATGCTCTACGAGATGCTCGTCGGTCGACCGCCGTTCCTCGGCTCGAGCCCCTTTGACACCATCATGCAGGTGATCAAGGAGGAGCCGGTCCCGCCGTCGCGCCTGATCGGGAAGCTGCCGCCGGACGTCGAGACGATCTGCCTGAAGTGCCTCCAGAAGGAGCCCGCCAAGCGCTATGCGACCGCCGAGCTCCTCGCCGAGGATTGCCGGCGCTTCATCGCGGGGGAGCCGATCCTCTCCCGCCCGATCTCTCCGGTCGAACGGGCGTGGCGCTGGTGCCGGCGCAACCCGAAGGTGGCCGGCCTCCTCGCCACCGTCGCCGGGCTCCTCGTTCTCGTCACCGTGACGTCGACGGTGTCGGCCTTGACGATCGCCCAGGAGCGGAATCTCAAGGAAATCCAGCGGAAGGATGCCGTCGACGCCCGGGAATTGGCGGAAACGGCCAAGCAGCGGGCCGAGGAGAACGAGAAGCTGGCTACCGATCAGTCCGTCCTCTCCCTCGACACGATGCAGGTCCTGATCGACAAGGTACAGACGCAACTCGACGAGGCCCCCCGCACCCAGCAGATCAAGCGGGATCTCCTCGAGACCGCCATGGAGGGGTTGAAGAAGGTCGCCAAGAAGGCGGAGGGCTCCACGAGCATCGAGGCCACGATGCTCAGCGCCCATATGCGGATGGCGGACATCTTCAAGCAACTCGGCGACACCGACGATGCCATGAAGGAGTTCGAGAAGTCGCTCGACATTGCCCGACGGCGCGCCGCCAAGAACCCCGACAACGATGCCTCCCAGGCCAACCTCGCCCTCGTCCTCAGCCAGGTCGGCGACATGCGGCAGGAGCTCGAGCGCGACGTCGATGCTTCCCAGTCGTGCTACCAGGAGGCCCTGGCGATCTGCGAGACCCTCCATGGCAGACCGCCGAGCGCCGTCGGAGGCCAGCCACCCGAAAGGCTCCTCGACATGCTTGCCGAAGCCAACAAGAACGTGGCGCTGACGCTCCTCAAGCAGGGAAAGCCGGGCGAGTCGCTCGCCCTCCTCGCGAAGGTCGTGTCGCAGCGTCAGGAGCTCGTGGCGATGGCGCCGGATGTCCAGCTTTTCCAGCAGACGCTCGCCCAGGCCTACAACATCCTCGGGGAGGTCTGTTTCCTCACCGGTGACACCGCCGCCGCGCTCACGCACTACGACGAATGCATCGCCCAGCGCGAGAAAGTCCTCGCGAACGACCCCGGAGATATCCAGGGAACGTTCGAACTTGCCGAATCGTGCGGCAACTACGGCGACGTCCTCATCCGCCTCGGCGACAACGCCGGGGCCAGGAAGCTCTTTGAGCGGGCCCTGGCCGGCTTCCGCGGGCTCATGGACCTCGACGGGCGGAACATCAACTTCAAGATCGCGACAGGCGCCTCCTCCTACCGGCTGGGGGTGCTTGCCCACCGTGCCGGCGACACGGCCGAGGCCGACCGCCATTTCGCCGAAAGCTTGGCGCTCCGCGAGGAGATCGCCGCCCTCGATCCCAGCAACGACGCCCGACGGATGGAGCTCATGCTCGCCCTGGCCAGATGCGGCGAGCATGTCCGCGCCGTCGAAATCGCCGAGTCGGTCCGGGCCGGCTCGAAGGATCCGGAGCTCCTCTGCGAGGTGGCCCGCTGCTACGCCCAGTGCTCCGCAGGCTTGCGCGATACCGACGCCAGCCAGGCGGACGGCTACGCCGACACTGCCATCGCGGCCCTCTCCGAGGCGATCGACGACGGCTACACCGACCGGGTCGCGTTCAACACCGACCCTGATCTCGATCCGATCCGGGATCTCCCCGGATACCGGGCCCTTGCGGGGCGATTTCCCGACCCGTGAGCCCGTCCCGGCACCGGATCCGACCACCATTTCCTGAAAACGACCGTCCACCCGGCATCACTCGTCGTGATCGACGGAGCGTCAAGTGACCGTCAGCGTGATCAGCTGGCTGACGGCCTTCTTCGCTCCCCCCTTGTCGGTCGCCGTCACGGTAAAGGTGTAGGTCTTTCCCTTCATCGCCAGCGTCGACCCCTTGACGGTCACCACACCGGTCGTGGCATTGATCGCGAACAGCTTCGCGTCGGCGATGGAGAGGCTGAAGGCGACCCCCTGCGAAACGTCGGCCGTGTCGTTGACCGTCGCCCTGTAGACGGCCGGATTGAGCGTGGCGCTAGCCACCACCGAGGCGGTGCGGCCGGAGGTGAACGTCGCCGCGGTGTCGTCGACATTGACCACCGCGACGGTCACAACCTTCTCCGCCCGGTTGACTCCGTCGTCGGCAATCACCGTGAACAGATACGACGTCGTCGTCTCGTAGTCGGCCGACGCCAGGAGAGTGACGGCTCCCGTGGCCGCGTTGATCGCCAGCTTCGCCGCATCGCCGACCCCGGGCTTTACGGAATAGGTCACGAGGCGGAAGGCAGCGGTGACGTCGGCATCGGTGCGTGTGGCCGTGTAGATCACCGTGGTCGTGGCCGCGTTCTCCGTTACCGATCCGGTCGCGGCGCTGGTGATCACCGGAGCGTTGTCGTTGAGATCGGTGACGGTCACCGTCACGGCTTTTTCGGCCCGGTTGATGCCGTCATCCGCCACGACCGTGAACCCATACGACGTCTTCGTCTCGTAATCGGCCGGGGCGAGGAGGGTCACGGCACCCGTCACCGCGTCGATGATCACCTTCGCCGCGTCACCGATGAGCGGCTTGACGGAATAGGTCACCTGGCGGAAGGCGGCCGTCACGTCGGCGTCGGTCCGAGCGGCCGTGTAGATCACCGTACTCGTCGCGGCGTTTTCAACCACCGTGCCGGTCGTGGCGCTGGTGATCACCGGGGCGTTATCGTTGACGTCGTTGACGTACACCGTCACCGCCTGCTCAGTCGCATTGAGCCCGTCGCTGGCGATGATCGTGAACAGGTACGACGCCTTCGTCTCGTAATCCGCCGCGGCAAGGAGCGTCACGGCCCCGGTCGAGGCATTGATCGCGACACGTGCCGCATCGCCGACGGCCGGCTTGACGGAATAGGTCACCTGGCGGAAGGCCGCCGTGACGTCGGCATCAGTCCTGGTGGCGGTGTAGATCACCGTCGTCGTGGCCGCGTTCTCCGTCACCGATCCCGTCGCACCGCTGGTGATCAACGGAGCGTTGTCGTTGACATCGACAACATTCAGCGTCACCGACTTCTCGGTCGTGTTGAGCCCGTCGCTGGCGACGACGGTGAACACGTACGACGTCTTCGTCTCGTAATCGGCCGAAGCCAGCAGCGTGACCACGCCGGTGGTCGACTGGATCGCCACCATGGCTGCGTCGCCGACGGCCGGCTTGATCGACCAGATCACCTGGCGGAAAGCAGCCGTGACGTCGGCGTCGATCCGCACGCCGGTGTAGATCGCCGTCGTCGTGGCCGCGTTCTCCGTCACCGAACCCGTCGCGGCACTGGTGATCAGCGGGGCGTTGTCGTTGGCGTCGATAACATTGAGCGTGACGATCCGCTCCGCACGGTTGACACCGTCATCGGCGACGACCACGATCAGGTACGACGTCTTCGTCTCGTAATCAGCCGGAGCCAGCAGGGTCACGGCGCCGGTTGCTGCATCGATCGACACCTTCGCCCCATCCCCCACACCCGCCTTGATCGAATAGGAGACGTTGCGGAAGGCTGCCGTCGCGTCGCCGTCGGTCCGCGTCGTTGTGTAGACGACGGTGCTGGCAGCGGTGTTCTCCACGACCGTCGCCGTCGCGGCGCTGGTGAAGACCGGGGCGTTGTCATTGGTGTCGACGACAACAACCGTGACGATCTGGTAGCTCACCAGCCCACCCGGATCGGTGGCCACGACACGGACCTGATAGATCCCGTCGCGATCCGCATCGGTCGGGTTCTCGAAGTCGGGAGCGACCTTGAACGCCAGCGTGCCGGTAACCGGATGAATCGTGAACCGCGTCCCGTCGGCATTGTCGGTCGCTTCGGCCGGGATCGAGTAGCCGAGGGGATCGAGATCCCAATCGGACGCCGTTTCCACACCGGCAACGGCGAGATTCTCGGCCAGGTTGATGACCCTCGAGGCCACTGCGAATTCCGGGGCGACGTTCACGTCGACCACGCTCAACGTGTACCGAGTCACCACGTTGCCACTGCCGTCGGTGGCCCGCACGATCACCTCGGCGACATTATCGGCGCCGACATCAGCCGGGGCCGTGTACCTCGGCAGGTTTGCAAATCGCAGCACTCCGGTCGCCCCGTCGATCTGGAACAGCCCGGAATCGACCCCGGCGACCACGGCAAACGTGGCCGCTCCGGTCAGCCCCGTCGACGGCGCCGTCACCACCGCCTGCAGATGCTCCGCGACACTCGGCGCGGCGACCGCGTAGACCGTGTTCGACCGGGAGTCGACGATCGCCGCCCCGCCGGAGAGGTCGAGCGTCTGGGCATCGAGGAGCGCGAAGATCCCGGCCCGATCGAGGGCGTTTCCGACGAACGACACCCCCGACCCGAGGTTGATCGCCTCGACAGAGGTGCGGAACGTGTTCCCCGACAGCGCCGCAAGCGCGAGCTTAACGGTGCCGGCGATGCCCGACTGCACGGTGCTAGCGAACGTGTTACCGGTGATCGAGGCACCGGCCGAACCGCCGTCGTCGACATGCGTTACCCCGGAGGCGGCGTTTCGGATGACATTGCCGTCGACCGTGACGTCGGCCGAACTGCGGATGAGGATCGCGCTCCCTCCGGCAACGCCGGCGTTATCGATTCCGAAGCCGCGGACGATCACGCCGGTGGCCGATACCGTCACCGTGGCGGTCGCCCCGGCGCCGAGGAGTGTCGTCGCTGCGCTGCCGGCAGCCGACACGAGGGTCAGATCCTCCTTGTCGAGGACGATCGCGCCGGAGTAGCTGCCGGCGGCCACGAGGATCGTGTCGCCGGCCGCCGCGGCATTGACGGCGGCCTGGACGGAGGCAAAGCCGTCGCCCACGCCCACCAGGAACGTGGCCGTGCCACCACCGGTGAACCGGACGATCTCCACGCTCGTGAGGGTGCTCGCGCTCGCCGGGACGACCCCCGACAGGCTCGTGATCGTGACGGTCGATCCGCTGATCACGATCGAGTAATCACTCCGACTGCCCGGCAGAGTGACCGCGTCGATCCCCGCCCCGCCGTTGACCGTGGTCGATCCGCCGCCGAGTTGGAACGTGTCGGCAGCGTCGGACCCCTGGAACGAATTGACCGAGCCGCCGGCGACGAATGTGTTGGCCCGAGCATTCCCGGCAAGCGAGTTCCCGAGGGCACCGCCGAGCACCCTTTCGATACCTTGTGCCACCGACGGCTCGTCGGCACTGTCAACGGCCGACGACAGCCGGAGCGACAGATCCCCGGCGGCGACGACCTGAACGGCCGTCGATGTCAGGTCGATCGAGACGGCCTTTTCGAAATTGGTGAAGTCGAGCGTGTCGCCGCTGTCGCGGCCGCCCACTGAACCAGTGGCGCCAATGCCGCTCTTCTCGAGCCGGACATCCTCGAGAATCGTGTCGGAGCCCAGGGCCGTTCCCTGGAAGACGTAGGTGTCGTCGCCACGGCCCCCCGCCAACGTGTCGTTCCCTCCGCGCCCCTCGAGGACGTCGCCGGCGTCGTTGCCGGTGGCGGCGTCGAATCGGGAGAGGAACAGCTCGTAGCTCCCGGTGTCGGCGGCTTCACCATCATCGTGGTAGAAGCCCTTCACCTCGATGTAGTAGGTGCCGTCGGCCGGAAGGACGAGATCGATGATGCTCGGATCGCGCGTCTCGAACTCATCGTCGCTCAAGGAGACGACATTCCCGGCTGCGTCGTACACCGTCAGCACGGCGTCGAGATCGAGCGACGACGAGGAATGCTTGTAGCGGTCGAGCGCGGCCGACATCACCTGGATGTTGAGGAGATCCCCGCGCCGTCCGGCGATCCGGTAGAGATCGAGCTCGCCGGTGGCGGTGAGCTCGCCGAGCACGGCGACGGCCCCGGCCATGAGATCCTTGGCGGCGTTGAGGCCGTGGTTGAGCGTGTTGGGGAGCGCAAGGGGCACGGGCACAAGCTCCTGGGCGCCCGACAGGCTCCGGGTGTCGTGGGGCGTGGCCTGCTCGGCGACAAGCAGACTCCCGTCCGGGGTCAGCGGTGCCATGTCGTTGTAGACGAGCTTGATCGCCTCGCGCTCGCCGAAGAATTGGACGGCAACGAGATCCCAAAGCGTGAAGCCCGTCAGGGCCGGTGTCTCGATGATGTGACGGTCGGTCTCCCAGGCAGCAGACGGGCCCACATACTCTGGGTTGTTGTAGTAGCCACTCCTCCCCGGCGGGGCAGCGATGCCGAATCCTGGCGGCCCGAACGAATCGGCATGCCGCAGCCCCAGGAGATGCGAAAGCTCGTGCGCTGCCAGCCAGGCCGACGCCGCGACGAAGTTCTCCGAGGTGGCCGTCGGCCCCCCCGTGACGCCGAGCAGGCCGTTGACGTCGACCGTGGCGACGCCGGAGTAGCTCCGGTTGCCGAAGTCAACCTCCGATGCCCAGCCGCCGGAATCCTCGGAGCCTGGCCGCGGCTTGTTGAACGTGATCGTGGCGTACTCGCCGGATACCGGCACATCGAGAACGAACTGGACGCGGAAGGCGCTGTAGATGGAAGCCAGCCGGGTGGCGATCGCTGCCCGCTCGGCGGTCGTGTAGGCATGGTCACCGACCGACTCGTCGGTCTCGCTGTCAAACTCGAGATAGGCCACCTGGACACGGCCGTTGGAGGTGGCGGAGGCCCCGAGCCGATCATCGGGCAGATCAGCTCCAAACAGGGCATTGTCGCGGGAGTTGCCGCGGAGCGTGTCAGCGCCGCTCGAGCCGACGGCATCCTCGAAGCCGCTTCCACTCGTGAGCGTCAGCGACAGGCCAGACTTCACGACCTGCGTCGTCGTCAGGGCGAGATCGACGGCCACCCCGACGCCACCGACGATCGAGAGCGACGAGAAATCGAGCGTGTCGGTGTCGAGATCGGCTGCCTCGTCGAGTGCCAGAGTGCCGGTCACGCCATCGACGAACAGGAGGGTGTCGTCGCCGCTACCGCCGGCGATCGAGCCGGCCAGCGTCGTGCCTCCCAGCACGGCCCGGTCGCGACCGTCGCCGAGGTCGATCGTGAGCGCCACCCGAGCGCCATGGTTGTCGTCACCGCGGCCGTCATTGACAAACACGTCGTCGCCGGCCTCTGCCGCAAACGAGATCGTGACGTCATTGCCGCTGTTGATCAGCGTGTTGCTCCCGGTGTCACCGACGACCGCGAGGGAGACATTGTCAGCATCGTTGGTGATCGATTCGAACCGGGTGCTGCCGACGGTGATCGTCGAACCGGCTCCGGAGTTGCGCAGCGACACCATGTCCGCCCCGGCGACGTTGATCTTGTTGCCGGAGCCGGTGGAGTTGACTCCGACCTTGAACGATCCACCACGGATATCGATGCCCCCCGAGCCACTGGCACTGAGCGTGTTGAACGATCCGCCCGCGACATCGATTTTCCCGGCTCCGCTGGAACTGAGGATGTTGAACTTCCCCCCGGAGACGTCGATCTTCCCGGCACTGCTCGAGCTGACGACGGTGAACTTGCCGCCACGGACGTCGATCGCGCCGGAGCCGGTCACCGTCACCGTCTTGAACGAGCCGTCGGTGATGCCGAGGTCACCGGAGCCGGAAGCGACAAGCTGATCGAAGTCGCCACCGGAGACGCTGATCTTCGCCGCTCCACTCGATCCCAAGCCGATGCTGAACTTGCCGCCACGGATGTCGATCCCGCCACCGCCGCTGCTGGTGAGGACCCCGAACTTGCCGCCGCGGACGTCAATCCCGCCGGAGCCGACGACCGTCACCGTCTTGAACGAGCCGTCGGAGATCCCCAGGTCACCGGTGCCGGAAGCGAAAAGCTGCTCAAAGTCACCCCCCGTGACGTCGATCTTCGCCGCGCCGCTCGACCCCAGTCCGACGCTGAACTTGCCGCCACGGATGTCGATCCCGCCACCGCCGCTGCTGGTGAGGACTCCGAACTTGCCGCCACGGACGTCAATCCCGCCGGAGCCACTCACCGATACCGTCTTGAACGAGCCGTCGGAGATCCCCAGCGCACCAGTGCCCGAGGCGACGAGGAGATCGAAGTCGCCCCCCGAGACGTCGATCTTCGCCGCTCCGGTCGACCCCAGTCCAACGCTGAACTTGCCGCCACGGACATCGATCGCGCCAGCACCACTGCTGTTGAGGACTCCGAACTTGCCGCCGCGGACGTCAATCCCACCGGAACCACTCACCGACACCGTCTTGAACGAGCCGTCGGAGATCCCCAGGGCACCAGTGCCTGAAGCGACAAGCTGATCGAAGTCGCCGCCGGAGACATCGATCTTGCCGGCGCCACTCGACCCCAGGCCGACGCTGAACTTGCCACCGCGGACATCGATTCCGCCAGAACCGGTCACCGTCACGGTCTTGAACGACCCGTCGCTGATCCCGAGATCACCGCTGCCTGAAGCAACGAGTTGGTCGAAGTCACCGCCGGAGACGTCGATTTTCCCGGCGCCGCTCGACCCCAGGCCCACACTGAACTTGCCGCCGCGGACATCGATCCCGCCCGAGCCACTCACCGTCACCGTTTTGAACGAGCCGTCGGAGATCCCCAGCGCTCCGGTGCCGGAGGCGATGAGCTCCTCGAAGTCGCCACCGGTGACATCGATCTTCCCCGCACTGCTCGTGTTGAGAACTTTGAACGAGCCACCGCGGACGTCGATCTTTCCCGCACCGCTGGTGTTGAGGACCGAGAACGAGCCACCGCGGACATCGATGCTGCCGCTGCTGCTGTTGGTGAGGACGCCGAACTTGCCGCCGCGGACGTCGATCCCCGACGTCCCGCTGATCGTCACCGTCTTGAACGAGCCGTCGGAGATCCCCAGCGCCCCGGAGCCGCTGGTCGTCAATTCCTCGAACGATCCGCCGGCGACGTCGATCTTGCCGGCCCCGCTGGCATTGAGCGTCTTGAAGCTGCCGCCGCTGACGTCGATCGTGCCGACGTTGGTCGTATTGAGGACGTCGAACGAGCCGCCGCGGACGTCGATGCTCCCCGCAGAGCTCGCCGTCAACGTCTTGAAAGCCCCGCCACGAACATCGATCTGCGAGCCCATGCCCGTCGACGTGAGCGTGTTGAACGCTCCACCGCTGACGTCGATCTGCGCGCCACTCCGCGAGTTCTTGATCTTCGCATCGGCCATGTCGGCATCGGTGAGCGTCACGATGCGGCTGTTCATCGCCACGTCCCCCGACGTGACGATCTTGCTCGTCTTCGTCATCGCCAGCGTGTCGGCCTCGAGCGTGATCTCGCTGTTGCTCGTGCTCTGGATGCTGCCGTCGATCGTCAGCGGGCTGTGGCTGATGAGCGAGACGATACCCTTGGAACGGACTGCCCCGGAGACGGTGATGCCGCGTGTGACGTCGCCGTAATTCTCCACCGCCACGCTGCCGGCGGAATTCTCGAGGGCGACGATATCCACCGCCCCGGGGACGTTCTTCTGGTTGAGGATCGAGATGTCCCCGGAACCGGCGTTTGTCGCCGAGATGACACCCACCTGGGTGTCGAGGACATTGTCGCTACCGATGCCGCCGACGGCGTGGAGCACCAGGCGAGAGGCGACGATGTTGTTGACCGGATCAGCCCCCACGGGATCGTTGTCGTCGATGATCGCGCCGCTGGAGTCGAGCGAGACCGAGCCGGCCGCGCCCGTGTTGATTTCCGACTCCAGATAGATCGTGCCGCTGACGACGGAGAGCGTCTCGAGCAGGGCGGGGATGATGAGCGTGCTCGTCGCCACCCCCGACGGGGTCGCTGACCTGGTGATCTCGAGCGAATCGGTCCCGAAATTGGCGATCAGCGTGCCTGTGAAGGAGGAGGCATCGAGGATCCGCCCCTCGACCCCCACCTCGCCCCCCCCGGAGCGACCGGAGCCGAGGGTGACGTTCACCACCTCGATGTTGTAAAACGAATCGGTGCCGGAACCGATCAGGCTCGAGTCGTTGATGATGACATCGACCAGGCCGAAGTCCTTGACGAACGTGTCGGTGCCGGCGCGGCCGTTGATCGTGTCGTGGCCCAACAGGCCGCGGAAAACGTTGTCGCGACTGTTCCCTGACATCGTGTCGGCGGCATTGCTGCCGACGACGTTCTCGATGCCTTCGCTACCGAAGAGCGTGACAAACAATCCGGCTGTCACTTCCTGTGCCGTCGTCTGCGCCAGATCGACGGTCAACCCGGCTCCGCTGGTGAGCGTGACGGCGGAGAAGTCGAGCGTGTCGGTGTCGGCATTGGCGACCTCGACAACCCGCACGTGCGTCGAAGTCCCCCCCACGAACACGTAGGAGTCGTTCCCGAGGCCTCCCTCGAGAATCAGGCTTCCCCCCCAGCCATTCACGGTGAACGTGTTGGCGCCGGTGCCCCCCACCAGGTCGACCACCTCGATGCTGACAAGCGCGGCTGACCCGACCCCGGCGATCGTCGCAGCGGTGACCGTGACGTCGACGTTGCCCGTCTCGATCGCGGTGTCAGTTCCCGCTCCACCGTCGAGCGTGTTGCTGCCGGCGCGGCCGGCGAGCGTGTCGCTGCCGCCGAGAGCCGTGATCGAGTTGTCGCGGGCGTTGCCCAGCATCGTGTCGGCCGATGCCGTCCCGGTGATGTTTTCGATCCCCGTGGTGTCGGAGAGCGTCAACGTCAGCGTGGCCGTCACCGCCTGGGGAGACGTCAGGGCGAGATCGACGCTCACACCCGTATCGCCACCGAGCGAAAGGGCGGAGAAGTCGAGCGTGTCGGTGTTCGCATCCGCTCCTTCCGCGATGGCGATCGATGCCGACACCGCCCCGACGAACACATAGCGGTCGTTCCCGGTGCCGCCGGTGAGCGTGGCGCTCCCCGTCCAGGCATTCACGGTGAACGTGTTCGCGCCGGCCCCGGCCGTCAGGATCGCCGCTTCGATCCCGGCTAGCGTGTCGCTCCCCACGCCGGTGAGGGAGGAGGGCGTGAGGGTGAAGTCGACGTCCGCCGACTCGACCACCGTGTCAGTCCCCGCACCGCCATCGAGACGGTCGTCGCCGGCAAGACCCGAAAACACGTTGTCTCGTGAGTTGCCGGCGAGTGTGTCGGTAAACGCCGTCCCGACGACGTTTTCGATCCCCGTCGCCGTGGAGAGCGTCAGCGTCAAGCCAGTCGCGATCGACTGCAGCGCCGTCGCGGCAAGATCGACCGCGAGGCCACCGCTGGAGAGCTCGGAGAAGTCGAGCGTGTCGGCGTCGGCATCAGCCGACTCGATGACCGTCACGCTTGCCGATAAGGCACCAGTGAAGACGTAGCGATCGTGACCGGCACGGCCGGCGAGCGTGTCGTCGCCGGCGATACCCGAGAACGTGTTCGACCTCGCATTGCCGACAATCGTGTCGGCGAGTGCCGTCCCGATGACGTTCTCGAGCCCCGTCGCGCTCGAAATTGTCAGCGTCAATCCGGCCACGAGCGTCTGGGCCGTCGTTGCCGCCAGATCGAGATTCACCCCTCCGTTGGCGAGATTGGTGAAGTCGAGCGAATCGGTGTCGGCGTCAGCTGCCTCGATGATCGTCACGCTCGCCGACTCTGTCCCTGTGAAGACGTAGGTGTCGTTGCCGGCGTTGCCCGAGAGGATCGCGCTGCCGGTCCAGACGATGAGCGTGAACGTGTTTGCGCCGCTGCCGGCCGTCAGATTCGCCCCCTCGATCCCGGCAAGCGTATCGCTCCCCACCCCGGTCAGCGTCGTGGAGGTGAGCGTGAAGTCGACATCCGCCGATTCGACGACCGTGTCGATCCCGTCGCCGCCGGCGAAGGCATCGCTTCCGGCGCCGCCGGTGAAGGTGTCGTCGCCGCCGTGACCAGCAAGCGTGTCGTCGCCGGCGATACCAGAGAGCGCGTTGTCTCTTGCATTCCCGAAGATCGTGTCGGCCAGCGCCGTCCCGACGACGTTCTCGATCCCCGTCGCGCTCGACAGTGTCACCGTCAACCCAGCCACGAGCGTCTGGGGCGTCGTCACCGCCAGATCGAGCGTCACGCCACCATTGAGGAGACCGGAGACGTCGAGCGTGTCGGCGTCGCCATCGGCCGCTTCGACGATCGTCACACTTGCCGACAGGGTGCCTGAGAAGGCGTAAATGTCGTTGCCGGCGGCGCCAGAGAGAATGATGCTCCCGGTCCAGCTCTGCACCGTGAACGTGTTCACGCCGCTCCCGGCCGTCAGATTCACCCTCTCGATCCCGGCGAGCGTATCGGTGCCGATCCCCGCGAGCGTCGTGGGCGTGAGCGTGAAGTCGACATCCGCCGACGCGACCACGGTGTCGGTGCCGGCGCCGCCAACACATGTGTCGTTCCCGGCCCGGCCCGAGAACGTGTCGTCGCCGGCGAGACCCGAAAGCGAGTTGTCTCTCGTGTTCCCGACGAGCGTGTCGGCAAACGCCGTCCCGGTGACATTTTCAATTCCACTCGCGCTCGAAAGCGACAGCGACAAGCCGGCCACGAGCGTCTGCGCCGTCGTCACTGCCAGATCGATCGTCACGCCGCCATTCAACAGCCCCGTGAAATCGAGCGTATCGGCGTCGGTGTCGGCCCCCTCGACGATCGTCACGCTCGCCGCCTCGGTCCCGGTGAAGACGTAGCGATCGTTGCCGGCGCCGCCCGAGAGGATCGCGCTGCCTGTCCAACCGGCCACTACGAACGTGTTCGCTTCGCTCCCCGCCGTCAGGCTCACCGTCTCAAGACCGGCAAGTGAATCGGTGCCGCGCCCCACGAGCCCCGCTGCCGTGAGGGTGAAGTCGACATCGGCCGACTCGACAATGGTGTCGGTGCCAGCGCCGCCATCGAAATTGTCGTCCCCTGCCCCGCCGGTGAACGTATCGTCCCCCGTTCGGCCGGCAAGCGTGTCGTCGCCGGCGAGGCCAGCGAGCGTGTTGTCTCTTGCATTCCCGAGGATGGTGTCGGCAAGCGTCGTACCGATGACGTTCTCGATCCCCGTCCCGCTCGACAGTGTCGCCGTCAACCCAGCCACGAGCGTCTGGGCCGTCGTCACCGCCAGATCGAGCGTCACGCCCCCATTCAGAAGACCGGAGACGTCGAGCGTGTCGGCGTCGACATTCCCTGCTTCGACGATTGTCACGCTCGACGACTCGATGCCTGAGAAGACGTAGGTATCGTCCCCGGCGCCGCCGGTGAGGATCGCGCTTCCCGTCCAGGCGTGCACCGTGAACCTGTTGACGCCGCTCCCGGCTGTCAGATTCACCCCCTCGATCCCGGTAAGCGTGTCGGCGCCGAGCCCCGTCAGCGCCGTGGGCGTGAGCGTGAAGTCGACATCGGCCGACGCGACCACGGTGTCAGCCCCGTCGCCGCCGTCAAAGCTGTCGTTCCCTGCCCCGCCGACGAGCGTGTCAGCGCCCGCCCGACCGGCAAGCGCGTCGTCGCCGGTGAGACCAAGGAGCGTGTTGTCTCTCGCATTCCCGCGAATGGTGTCGGCCAGCGCCGTCCCGATGACGTTCTCGATTCCTCTGTCACTCGACAGCGCCAGCGTCAATCCCGACACGACCGTCTGGGCCGACGTCACCGCCAGATCGAGGCTCACCGCACCATTGGCAAGCGCCGTGAAGTCGAGCGTGTCGGTGTCGGCGTCGGCCGCCTCGACGATCGTCACGCTGGCCGACGCGGTGCCCGAGAAGAGGTAGGTATCATTCCCCGCGCCACCGGTGAGGATCGCATCACCGGCCCAGTCAGCCACGGTCAACGTGTTCGCCCCGGCACCTGCCGAAAGGCTTACCGCCTCGATGCTGGCAAGCGAATCGGTACCGAGCCCCACGAGGCTCGTCGCCGCGAGCGTGAAGTTGACATCCGCCGACTCCGCCACCGTGTCGGTGCCGTCGCCGCCAGCGCACGTATCGTTGCCGGCCCGGCCGGCGAGCGTGTCGTCGCCACCGAGCCCCGAAAGCGTGTTGGCACGGGTGTTGCCGAGGAGCACGTCGGCGAAGGCCGAACCGATGACGTTTTCAACTCCTGTGTCGTTCGACAGCGTCACGGTCAATCCCGTCACGACCGTCTGCGTCGAGTTCACGGAGAGATCGACGTTCACACCACCGTTGGCAAGGCTCGTGAAGTCGAGCGTGTCGGCGTCGCCATTTCCTGCCTCGACGATCGTCACGCGCGCGGAAAGAGTGCCCGCGAAGGCGTAGACGTCATCCCCGGCGGCACCCGAGAGGAGAGCGCTGCCGGTCCAGGCGCTCACGGTGAATGTGTTCACGCCGGTACCGCCCGTGAGGATCGCTCCTTCGATGTCGGCAAGCGCATCGGTGCCGAGCCCGGTCAGCGCTGACGAGGCGAGCGCGAAGTCGACATCGGCAGACTCGGCCACCGCGTCGGTGCCGGCGCCGCCATCGAGGGTGTCATCACCCGCTCGGCCAGTGAGCACGTCATCGCCAGAAAGACCCGCAAGCATGTTGGCACGGGTGTTGCCGACAAGGGAGTCGGCGAAGGCCGTCCCGGTCACGTTTTCAATACCTGTCTCAGTCGAGAGCGTCAGCGTCAGCCCCGACACGAGCGTCTGCGCCGTCGTCAGGGCAAGATCGACACTGATGCCGCCATTGGCAAGGTTCGTGAAGTCGAGCGTGTCGCTGTCGGCATCAGCCTCTTCGATGATCGTCACGCTCGCCGATTCGGTGCCGGTGAAGACGTAGGTGTCGTTGCCGGCACCGCCGGTGAGGACCGCGCTCCCGTTCCAGCCGTCGACCGTGATCGTGTTCGCCCCGGCGTTCCCCGTCAGGTTCACACTCTCGATGTCGGCGAGCGTATCGCTGCCGCGCCCCGTGAGACCCGCCGCCGTGAGCGTGAAGTCGACATTCCCCGATTCGATCACGGTGTCGGAACCGCTGCCGCCGTCGAGGCTGTCGTTCCCCCCGCGGCCCGAGAGCGTGTCGTCGCCGGCGACACCAGAGAGCGTGTTGCCGCGGGCATTCCCCTGGAGCGAGTCGGCGAATGCCGTCCCGGTGACGTTCTCGAGGCCCGTCGACGTGGAGAGCGTCAGCATCAGCCCCGAGCCGAGTGCCTGGGCAGCCGTCACGGCAAGATCGATGCTCACACCGCCGCTCAACAGATTCGAGAAGTCGAGCGTGTCGCTGTCGGTGTTCGCCGCCTCAACGATCGTCACGCTCGCCGACTCGATCCCGCTGAAAATATAGCGATCGTTGCCGGCGGCGCCGGTGAGGGTCGCGTTCCCCGTCCAGCCGTCGACCGTGAATGTGTTTGCCCCGACACCGGCCGTCAGGATCACCTCCTCGACGCCGGCAAGCGAGTCACTTCCCACTCCGGCAAGCGTCGCCGCCGCGAGCGTAAAGTCGACATCCGCCGATTCCATCACCATGTCGCTGCCGGTGCCGCCGTCGAAAGCATCGTTGCCGCCGCGCCCCGACAGCGCGTCGTCACCGGCAAGACCCGAAAGCAGGTTGTCTCTCGTGTTGCCGAGGAGCGTGTCGGCCAGCGCCGTCCCGATGACGTCTTCAATCCCCGTTGCCGAGGAGAGCGTCAGCGTCGAGCCGGTCACGAGCGTCTGCGCCGTGGTCGACGCCAAGTCGATCGTCACGCCACCATTGGCAAGGTTCGTAAAGTCGAGCGTGTCGGTGTCGGCATCGGCTCCCTCGGTGATCGTCACGCTCGCCGCTGCGGTCCCGGTGAAGACGTAGCGATCGTTCCCGGCAGCGCCGGCGAGGTTCGCGTTCCCCGTCCACCCCTGCACCGCGAACGTATTCGCTCCGGCACCTCCCGTCAGGCTCACGGCTTCGATCCCGGCAAGCGAATCGGTGCCGCGCCCCACGAGCCCCGCCGCCGTGAGCGTAAAGTCGACATCCCCCGACTCAACCACCATGTCGGTCCCGGTGCCGCCAACAAAGGTGTCGTTGCCGGAAAGGCCGGAGAGCCTGTCATCCCCAGCGAGCCCCGAAAGCACGTTGTCGCTCGCATTGCCGACGAGCACGTCGGCAAACGCCGTCCCGGCAACATTTTCAATCCCCGTCGCCGTGGAAAGCGTCAGCGTCAAGCCGGCCACGAGCGGCTGCGCCGTTGTCACCGCCAGATCGAGGCTCACGCCTCCATTGGCAAGGGCCGTGAAGTCGAGCGTGTCGGTATCGGCATTTGCCGATTCCACGATCGTCACGCTGGCCGATTCGGTCCCGGCGAAGACATAGCGGTCGTTCCCGCCGCCCCCCGTGAGGGTCGCGCTGCCGGCCCAGCCCTGCACGGTGAACGTGTTCGCGCTGGCTCCCGATGTCAGGTTTACCCTCTCGATGCTGGCGAGCGTGTTGCTGCCGAGCCCGGTGAGCGTCGCCGCTGCGAGCGTGAAATCGATGTCCGCCGACTCGATCGCCGTGTCGGTCCCGGTGCCGCCGTCGAAGCTGTCGTTCCCGGCCGAGCCGATGAAGGTGTCGTCGCCGGCTCGCCCGGCGAGCGTGTCGGCGCCGGCAAGACCCGAAAGCACATTGTCTCTGGCATTCCCGCGCACCGTGTCGGCAAACGCCGTTCCGATGACGTTTTCAATCCCCGTCACGGAGGAGAGTGTCAGCGTCAAGCCCGGCACGAGCGTCTGCGCCGTTGCCACTGCCAGCTCGAGAATCACGCCACCATTCAGGAGCCCTGTGAAATCGAGCGTGTCGATATCGGCACTCGCCCCCTCGACGATCGTCACACTGGCCGACTCTGTCCCGACGAAGACATAGGAATCGCTTCCGGCGGCCCCCGTGAGCGTCACGTTCCCCGTCCAACTGTCGACCGTGAACCTATTCGCAGTCGCCCCGGCCGAAAGGTTCACCGTCTCGATGCCGTCGAGTGAATCGCTGCCGATTCCGGTGAGCGTCGTCGCGGCGAGCGTGAAGTCGACGTTTACCGACTCGATCACCGTGTCGGTCCCGGCACCGCCGAGAAAAGTGTCGTTCCCCAACAGCGCCGTGAACGTGTCGTTGCCGGCGAGACCCGAAAGCACGTTGTCGTTCGTGTTTCCGAGGAGCGTGTCGGCCAGCGCCGTCCCGATCACGTTCTCAATCCCCGTTGACGAGGAGAGCGTCAGCGTCAGACCCGACACGATCGACTGCGCGGCCGTCGACGAGAGATCGACGCTCACGCCTCCATTGGCAAGCGCCGTGAAGTCGAGCGTGTCGGTGTCGCTATTCGCCGACTCGACGATCGTCACGCTCGCCGCCAGGGTGCCCGTGAAGAAGAAGGAATCGCTTCCGGCGGCCCCCGTGAGCGTCACGTTCCCCGTCCAGCTGTCGATCGTGAACCTATTCGCACTCGCCCCGCCCGAAAGGTTCACCGTCTCGATGCCGTCGAGTGAATCGCTGCCGATTCCGGTGAGCGTCGTCGCGGCGAGCGTGAAGTCGACGTTTGCCGACTCGATCACCGTGTCGGTCCCGCTGCCGCCTGAAAATGCGTCGTTGCCGGCCAAGCCTGTCAACGTGTCGTTGCCGGCAAGACCCGAGAGCAGATTGTTGTTGTCATCGCCGACGAGGAGGTCCTCAAACGCCGATCCGATCACATTGCGGAATCCTGCGATTCGCCGGAAGCCGGGGGCGAGCCCGAGGGAGAGGTCAACGGTCACGCCGGTGGGAAAGGCCGAATAGTCGAGCGTGTCACCGGCCGAAACGGCTACGAGATCTTGAAACCCACTGAAGGCGACGCCGCCGACCACCCCCTTCCCCCCCGACTCGATCGCCCAGACGCTCCCGCCCATCGGGCCGATGAGCGTATTGCCGCCGGCATCGCCTTTCGCGGTGCTGCCGATGGCGACGTTGATCCCCCTGAAGCCGCCGGTACCGGTCGCCAGGCCCAGGCCGAGATCGACGCTGACCGCGAGCGTCGACGCGCTGTAATCGAGCGTGTTTGTCGCCATCGCGTTGCCAATCACGCTTCCCTTCATCGTCGCGCTGCCGACGAACAGAAACCGATTCGCGGCCTGACCGCCGACGATGTCGCCGAAGCTCTTGAACGTCAGTCCGTTGGCGGAAGGATTCTTCGTGTCCTCGACGGTCAGGCTGCCATTGGGATGCAACGTGAACGTCAGAGGGACGGTGCAGCCGGAGAAATCGAGCGTCGTGGTGGCGGCGATCCCATCCGGCATGAGGGTGCCGAAGCCGTTGTGAAACGGCACGAGCGGGAGAATGCGGGTGTCGAGGGTGAACGCGAATGGCGTCACCGACGACACGTTCCCGGCAACATCGACCTGCCGCACTCCGAGCACGTTCGTGCCCTCGACCGCGCTGAACGACGTGCTCCACGACGTTCCGCCGTCCACCGAGTATTCGACGGTCGCCCCCGGCTCGACATTCCCGATCGTCAGATCGGCCACGCTCGTGATCCGGTCGGTGATGTTCGTGCCGGTGTCGGTCGTCAGCGACACTGTCGGCGCAGCGGCGGACTGCGTGTCGAGCGTGAACTCGAAGTGCGTCGCCGGCGACCTGTTCCCGGCAACATCGACCTGCCGGACCGCGAGCACGTTCGTGCCCTCGACCGCGCTGAACGACGTGCTCCACGACGTTCCCCCGTCCACCGTGTATTCGACGGTCGCCCCCGACTCGACATTCCCGATCGTCAGATCGGCCAGGTTCGTGATCCGGTCGGTGATGTTCGTGCCCGTGTCACGGGTGAGCGACACTGTCGGCGCAGCGGCGGCCTGCGTGTCGAGCGTGAACGCGAAGCCGGTCGGATCGGAGGCGTTGCCCGCCGGGTCGACCTGTCGCAGGAGGACGTGGTTGAGCCCCTCAACGGGGGACCACTGCGTTCTCCAGGTCGATCCGTCATCGGTGGAGTATTCGACGGTTCCATCCAGCTCGATCGTCGAGACCGTGCCGGTCATCTCCACCCGCAAACCTGTCGGCCCGCCGCCGTTGTTGACGACAAAATCGAGCGTGTTGATCCCCTCCACGAAGCCACCGGTGACGGTGAACGTCTCGAAGGACCAGTAGCCGGGCGAGCTCCAGGTCGCGTAGCCCTCGCTCATGCCGTTGATGAGGATCTCGGCGCCGAAATCGTCGGCCGCCCACATCCCGCTGATCGACACCGATGCGGGATCGATGCCGGTGAGATCGAAGGTGGTGCGGTAGACATACTGCCCCCCCGGACCGTTCAGCACGTCATCGCTGGCAGGGCCGATCCAGGACGAGGCCCCGGTGCCGACGATCCATGCCCCGATCGGATAGCCGTTGTCCGCCGTGGCGACGCGGACCACGTCGCTGCCGCCGGGCACCGAGACGAGCGTGTAATGGAGATCGGTGGCCCAGTTGGCCGCCAGATGCCCTGTGGCATCGACACCGGTGCCAAACAGCGTCGCGAGCGTCGCCTCATGCGTGAGTGTCCCGTCGCTCGTGACACGGTCGATGGGGCTCGAGCCGGTATCGTTGGCAAGCATCGTCACTGGGGCAACCGGACGCCGCGTGTCGAGGGTGAACTCGAAGTGCATCGCCGGCGACCTGTTCCCCGCGGCGTCGAACTGCCGGACCTCAAGCACGTTCGTGCCCTCGACCGCGCTGAACGACGT
>JBBAVV010000068.1:145-24592 GCA_040397545.1 Pirellulales bacterium
AAAAGGGTGAAGGCCAAAAGGGTGAAGGCCAAAAGGGTGAAGGCCAAAAGGGTGAAGGCCAAAAGGGTGAGGGCCAAAAGGGTGAGGGCCAGCAGGGTGAGGGCCAGCAGGGTGAGGGAGAAGGAAGCGGTGGTGAGGGCCAGCAGGGTGAGGGAGGAGAGAAGCCTGGCGGCAAAGCCAAGCCCGGCAGCGATCCGCCTCAGCCTGGGCCCAAATCACCGCCGGGAAACGCCCAGGCCGGCGGGGCGGAGGAAGGCGATCAGGAAGGGGGAGGCGGGGCCGATCCGCAGCAACCAGCCGATGGACAACCCGGATCGTCGGCGAGCCCCACGGGGAGCGGAGGCTGGTCGAATGGCGATGGCCCGGCTCCCGACCAGGCGCCGCGGCGTGACGGCGAAGCCCCCAAGACCGAGGCCGAATGGGGGGATCAGGACACCGCCCATGCCCGCAACGCTGCCGATCTGGCGGTCCGGGCGTTGAAGGATGATCTCGACAAGGGGAGAACGGAGCTCCTCGACGAGCTCGGCTGGACGCGGGATCAGGCGCGGGCCTTCCTCCAGCGTTGGGAGGCGATGCGGTCCCTCGAAAAGAGCAATGATCCGGTCAAACGGAGCGAGTTCGATCGGGCGGTGCGGAGCCTCGGTCTGCGGGCCGAGGGGGCCCGCAGTAGCCGGGACGTGCCGGCGGACTTGAAGGGGGGGCAGGCGGAAGGGCGACGGAGCCGGCCGCCGAGCGAATATCGGGAGCAGTTCAAGGCGTATACCCAGGGGACGACCGGAGAATGACCAAGGTGTTCGATGGCCCGCGATACCTCGTCGCCTTTGGTCCGAAGCGAGTCCAGCACTGTTTCACCGACGTCCTCGTCCTCGGGGGCGGTGTGGCCGGGCTCCGTGCCGCGCTGGCGGTCGACCCCTCCCTTTCGGTCACGGTCGTCACGAAAGACGATCTGCTGACTTCGTCGAGCCAATGGGCACAGGGTGGGATCGCGGGGGTCGTCGATCCGGAGGATCGCTTCGACAACCACGTTGCAGACACGCTCGTGGCCGGCGGCGGGCTGTGCCACGACGGGGTGGTCGATTCGGTCGTGCGCGAGGCGCCGCAGCGGATCGCCGAGTTGATCGCTTGGGGGACGAAGTTCGACGAGCGTGACGGCCTGCTTGAACTGGGGCGTGAAGGGGGGCACAGCCACGACCGGATCGTCCACGCCCTCGGCGACTCCACCGGCCGGGAGGTGATGCGGGCGATCATCGAGCGGGTCCGGGGGCTCGACCACATCGCGATGTGGCCCGGCACGTTCTCGATCGACCTCCTCACGCACGAAGGGATCTGCCGGGGAGCGCTGGTGTGGAACGGCGCGCATGGCAAGACGCTCGTCTGGGCCCGGCGCACGATCCTCGCCACCGGGGGGGCCGGCCAACTGTACCGGGAATCGACCAATCCCGAGGGGGCCGTCGGCGACGGGATGGCGCTGGCGTGGCGCGCCGGGTGCGAGCTCCGCGACATGGAGTTCATGCAGTTCCATCCGACGGTCCTCTACATCGCCGGCGGGTCCCGCAGCCTGATCACCGAGGCCGTCCGCGGTGCCGGCGCATGGCTCGTCGATCGCGATGGCCACCGGTTCATGCCTGACTTCGATCCCCGCGCCGAACTCGCCCCCCGCGATGTCGTGTCGCGGGCGATCACCATCGTCATGGCCCGCACCCACCACTCCAACGTCTATCTCGATCTGTCACATCTCGATGCCGCCGGGGTGCTCGCCCGGTTCCCGGGGATGGCCCAGATCTGTGCGAAGTTCGGTCTCGATCTCGCCCGGGACCGAATCCCGGTGCGCCCGGGGGCCCATTACATGGTCGGGGGGGCCGTCGTCGACGCCATCGGTCGGACGACCCTGCCGGGATTGTTCGCCGCCGGCGAGGTGACGTCGAGCGGCCTTCACGGCGCCAACCGGCTGGCGAGCAATAGCCTGCTGGAGGGGCTCGTTTACGGAGCCCGGGCCGGGAGTGCCGCCAGCGCCGAGATCCTCGCCGGGCCGCCCGAAGATTTCCGTGTCCCTCCGCTTGCCAACCCGCGCGTGGCCGACACCCGTGGCGCCCTCGATCTGGCCGATATCCGCAACTCCCTCCGCAGCCTGATGTGGCGGCATGTCGGCGTCGAGCGGATCGGCGACTCGCTGACCGAGGCGCTCGACACGGTCGAGGGCTGGTGCCGGTACGTCCTGCCGCGGCAATTCTCCGACCCGGCCGGATGGCAGCTCCAAAACATGCTCGAAGTTTCCCGGCTCATGATCCGCTCGGCGCTGGAGCGGGAGGAGACCCGTGGTGTGCATGTCCGCCGTGACCATCCCGCCACGCTCGACGAGTGGCTGTGCCATGTCGCCTGGCGGAGGGGCACCACCGGACCGTGGCGCGAGCCACTTCCGGGCGGGAGTGCTGTCCCCGCCTGACGGGGCTTCCCGGGGTCCACGCCGCCACGGGGCCGCAGCCAAGGCCGGGGGATTGCCCAGCGGGGGCTCCACACCCCAGAATAGGTGTTTTCTCCATCCCCCCTGTCCAGCAGCCCATCAGCCATGTCTGAAACGAACAGTCCTGGCGGAGAAGCCATGATCGAGGCCGACGGCCTCTGCAAGTATTACGGTCCCTTCATCGCCATTGAGGATGTCTCGTTCCGCGTGCCGCGGGGCGAGGTCGTGGCGTTCCTCGGGCCCAACGGTGCGGGCAAGAGCACGACGATGAAGATCCTCACCGGCTATCTGGCCCCGTCGGCCGGGACGGCGCGGATCGCCGGTCACGACATGTCGACCGACCGCCTCGCCGGGGCGACCAGGCTCGGCTATCTGCCGGAGAACGGCCCGCTCTACCCCGACATGACGCCACGGACGCTTCTCGAATTCTTCGCCGATGCCCGGGGCATGAAGAAACGGCAGAAGGAGGAGCGGATCGAGGCGGTGGTGAAGCAGTGCCAACTCGGGAGCGTGATCGGCAAGGCGATCTCGAAGCTCTCCAAGGGCTATCGGCAGCGTGTCGGCATGGCGCAGGTGCTCCTCCACGAGCCCGACGTGCTGATCCTCGACGAGCCCACCAGCGGCCTCGATCCGAACCAGATCCGCGAGGTCCGCGAGACGATCCGCCGTCTGGGTGAGAAAAAGACGATCCTCCTCTCCACGCACATCCTCCAAGAGGTCGACGCCCTGGCGGATCGTGTGATCCTCATCGCCGAGGGTCGGAAGCGGTTCGACGGCACGCCCCAGGACCTTGTCCGAGACGGCCGCGGGCTCGACGAACGCTTCTACGAGATGACCCGGTCTGCGTGACGCCGGGCGGAGGCCGGGCGGTGGTGTTCCCCGCGGGGCGGGCGGGCACCCGCCCATCGCCACCCCGGGCCGGGGTGGCCGCAATAATCAACGACATTCAACCGATTCGTTCAACAGCAAGTCCGGGGAAGCATCATGAACTGGCACGTTCTCGACGCGGTGTTCAAGCGGAACTTCGTCGCCTACTTTTCCAGTCCCACCGGCTACGTCTTCATCTGTGTGTTCGTGCTGCTCGGGTCGCTGGCGGCGTTCTGGCCCCCGGAATTCTTCAACTCCAACCTCGCCAACCTCGACCAGCTCAACCGCTACCTCCCCTTCATTCTCCTCGTCTTCATCCCGGCGATCACGATGAGCGTGTGGGCTGACGAGCGCCGCCAGGGGACCGATGAGCTGCTGCTGACGATCCCGGCGAGCGACTGGGAGGTGGTGTTTGGAAAGTATCTCGCCACGGTCGGAATCTACACCGTCGCCCTGATGTTCTCCTGCATCTGCAATCTGATCATCCTCCTGCGCTGGGGCACCCCCGACGCGGGTCTGTTTTTCACCAACTACCTCGGCTACTGGTTCGTCGGGCTGTCGATGCTCGCCATCGGGATGGTGGCCAGCTTCCTCACGAGCAACCTCACCGTCGCCTTCATCCTCGGGCTGATCCTCAACGCGCCGCTCTCCGTGGCCGATCAGGCGGTGACGGTCATGGATCCGAAGATGGCCGATCGGGTCCGGGCCTGGAGCCTGGCGGAGAACTTCTCCGATTTCGGCCGCGGGATCGTCAGCGTGTCGTCGGTCGTATTCTTCCTCGGGATCGTGGCCGTTGCCCTCTACATCGCCATGGTGCTCATCGGCCGCCGCCACTGGACCGGGCGCCGCGATGGCGCCAAGCTCGGGGTCCATTTCGCGCTGCGGGCGCTGGGGCTGGCCGGGGTGGCGCTCGGGTCGGTGCTCGTCTGCCGGGCGATGGATGTCCGCCACGACCTTTCCGCGGAGCAGATCAGCTCCCTCTCGGCTGACACACGCAAGCTCCTCGCGGAGTTCAATCCCGCCCGCCCCGTGGAGGTCACCGCCTACGTCAGCCCGAGTGTCCCCGAGGAATACACCCAGACGCGGCTGACGCTTCTGAACATGCTCCGGCAGTTCGAGCGACTCGGCCGTGGCAAGGTGAACGTCCAGGTGGTGTCGGCCGAGCCGAAGACCGATGCCGCGGCCCTGGCCAGGCAGCAGTTCGGCATCGAGCCGGTGAAGGTCATGTCGCGGGTCCGCGGCACGTACCGCGACGAAGACATCTTCCTCGGCTGTGCCTTCACCAGCGGCCTCGAGAAGGTCGTCGTGCCGTTCTTCGACAAGGGGACGCCGGTCGAGTACGAGCTGATCCGCTCGATCTCCACCGTGGGCAACGAGGGCCGGAAGCGCCTCGGCGTGCTCACCACCGACGCCGATCTGTTCGGCGGCGTCGACATGATGACCGGCCAGCAGCGGCCCCGGCAGGCGATCGTCGACGAGCTCGAGAAGCAGTACGACGTCGTCCAGGTCGATGCCTCGGCGCCGATCACGGAGAAATACGACGTCCTCCTCGCGGTCCAGCCTTCGACCCTCGGTCCCGAACAGATGGCGCATCTCGTCGCCGCGGTGCGGGATGGCCAACCGGTGGCGATCTTCGAGGATCCGCTCCCTGTCCTCATGACGGGTGTGCCAGGGACCGACCAACCGCGTCGCGGCCCCGGGGGGCCGATGGCGATGTTCCAGCCCCAGGCGCAGCCGAAGGGGGAGATCGGGCTCCTCTGGCAGGTGCTCGGCGCCAAGCCCGCGGCGCGGGAGGGGCGACCGGCGATGGGGCAGATGGGGGCGGGGTCGCTCGTCATCTGGCAGGACTACAACCCCCATCCGAAGCTCCAGATGCCGCATGAGTTCGTGTTCATCGACAACGATCTCGGCCTCGGATCGGGCCTCGCCGATTCCTTCAGCCAGACCAGCGCCGTGACGGCCGGCCTCCAGGAGGTCCTCTTCCCCTTCCCCGGCGCTGTCTCGAAGGACGACACCGCCGATGTCGACTGGACGCCGCTGGTCCAGACGAGCACGCGATCCGGGACGATCGAGGTCGAGCAAGTGATGCGCAACCGCGGCGACATGGCGCAGTTGCAGGTCTTCGAGAAGCAGGGGAAGCAGGCGATGGTCCTCGCCGCTGCGATCGAGCGCCGTCCTCCGGCCGGCAGCGAGGGGGCCCCGATCAAGGCCGTCATTGTCGCCGACATCGATCTCCTCGACGGCCGGATCTTCGGTCTGCGGAGCCGGCCGGATGAGGTCTTCGGTCTCGATTTCGACAACGTCACCTTCGCCCTCAACATCCTCGATTCGCTCGCCGGCGACGAGCGGTTCCTCGAGATTCGCAAGCGAAAGCCGAAGCACCGCACGCTCGAGCGCATCGAGGCGACCGTCGCCGACGCGCGGGAGCAGGCCGACACGGAGCGGCAGAAATTCATCGAGCAGTGCGACCTCGCCGAGCGCGAGGCGAACGGCCAACTCGAGAAGGAGGTCGGGGATTTCGAACGGAAGATCAAGGAGCTCGAGGCCAGCGGCGACGCCGATCCCCAGGCCGCGATGCAGATGATGCAGCAGTTGGCCGCGAAGCGGGCGCTGGCGCAGCGGCGCTTGGAGACGAAGACCGAGCAGCTCACCCGGCAGCGCGACATCGAGATGGAGAAGGTCGAACGCCAGCTCGGCGGCAAGGTCCGACAGGAGCAGGACCGGCAGAAGTGGCTGGCGGTGCTCCTGCCGCCGATCCCGCCGCTGGTGGTAGCGTTCTTCGTTTACTTCCGCCGCCGGGCCCAGGAACGCGAGGGCGTGGCGAAGACGCGGCTGCGATGAGCGACCACGGCCATCGGCCCCCGTGACACGAGAGCTGACCGACACGAGAGCGGACCGACACGGGACAGTTCCCCGGAGAGAAGGATCATGGCAGACGACAAGAAGGCCCGAAATCATCACCATCTCAACGACGTCCCTCCGCCCGTTCCCGTCGGGGGAGCTGGCGCCCGGGTTCGTCGCAGGATGGAGGAGGATGCCGGCGGGGCTTCGCGCGGCGTGTGGGGGAAAACCTCTCTGTTTCTCCTCGGAGGGGCCGGCATGCTCCTCCTCGGCTGGCTCGCGCAGCCCCGCTACCAGGGCCGAGAGGTGAAGCCCGAGGCGGAGCGGATCCTCTTTCCCGAGCTCACCGATGTCCAGAAGGCCGCCAGCCTCGAGGTGGTCAAATACGACGAGGAGCTGGCGACGCTGCAGCCGTTCAAGGTGATCCAGGCGGGGGGGGTGTGGGTGCTCCCGTCGCACCAGAACTATCCGGCCGATGCCAAGGATCACCTCGCCGCGGCGGCGACGGAGCTGGTCGATCTCGAATCGCTCGACGTCGTCAGCACGTCGGCGGCCGATCACGAAACCTACGGCGTCATCGAGCCCGATCCGGAGAAGATCAAGCCAGGCATGACCGGCGTCGGCGAGTTGATCGAGATCCGCGATGCCGGTGGGAGCAAACTCGCGCGCCTCGTCGTCGGCAAGGAGGACAAGCGGCCCGGGTCCTCCGCCGCCGGGGGAAAGAAGCTCCGGTTCGTGCGCAAGGCGGGGCAGGATCCGGTCTACCGCGTCGAGATCGACACCTCGAAGTTCACGACGCGTTTCGACGATTGGATCGAAAAGGACCTCCTCAAGCTCTCGCCGTGGGACGTGCGGCGCGCCGTGCTCGACGACTACTCGCTCGGCGCGGTCGAGTCGGGGGGGAGGATCCGCGTCGAGCAGAATCGCAAGGACCGCATCGAGGTGGCCTACGACGACAAGGACCAGCAGTGGACGCTCGTCGGACTCGAGGCCTTCGCCGGGGGCGCCGAGCCGAAGCTCGAGACTCTTGGCGAAGGAGACGAGCTCGCTTCGCCACGGCTCAATGACCTGCGCAACGCCCTTGGCGACCTGAAGATCGTCGACGTCGTCCGCAAGCCCGCCGGCCTCTCCGCGGAGCTCAAGGCGGAGGAGAAGTTCACCGCCGACGAGGAGGCGGTGCGCTCGATGCAGCAGCGCGGCTTCCTGCCGCTGAAGTCAGGCGACATTCTCTCGACCGATGGCGAGACGATCGTCGGGATGAAGGATGGCGTCGAATACGTGCTCCGGTTCGGTGCCGGCACGTCCGTGGGCAGTGGCACCGGCGGGGATGTGGCGGCGGACGAGTCGACGGGGCGGTATCTCCTCGTCATGGCCCGTTTCAACGAGGGGCTCATCGAGAAACCGGACCTCGCGGAGGTGCCGGCCGACGGTGCGGAGCCAGCTGGGGCCGGTGGCACGGATCCCGCCGCAGAAGGGAATGCCGCCGACCAACTCAAGGCGGCTGACGAAGCGGAGGCCAAGGCCCAGGCAGCACTCGAGTCCCGCCGTGCCGTGGACCGGGAGAACCGGCGGCGCCAGGACGACTACGACGCGAAGGTGAAGGTGGCCCAGCGCCGTGTCCGTGAGCTCAATGCCCGGTTCGCCGACTGGTACTACATCGTGCCGGAGAAGGAGTTCGCGAAGATCCATCTCAATCGGGCCGCGGTCGTGCAGCCGAAGGGGACCGATGCCGCCGATGCCGGGCCGCCGCGGGGAGGGCTCCCCTTCGGTGCCGGTGGGGGGGCACCCTTGGGTCGCCCCAAAACCCGCCCCGCGCCGTCACCCCCGCCGGCGGAGCCAGCCCCGGCGGCAGACGCCCCGGTCGAGACCGCCGCACCGCCGGCTGCAGATGCCCCTGCTGACGGTGACACGGCGCCTCCGGCCCCCGCAGGGGAGGAGACTCCTGCCCCGGTCGGGGACACCGCCCCACCGGCAGACGCTCCCGCTCCCGCCACCGAGCCCGCCGCGCCTGTCGATACCCCGGTGCCTCCCGCGACACCGGAGCCCGTGCCGCCGGCCGGATCGTGATGTCTGACATCCTCACGTCGCCCCGCGCGTCGCGGTTCGGCAAGACCACCGGCTTCCGGCTCCTCGGGGTCGGGCATGCTGTTCCAGACGAAGTCGTCACCAACGAGGACCTCGCCCGTCTCGGCTGTGATGCCCAGTGGATCCTCGAACGGACCGGGATCCGCGAGCGGCGGCATGCTCCCGCCTGGATGGCGACGAGTGATCTGGCCACGGCGGCAGGGCGCGACCTGTTTCGCAACACCCGCGTTTCCCCGGCGGACGTTGATCTCATCGTGCTCGGCACGTTCACCCCCGACATGTCGATCCCGTCGACCGCCTGCATCGTCCAGGAGGGGCTCGGCATCGAGGCACCGGCGATGGACGTGACGGCGGCCTGTGCGGGATTCGTCTACGCCCTGATCACCGCCGCCCAGTTCGTCGCCACTGGAGCCAGCCGCCACGCGCTGGTGATCGGTGCCGACACCAACTCCCGCGTCATCGATCCCGACGACGTCAAGACCTGGCCGTTGTTCGGGGACGGCGCGGGGGCGGTGCTCCTGGAACGGATCGAGGATCCTGCCGCGGGCGAACAGTACGGGCTCCTCTCCTTCGCGCTCGGGGCCGATGGCCGCGGCGCCGGCCTCCTCGTCTGCCCGATGAGCGGCTCACGCCAGCCGGTGAGCGCCGACGGCTTGGCCCGGCGCGAGCAGTTCATGCGGATGGAAGGGCGGGCCGTCTTCAAGTGGGCCATCCGCCTGGCCGAGGAAAATCTCCGCGCCGTCGTCGCCCGCGCCGGCCTCACGCTCGACGACATCGACTGCTTCGTCCTCCATCAGGCGAATCTGCGAATCATCGAGGCGACGCGGCAGGCCCTCGGCGTGCCGGCCGATCGGTTCGCCATCAACATCGACCGCTACGGCAACACCTCGAGCGGGTCGATTCCGTTGGCGATCGACGAAGCATGGCGCGAGGGGCGCATCGGGCCCGGGAGCACGATTGCCGTGTGCGGTTTCGGCGGTGGCCTCGCCTGGGGGAGCGCCGTGTGGCGGCTGTGACGGGCCGACCTCCCCCGCACCCGGCTCGGCGTGCGGCCGATGATTCATTCCCCCCGTTCCCCCCAGGAAGGATTCCCCCCGATGGACCGCAGTGATCTGACTGACGGCGCCCTCAAGGCCCGCAGGGACGTACCGCTGGGGGATACCTGGGATCTCGCCAGCTTGTTCGCCTCTGACGGGGCGTGGGAGGAGGCCCTGGCGGCGTGGGAGGGGATGATCCCCCGATTTGTCGCCTTCGCCGGCACGCTCGGCCGTTCGCCGGAGGATCTCGCTGTCTGCCTCGCTTATGACATCGAGGTCGACCGGGCGGGGGACCGTCTCGGCACGTACGCGCATCTGCGGGCCAGCGAGGATCAGGCCGCGCCGGATCCGCAGAGGATGGTGGGGAGATTCCAGCATGTCGCCACGTTGTTCGCGGAGAAGACGAGCTTTCTCCGGCCCGAGATCCTCGGCATCGATCCGGCGACGCTCGCCGCCTGGCTCACCCTGCCGATCCTGACGCCCCATCGTATCGGCCTCGAGCGGCTCGTTCGCACCCGTCCGCATGTTCTCTCGGAACGGGAGGAGAAACTGCTCGCCATGCAGGGGACGTTCGCCGGGACCGCCGCCAAGGTCTTTCGGCAGCTCACCGACGCCGACATGAAGTTTGGCTCGGTCGTGGACGGCAAGGGGAGAACGTCGGAGCTTTCCAACGCCACCTTCACGACGTTCCTCCTCGATGCCGATCGGGGGGTGCGCCGGACCGCGTTCCACCAGCTCTACGACGAGTACGCCGCCCATGCCAACACGCTCGCCGCCGCCCTCTCCGGCTCGGTGGAGCGGGATGTTTACGCCGCCCGGGTGCGTCACCATCCCACCGCCGTCGGCGCCGCGCTGTTCAACGACAACATCCCGGTGGCGGTGTACGACCAGCTCGTTGCCGCCGTCCGTGCGCATCTCCCCGCCGTCCACCGCTATTACGATCTCCGCCGCCGCCTCCTCGGTCTCGACGAGATTCACCATTACGATTGTTACGTCCCCCTCGCCCAGGATGTGCCCCTGCGGCACACCTGGGACGAGGCGGTGGGGCTCGTCGTCGGTGCCCTCGAGCCCCTCGGTGCCGAGTATCGCCGCCGCCTCGAGGCGGGCTTAAGGGGGCGGTGGTGCGACCGCTACCCGAACGCCGGCAAGCAGTCCGGGGCCTTCAGCTCCGGCACCTATGATTCCGATCCCTACATCCTCATGAACTTCCAAGAGGAGGGGATCGAGCACGTGTTCACGCTCGCCCACGAGGCGGGGCATTCGATGCACACGCGGCTCTCGGCGGAGGCCCAGCCCTACCAGCTCGCCGGTTACACGATCTTCGTCGCCGAGGTGGCGAGCACGTTCAACGAGCAACTCCTTGCCCGGGCGCTCCTGGCCAGGGCGCGGACCCCGCGCGAGCGGGCGGCGATCCTCGCCCGGGAGATCGACGGCATCCGGGCCACGATCGTCAGGCAGACGATGTTCGCCGAGTTCGAGCGGCTGACACATACCTCGGCCGAAGCCGGCCAGCCGCTGACGCTCGAGCACATCCGCGGTCTCTACCGGGGGCTGCTCGATGCCTATTTCGGACCCCAGTTCGTCATCGACGACCAGCTCGAACTGGAGTGCCTGCGGATCCCGCACTTCTACAGCGCGTTCTACGTCTACAAGTACGCCACCGGATTGTCAGCCGCGATCGCCCTCGCCGAACGGGTAGCCGGCGGTGGCCAGGCGGAGCTCGACGCCTACCTGGGGTTTCTCCGCGGCGGCTGTTCGCGGTGGTCGCTCGAACTGCTTCGCGACGCGGGCGTCGATCTCGAGCGGCCGGAGCCGGTGGCCACGGGCTTGACGAGGTTCGCCTCCCTCGTCGACGAGCTGGAGGCGACGCTCGTCGATTGAGTGGCTGATCAGCGTGCGTGGTACACTCGGGCTCATTCCGGAGTCTCTGCTGCCGATGCCCCACCCCGAAACCGAGCCCCTCGGGCCGGTCGATCCGTTCGCGTCGTACCGCGTCCCCGCCGGCTCACACGACGAGTTCGCCTCGGCAGGCGAGCCCCGCCCCCACTGGCGGCGGCTGGCATCGATTCTCCGGCACTGGGATCCGGCGGAGCTCTCCGAGCGCTGGGAGCAGGCGCGGCGGCTGATCCGCGACAACGGCGTCACCTACAACATCCACGAGGATGCCCAGGGGGGGCAGCGTCCGTGGGTCCTCGATCCGATCCCGTTGGTGATCGCGGCGGACGATTGGCGGGGGATCGAAGCCGGGATCCGCCAGCGACTGCGGGTCCTCGACGCCCTCCTCGCCGATCTCTACGGCCCCCAGCATCTCCTCAAAGAACGGGTGGTGCCCGCCGAGCTCGTCCTCGGCCATCCGGCGTTCCTCCGCTGTTGCCACGGCATCCGGCTGCCGGGAGGGCGTCACCTCCATCTCCACGCCTCCGTGCTTGCCCGCCACGGCGACGGTCGTTGGCACGTGCTCGGTGATCGCACCGGCGTGCCGCACGGGCTCGGCTACGCGCTCGAGAACCGGCTCGTCGTCTCGCGACTCCTCCCGGCGGCGTTCCATGAGTCACACGTGGAACGATTGGCCCCCTTCTTCATCGGTCTGCGGACGATGCTCCGGGCGCTCGACAGCGGGCGGGACGTCCCGCGGATCGCGCTGTTCAGCCCCGGGCCGTCGAGCCCGACCTGGTTCGAGGATGCCTACCTTGCCCGCTACCTGGGGCTACCGCTGGTCGAGGGGGGCGATCTCGCCGTCCGCGAGGACCGTGCCTGCCTGAAGACGCTCGGCGGGCTCGTGCCGATCGACGTCCTCCTGCGCCGCGTCGTCGATCGCGAATGCGATCCGCTCGAGTTGGACAGCGGGGCTTTGGCCGGCACCCCGGGGCTCGTGCAGGCGGTGCGCGGTGGCCGTGTGGCGCTGGCCAATCCGCTCGGCAGCGCGCTGGTGGAGTCGCCCGGGTTTATGGGCTTCATCCCCGCCGTCGCCCGTCGCCTTCTCGGCGAGGAGTTGCTCCTTCCGTCGCCACAGTCGTGGTGGTGTGGCCGCCCCGACGGGCTCTCCCATGTCCTCGCTCGGCTCGACGACCTCGTCATCGAGCCGAGCGTCGCGATTCCGGGGGGGCCGAAGCGCTACGTGCCGAGGCTCATCGACGCCGCGGGGCGCGAGGCGCTGGTGAACCGCATCCGGGCCCGCCCCGGCGACTGGGTGGGGCGGGAGATCGTCGAGCGATCGGTCGCCCCCTGCTGGGATGGCGGCCAGGTGGTGGCGGCGCCGGTCGTTCTCCGGCTGTTTTCGGCAGCGACCCCCGAGGGACCGATCGTGATGCCGGGGGGATTGGCGCGGCTCACGCTCCGTGGGGGCGGAGCGGGGGAACTGGCGCTGGACTCCGGGCAGGGATCGAAGGATGTGTGGGTCCTTTCCCCGGGGCCGGTGCAACCGGTCTCCCTCCTCCCGCCGCCCGGTCAACCCGTGCCCCTACGGCGCAGCGGCACCGACCTTCCCAGCCGCGTCGCCGACCACCTCCATTGGCTCGGTCGCCATGTCGAGCGTGCGGAGTCCGCGGCGCGCCTGCTGCGGACGGTGTCGGCGCGGGTCGCATCCGAGAGCACGCTCGAGAGTGCCGCGGCGGTCGCCCGCCTCCTCGCCACGCTCGCCGAGCCCCCTGTCGTCCGCCCCGAGTGGCAGGAGCCGGGGCGGCCGGAGACGCCGGCGGAGATCGCCGCCGAGGTGCAGTCGCTGGTGTTCGACGAATCGCGCCCGACGAGCGTCGCGGCCTCGATCCGGGCGATGTGGCAGATGGCGAGTGTCGTCCGCGACAGGATCTCGATCGATTCCTGGAAGATCCTCTCCCGTCTTCGACGCGACGGGCTGGCCGACGTCCGGGCCGGCGCCGGCGGGACACCGGTCGTGCTCGTTCATGACAACGACGTGCTCTCCTTCCTCGACATGCTGATCCTCGATTTCTCCGCCTTCGCCGGCCTCGGTACCGAGAGCATGACGCGCGGTCCGGGCTGGCGGTTCCTCGACATGGGGCGCCGCCTCGAACGGGCCACCGGCATGGTGCACCTCCTCCGGAGCACCATCGTGACGGCGCGGGCCGACGAGCAACGAATCGACGAGATGCTCCTCGAGATCGCCGACAGTTCGATGACCTACCGCAACCGCTACCTCGGCACGCTCCAGGCCGCCCCGCTGGTCGACCTCCTCATCACCGACGAGACGAATCCCCGCAGCGTCGGCTTCCAGATGGCGGCGCTCGAGGCCCATGTCGGTGCCCTCCCCCGCGACAGCGGCTCGCCGGTCCTCGCCGACGATCAGCGGGCGGCGATGGCGGCCACGGGGCTGCTCCGTCTCGCCGATGTCTCGGCCCTGGTCGTCCCCGATTCGGACGGCGCCCGTGGGCAGCTCGACCGGCTTTTGGTGCGGCTCGACGGCCATCTCCGCGATCTCTCGGTCGCGATCACCCACCGTTACCTTGTCCACGCCATGCCGCGCCGGCGTCTCGGCGACCTGATGGAGTCGAGTGATGCCAGCGAATGAAGTCATCCCCCAAGTGATCGTGGTCGGCCGGCCGAACGTGGGGAAGTCGAGCCTGTTCAATTGGCTGATCGAGAAGCGAATCGCCATCGAGGATCCGACCGCTGGCGTCACCCGTGATCGGCTCGTCCAGCGGGTGAGCCTCGAGGACCGGGTCTTCGACCTCGTCGACACCGGCGGCATGGGGTTCGACGATCCCGATGGGCTCACCACCCAGATCGATGCCCAGATCACCTCCGGGCTGACGACGGCGGCGCTGATCGTGTTCGTCGTCGAGGTGCGCAGCGGCCTCCTCCCCGCCGATCGTGAGGTCGCGCGGCGGGTGCGGTCCACCGGTGCGCCGGTGTTGCTCGTGGCCAACAAGGCCGACGATGCGAAGTACGACCTCCTCGCCCATGATTTCGACGCGCTCGGCTTCGGCCCGCCGCTCGTGGTCAGTGTCCGGCAGAACCGCAACCGCGCCGAATTGGTCGAGGAGATCGTCGCGCATCTCCCCGAGGCCTGGCCGGAGGAGGCCGAGGGGGCGGCCTTGCCGGAGATGAAGCTGGCGATCGTGGGGCGTCGCAACGTGGGAAAAAGCACCTTCACCAACGCGCTGGCGCACGAGGATCGCGTGATCACCAGCCCGATTGCCGGCACCACGCGCGACAGCATCGACGTCCGCTTCGAGGTCGACGGCCACTCGTTCCTGGCCATCGACACGCCGGGCCTGCGGCGCACGAAGAGCCGGAAGACGGACCTCGACTTCTATTCCACCCACCGCGCCGAACGGAGCATCCGGCGGGCCGACGTCGTGCTCCTGTTCCTCGACGCCTCCGAGCCGATCGGGCGGGTCGACAAGCAACTCGTCGACACGATCCTCGAGGAGGCCAAGCCGGTCGTGTTCGTGATCAACAAATGGGATCTTTATGCCGGCGAGGTGGATCGGAAGGAATGGGACGACTACCTCCGCGAGACCTTCCGCTCGATGCCCTGGGCCCCGGTCGAGTTCACCACGGCCACGTCGGGGCGGAACGTGAAGACGGTTGTCGACACCGCGCAGCGGCTGTTCCGGCAGAGCAGCACCCGGATCCAGACCGCGAAGCTCAACACGGCCATCCGCACCGCCGTCGAAACCAACCGGCCCCCCGCCGACCCCCGCGGTCGTCCGGTCCGGATCTATTACGCCACCCAGGTCGAGGTCAATCCGCCGACGATCGTTCTCTCCACGAGCGACCCCCGCGGCATCACCGAGCCCTACAAGCGTTATCTCGTCAATTCCCTGCGGCAGACCACCTTCCTGAAAGAAGTGCCGATTCGCCTCTTCATCCGCGGCCGTGGCTCGGATGCGGCCGCGGAAGAGTGACCCTGGCCCCCGTTTCCCCGCCGCCGTCGGCAGGGTATCCTTGCAGTTCGTCTTTGGATGCTTCCCCCCCGGTCAGGAGTTCCCCTGCGATGAGCGCACCCGTCCGCCCAGGCACCCCCACGAGCACCTTCTCCCGCCGCGACGCCCTCAAGGTCGCCGGAGCGATCGGCGGCACCCTCGCCGCAGTGCCGGTCGTGCACGGGCAGAACCCGTCGAGCGACGTCATCCGCATCGGCCTCATCGGCGCCGGCGGCCGTGGCACCGGTGCCCTCCAGCAGTCGCTCTCGGTGCCGGGGTCGAACGTCAAGCTGACCGCTATCGGCGATGCCTTCGGCGACCGCATCGACGGTGCCCTGCGGGCCGTCGAGGAGATGAAGGACAAGATCGAATGCCCCGAGAATCGGCGCTTCCAGGGGATCGATGCCTACAAGCAGGTCCTCGAGCACTGTGACATGGTCATCCTCGCGACGCCCCCCGGCTTCCGGCCGTTCCACTTCCAGGAAGCGGTGAAGGCGGGGAAGCACGTCTTCATGGAGAAGCCGGTGTGCGTCGACAGCTTTGGCGCCCAGGTCTGCCTGACGGCGGCGAAGATGGCCGACGAGAAGAAGCTCAAGGTGGTCGTCGGTCTCCAGCGCCGCTACGAGAACCGCTACCGCGAGACGGTGAAGCGGATCCGCGAAGGGCTCGCCGGCGACATCATCGGCGGGCAGGTCTACTGGAACGGCGGCGGCATCTGGTACCGCAACCGGCAGCCGAACCAGACGGAGATGCAGTTCCAGGTCAACAACTGGTACCACTTCAACTGGCTCTCTGGCGACCACGTCTGCGAGCAGCACGTCCACAACATCGACGTCGCCAACTGGTTCCTCGACGGCGTGCCGGAGTCGGCCTACGGCACCGGTGGCAAGCAAAATCGGGTGCCGGGCCAGCCGAGTGAGATCTATGACCACCACTGCGTCAACTTCGTCTATCCGGGCGGCGTGCGGGTCGCCAGCCAGTGCCGGCAGTTCCCCGGCGGAGACGGTCGGGTCGACGAGTACTTCCAGGGGACGAAGGCCCAGGTGCGGATTGGCGAGATCACCGATTACACCGGCAAGGTGCTGTGGAAGTTCCAGGGGGAGAATCCGAATCCCTACCAGGTGGAGCACGACGAGCTCCAGGCGGCGATCCGCAACGACACGCCCCTCAACAACGCCTACTACGGCGCGACGTCGAGCTTCTCGGCCTGCCTCGCCCGGTATGCCACCTACTCCGGCAAGGAAGTGAGCTTCAAGGAAATGATGGAGCGTAATACCCGCACGATGCCGGAGAACATGTCGTGGGATGCCGAGCCGCCGGTCATGCCGGACAAGGATGGCAATTACAAGATTCCGATGCCGGCCGACTACAAGCTCGCCTGACCGGCGATCGGCCTGCGGCCATGCAGTCCACCAGGGACGGGCCATCATGATCGACGTGCGACCGCCGGGGTGTGCCCCGGCGGTCGCTCTGTTCCTGCCCCCCCCTCGCTCCCCTCCCTCGCCCTCCCCCCGCCACGGTTCTTCCCCTCCCGGAGCCCCGCCCATGACGATCGTCGGAGTCCCCAAGGAGACGAAGCGCGACGAGTATCGGGTGGCGCTCCTGCCGGTGGGCGTCGAGGAGTTGGTGCGGGCCGGCCACACCGTGATCGTCCAGCGCACCGCCGGGGCGGGCTCCGGCCTCCCCGATGAGGCCTATGAGGCCTGCGGCGCGCGGCTCGTCGACACGGCCGCCGAGGTGTTCGCCGGGGCCGACCTTGTCGTCAAGGTGAAGGAGCCTCAGCGTCCGGAGCTGGCCCTGCTCCGGACGGGGCAGGTGCTCTTCACCTACTTCCACTTCGCCGCCGACCGGGGGCTGACCGAGGGGTTCCTGGCGACGGGTGCCACGGCGGTGGCCTACGAGACACTCCGGGATGACCGGGGCCGGTTGCCGTTGCTCGTGCCGATGAGCGAGGTGGCCGGGCGGATGAGCATCCAGGAGGGGGCGAAATACCTCGAGAAACCGCAGATGGGGAGGGGCATCCTCCTCGGCGGGGTGCCCGGTGTGGCGCCGGCGCATGTCACGATTCTCGGGGCCGGCACGGTCGGTGCCAACGCGGCCAAAGTGGCCGCTGGCTTCGGCGCCAGCGTCGGCCTCCTCGACACGAACCTCGAACGGCTCCGCTACCTCGACGACGTCAGCGCACCCAACGTCGACGTCCTCTTCTCCGATCGGCACACGATCCGTGAACAACTGCGTCGGGCCGATCTCGTCATCGGCAGCGTGTTGATCCCCGGGGCCCGGGCACCGCATCTGGTCGAGCGCGATGACCTCAAGCTCATGAAGCCGGGGGCGGTCATCATCGACGTGGCGATCGATCAGGGGGGGTGCGTGGCCACCAGCCGCCCGACGACGCACGCCGAGCCGACCTACGTTGTCGACGACGTCGTCCACTACTGCGTCACGAACATGCCGGGCGCCGTGGGGCGGACGAGCACCTACGCGCTGTGCAATGCCACACTTCCCTACGTCCTCGATCTGGCCCGGGAGGGGGTGGGGCCGGCCGCGGAACGGAGCGCCGCGATCCGATCAGCCGTGAATGTCTGGCGGGGGGAGCTCGTGCAGCCGGCGGTGGCGGCGGCGTTCGGTCTGCGCTGTGCCGAGCCCCGTTTTGGCCGGTGACAACGCCCGGTTCACGGTCCCGATCCACGCCCATCCAGGGAGAAAAATCATGAGCGATCACGACGGGGCAAGCCCGGTGTCGGTGCGCTGGGTGGGGGGGAGCGGAGGGCATCTGGAGCTCCTCGACCAGACGCGGCTCCCCGGGGAGATCGTCTGGGTCGAGTGCCGCGACGTGCCGACCGTGATCGAGGCGATCCGCAGCCTCCGGGTCCGCGGCGCACCGGCCATCGGCATCGCTGGCGGATATGGCGTGGTCATCGCCGCCGCCGAGGCCAGCCAGCAGGGGCTCGATGGCGGGCCGGCCGTCGCCTCCCTCCTCGCCGCGGCGGAGGAGATTGCGGCCGCCCGGCCGACCGCCGTCAATCTTCGCTGGGCGGTGGTACGTGTGCTCCGTGAGGTCGGTCTGCCGGCTGCTACCGGCTCTGGCTCGCCGCCGCCGGCCGATTTGGTTGCCTCCCTGCTCCGTGCGGCCACGGAGATCCACCAGGAGGATCGGCGGCTGTGCACCGCAATCGGGCGATACGGCGCCGACCTGTTGCCGGAGGGGGACGTTCTCACCCACTGCAATGCCGGGGCGCTTGCCACCGGGGGGGACGGAACGGCGCTGGCGGTGATCACGACGGCGTGGGCGGATGGTCGACGCTTCCGCGTCTGGGCCGACGAGACCCGCCCGTTGTTCCAGGGGGCGCGGTTGACGGCCTGGGAGCTCGTCCAACGTGGCATTCCAGTGACGGTGCTGTGTGACTCCGCCGCCGGGCACCTCCTCGCCACTGGCCAGATCGGCTGCTGCATCGTCGGGGCCGATCGGATCACCGCCGGCGGCGACACGGCCAACAAGATCGGCACGTACGGTTTGGCGGTGCTCGCGGCGGCCCACGGCGTGCCGTTCTACGTCGCCGCGCCGTCGAGCACGTTCGATCTCTCGATCGTCGACGGCACGGAAATCCCGATCGAGCACCGCGCCGCCGCGGAGGTGACGAGCCCCTGGGGGAGAGCGCTCGCCCCGCCGGAGGCCGAGGCCTTCAATCCTGCCTTCGACGTCACGCCCGCCCGGCTGATCCGTGGGATCATCACCGAGCGGGGCGTGATCGAACCGGTGACGCGGGATGAGGTGGCGCGGGTTCTCGGCGGGGGCTGATGAGCGATGGCCGCGCTGTCAGCGGCTTCCGGTGCGCGCCAGTTCGACGAGCGTCCGCACGAGCACTCCGGTGCCGCCGCCATCGATCCACGGCCGGGGCTTCTCCGCGAACGCCGGGCCGGCGATGTCGACATGCGTCCAGGGAATCCCGCCGACGAACCGCTCGAGGAACTTGGCTGCGGTGATGGCCCCCCCCCAACGTCCGTCGCCGACATTCTTGATGTCGGCCACCTCGCCCCGGATCTGCTCGTCGAACTCGGGGTACATCGGCAGTTGCCAGACCGGCTCCCCGACGGCCCGCGCCGCGGCGGCGATCTGGTCACACCAGGCCTGATCGTTCGTGAACAGGCCGGCGACGTCGTGGCCGAGGGCCACCATGCAGGCCCCCGTCAGGGTGGCGGCGTCGACGATCCGCTCGGGGGCCATTTCCCGGACGACATCGAGGACATCGGCAAGCACCACTCGCCCCTCGGCATCGGTGTTGTGAATCTCGATCGTCGTGCCGCTGCGGGCGGTGATCACGTCGCCGAGCTTGTAGGCCGCCGGTCCGGTCATGTTTTCCGCCAATCCGCAGACCGCGACGAGGTTCACCGGGAGTCGGAGGGCCGCGATCGTGGCGGCGGCGGCCAGCATCGCCGCAGCCCCGGCCATGTCGCACTTCATCGTCAGCATCCCGTCCGGTGTTTTGAGCGACAGGCCGCCGGAATCGAAGGTCACCCCCTTGCCGACGAGGGCGACATGCGGGGGGCCGGCCGCGACCCCGGGGCCGCGGTAGGTGAGCTTCACCAGACGCGGCGCCCGTGAGCTCCCCCGGCCGACGGCGAGGATCGCCCGACAGCGTTCCCGGTCGAGGCGGTGCTCGTCCCAGATCTCGATCTCCATCCCGGTCCGCCCGGCGATCGCGGCGGCCGCCTCGGCGAACGTCTCGGGGTAGAGGTCGTCCGGGGGGCTGTTGACCAGTCGCCGGGCGAGGTTGACGCCGTCGGCGATCACCATGCCGGTGGCGAACGCTTCTGGCGTGGCGCCGGCCCAGATCGTCGTGCCGAATCGCGTCCGCTTCTTGTCGGTGCGGCGGAGGTCCTGCCCGACCATCCCCATCGCTCCCCCGGCGACCGCCTGCTCGGTCTGGCGGGCCGACCACGACGGCTCGGCGACGAGGACGACCGTCTCACGGGGGCGCGTCGAAAGGTGGCGGGTGGCGGTGGCGGCTGCCCGGTAAAGCGTTCCCAGGTCGGTGCTGCCGTCGGGGCCCGTCCCCTGGGGCCCGAGGCCGATGACGATGATCTGCCCGGCCGCCACGCCCGTCGGCGCGAGGATCGTGACGCACTCGGAGCGCTTTCCGGTGATCTCGCCAGCGGTGGCAAGGCGGGAGAGGAGGCCGCCGGTGGCCCGATCGATACCGGCGGCAGCACCACCGATGGTCCCCTCGGTGACAAACACCACCAGGGCGTCGGCGCGGATTGTTTCGGGGTGGGACGACGGCTCGCAACGGCAGCCATGGTGAGACTTGTCGGCAGCGAACTCGGTGGTCATAGCGGAATCCTCGGGCGGCCGGGGGCGGAAGTTTCGGACGGGGTGAAAAGGAAAGGGATGCGGGCGACCGCCGGTTTTCAGGCTTTGTCGGCGGGGTGTTGGAGCGGTTTTCCACCCGGTCGGGACTCTCCGCCGAGCCACGGCTCGAGGAGGGCGAGCATCACCGGGAGGACGACGAGGTTGCCGGCGAGACCCCCGAGCAGGGTCAGGCAGGTGAGGGCGCCGAACGACACGGTGGGGATGAACCCGCTCGTGGTCAGCGCGAGAAACCCGACGACGAGCGAGAGCGTCGCAAACACCATCGCCCTTCCGGCCGTCTGGTGGGCGACGTCGAGCGCGGCGGGGAGCGTGTGGCCTCCGGCGAGCCGGCGCTTGAAGGCGACGAGCCAATGGATCGAGCTGTCGACCGAGAGGCCCATCGAGACGGCGGCGATCATCGCCGTCCCCATGTTGATCCGCTGGCCGCACCAACCCATCAGCCCGAGGATGACGAAGATCGGCAGCGCGTTGGGGACCAATGCCACGGCAGCCAGGAGAAGGCTGCGAAAGGAGAGGGCGAGGAGGAGGAAGATCCCCACCGCCGCGATCAGAAAGGTCGACCACTGATCGGTGAGCATCCGGTCGACGAGCTTCGAGAGGAGGACGAAGAACCCCGTCACCTCCCCCCCGCCGCCGGGACCGGGGGGGAACTCCTCGGCGACGATCCGCCGCACCGACTCGACGATATTCCGCTTCGCCGCTGCCGGCTGCCGCTCCCGGGCCCGGAGCATGACCCGCAGCCAGGTCGAGCCATCCTCGGGATCGCGGCCGATGAGCGACCGGTCGAGTTGGGGGAGCTGTTGCCGGAGGAGCGTCACGGCGCTGCCGACGACCCAGTTGCCAACCGCCGACGTGCCGGCGCTTTCGAGGGGGACGGGGGAGACCGCGGCGAGGACGTCGGCCACGCTCAAGACCTTCGTCAGGGCAGGGGCGGGGATGCCATCCGGCCCGGGGGCGATCACCTCGCGCCGCAGCCGCTCCTCGAGCCGGCCGAGGCGGGCCACCGTTGCCCCGTCGATCGGGCCGCTCACCGGGACGAGGACATCCCACACCCCCGCGCCGCCGAGACGTGACTCGATCATTTCATAGGAGCGGACTATTTCGCTCGAGCGGCGGAAGTTGCGGGTGAAATCGGTCTCGACCTCGAGGCGCCCCATTCCAGCCATGCAGGCGGCCACGACGAGGGTCGCCCCGACCATGATCCGGCCCGGATGCCGGACGATCCGCCGCACGAGGCCGTCGAGGCCGAGGTCGAGCAGCCCTTCCCCCCAGGCCCGCCGGGGATCGGTGTCGAACCGGCCGCCGAGGGCCAATTGCGGGACGACCAGCGTTGCCGAGACGAGCACCATGATCGCGCCGATCGCCGTCATGATCCCGAAGTCGTGCACCGGCCCGACCCGGCTGGTGATCAGGGAACCGAAACCGATCACGTCGGTGGCGATGGCACCGATCACCGGCCAGAAGAGGAGGTGGATCGCCTCCTCGAGCGCCTGCCGTGGGGGGAGACCGAGCTCGCGCTGGCGGCGGACCTCGACGATCACGTGGACGACCGTGGCGATCGCCACCACCGTGATCATCGCCGAGAGCATCGTCGACACCATCGTCAGCTTCATGCCGGCTACGGCGAGGACGCCGCGGGTGCTCCACAGCCCGAGGAGCACCACGGCAAGGGGGACGGCCAGCCAGCGGAGGCTGCGGAACGACAGGAGGAGGACGGCGCCGGCGAGGATCCCGGCCGAGGTGCCGAGGAGATTGCCGTCGCGTTCGAGCATCGAGAAGCCGTCGCGGAGCATCACCGGTTCGCCGGCGACCGTGCCGCCGGGGAGCTCGCCGGTCGCCGCCCGGACGGCGTCGATCGCTTCGGCCCGCGTCACACCGGCCGTCTTGCCCGCCGGTTCGAGGACGCAGACCACAGCCGCGGTCCGGTGGTCGGCCGACACGGCATATCCCTCGAGGAGCGACACGAGGCGGCGGGCGGCGGGATTGGTGTCGAGGTGGATGATCCCGGCGCCCAGTGGCGTGCTCGCGAGGCTCGTGGCCGAGGCGATCCCAGGGATCCGTTCGAGCCGTTGGGTGATGTCGCGGAGGGTTGCGATTCCCTCGGGCGTGAGCAGATCGGGCGCGTCGTAGGCGGCAAGCACCACCTCGCTCGAGCCGAAGGCCCGGGCGAGGCGGCGATAGGGGGCGAGGGCGGGGTCGGTGCGGTCGAACATCGTGTCGATCGAACGGGCGAATCCGAGGTGCCGCGACCGCTCCACCGAGACCGCCCCCAGGACCAGCGCGACGACAAACAGCCCGACGCGGTGGTCGATGAGCCAGGCCGCCACGCGCCGGCTGAACGGGCGCGGCGCCGAGGGTTCCGCACGGGCAAGGGGGGAATCGCCGGAAAACGACATGGCGGGGCCGACTCCGTGGCGTCAGGCCGGTCTGGGAGGCCGGGAAGGGGGCAGGGAAGGGGGCAGGGAAGGGGGACGGAGAGTGGAGGGCGGCCAGGGATCGGCGGATGCCGGGGCGAGGCGGGCTGTTCCGGAATCCTGGACCGGACGGTAGAGCAGCGGGTGCTCGGCAACCTGGGGGGTGCGGTCGATGGCGTCGACCGCGTCACATCTTAGTCGCGCTCCCGATGACCGGGGGCCCGATCCTGCCGTTCCTCCCCAGTCATCCCCGTTGTCACCCCCCAGAATGCGTCATCGCCGGGGCCGTTTTGTTCCTCGCAGCCTCCCCGAACGACCGGGAGGGGCGTCTCAACGGCGTGACGCCGCGGTCACTGGCCACATCGGTAAACCGTTCGAACATCGGCACTTGCGGACGCCTCATGGGCGGCGCCACACCTTGACCCCCGGCGGATCCTGCTCCTATAAACCGCGCCGTTTTTGCTCGGACGCTCCTTCCGGATCCCCCTGCGGCCAACGCTTGCTCGATCACCCCACGATTGCCGCGTTCCCCCGTCGGCACCGCCAGGCGCGGAGTTGTCGTGCGCCCGCGCGCGGTGACGGCGCGCCGTGGTGGATGGTGCTGGTGCTGCTGGTGACCGCGTGTCAGGCACGGCCAGCGGGCGCCCAAGTGACGGCGCAACCGGAAGCGGCCGCTGGCGCGCTCTCAACGCTCCCGGCGCGCGGGCTCGCCGCGGCGATCGCCGAGGCCTCGAGCATCGAGGTGCCAGCCGTCGATCCCTCCGAGGCGATCGCCATCCGTGCCGCGCAGGCGTCGCGCTGGACGGAGGGCTCCTACGATGTCTGGCATCTCACCGGGGGCGTGCGCATCGAGCAGGGGCCGACGGTGGCCGAATCGCACGAGGCGGTGGTGTGGATTGAACAGGATCCAGGCGCTCCGTCGGCGGGTGGAGAGGATAGCCAGGAGCCCTTCGGCGATCGGGAGGCTGACGGCGGAACGCCGCTGCCACCGCTCCGCGGCATGCTCGTCCGCATGGCGGGCAACGTTTCAGTGACGGCCGGGCTCGCCGCGGCGGTCGGCGCCGAGCCCGGGCTCTCCACGGTCCGCGGCCCGCGCTGGACCGGGCGCTTCTGGACGCGCCGGGATCCGCGGCTCCAGTTCGCGAGCGTCGTGCCACCGTCGGGCAACCCACCGGTCTACGACGCCGTCGCCGACGTCCCCGCGCCTGTCCGCCCGGCGGTCGGGGGCTCCGATCCGGCGGCCAGCGGCGCAGGCGTCGAGACCGTCCAGTTTGTCGATCGTGACCGCGGCACCGATCTGGCGCAGTTCAGTGAGTTCGGTGCGCCGGCGCCGCCGCCGGTGACGGCCAGCGCTCCGGCCCGCCGGCTCCGCGCCTTCCCCCGGTCGAGCGTCCCGCTCTCGATCCGCTGGTTCCCCAGCCCCGGCGGTGGCGAGTGGGTGGCGGTGATCACCTCCGGCGTGAACCTCGTCATCGACGGCGTCGAC
>JBBAVV010000069.1:0-24461 GCA_040397545.1 Pirellulales bacterium
GAGGGCTCGAGGGTATGGGCGAGCTTGCCGTCGGCCACCGTCCAGATCCGCAGCTTGCCGTCCTGGCATCCGGCCGCCAGCCAGGTCGGACCGGCCGCCACGGCCTGGACGAAATCGGCAGCCCCGGGGAACTCGCGGACCGTGCCGCCGCTGGCGGCATTGTAGATCCGCACCGTCGGGTCGCCGGAGCAGGCGATCACTTCCTCGCCCGGGGCGATGAACTTCACCGCCGTGACTTCCTTCTTGAGCCCGGCGATCGTCCGCTGCTGCTCGCCGGTGACGACGTCCCAGACCTTGATCGCGTTGTCGGCCCCGGCGCTCGAAAGCCGCCGGCCGTTGGCCTGCCAGGCGACCCCGAGGACATGCCCGGTGTGCCCCTCGAAGCTCTTGATGTGCTTGCCGTCGGCGACACTGTGGACCTTGACGAAGCGGTCGGTCGCCCCCGAGGCGAGGAACTGCCCGTCGCGCGAGAACTCGAGCGCCGTCACGGCGTCGGAGTGCGGCGCGGCAAACTCGCGGACGAGAGCCCCATCGGCCACGTTCCAGAGCTTGATCTCACCGGAGCGGCTGGCGCGGCCACTGCCGGTGGCCAGGGTCTTTCCGTCAGGGGAGAAGGCAAGCGCCGTGACGCCGTCGATCGGCGGCACGCCCGCCTCATCGTCGCTTGCCGGCGGCGTCAGCTCCCCGCCGATCGTGCGGGCGAGCGTCCACCGCGGGGCCACCTGCCAGATCCCGGCGGCGGTCGCACCGCCGCCGATGAGGGCCCGGCCGTTGTCGAGGAATGCCACCAGCGCCTTCGATTCGCCGGCGCCGCCGTCCCAGGTATCGCGCGGGATCGCGTCCTGGCCGCCATGGAGGGAGCAGACGCCGTCGGCCCCCGCACAGAGGATCCAGTTGCCATCGGGGGAGAAAGCAACCGCCGCGGCCGGCTTTTCCGAGGCGGTCTTCTGATCGGCCAGGGCCTGACGGGCTGCCTCGGATGCCGCCGCGTCGGTCTCGGACTTCGTCGCCTCTTCCTTCCGCTTGGGAAGGTCTTCGTTCGAGCGCGCGACCTGGGCCTGGGCGAACTCGACGGCGCGCTTGGCGCTCGTGGAGGCCGTCTCGGCCCCCTTGCGGGCATCCTCGGCGGCGGTGGAGGCCTTCTTCATCTCCTCCATCTTCTTCGTCGCCTCGTCGGCCTTCGCCTTGGCCCGCTCGATCTGCTGGGCGGCCTGGACGACAGCCTGATCGGCGGCGGCCCGGGCGGCGGCGGCAGCGGCGGCGGCGGCCTCGAAGCTCTTGAGCGCCTCGGCGGCGGCAGCGTCACCGGCGCTCGACGCCGCGACCAGCGCGAAGGCGTCTCTCCCGGCGATCGTCCCCTCCATCGCCGCCACGACAGCGGCTGCGGCCTTGGTCGCCGCCTCGTGGGCGGTGGTCGATTGGGCGAGCGCCGTGCCGGCCGTCTGGGCCAGTGTCGCAGCCTCGTCGGCGGCCACCAGCGCCGTCTTCGCCACCTCGGCCTTTTCACCGAGCGTCTTCTCGGCGGCGGCGAGCTTCTCGTTTGACTGCGTCATCTCGGTGTTGGCCGCTTCGATCGCCTTCTCGGCGGCGGTCACCTGGGCCTTGCCGTATTCCACGTCCTGCTTGCGGACGGCCGAGTCGACCTCGGCCAGCCGCAGCTTCTCGGCAATCCGCACGTCCCCCTTCCACTCGGCCGCCAGCGCCCCGTCGGCGACGTTCCAAAGCTTGACGCCCGGCACCGTGCCGACCGTCGTCAGCCGCGTGCCATCGGGCTTGAGCGCCATGCCACCGAGGGCGCCCCCGTGGGCGAACTGGCGGACGACCGCCGCTCCCTCGATATTCCAGAGGCGGACCGTCCCGTCGGCGCCCCCGGCGAGGAGGTGGCCGGAGAGGGTGGGGGTGTCGGCGAGTGCCGCGACGGGACCGGCGCCGGCGTTCAATTCCTTGATCGGCTGCGGGGCCGCGGCGACCGGATCGATCGGCGGCGCGGGGAGGGGGAGGGCGAAGGTGCGAACGACGCCGTCGGCTTCCGCCACGGCCAGTTGCGTTCCACCGCCGGTCACGGCCAGGGCACGGATCCCGGGCGGCCGCATGAACCGCCCCGTCACGTTCCCATCTGCCGCATTCGTTGCCACGATGCTGCCGTCGGCGCCGGCCGAGTAAACCGTGGCCCCGTCGGCCGAAAGGGTCAGCGCGGCGACGGCGGCAGTGTGGGCCTTGAACGCCCGACGCACAGCACCGCTCGAGGCATCGATGAGGATAACGGTGCCGTCGGGGCGACCGCAGGCGGCACTTCCCGCGGCTGCGGCCATGGCGGTGATCCCGGAGGTGTCTGCCACCTCGGCGAGGCGCGAGGCGCGGGACCGCTCCCACAGCTTGACGGTCCGGAAGGAGCCGGAGGCGAGCAGGTCGTTGTTGGGGGAGATTGCCAGCGACAGGATCGTGTCGCGATGGGCGCTGTCGGCGGCGGCCGGGGCGTCGGCCGTGGCCGGGTCGACCAGCGCCCCCAGGAGGGCGCCGGTGCTGCTGTCGTAGACACTCAATCGCCCGCCGCGGGCGGCGGCGGTGACGCGGCCATCGTTGCTCATCGCGACCGCGAGCACGCCGCCGGTGCCGGCGGGGATCGGCCGCCAGTTGATCGGTTTCTTTGCGATCGCCGGGCCGGCGGCAGCCCCCTCGTTGATCCAGCGTTCGAGGAGCCCGAGCTGCACGGGGTTCATCGCCTTCGCTCCGACCTTGTTCTCCGGCGGAGGCATGAAGTCCTCCTGGAGGTGGGCCGAGCGGAGGAAGACGGGGCTCTCCGCCGCCTTGCCGGCGATCACGCCCGGGCCGGAATCGCCCCCTGTCAGGATCCCCTTGAGGGAGTCGAGGATCAGCCCCCCCTCATGGATCTTGGGGTTGTGGCAGGCGGTGCAGTTGGCGGCGAGGAACGGGAGGATCTCGTCCTGGAAGCGGACGGCGTCGGTCCGTTCAGGCGCCGTGATCGGCAGGCCATCGGCAAGACCGGCCACGGGGCCGAGCAGGGCCGCGACGGGAACCGCAAGCCAGCGCGTGACGACGGTGCGGAAACGGTTGATGCTCATCGGAAACCTCTCTCCTCGTTCGACTCTTGCGCGGATCCGAAAGCGGATCCGCACTCTCAAGCCGCGGTGCATGACTCGCGTGTCGCCCCGCGCCATCGCAGGGCTCAGCGCTCAAGACTCACGGCGCCTCGACGACCACCGAGACCTTGCGTTCGGTAACGACATCCCGATCGTAAAACTTGACCTTACCCTTCAGGACCAACTCGTAGCGGCCAGGGGGGGTTTCGCCGGTGGTGACGATCTTGATGACGCCTTGGGCTTGATCCCCCGGCACGGTGACCGCCGCAATCGACAGCCCAGAGACGGGATTCGCCGGCGCTGCCTCGAGGACGATGTCGCCGCCGAGGCCGTAGCGGCGCTCGCAGGGGACGGCGAGATCGACGCTCGCGCCCTGCTTGAGCGCGACCGGCTCCGGAAGCGCGCCGAACTCCAGCGGCAGCTCGGCCACCCGGAGCATGATCGAGGGGACGATCACCGGCACGTCGATATCCTTCGGCGCCGCGGCCGCGGCCGCGTCGGCGGCCACCTTCTCGCGGCGGACGCGCTCCTCCTCGGCGGCTTTGGCCTTGGCCTCCGCCTCCTTGAGGCTTGCATCGGCCCTGGCCTTCGCCTCGGTCTGTTCGGCCGTCGGTTGCTGGCCGGCGGCCTGGAGGTCGGTGAGCACCTTGTCGGTGGCGGCCAGCGCCGTTTTCGCCCCCTCGACCAAGGCGATGCGCTCCTTCACCAGCGCCGCGATCCGCTCATGATCGGCCTTGGCCGAGTCCGCAGCCTGCGGGTTGCGGGCGTAGGCCATCTTCGTCGCGCCGCGAAGGAGGATCTGGTAAACGCCGGCAGGGAGCTTCGGGTCGAGATCGATCTCGGCGGTGGCTGCCGTGGCCGCCTCGGCGAGCTTGATCTCGGGCACCTTGAGCTCGGCCGGCAGGCCCGGCGCCGTCAGCGACACATCCCCCTTGCCGCCGGGACGACGGACGAGCGACAGCGGGATCGAGACCTTCCCCCCGCGCGCCGTCTCCCAGAGCTTCGTCTCGGTCGGGGCGACCGTGAGCGGCGCGGCCTCGCCGGTCACCGAAAGCGTAACATCGTGGAGCTCGTGGACGATCCGCGGCACGTTCTGGTTGTCGGCATTGAAGCGGAGCGTTGCCACACGGGCCGTGTGGACGACCTCGGCCGCGCCAATCTTGGCCCTGCCGACGACCCGGATCGTTCCCGACCAGGGCTTCATCCCCTCGGCGGCCGAAAGGACGAGCGTGGCCCGGTTGGTCCGGGCCGGAGCGATCGCGGGAGCCGCGCTGACGCCGGCGGGGAGCCCCTCGGCTTCAACCGTCACGTCACCGGAAAAACCGTCGGTACGAAAGACCATGACGTCGATCGTCGTCGCACCGCCGATGTCGACCACCGGCGGGACGACGTTGGCCTTGTTGGCGTCGGCCCGGTTCTGCTCCGCCAACAGCGCGAGGACGCGGAAGTCGGGGGCGGGCTTGCGTGCCACCAGCACCCAGGCATTTTCGGGGGAGGTCCGGGAATCGGCCTTCAGATCGCGGACGAGGATCCGGTAGGTGCCGTCGGCCGGGGCCTTGAACTCGATCGTCGGATCGGCAGACGGGCGGTCGATGGCGCCGCCGACGAACTCGGCCGGGCCGTCGTCGACGAAGGCCAGTTCCTTCCCCACGGGCTTGCCGTCGGGGCCGGCCGTGACGCTCTCGATCGTCAGGCAGGGGTCGGTGTGGAGGCCGAGCCGATTGGAGACGAGGTCGAGGAGAAACGTGTCGCCGGCCTTGGCCTCGAACGTAAACCAGTCGCGGTCGCCGCGGGGATGGAAGCGGCCGGCGAGCGTGGCGGGGAGGGAGACGGCCTGGGCCGCAGCCGGTCGGTCGTTCGGCTCGGCTTCGATCACCGGGGCCGTGGGCGACAGGAGCGCCGGGGCGAGGGGCTGTGCGGCGCCGGGAACGTCGCCGAAGAGATCGACCAGATCGGCCGTGGCATCGCGGGGCGCGAGCAACCGCCAGGCGTTACGGGCCACGGCGCCGCGGGCGGGATCGCCGGCACGGACGTCGATCGAGATCTTCTCGAGCCCCGCCGTCCCCTCCTGGGCGGAAAGGGCCGGGAGGGCCGCCGGAGTGCCGCCGGGGAGCCCCACGCCGTAGACGTCGACCTTCACCGACTCGGCCAGCCGAGCGACCGGCGGGAAGACGAAGTCGATCTGCGGCGCCGTCGACACGCCGAGCCGGTAGTGGTTGTCGTCGCCGCCGGCGGCGTAGAGGTCGTGGATCCGCACCACGTAGCGCCCCTTGGCGGGGGCGGTGAAGTCGAGGAACGGATCGTCGGCGTGGTGGCGGCGGGCGGTGGCGAGGACGCGGCCGCTGGTATCGAGAACGTCGAGGACCGGGGTCATCCGCGAGTCGATCCGCCGGGCCCAGACCTCGGCGCGGATCCGCTGACCGGCTTCGAGGGGAACGGCGTAATGGTCCGACTTGCCCGCCGTGGCCCGCGCGGTGATCGTCGCGTCGGCGGCCACCTCCTGCGCTTTGAGCGGGCTGTCTGGCTCGCCGGCCTTCGCCACCTCGGCACCGGTGCCGACGAGGAACGTGCGCGGGCTGCTCGCGCCGTAGCGGCCGACGGCGACAACGTCATAGAGGCCGGCCGGCACGTCGGGGGCGATCGTCACGACCATCCTCCGCGGGATGGCGCGCGGCTGCGGGTCGAATTCCGTCGGTGCGGTCATCTCCGGCGTAGAAGTGATGCCGGGGTGGGAAAAGATGAGCTTCTCGAGGTCGTCGAGGTCTGCGCCGAGGAGCGTGACGGTGACCTGCGAACCCTGCTGGCCTCCGGTCGGCTGGAGGGCGGAGAGCACCGCGCGGGGGAAGTCGGCGGTGGACGAGGCCGGGGCGAGCAGGCCGGCGGTCACCAGAATGACCGCGGGGAGGAAGCGGAGGAATCTCATGATGGTGCGTTCCGTGGGAGGGGGCGGCACAGCACCGCTGGCCGTCCGTGGCTTCGCTGCCGGTCCGCAATCTGGCGGGGGCCGTCTGCCCCCGATCGGCCCCACCCCGGGGTCGAACGGTCCCTTCGTGAATGGAATCAGTGGTTGAAGAGGAATTCCTTGGTATTCAGCAGCGACCAGATCACGTCCTCGTAGGCGGCTTGACGGTTGTCGCCGTGCCCCTCGAGGTATTTCTGGACGAGCCCGGTCTCCTCGGTCGACGGCAGCCGGGAGAACGACACCAAATACAGTTCCGTGACCCTCGCGGCGTCGTCCCGCCCTTGATCGGCGACGAGCTTCGCCGCCCGGCCATCCCCCCCGAGCTTGCCGAGGATGTCGGCCGAGTTGATGAGGTGGATGCTCTGCGCGAGATTCGCCTCCGACACCCGCTCGCACTCGCAGGCGCTGTCGCCGTTGGGGCGGCCGAAGACGGTGAGGAAGTAGTTGCCGAAGTTGGGGTCGGGCAGCTGGATCGACCGGGTGCCGGCGAGCGTGCCGCCAAAGACGGTCTGTTTGCCAGTCAGCGTGTCGATGGCGTCCAGGGCCACCTCGGCGGGGAGCCGGCGCGGGTAGAAGCGCGAGAAGCTCTGCCGATCCTCGGCGTTGAACTCGTTGGGCTCGGCCGAGAGCTGATAGGTGTTCGACCGGCAGATCGTCCGCACCAGATGCTTCAGGTCGTAACCGTGGTGGACGAAATCAGCGGCGAGGGCGTCGAGGAGGGGGGGATTCGTCGGCGGATTCGTGAGCCGCATGTCGTCCTCCGGCTCGACCAGCCCGCGCGAGAAGAAGTGCTTCCAGTAGCGGTTGACGAGCGAGCGGGCGAAAAACGGATTGTCGCGGGTGGTCATCCAGTCGACCAGCGCCGTCCGCGGATCGACGTCGGCGGGGAGCTCGGCCGGCTTGCCACCGAGGACCGCTGCCTGGTGGGTGGCCTTGGGGCCGGCCGCCTGCGCCGGGCCGCGATTGTGGAAGATCTGGTCCTCGCCCGGCTGGGCCCCCTTCTTCCGGCCGATCCGCGAGAAGAACGCGGACAGCTGGTAGTAGTCGGCGGTGCTCCACTTTTCGAACGGATGGTGGTGGCAGCGGGCACACTGGAGCCGCAGCCCGAGAAAGAGTTGCGAGAGATCCTCGACCTGTTGATTCGTGTCGACCACCTGCCGGTACCAGATCGTGGCCGGGTTGCCGCCGGCCTCGCCCGAGGCGGTGACGATGTCGCGGACGAATTGGTCGTAGGGCTTGTTCTCGGCCAGGCTCGAGCGGATCCACTCGTGGAACGAGTAGCTGCCGTGGCGGTGGAGGGAGTCGTCCGTCCGCTTGTTCCGCAGGATCGACGACCATTTGTTGGCGAAGGTGTCGGCGTAATCGGGGCTGTCGAGGAGCCGGTCGACGAGTTTGTCACGCTTGTTGGGATCGGAGTCGGCGAGGAAGGCCCGTGTCTCGTCGAGCGAGGGGACGCGGCCGGCGATGTCGATGGTCACGCGCCGCAGGAAGGTGGCGTCGTCACACCGGCCCGACGGGGGGAGCGACAGCGAGACGAGGTTGTCGAGCACGTGGCCGTCGATGAAGTTCCGCGCGAAGGCGTTGCGGGCCGGAATCCGGTCGACCGGCGACTCCAGCGGCACCGTCGCCCGGAACACCGCCACCTGGCTTTGGTAGCGGACCATGAGGGCGGCGACACCGCTCCGCGGCGGGCCGTTGCCGCGCTCGGCGGCCGAGACGAGGCCCGTCTTGTCGACACTGGCCAGTTCCGGGGCGTTGACCTCGTACTGGGCCATCGGCGTGACATCCTCGCGCGAGCCGTCGGAGAGGATCGCCATGACGCGGACCTGCTGCGACTGCCCGGGGTGCATGACGCGGACGGTCGGAAAGACTTCGATCCCGACCACGGCCGGGGCCTGCGGGTCGCCCGGCTGGGCCCCTTCGGCAATCCAGCGCGAGATCAGCCGGTAGGAGGGGGAGCCGGTCTCGATCAGTTTGCCGCCGCCGTGGGGGACGACCGCCGCAGCCTTCAAAAGCAGAAGGCTCTCGTCGGGGGCGGTGGTGGAGATCCGCCGGCCGCGGGCCTCCTTGACGAGATGTTCGTGGTCCTCAGCCGGCTCGAATCCCAGGAGCGAGAGCCGGAAGCCGTTTTGGCCGCCGCTCTTCCCGTGGCAGCCGCCGCTGTTGCAGCCGAATTTCGTGAACACCGGGACCACCCGGCCGAAGAACTCGACCGGCGGATCGTTGCCAAAACGCTCGACGACCAGCGGCACGCGGGTCTCGGGCAGATCGGTGAGGCCCGGGACGGCGGAGACCATGATGACGATCTCCCCCTGGCCATCGGCCGACGGGATGACGACCCCCTCGGGGGTGACCGTGGCGAGGGTTTCGGGTTCGACCCGGTAGCTCGCCTGCCGGGTGACGTCGCGCTCATGGTCGGCGTCGGCGCCTGCCGGGACGGCGCTGACAACCAGTTGCCGGCGCCCTTCGGTGCCGATGATGTGCAGCGGGCCACCGGCCGGTTCGCCGGTGGAAATGTCGATTCGAGTGACGGCGGTCGGGCCGGCCGCAGCCTCGGCGGCGTGGAGCGTGCCGATCGGCAGAGCGGCAGCGAGCACCGTGGCGAACGCCCGCGTCAGCAGGGCGCCTCCAGAGCCCAAACGGCGGGCACTCCGTAGGCACTTCTGGCGGACGATCGGCAGCACGGGCATATCCATGGTTCTCTCCACGGCGACAAAACCCCTCACAAGACCCTCAAAAGTATCCCCCAAACCGTCACCAGCCGCAAAGATGAGGCTGAAAAAGGTCAGCAAGATCGGCTGTAACGTGTTTTTCGATAAGAGGTTGCGTTCTTTCCAGGGGGGGGCCTCCAGGTCGGTTGTCGATCGTTCCAAAGGGGGGTTTGCGGCCGATTCGGTCACCTCGAGACGATGCTCAGGCCCGGGCTGTGGACTGTCGACAGCTGCCGCATAGCGGTGGCTGGTGGTGGTCGGGGGGCCCACTCGGGCCGGCGCCGGTCGGCGTTGAATCCCCCTGTCCGTCCCCCGGTTGAGCTTCTAACTTCTACGTCACGACGGTCGACCCGCCGCCGACCAGCCTGCCGAGACCTCCCCGCTCCCCGCGATTGAAGCCCATGACCTCCTACAGCCTCACCCACCTCCGTCAGCTCGAGGCCGAGAGCATCCACATCATCCGCGAGGTGGCCGCCGAGTTTGAAAACCCAGTCATGCTCTACTCGATCGGCAAGGACTCAGCCGTCATGGTGCGCCTCGCGGAGAAGGCCTTCTTCCCGGCCAAGCCCCCCTTCCCGCTCATGCACGTCGACACGACGTGGAAGTTCCGCGACATGTACAAGCTCCGTGATGAGTACGTCGCCAAGGAGCTCGGCTTCAAGCTCATCGTCCATGTCAACGAGGAGGGACGCGCCCAGGGGATCAACCCCTTCACGCACGGCAGCAAGGTCCACACCGACGTGATGAAGACGCAGAGCTTGCGGCAGGCCCTCGACAAATACCGCTTCGACGCCGCCTTCGGCGGAGCCCGCCGCGACGAGGAGAAATCGCGGGCCAAGGAGCGGGTGTTTTCCTTCCGGGACGAACACCATCGCTGGGATCCGAAGAACCAGCGGCCGGAGCTGTGGAACCTCTACAACACGAAGGTCAAGAAGGGGGAGAGCATTCGCGTCTTCCCGATCTCCAATTGGACCGAGCTCGACGTCTGGCAGTACATCCACCTCGAGAAGATCCCGATCGTGCCGCTCTATTTCGCCGCCGAGCGGCCGATCGTGTGGCGCGACGGGGTGATGATCATGGTCGACGACGACCGGCTCCCGCTCGAGCCCGGCGAGATCCCCGAGCTGCGCCGTGTCCGCTTCCGCACCCTCGGCTGCTATCCCCTCTCCGGCGCCGTCGATTCCAGCGCCACGACTCTCCCCGAGATCATCCAGGAGATGCTCCTGACGACGTTCTCGGAGCGACAGGGGCGGCTCATCGATTCCGACGAGGCCGGCTCGATGGAGAAGAAGAAAAGAGAAGGCTACTTCTAGTTTCTTGCGGGAACGGCCATTCATGGCCCGTCCCCGCTCGGGTCGGCCGCAGGGAACGCCGAGGGTTCTCTGGACCGACATGCATCGCAACCGGCGATGCGGGCGTCGCATCGGCAACACTTCCGCAGGTTCACGTATGTCCCATCAATCCGCGCTCATCGCCCACGACATCGACGAATACCTCGCCCAGCACGAGCGCAAGGAGCTGCTGCGGTTCATCACCTGCGGGAGCGTCGACGACGGCAAGAGCACGCTCATCGGCCGGCTGTTTTACGAATCGAAGATGATCTACGAGGACCAGCTGGCGGCGATCACCAGGGATTCCACGCGCTACGGCACGACCGGCGGCGAGGTCGATCTGGCGCTGTTCACCGACGGCCTCGAGGACGAGCGGCAGCAGGGGATCACGATCGACGTCGCCTACCGCTACTTCTCCACCGACAAGCGCAAGTTCATCATCGCCGACACCCCCGGCCACGAGCAGTACACGCGCAACATGGCGACGGGGGCCTCGACAGCCGATCTGGCCATCATTCTCGTTGACGCCCGGCACGGCGTCCTCACCCAGACGCGCCGCCACAGCTTCATCGTCTCGCTCCTGGGGATCCGGCATGTCGTCGTCGCCGTCAACAAGATGGACATCGTCGGCTACGACCAGGCGGTCTTCGAGGAGATCCGCGCCGACTACGCCGCCTTCGCCGCGCGCCTCGAGCTCCCCGACCTCCACTTCATGCCGATCTCGGCGCTCAAAGGCGACAACGTCGTCACCAACAGCCCGAACATGCCCTGGTACACCGGCTCCCCGCTGATGACGCTCCTGGAGACGGTCTATATCGGCTCCGATCGCAACCTCGAGGACTTCCGCTTCCCGGTCCAACTCGTCCTCCGGCCGAATCTCGACTTCCGCGGCTTCTCCGGCACGATCGCCTCCGGCATCATCCGCACCGGCGACGAGGTGATGAGCCTCCCCTCCCGGAAGAAGAGCCGCGTGAAGCAGATCGTCACCTTCGACGGCGAACGCGAAGAGGCCTTCGCGCCGCAGAGCGTGACGCTCACCCTCGAGGATGAGATCGATTCCAGCCGCGGCGACATGCTCGTCCGCCCCGGCAATCAGCCGAAGGTCGACAACCGCTTCGAGGCGATGATCGTGTGGATGGCCGAGGAGAAGCTCCTCCCCGGGAAGCCCTATCTCTTCAAGCAGACGTCGAAGGTCACCAGCGGCGCCGTGAGCACGCTCCGCTACCGCGTTGACGTCAACACGCTCCACCGCCAGGACGCGCCGGCTCTTTCCCTCAACGAGATCGGGCGTTGCGCGATCACGCTCACCGAGCCGTTCTGCCACGATGCCTACCGGCGTAACCGTGGCACCGGTGCCTTCATCATCATCGACCGGCTCACCAACGCCACCGTCGGCGCCGGGATGATTCTCGACCGCGAGCCCGAAGAGGGGCGGAGCACCGCCCACTGGGACGCCACCGCCGCGGAGCATCTCCACGGGGCGGCCAGCGCCGTGACGGCAGCCGAGCGCGAGGCCCGCTTCGGCCAGAAGCCCGTCACGCTCCTCCTCACGGGGCTCACCGGCTCCGGCAAGAGCACGCTTGCGGCGGCGCTCGAGCGGCGGCTGTTCGAAGCGGGGCGGGCGGTGACCGTCCTCGACGGGCAGTCCCTGCGGCTGGGGATCAGCCGTGATCTCGGCTTCTCGGCGGGCGAGCGGAGCGAGAATCTTCGCCGCGGCACGGAGATCGCCCGGCTGTTCAACGACGCCGGGCTGCTGTGCATCGCGGCCTTCGTAGCCCCGGAGGAATCGGTGCGGCAGAAGGCAGTGGAGCGGATCGGCAGGGAGCGGGCGCTGGTCGTCCATCTCGCCTGCCCGCTCGAGGTCTGCCGGCAGCGCGACGCCGAAGGGCACTATGCCCTGGCCGATGCCGGTGACATGAAGCACTTCCCCGGCGTGAGTGCGCCGTACGAGGTGCCTGGGAATCCCGATCTCGTCCTCCCGACCGACCAGTGGTCGGTGACCAAGTGCGTCGATGCGCTGCTCAAGCTGCTCGGGGACCGGGGCGCGATCTGAAGCGGGGGACGTTGCGGTCGATCATCCGGCAGTCCGGCAACGACAGGACCGAGTTCGAGTCGTGACCGGTCCGCCCCTTCCGCCTTGCGCTCAATCGACGAACAGTTCCGCCGGCTCGAGGGTCGCCTCCGGACAGGCCAGGGGGAAGAGCGGCCGGCCGGCGCGGTGGGTGGTGCGGGTGTCGTAGCGGCCCGCCACCGGATCGCGGAATACGATCACTGCCCGGGCGACGAGATCGACCACCCAGTAATCGGCGATCCCGGCTGCGGCGTAGAGGGCCGCCTTCGTTGTCGTGTCGTGGTCGAGGCTCGTGTCGGCGATTTCGACGACGAGCATCACCTCCTCCGGGAGCGGGCGGCGATCGATGTAACGCCGCAGCGTCACCCAGGCGAGATCGGGCTGCGGGGCACTTTCTGAGGTGGGGATCGCGATCGGGTTCTTGACGCGCACGAGGATTCGGGAGAGATCGACCTGCATCATGCTCCAGCGGACGAGCCAGTCGACGGCGTCGGCATGCCGGTCTCCGATCGGCGACATCATTTGCAGCGCTCCTTCGATGAGCTCGAGCGGGTGCTCCTGTCGCGGCTCGAACACCCCGGCGGAGATCATCCGGTCATACATCGCCAGCGTGACGCCACCGCGGGGCGGGAGTGCGGGCAGCGCGGCTCGGGAGACGGCGGTGGCAGGGACGATCGTGCTCATGATGAGGGCGATTATAACCTCGCCAACCAGCGCGTCCGATGGGGGAATGATTCGCCCGGCGGGCCTCATCCCCGACCGTTTTCGCAGGCAGTGGATGCCGTGATCCGCCACCGGAGGCCGGTGAAGCGGGCGAAAGGCGCGGTCGGTCGTGATCCATTCCGACCCGGTCTCGATCGCCACTGCGGCGTGAGAGGCGTCGGCGACGAGCATGTTGCTGCGGCGATTGATCGTAGGATCGTTCGGCAAGCGGTCGAAAGAATCACCAGGCGAACCGATCAGAGCCAGGCAGGCGCGACGGCCAACGAGCGGCGAGAACGGCTCATTTTCGCCCGGTTCGAAGCCCCTTTTCTTCTGGCTCCTCGGCAGAATCTGTGGGCGCAGACCGGCTCGAGCGCGGTCCTGCTTCGGGCTGCAAAAGAACCGCCACCGCGGCCCGCTCTCAGCCACGGCCGGTCAAGGTCATGCCCCGTCGGGCCGCCGTGGCGGCATCAGGCCTCGTCCGGCCGACCGCCGCCCGGAGGCAGACATTCGCCCGCACAGGAATAGTCGGAGGAGCCCCATCCAACCTGCCGGTATGGCAGGACACCAAAAAATAACGCGAGTCATCGCCGCCGCGTCGCCCGACGGCTATGCCCCGGCAGGAGGACCGCCTCTTGCCCGGGCACACGCTCTTGCCGCTGCCATGCCGCCGCAATCAAAGCGATCAAAGGGGATAAACAGCAAATCCCAAAGGGAACATTCAACGGCCCAACCGCCGTCGTTCCAGTAATCCCAGTCCGCCGACGATCAAACCCAACACGGCACTCAAACCGTTCGGGTCGATCTCGGGGACGGCGGAGATGCTGACCGGACTTGCGAGACGAAAACCGAGGTTTCCGCCCTCCGCCGACGGGCCGCCAGCGCCCCCGAAGGAGGACGACGAATAGAACTTAAGGTCGCCGCAACTGCCGCCCCGTATGCCTTGTTGGCCATAGGCCTTCATGGTGTCGTTCCATTCCCACACGTTGCCGGTCATGTCGAACGCCCCGTAGAAGCTCGGGCCGCCGTTGGTGCCCACCGTCGTCACGTTGTAATAGAGGTTATTGAAGTCAAGCACTCTGTTGTAGTTCGCAAAGTTGCCCGTGCTGCCAGCGGAGCCGATTCCTGTCGAACCCGCCGTCACTGCCGTCGGGGCCGAATCACTCTGCGTCGCGTAATCCCAGTAGCCCGCGTTCGTGCCTCCGCCCTTGTAGTAGGCCGCCTTGTACCACTGGTTTTCCGTAGGGATATAGAACGTCGCCCCCGGGTTCACTGCCGGGGCCTCGCGGCTGGTCTGGCCGTTCACGAGCGTATACGCCCCTGTCTCTGTGCTCGACGAGCTCGTGGCACCGTTCATCAGCCAGTTGCACACTCGCGCCGCATCGAACCAACTCACGTAGTTGACCGGCTTGTCGCCCATGTTAGTCTTAACAGAATAGGAGTACGAACCAGACGACCCGGATCGACTGATGCCGCCGATGATGTCGTTGCTGCCCTCCCGGCTCGGGTTGTAGAGCGAGTAGGTGTCGGTCCGAGCTACAGAGTTCAGGAAGTCGGTGTACTGCTGGTTCGTGAACTCGTACTTCATGATCTGGAATGAAGTCGCCACGGCGCCGAAGCCAGCAGGAGCGGTATCAGCGGTGTTCCCCGGGTGGCCGACCGTCACCCACTCGATCGGTTCGGCGTTGGCGAGAGAGCCCAACGGGAGGCAGGCCAAGGCAGCCAGCCAAAGGGAAAAGGCTTGCAAAGAAAAGCGGGCCATTCGATTCATCCTTTCTATGAGCCGATCTGCATTCGACGGAGAGCCGGAAACACCCCGCCAGCCAATTCACTAGACCACCCCCCAAAAATTGAGGTCAAGGCCATTCCAAGGCCCGGTCCGAAGCCTCTCGGAGTTTCCGCAAGCCACGGCCGGCCGATCAGTGTTCTGGTATTTGTCCAGCCACCAGGGCACGCGTCACACGCACAAAGCGCAATTCGAAAGACCCTTTCCTTTCCCACACCGGCGACTCGTCACACCCCCGGATCCCACGACGGCACCAGCGCCTCATCCGCGAACGGTTTGAACCGAGTGGGGCGAGCAAGGCGGCCGCCGGCTAGGATTGCTTGTGCGAGGCGAAAAAACGCCAGCACGGCGGACGGGACAAGAACCGCTCGAAGAATCGAACGCCCCAATTGTTTTCTGATGAGACATCCACCCGAGTTGGAAGTCCCCCACAGATTCTGCTGAGGAGGCTGATTTCCTTCTCGATCATCTTCGCAACGCACACCTTCCGCACGCCCTCGCAGCCCCCGCACTGGTCGCAGCGGCCGACGGGGGGAGGAGCTTTCTTCTTCTTGGCATCCGCTTTGGGATCCTTGGATTTGACGTCATCGTCTTTTTTGCTTCCCGGCGGATCGCGGGCCCGGCGGAATTGGCCGATGCGCACCGTGCCGAGGATCGGGATCTGCTCCTGTTCCCCCCAGATGAAGAAGCTCGGCCGGCCGATCTGGGCGAAGTCGAACTCAATGGAGAAGTTGGTGAACTCGGTGAGCTTTCCGACGGCCGAGAGAGGGGCGCGGCGGAAGCCGACGCCGTCCTGGATGTCGCCGTAGTAGGCCTGGCTCGAAGGCGAGTGGCTGAAGAGGCCGTCGTCGACCTGGAAAAAACCGCTCATCCGGATCAGGGGCAACTGCTCCGTCTTCCCCTCGAGCTTCTCGAGGCGGTTCCGCGCCTCTTCCAAGCGGATGTCGAGATTGCCGATCTGGCCGGGATCGAGGACGGCCCGTCGCCCCCTGGCCCCTCGAGCCGCTGTCCCGCGCTGCGGTCGATGTTCCCCGCCTGACCGGGATCGAGGTTCGGTATGCGGAGCGGATTGGCCGAGGGATTCTGGGCGAAGCGCTCCCAATCGTCTGCCCTCCCTCCCCAGCCGGAATAGGCGTCAGGGTCGCCAGTGACGCTCGATGCCGTGGGGGACGGCCCGCGTGGTTTCCCCGGTCCCCTTGGGGTATCGTGACGGGAATTATGGAAATCGCTCCTCCCCTCATCGGCATCCTCACCGTCTCCGACCGGGCAAGCCGCGGGGAGTACGTCGATGAGGGGGGGCCGGCGATCCGCGACTATCTCCACGAGGTGCTTGCTTCGCCGTGGGAGGGGCGGGAGCGGATCGTTCCCGACGACCTCGAAGAGATCTCCGCCAATATCGTCGCTCTTGCCGAGGCTGGCTGTTGCCTCGTCGTCACCACCGGCGGGACCGGCCCCGCGCCGCGCGACGTGACCCCGGAGGCAACCGAGCGCGTCTGCGAGAAGATGCTCCCTGGCTTCGGCGAGCTGATGCGGAGCGAGTCCTTAAAATATGTCCCCACCGCGATCCTCTCCCGACAGACCGCCGGGATCTGCGGCCGGGCGCTGGTGGTGAATCTCCCGGGGCGGCCGCGGAGCATCCGCCAGTGCCTCGACGCCGTCTTCCCGGCGATCCCCTATTGCATCGATCTCATTCACTCAGGCGCCGCTGATCCGCCGCGCCTCGAGACGAAGCCCGAGCGGCTCGTCGCCTTCCGACCGAAGGGGTGACGGACACTCGTGCATCAGCGCATCGCGCGGGCGAGCTCCGGGGCGAAGTAGGTGAGGATGGCATCGGCGCCGGCGCGCTTGATCACCAGCACGCTCTCGGCGGCGGCCTTCTCACCGTCGATCCAGCCGTGGGCGGCCGCGGCGCGGATCATCGAGTACTCACCGCTCACCTGATAGGCGAACGTCGGCACGCCGAAGGCCCGCTTGACGCGGTGGATGACGTCGAGCGCCGTGCCGGCCGGCTTCACCATCACCATGTCGGCCCCCTCGGCGAGGTCGAGAGCCACCTCGCGAAGGGCCTCGTCGCCGTTGGCGGTGTCCATCTGATAGGTCTTCTTGTCGGTGACGCCGCGGGCCGCCCCGGCCCCGAGCGCTGCCGATGAGCCGAGCGCGTCGCGAAACGGCCCGTAGAACGCCGAGGCATACTTGGCGGCGTAGGAAAGGATGCAGACATCCTCCCTTCCCGCCGCGTCGAGCGCCCGGCGGATTGCCCCAACGCGGCCGTCCATCATGTCGGAGGGGGCTACACAATGGCAGCCGGCCCGAGCGAGCGACAGGCTCTGCCGGCAGAGCACCGCGACGGTCTCGTCGTTGAGGATCCGGCCGTCGGCGAGGAGGCCGTCGTGGCCGTGGCTCGTGTAGGGATCGAGGGCGACGTCGCAGATGATCCCCACGCTGTCGCCGGTCTCGCGGCGGATCGCGCGCACCGCCCGGGCGGCGAGGTTGTCGTCGTCGCAGGCGTGCGCGGCGTCGTCGCTCTTGTGCCGGCTCTCGACGACAGGAAAGAGTGCGATCGCCGGGATCCCGAGGGCTGCCGCCTCGGCCGCCGCCCTCACGATTCCCTCGATCGAGAGTCGCTCGACGCCCGGCATCGCCCCCACCGGCACGGCCGCAGGGTGGTCGTGGACAAACAGCGGCCAGATGAGGTCAGCCGGCGTCAGGACCGTCTCGGCCGTGAGGCTCCGCAGCCAGGCGTGCTGGCGGATCCGCCGCGGACGGGTGGTGGGAAAGGTGGCGCCGGCTGGAAGGAGCGGTTCTGGCATGGAAAGCAGCGGGCCTCGGGGAGGATTTGGTGGGGGCGTGCACGCGCGGTCAGCGGTCGTCGACGACAATCACGCTGCCCAGCGGCACCGGCGGCGGCGCGGGGGAGCCGGTGAGGGACGCGATCGCGCAGGCTTCGTCGGTCTCCCACACGCTCACCTGGCGGGCGACGACACCGAGGTCTGAGAGCACGCCGGGGCAGACCACCTCGAGGAGGTAGCGGGCCATGTTCTCGGCGGTCGGATTCCAGGGGAGGAGAAAGAGCTTCGACGGTGTCGACTGCTGCACCGCGGCGATCGCGCCACAGTCCTCGACGAAGAGGATGAAAGCGTGGTCCCAATTCGTATCGAGCCAGCCGAGGAGCCGCTTCTTGATCAGCGAGAAATCGACGATCCGCCCCACGTCATCGACCGCGGCCGCTCCGCCGGCCGCCACCACCTCAACGTCGACCCGGTAATTGTGGCCGTGGAGGTAGGCACACTTGCTCTCGTGCCGGTAGAGCCGGTGGCCGGCACAGAATCGCAATTGCCGCACGAGCGCGAGGCTGGTGGTCGAGGCCTGTCGGGATGGCATGGGGCGCCGGGGGGCTCCGGAGCGATGGACGGAACGGATGAATCATACCCTCGGGTTTGGAGCCCGGGCAGGGACGTGGAGATGGCAGGCCTTGCCGGATTTGCCGGGGAGCTTTCCGCCGTGGCATCATCCCTGGGGGGGCGTGACCGGAACGGATCAGCGTCCGCCACCCCGGTTTCAAGAAATCAGAGGTCCCCCATGCCCCGCCGCGATCCCGCCGACCTTCCCCGGGTGGCAGTCCACCTGCTCGGCCTCTTCCTCCTCCTGCCGCTGGTGGCCGGGGGGGCCGATCTCCCCGCGCCGGCCAGTCTCCCGGTTCGTGAGGTGAGTGTCTTCAAGGACGGCCATGCGTTTGTCGTCCATCGTGGCACCGTGGCGGTCGATGCGGCAGGTGACGCCGTCCTTCGCCATCTCCCCGCTCCGGTGATGGGGACATTCTGGGTTGGGGCGGTCGAAGGCGGTGCCGAGCAGCGCGGGATCGGCGTTGCGGCGGTGACCGCTTCCCAGAGCCGCGTCAGGGTCGAGCGGACGGCGCTGTCGCTCAAGGAGCTCGTCGATGCCAATCCCGGTGCGAAAGTCCTCGTCACCGAGATCCCACCCCCCAACCGTGATCCGGTTCCCTACGAGGCGACGATCCTCGCGGCGCCGGTGCAGACCTCCGACGAGCTCGAGTCGCTCGCCCCGCCGGGCGACGGCCCCAAGCTCCCGGTCGCCTCTGATCTGGTCTTCCTGCGGACTGATGCCGGGACGCGCGTGCTATCCCTCGCGCGCATCCAGGACATCACCTTCCGCGCGGCGCCTGACGCGAAGCTCGGCCGCGATGAGCTGCGCAGTGCCCTCACGCTCCGCATGATCCGCCGCGGCGCGGGGGACAAGGCTGAGCCACTGGCCGGCGGCGCGGCAGACATCGGGCTGATGTATGTCCAGCGCGGGCTCCGCTGGATCCCCTCCTACCGGGTCGAGCTCGACGGCAAGGGGCAGGCCCGCGTCTGGCTCCAGGCGACGCTCGTCAACGATCTGGTCGACCTCGCCGACGTCACCTGCAACCTTGTCGTCGGTGTCCCCACGTTCGCCCTCAAGGATTCCGCTGACCCGATCGGCCTGGAGCAGGCGGCGGCACGTCTCGCGCAGGCGGTCACCCTCGACAACGGCAACCGCTTCGGCAATTTCTACGCCAACTCGATGATGTCGCAGGTGGCCGGTGGGGCCGGCGCGGGGGCGGCGCTCGCCGAGGAGGCTGAAGCGGGTGGAGCAAATGGTGAGAAGACGGAGGATCTCTACGTCTTCCGCCTCGAGCATGTGAGCCTGAAAAAAGGGGAGCGGATGGTGGTGCCGGTGAGCGTCGGCTCGCTCCCTTACCGCGACTTTTTCAAGCTCGAGATCCCCCTCACTCCGCCGGCCGAGTTCGTCCAGCAGCTCGATCCCCGGCAGGGGGCAGAGTTCGCGCGGCTCATGGCGGCGCCGAAGGCCGTCCATACGATCCGCCTCTCCAACACCGGCAAGGCCCCCCTGACGACGGCGCCGGCGCTGGTGATGCGCGATGGCCGCGTCCTCGCGCAGGGGATGCTCGCCTACACCTCGCCAGGGGCCGAGGTCGATCTCGCCGTCACCACGGCCGTCGACATCCGCGTCACGAAGGAGGAGCGGGAGACGCGCCGCGTCCCCAATGCCCAGAACTGGAACGGCGAGCAGCTGGCCAGGCTCGAGCTGACTGGCGAATTGACGCTCAAGAACCTCCGCGGCCAGCCGGTCGACATCGAGGTGGTGCGACACGTGTTCGGCGCTGTCGAAGGGGCCGATCACGACGGCGTCATCGAGCGAGTCAACGTCCTCGAGGATCTCGCCCTGCTCGGGCAGGCTGCCGGCCCGGCGGGCCCGGGGCGGGGCGGCCTGTCAGGATTCGGCTGGTTCAACTGGCCGCCGTGGTGGCGGCAGTTCAACGGCGCGGCGCGGATTCGCTGGCAGGTGCGACTCGATCCCGGCGCGGAGACTACGCTTGTCTATGCGTGGGGCTACTTCGGGAGGTGAGTCGGGCGCACGAGGAGCCGGCTTGCAAGCGGGAGCGGCTCGTGATCGCCGGCGGTGGCAAGCGATCGTGCCGCCGACTCCAACCATCGTGCCCGGACACCGGCGACCTCTGTCGGATACTCATTTCTTGATGCTCTCGGGTGTGGTCGTTTCTTCGGATCCCGGAGGGATCGGCTCGCCCGAGCCGGATGGTGACTTCCTGAGGGGCACCGGCCTGCTTCGGGTGCCCACGACGGCCAATCGATTTCAACGCCGAACCTTTCGGCGATCAACGATTCTGAGAAGTATGAGGCTTGACAGATGAAGGGCTTCCTCGTCGAAATGACTAACCGGGTGTTGGCCCAGGGCGATTGCGCCATGATGGGCACTCTGGCATGACTGGGCAATTCCGTCCGTGATGTCTCCGAAGGTGCTTCGGTGATCGGTCGGGCTGCGATTTTCATCGTTGATCGACCATGCCCATCCCCAAGGCAGTGAGCACCAAGATTCATGTCCATTTCGCGACACTTTCCGATCCGCGTCGTCGGAAGATTACACATCCGCTCATCAACTTCATCGTCATCGCGATCTGCGCTGTGATTTGCGGCGCCGAGGATTTTATCGCGATCGCCGACTTCGGTCGGAAGAAGCGGAGATGGTTCCGAAAGATCCTCGATATCGACGGCGAAACCCTCCGGGGCAGTTTCGACAAGGCGAGCAACAAGTCGGCCATTCGCATGATCAGCGCCTGGGCCTCGGCCAACTCGATCAGCCTCGGGAAGTTGGTGGTCGATGCGAAGAGCAACGAAATTACGGCGATCCTCAAATTGCTGGAGAGGTCGCAGCTCAAGGGGGCGACGGTGACCATCGATGCCGCAGGATGCCAGACGGAGATCGCCCGTCGCATCGTCGACGCCGGAGGTCACTACGTCCTCAACGTGAAGGGGAATCAGGGAACGCTGCGCGACGGAATCGAAAAGGTCTTCGCCGAATACCTGGATGGCCAAATGCCGACGGTGCCCGTCCGCCACAGGCACAGTACGGACAAGGGCCATGGCGGCAAGGAATCGCGATGGCACGACGTCTGCGGCGTGCCGCCCGGGCTGCCCGACAGCGATCGTTGGCCTGGGTTCAAGGCTAGCGGCATGGTCATCAGGAACACCGAGCGTGACGGAAAGGAGTGCTTCAATATCCGCTACGACACTCTGAGCAAAAAATGCCGGTCAAGACTTTCGCCACGATTGTCAAGGGTCATTAGGCGATCGAGAACGACCTGCACTGGCAACCGGATGTAACGTTCCGTGAGGACCATTGCCGTATCCGTAAGGGCAACGCCGATGCCGACTTCAGCATCCTCCGCAGAATTGCGCCGATGCTACTCAAGAATGAGAAAACGGCCAAGCTTGGTGTGAAGTACAAGCGGCTTTCAGCGGGTTGGGACGAAGACTATTAGCTCAAAGTCCTTGTCAGCATTTGAGATATGGTGCGATCGCCCTGGAGCAGATCCTCACCAAGTCGCGGTGGTGTCTGCTCAAACGGCCGGAGAATCTCACCGACAGCCAGGCCGCGACGCTCGCCGATCTGAGGCAATATCATCTCAAGAGCGTCGAGGCCCGTCTGCTCCGCGAAGACTTTCAGCGATTCCGGGAGTGCGTGAAGCCGAAGCGGGCAGCGAAGTTTCTCAACTTCTGGTGCAAAGAAGCGATGCACAGTCGCCTTGGCCCGATGAAGAAAGTCGCTCGGAGCCTGCGACGACATCACGACCTGATTCTCAACTGGTTTCGGGCCGCGGGCACGATCTCGTCGGGCGTTGTCGAGGGTTTTAATGGCACAGCGAAAACTGACCACCAGAAAAGCGTATGGCATCAGAACCGCTCAAGGCATCGAATTTTCCCTGCTTCACACAATGGCACGCCTTCCAGTGCCGGAATTCACTCACAGATTCTGCTGAGGAGGCTCCCTTTAAGGGTGCATGTAGGGGGCATCTATTACTTACTCTGATTCCTCATCCCTCCGAAACAAGGCATCCGCAAATAAGGTGCCCTTCTGATACTCTGCCTGGTTATAGATAGCAAAAAGACTAAACCCTTTTTGAAATAGCCATTTGCTAATTTCCTCTAATGGCACGTGTAGCTTGTTCTGTGGATTCAAACCCACTTCCACATACACAAAAGATACCTTTTTAAGATTTAGTGTAGCCTCAGCACCCTTGAGTACCTCTAGGTCAAAACCTTCCGTATCTATTTTCAAAAGATCAATATTCCCTATCTCATGCTGCTCTACAAATTGGTCAAGAGTCGTAATCGAAACCGTTTCTCGGCTAGTATATTCCTCTGGCTCGATTAAGGAGTTTGTCGATGCATTTTTTGTTATGTATATCGTGCTCTGGCCGGATTTGGAACCAAAACCGATATTATAGCACTTGATACTTGTATTCTTAAAATTCTTTTCAAGTTCACGAAATGTTGAGCTGACTGGCTCGAAGCAGTAGAGATCAGCGTGCGGGAATTCCTCACTGAGCCCTGCTGTAAACTGACCATCATTAGCTCCAATATCAAATACTCTTATCATGGGATGTCCGGTGCTCTTGATATTTTTAAAAACATTACATCCACGGTATCTAGAAGGGTGGCAGATATTTATACAAAACAACCTCTCGAGAACCCGTTTTACCTTATGTTTAAAACCAAGAATTTTTGTTTTTGTAGGCATAGTATTATCTATTTTTATTTATTCCAGGCCTTACGGTTTGCGCAATCGAATCCAGATTCCCACAATTAGCACTCGTATGAGCTTACTTCGGATGCTTACGTTGTTTCTGCCACCTTCACTTTCATGTCTCATCCAAAAATAATGATGCACTCAGCTTTATTATACAACCAAAACATTAGCCAACTCCAGAAATCGGGCCGGGCTGAAACGTGAACGCCCGCCGGCCATCGACCTCCTCGGGGACTGGATTGCCGGTGATGTCGCCGGGGAGGAGATCGGGGGTGAACTGGACCCGCTTGTGCTTGAGATCGAGGGCCCGCGCCAGCCCCTTCACCAGCTCCGTCTTCCCCAGCCCCGGCAAGCCTTCGAGGAGGACATGCCCCCTGGCGAGGACGCCGACGATCACCAGATCGATGAGGTCGTTTTGGCCAAACAGCACCCCCTGGAGCACGCGCCTCAGCCGGCCGATCGACTCGGCGGCATGGCGGGCCTGGGCGTCGTCGAGCGGAATCAGAGCGGGAGGATTCATGAGATCAGCCGGGATGAGGCGGAATGAGCCGGGCAGGGAGGGGATCACTTGAAGAATCGACGAACCGCATCCTGTTCGCGAGGGAGAAGGTTGTCGACCCGGCTCGGGCCGCCGCCATTGGCAGCAGGAGCGATGCTCCCGCCGGCCTGGGGGCCCACATAGGCCGATTCGTCGACCGCATGCTCGGCATCGACGACGTCGAGGAGCTCACCGGCGGCGGAGCGCTCGACGTCGGTCGGAGCGGTGACAAGCTCGCGGCGCGTGGCCCCGAGGTCTTCTTCCTTCCCGGCCTTCATCGGTGCTTCCCCTGGCCCCCGACTGATGCCACCGCGGCCGGCCCGGCTGCAGGCGGCACAGGCCCCCTTTTTGCACGGCTTTCCCTCATGGCATGCCTGGCAGGTGCCACACGGCTTGCACCCTTCGCAGTCGCTCTCGGGGCCAAGGGCGGCGAGGTCGAAGTTGGCGGCCCGGGCCAACGCCGCTTTGAGCTTGGAGCGATTGGCTCGCAGCGCCGCGGCGAGCTCGCGGAGCTGCTCCGGGGAGAGATCGGCAAGCGCTTCGGCCGCCTCCTTCCCGAGCTTCTCGCCGGCGTCGCCGGCCGGTCGCATCCCGCCGAGGGCGAGCTGCCGCGCGGCGGCGGCGAGCGCCTGGGAGTCGCGCTGCTTTTCGCTGCTTGCGGCGCCGGCAGGCGCCGCGGCGAGGTCGGCAGCGGCCTGTTCGGCGGCGGCGAGATTGCGGGCCAGTGCCGCCAGCTCGGCGGCGGTCTGCTCGCGGAGCGTGCCGGCCGCTTCGAGGGTGGCGTGTTCATACCAGGCGTCGCGCGGGCGCTCGAGGATCGCTTCGATCCGGTCGTTTACTTCGCTGGCAGAGCGCTCGTCGATCGCCTTTTCGCGCCGCAGCTCTTCGATCCACTTCGACACGATCTCGGCATCGGCCGGGGCCTCGATCGATCGGCGGCGGAAGGCGCCGGCGTCGGCGACCGGGATCGCCATCGCGGCGGCGAGCATCGCGCCGACCATCGCCAAAAGCATGGCGGGGCGCGTGGCCCGCAGCCGCACCGGCCACCGGCCATCGAGATCGATTCGCCGTCCGGGCCAGTCGCCGACGCCGGCAGCCGCGCTCGAGAGCCGGGCATGGAGGCCCAGGCGCTCCTCGAGGAGGACCCGCG
>JBBAVV010000070.1:0-7166 GCA_040397545.1 Pirellulales bacterium
GATCGTGTCGGCGGGAAGGCTCCGGCTGGCGACGATGCCGCCGAGGGGGAGCGGCCCGCCGGTCTCAGCCTCCCAGCGGAACTCGAGGTCCTCAACGAGGGTCAGCCCCTGCTGCTGCCAGGTGAAGCGGCCGTCGTGGATGCAGACGCCGAAATCGGCCGAGCCGGCAATGCCATCGGTGCCCTGCGTTTGCAGGCGACGAGCGAGGCTTCCGTGTTTCGGTTTCTGCAGATCGGGGCGCTCGAACTCAAAGGCCATTTCGAGCCGGTGGCCATGGCCAGAAAGTTCCCCGACTATCGCGGCATTCTTGTCGACGCCCAGCCCGTTGCCATGGCACGTCTCAACGGGAAATATGGCAGTGACGAACGGATCAACATCGTCCACGCCGCCATCACGAAGTCCGGTGAGAAGGTACCCTTCTTCCACGTCGATCATCGTGACGGACTGTTTCCCGACTGGGTGCTTGGGACGGCGTCCCTCAACAAGCAGTCGATCCTCAAGTTCAGTCGCGAGTTTCCGGGACTCGAGGATCGAGTCGTCGAATCCTTGGTGGACGGGGCCACGATCGCATCGCTCCTCGATCAGCAGGGCTTCAAGTCGCTCGACCTCCTCATGATCGATGCCGAGGGGTACGATGATGAACTGCTCCGCGTGTTTTCCTTCGAGCGAGTGCGTCCCGCCGTGGTGTTCCTCGAGCACTCCCATCTCGATGCAGCACAGAGGGAGGCAGCCGTCTCGCTCCTCGTTGGATACCGATACCGTGTTGCCACCCTCCCCAGCGACATTCTCGCTGTTTGCGGGGATCTCGACTCCCTTGTCTGACGGTATGGACTCAGTCGTTCTGACCGCCGGATGGCTTCAAAAAAGGCGTCTTCTCAGTCTGCCGAGACCGAGACTTTGACGGCCCAAGAGCGCGAGGAATTCGGCGCTGTCCTTCGCGCAACCGATCCAGTCGCCGTGCTTGCGGCAGTAACTGTAGTAGAGCTGCCGCCATCGGGCTGCCAGAGGCACCGTCGACCAGGGGATCGGGATCGGGCCGGGGCGGGGGCACCCGCCCCAATGGACGAAAAGTCCGGTGTATGGGCTCGGCGTTTCGCATGTCCATTCGCTTTCCGGAAGGCCTCCCCACCAGAAGAAGTCCGGGATCCAATCGACCGCAACGCCGTGCTTCCACACCATGTAATTGAGAAAACCTTGGTCGCCGTTGAAAAAGGCGGTCCGGGATATCGACAAGGGCTCGGGCCGCCCCGACCGCGCGTGGAATTCCAGCGCCCGGGCAAATTCGTCGAGGAGCACGGTTTGGTCAAAAACGTTCCTCGAGGCTGCCCAGTTGCCGCTGGCAAAGGGATACGCCGCTGTCGGATCGAATGCCGGCTCGAACCGTGCGAGTTGATCGGCGAGGCCGACCCAGTCGGCTGCCCATCTCCGGCGGGCCGCGCTGTCGCCCGCGAGCCACTCCGGATAGCTCCGGGAGGCCCAACATGCCATGAAAAAAGGAGTGTCCCGCGTGCGCAGATGGTCAAGGAATGGTCGGAGGTCGCGGAGGACGATCTGATCGGCATCGACATACACGAACCGCTCGGCCGGCCCCCAGAAGACCCGCAGCTTCTTGTAATACCGATCAAGAGCCAGGATCTGGGGATCGCGCGGCTTCCACACGGGATGTCCGAACATCCGATCGGAAGGGTAGTCGTCGTCGGGGAGGACGTAGATCAACGGGCGATCGGCGAACTGCTCGATACTTTCGACGAATGCCTTGCCGAGCCGGTAATCGCTTTTCGTCGTCGAGATGTAGATCGCGACGTCTTCCGCTCCGGATTCCATTGGGCTTTCCTGAAGAGATGCCGTGGCCGTCACAGCTGCGTCGGGTTCGGTGCGTCGCCGTAGACAGCCTTCGGATCGAAGGCCTTCTCGTGTTCCATGAAAGAGAGCGTCGCGCCCGCTGTCCGCTCCGCGCCGACCGGCACCTTGCGGTAGAAGCAGGAGCGGTAGCCGACGTGGCAGCTGGCGCCACCGGGAATCGCGACGCGCAGCCAGACGCAGTCTTGGTCGTCGTCGATCCGCATCTCGACGACCTTCTGCACGAGGCCACTGGTCGCCCCCTTGTGCCACAGCTGCTGCCGGCTGCGGCTCCAGTAGTGGGCCTCCCCAGATTCAATCGTGCGGGCGAGCGCCTCCCGGGTCATCATCCCCACCATCAGCACCTCGCCTGAGGTGAAGTCGGTGGTCACGCAGGGGATCAGCCCCTGGCTGTCAAACTTCGGTGCCAGTTCATCCCCCTCCTCGACCTGCTCGACGGTACGGCGAGCGCCGAACGGATCGGCGGCGGGGTCGGGGCTCTGGGCGGTCACGGTCGGCTCGATGCGGGGGAAAGGGCAAGGAATACAGAATAATTTTAATCGATCGATCCTAGGCGCCGTTGGGAGGCCGTGTCAACGAATCGACGTGGCGGCGGGGGCAGGGGCCGCTCCTGCCGGTTTGGGGCCGTGGATCTCCCCGGCAATCCGGGCCATCACCATCGGCAGGAAGATGATTCCCGAATAGTGGTTGGCCTCCATCTGCACGTGGTGATCCGGCGGCAAGCTCCCGGCATCGGCGAGGAGCTGGCAGTGGGCCAGCGGGACGACGTCGTCGTACTTCCCGGAGAAGATCCAGGTGCGGTCGGGGCGGTAGCGGTGTGCGAGGCGCGTCGGCTCGATGGCGTGGAGCGTCTCCTTGATCTGCTCCTCGGTCATCCCCGATTCGGCGAGCTTCTCACGGACCTTCTCGGCATCCTTCTTCCCTTTCTCGAGCACGCCGACCAGGTCGCCACCGGCCAAGAGGATGAAGACCTTGTCGTAGCCCTCGTCGAGGCCGGCGACAGTCGCGGTCACGAAGCCGCCGAGGCTCGTCCCCTGGACGGCGATCCGCGACGCATCGACCAGAGGCAGCACTGCCGTGGCATCGCGCGCCCGGCGCACGTCGGCCACCGCCTGGCGGACCGCCGGCACGAGCATCTCCGCCCCCGCCTTCCCCTCCTTCGGCCGCCGGGCACCGTAGTAGGGCATCTGCACCATGAGGGCATGGACGCCATGCGCCGACAGGCCGCGGGCCACGATCCGCCCCACCGTCATCCCGCTCCCCGATTCGTGGACGACGACGCAGGCCGGGCCGCGGCAGACTTCTCCCTCGCCATCGCGGGCCTGATACCACTCCATCCACACGTCTCGGTTGCAAGCGGGACCGGCGGGCAGTGGCGAGGGGAAGCGGACGCGGAGATCGCCGTTGTTTCCCTCGGCCTTCTCGATCGCCACGTCGAAAGCGCCACAGTCCCAGCAGAGGCCGGCGAGACACTGCCGCGCGTCCTCCTTCGGATCCTCCCCCGTCGCGAGCGTGTCGACGCCCCGGAACACGGCCCCAGGCACGGCCGCCGCCTTCGCGTCGGCGGCGGGGGGCGTGGCTGCTCCGCGCGTGCCGGGCACCGCCTCGAGGAGCTTGGTGAGGTCGAGACGGACGCTCGGGCATTCCGCGGCGGGCTGCTTGTGGGAGGCGTGGGCGACGTGGAGGATCAGCTTTTCCGGCACAAAGAGGACATTGTGGAGATTCGACTTCATCGCCACAGGGCGGTCCATGAGATGGATGGCGGCCTCCTCGTCGATCTTCCCGAACTGCTCCTTGACGCGCTCGCGAAGGCAGAGGAGCCGGTCGCCGGCGGAGAGGACGACCGAATCAGGGATCCCGGTGCCGAGGAGCTCGTGTCCCTCGCCCGGCTTGACGAACTCGATCCGCTCCGGCGTCGCCGCCACGCCGACGCTCTGCCGCGTCTTGCCGTCGGCGAAGACGTAGTAGTACTCGCACGTCCGTGGGCTGTCCGTCCAGAGCTTCATCACCTCGTCGAGCGTCGTGCATTCCTCCATCGCGCGGCGCATGAGCGTGGCCATCGGCACACCGTCCCATTGCCCCTCACCGCGGCCCCCCATCTCGCCGAGCGAGATCCCCTGGGCATTCATGCCGCTCACGCTCCCGATGAACCCGGCGTAGCCGATCGTCACGAACGGGATCTGCCCCTCCGGGGCCACGACGAACGCCGCAGCGGCGTCCTGGAGGCCGATCTCGGTCATGTAGTCGAGGACGCGGCCGTGGTAGAGCGTGCCGTCGGTCGTCGCCGACCCGGAGACGGCAAACCCCGAGCAGTGGAAGAGCTCCGGAAAAACGTTCACGACCGCGACAAGCCCCGGGTCGAGATGGAGCGCTGTGGCGAGCGCCTCGGTCTCGCGGAGATGACGCTCAGGGATATGGGGGGCGAGACGGGCCGCAGCATCGTCGAGCTTCTTGCGAAACCACACTCCCCCGCGGATCGTCTCCACCGCGCCGACGACATGGAGGACTGAGTCGACGCAGCGGTTGGCCTCGACGGCGAGGAGCTCGCCGTGGGCCTTGCCGATCTCCTCTGGGCTCCCATGGAGCGTCACGACGCGCAGGCCCTCGGCCCACTCGAGCTTCCCGTGCGGCACCTCGCGGGCTGTTGTCGCCGGCGCCGTCAGCTCCGCCCCCGGCAGGGCGATCTCGAGGGCCCGGCGGACGCCGCGACAGAGGGTCCGCTCGATCTCGTCGCGCGGCACTTCGCTCACCTCGTAGCCGGGGAAGTCATCGACGGCGAGGCACTCGCCCGCCTCCCCGACGGTGAGCTCGAGCTCCACGTTGTTCTCGGCATGAGCGCTGATCCGCCGGCCGGCGTCGTCGAAGTCGAGCCAGCCGTCCCCCCGTTCCCAGCGCCCGTCGGCGGAATCGTGTTTCACACCAAGGAGCCCGACCAAGAGGCCGGTCAGCGACGCCGGGGAGGGCTGGAGAAGGAGTGGAGTGGCAAACGCCACCTGCGTCGCCGACGACACGAGCCGCGCGCCGATGCCGGCGGGGTCGAGATGGTCGGCCGGATCGCTCGCGCCGCGGCCGATGTGGACGATCTTGTGTTTGGGGAGGGCAAGCGCCGTGGCATCGGCGCGGCGCCGCAGCACCAAAGCGTAATCGTCGTGCGTCAGCTCGAGGTCGTAGGCGTGGGCATCGAAGCGCTCGAGCTTGATTGCCACCTTCATCGGCTTGCCGCTGCCGCCGACTGAGACCGTGCCTTGAGCGGTGAACGTCTCGCGGGCGCCAGAGAGGCATTCCCACAGCGGCCCTAGATCGGCCGCGAGCGCTCCGGCGGGATTCCGCGCCGGATCGATGGCCGGCGGCTCTTCGCCGCGCAGCGGCGCGACCCAGACGGCGCACGCCAGGCATGCGGCCAGGGATCCGGTCAGAAGAAGCGCCACGCGGGCAGGGCGGGGGGGGATCATGGAAACTTCCTCAGGGCCAGTTCGGGGGCGGGGAAACCCCTGACGTCGCAGTCGGTCAACCTTCAATCTCCCACCCTCAGTCGCTGCGAACAAGCCGGCTTTCCGGCCGCTGCGGCCCCCGGCAGAGGGGCCCTCGTGCCGCTGCGGTCTGGGCTCGGGGAAGGGGATGCCCTGACGCCATGATCCTCCAAAAAAACCGTTTTTATTGACTTTTATCCGGTGTTGAATAAATTATCTATTACACAATAAAGAGCCATAGAATGATTCACTTTCCACGTCCCGAATTGGCTCGGGAACTGGTGGTCGCGCTCCGCGGTGAGGCGACCTTCAGCGACGCCCACAACGGCTTGTTTCTGGCGGCGCCCCGACGGACGGGGAAGTCGACGTTCCTCCTCAATGACTTGGCCCCGGCGCTCAGAGCCACCGGCGTCGTGGTGGCCTACGTGGACCTGTGGGCCGACCCGCGGCGGGATCCAGGCACGCTGATCGCGGATGCGATTGCCCGATCGCTCGCGCCGCATGCGAGTTTCGTGAGCCGTGTCGCGAAGAAAGCCGGCGTGGAGAGCGTGACCATCCCAGGCATCCTGAAGATCGACCTGAGCAAGATTGGCAAGCACGACGGCGTCACGTTGCCCGATGCCCTGCGGGCCTTGCATGAGACCGCCAAGGCACCGATAGCGCTCATCGTGGACGAGGCCCAGCACGCGCTCACCAGCGACGCCGGGGAAGCGACGATGGCAGCACTCAAGTCGGCCCGAGATCAGCTCAATCAGCCAGGCAACGTGAACCTCATGCTCGTGATGTCTGGCTCCGACCGCGACAAGCTGCTCCGCCTGGTCAACACCAACGCCGCGCCGTTCTACGGCTCACAGATTGCCCGCATGCCGTCACTCGGAGAGGATTTCATCGAGCACGTGGCTCGGCTCATCTCCGCACAGCGGCCCGATCTTGCGCCGGTAGACTCGCCTCTCTTGCTCCAAGCCTTTGCAGGCTTTGGCCATCGGCCTCAGTTCTTCATGGAATCGCTCGGGCAGGCGATCAGCCCCTTGGCAGGCCTCGATGGGGTGCGTTTTGAGCAGGCGGTGATGGAGGCGGCTCACGAGCGCCAGCGGACTGACGAAGCCCAGATGGCATCCGACTACCTCGCGCTGCGACCCGTGGAACAAGCCGTGCTCTGGCGACTCCTCGAGCAGGGCCCGCGGTTTCGTCCGTACGACGGCGAGGCTTTGCAGTTTTACCGGAAGCGAGCTTTCCCGCAGGTCACCGCGCAGCAGGCCCAGGCCGCGATCGACTCGCTCCGCAAACGCACCCCTGCGATCGTCTGGAAATCGGCTCGCGGCGAGTACGCCGTCGACGATGCGGCCATGCACCGATGGTTTGAGAAGCGTGTGACCGAAAGGCAATGGCCGCCAGTCGATTCGCAGAGCCACCTGGCGTCCGATAAAGACGAGATGGAGTAGCACCGGATTCATCGAAGCGGCCAGTTCGGAGACCAGTTCGTTGCAGTCAGGCTTCCCCGCCATCACAATCAGTTCACCTTCAATCTCCCAGTCTGGCGCGTCACCAACAAGGCGGCTTTGTCGTTCCGTCAGGGCTCCCGGAAACATTCGTTCATGCTCAGAGCCCCTGCCATGCTGCCACGGGCCTTCGCCACGGCCGCTTTGCTCGTGGCGTTGGCCGGGTGCGGACGCTCGAGCCCTCCAGTCGTCGCCCCGCCGCCGCCGGAGGTCGTGGTCACCCGGCCGGTCGTCGCCGAGGTGACCGACACGATCGAGTTCACCGGGAATGCCACCGCGGTGGAGACGGTCGATCTCAAGCCGCGCGTGGGGGGCTTCGTGACGGCCGTCCACTTCG
>JBBAVV010000070.1:7266-22013 GCA_040397545.1 Pirellulales bacterium
ATGCTCGCGCAGGCGGAGCTCGATCTCGGCTTCTGCCGGGTGACGGCACCGATCGCCGGCCGGATCGGCGCCCGGACGGTGAACGTCGGCGAACTCGTCGGGAGTGGGGCGGCTCCCACCACCCTGGCGACGATCGTCAGCGTCGATCCCGTTTATGTGACATTTTTCGCCGACGAGCGATCGCTCCTGGTGGCCCGCCAACGGGCGATTCGCGACCGGCGAGAGGACCGGCGCGGAGAGGGGGAGCCGGAGGCGAATGCTGCGGCGGGGGAACCGACGTGGTGTGACATCCGCGATCTCGCCATCCCCGTCGACGTGGCCCTGGTCACCGACGAGGGCTTTCCGCGGCGCGGCGTGCTGGCGTTTGTCGACATCGCCGTCCGCGCTTCAACCGGCACGATCCGTTGCCGGGCGATCCTCGACAACCCCGATTGGCTGATCGCGCCGGGGATGTTCTGCCGGGTCCGCCTCCCGTTTGGCGATCCGGCCGAGGCGATCCTCGTAGCCGATCGGGCGATTGGCATCGAGCAGGGGCGCCGGACCGTTGCCGTCGTCGGTGCCGACGACCGGGTGACGATCCGCGAGATCACCCCCGGAAAGCTCGACGGCTCGATGCGCGTCGTGACGAAAGGGCTCTCCGCCGACGACCGGGTCATTGTCAGTGGCCTGCAGCGTGTCCGCGACGGGGCCGTCGTCCGGCCGGTCGAAGCCCAGCCGGCCCCGCCCGCAAGGGAATGACCGTCGCCCCATGGTCTCGCAGTTCTTCATCGACCGCCCCATCTTCGCCACCGTCCTCTCGGTGGTGATCCTCCTCGTCGGCGGCGTGGCGCTGGTCGGCATGCCGGTGGGGCAGTATCCGGATGTCACCCCGCCCACGATCGCCGTCACCGCGTTCTATCCCGGCGCCGGGGCGGAGGTCGTCGCCGAGACGGTCACCACGCCGATCGAGCAGGAGATCAACGGCGTCGAGGGGATGCTCTACCTGTCGTCGAAGAGCACCGGCGACGGCCAGGCCTCGATCGACGTCACCTTCGCCCTCGGCACCGACATCGACCAGGCCCAGGTGCTGACGCAAAACCGGGTGGCCGTGGCGCTGGCGAAGCTCCCCGAGGAAGCCCGCCGGCAGGGGGTTTCGACGCGGAAGAAGTCGCCGAGCATCCTCCTTTGCGTCAATCTCTTCTCTCCGGGGGAGCGACTCGATCAGCTCTTCATCTCCAACTACGCGCTGTTGCAGGTGAAGGATGCGCTCGCCCGCATCGATGGGGTGGGTGACGTGCAGTTTCTCGGGGCCCGCGACTACGCCCTGCGGGTGTGGCTCGACCCCGGCAAGCTCGCCAGCCGCGGGCTTTCCGCCACCGACGTCGTTCGTGCCCTGCGCGAGCAGAATGTCCAGGTGGCCGCCGGGCGGATCGGCCAGCCACCGGCCACCCTCGGCCTCGACTTCCAGGTGCCGGTGACCGCGGCCGGAAGGCTCCCCGATCCGCAGGCTTTCGAGAACGTGATCGTGAAGGCCTCGGGCCCGCTCCCGCCAGGCACCCCGGCTGGCGCCGCCGGTCGTGTCGGCCCCGGGCATGATCTGGCCACCACGGGCCAAGCGATCGTCCGCCTCGGCGACGTCGGCCGGGCCGAGTTGGGGGCCCGCAGTTACGACGTCGGCAGCCGACTCGATGGCCAAGAGGGGGTCACCGTCGCTCTCTTCCAGCAGCCCGGGTCGAATGCCCTGGCCACCGCCGAGCGGATCCGGCACGAGATGGCCTTGCTCGAACGTGGCTTTCCAGAGGGGCTCGAGTATGCGATTCACTACGACACGACGGTGTTCGTCGAGGAGAGCGTCCGCGAGGTCTGGAAGACGCTCTTCGAGGCGGTGGTGCTCGTGTTCATCGTCGTCCTCGTCTTTCTCCAGGATTGGCGGGCAACGATCATCCCGATGGTCGCCGTGCCGGTGTCACTGGTGGGGACGTTCGCCGCGATGCGGCTGTTCGGTTTCTCCCTCAACAATCTCTCGCTGTTCGGCCTCGTGCTCGCCATCGGGATCGTCGTCGATGACGCGATCGTTGTCGTCGAGAATGTCGAGCGCTGGCTATCGGGGGGGCTGCCTGCGCGCGAGGCGGCCCGGCGGGCGATGGCGGAGGTGGCCGGGCCTGTGATCGCGATCGCGCTGGTGCTCTGTTCGGTGTTCGTGCCGACGGCCTTCATCACCGGCATCAGCGGCGAGTTTTACCGGCAGTTTGCCCTCACGATCGCGGCGAGCACGGTGATCTCGGCCTTCAATTCCCTCACCCTCTCGCCGGCCCTCTGCGTGCTCCTTTTTCAGGCGCACCACCCCGGCAATGGCGCCGCGCCGTCTGGCGGCCCGGAGCCTGGCAACGCCGCCGCGGATGAAGCGGGGAAGGGGAAGGGGAAAGGGGAGATCGGAGCGCGGCGCGATCCGCTCCCAGCGGCGGGAATCGCGCTCCTGGCAGGCCTCCTTGCCGTCTGGTTCCTCGAGGCCCGGGGGCTCGTGGCAGCCGGTCTGGCGACGGCGCCGTTGCCGCCGTGGGCCGCTGCTTGGAGCGTGCGGCTCGGGCTGTTTGCCGCCGGCGCGCTCTTGGGCTGGTGGGGGGCGGGGGCCGTCAACGGGATTCTTGCCGCTTTTTTCCGCCTCTTCAATCTGTTTTTCGAGCTCACCACCGGCGTCTACGGCGCGGTGGTGGGGAGGCTCCTGCGGATGGGGATCGTCGTCGTGGCCCTCTATCTCGGCCTCATGGCCCTCACCTATTACGGCTTCACGACCGTCCCGGTGGGGTTCATTCCGCAGCAGGACAAGGGCTATCTCCTCGTCACGGCGCTGCTCCCCCCCGGGGCGAGTGCCGAGCGTACGGCGGAGGTCATGGCCGATCTCGACAAGCGGGTGACGGCGATCCCGGGTGTGGCCCACAGCATCTCCGTCACCGGCTACTCGCTTCTGGCCAACGTCAGCCAGCCGAACGCCGGGGGGATGTTCGTCCTTCTCGAGCCGTTCGCCCGGCGGGCGGTCGATCCGGAGCGCTCGTCGGCAAGGATTCTCCGCACCCTGCGGCAAAGCTTCGCGGAGATCCGCGCGGCGCAGGTGGTCGCCTTCGGGGCCCCGCCGATCGACGGCCTCGGCAATTCCGGCGGCTTCAAGCTCCAGGTTCTCGACCGCACCTCGGCCGGCCCGCAGCGGCTGGAGGCAGCGGCCGCGGCGCTTGTCGATGCGGCCGCCGCACAGCCGGGGCTGACGGGGCTGTTCTCCGGTTTCCGAGCCGACGAGCCGAAGTTCTTCGTCGACATCGATCGGGAGAAGGTCAAGGCGCAGGGGGTCGACCTGGCGGAAGTCAACGCTGCCCTGCAGATCTATCTCGGCAGTGCCTACGTCAACGACTGGACCGCCTTCGGCCGCAACTGGCCGGTGCTCGTTCAGGCCGACCGCGACTACCGCATGCGGCGCGAGGACATCGGCCGGCTCGAGGTTCGCAACGCCGCCGGTGAGATGGTGCCGCTCTCGACGCTCGTCACCGTCACCGACACAAGCGGCCCGGCGGTCGTCAACCATTTCAACCTCCTCCCCTCGGCCGACATCACCGGCTCGACGTTGCCGGGGACGAGCTCCGGCGACGCCATCGCCATCCTGGAGGCGCTCGCCGCCCAGCCGCCCGAGGGGCAGGGGATCCTCCCGCCGGGGATGGAGTTTGCCTGGACGGAGCTGTCGCTCCAGCAGATCCTCGCCGGCAACACGGCATGGATCGTGTTCGCTCTCGGGACGGTGTTCGTGTTCCTCGTCCTCGCGGCCCAATACGAGAGCTGGTCGCTCCCGCTGGCGATCATCCTCATCGTGCCGATGTGCCTCCTGGCGGCGATCGCGGGGGTGTGGATCGCCGGCCTCGACAACTCGATCTTCACGCAGATCGGGCTGGTGGTCCTCGTGGGACTGGCGGCGAAGAACGCGATCCTGATCGTCGAGTTTGCCAAGCAGCAGCAGGACGCCGGCCTGCCGCTTGCCGAGGCGGTGGTGACGGCGGCCCGGATGCGTCTGCGGCCGATCCTGATGACATCCCTGGCCTTCATCCTCGGCGTCGTCCCGCTCGTCCTCGGCCGTGGCGCCGGGGCCGAGATGCGCGTGGCGCTGGGGACGGCGGTGTTCTCCGGGATGCTCGGGGTGACCGCCTTCGGGATCTTTTTCACGCCGGTCTTCTACTCCCTGATCATGGGGTGGGGGAGGGGGCGGAATCTTGACCGCCCCGGCGCCCAGCCCGTACCCTCGACGCGCCCCTGATGCCCGCTTCTTGCTCGCCCCGTCCATCCGTTCCCACCGTCCGGAGCCCCGCTCATGCCGTGTTTTCTCCCTCGTCTTCCCTTCGCCTCGCTCCTCGCGCTCGCCGTCAGCGGCACACTCGTCACCGGCCCTGCCCGGGGTGAAGACTGGCCGACGTTCCGTGGCGCTTCCCGCACCGCCGTGGCCCCCGACACAAACCTCCTCGAATCCTGGCCCGAGGGGGGCCCGAAGCTCCTTTGGAAGGCGGTCGGCGCCGGCCGCGGCTACGCCACCCCGGCGATCGCAGGCAAGCGGATCTACACCCTCGGCGACGGCCTCTCCACCGCCGGCGACGACAAGGACGAATACCTCACCTGCTACGACCGGGAGTCGGGGAAGCAGCTCTGGAAGACGAAGACCGGCCAGGCCTGGAACGAGGGGCCGGAGTCGTGGCAGAGCTCCCGCAGCACGCCGACGGTCGACGGCGATCTCGTTTACGTGATCACGCCGCAGGGGGTGCTCATCGGCTGCCAGACCTCCGACGGCGCCGAGAAGCTCCGCATCGACCTCAAGGCCACCTTCGGCGGCAAGAAGGGGGATGGCTGGGGCTACAGCGAGTCGCCGCTGGTCGACGGCGATCGACTGATCGTCACCCCGGGTGGCGACGACGCGATGATGGTCGCGCTCGACAAGAAGACGGGCAAAGCGATCTGGAAGTGCCCGATGAAGGATTGCCGCGGCGCCGGCCACTCCTCGATCGTGATCTCGAAGGTGGGCAATCGGAAGGTCTACGTGCAGACCACCGCCAGCGGCGCTGTCGGTGTCGACGCCGCCACCGGCAAGCTCCTGTGGAGCTATCCGATCGACCAGACGACTGCCGTCATCCCCACCCCGATCATCCGCGGCGACCTCGTCTTCTTCTCGGCCGGCTACCGGCGCGGCGGCGCGCTGCTCAAGCAGGTGGCGACAGCTGACGGCGTGAAGATGGAGGAGCTCTACGGCCTCAAGCAGGAGCTTGCCAACAAGCATGGCGGCGTCGTCCTCGTCGGTGACCATTTGTATGGCGATTCCGACGACCAGGGGATCCCGTTTTGTGCCGAGCTGATGACCGGCAAGATCGTCTGGAAGGAACGCGGCACCGGCAAGGGCTCGATCGCCGTGGCGGCCGGCGACGGCCACGTCTATCTCCGCTTTCAGGACGGCATCCTGGCGCTGGTGAAGGCCGATCCGGCTGGCTTCAAGGAAGTCAGCACGTTCAAGATCCCCGACAGCGACGCCCGCCCGAGCTGGGCGCATCCGGTGATCCTCGACGGGAAGCTCTACCTCCGCGAGCAGGACGCGATCCTCTGCTACGACATCACGGCTGAGTGACCGGAAGCATCACCGCTGCAAAGCACGACCCCCGGGGCGCGAACGCCCCGGGGGTTTTTTTATGCGCGGTGGGGGCCGGTTCACGAACGCCGTATGTGCGCTGCAGATGCTGCCGACCGGGAAACCGGGTCACCGGTATGGTCCTGGAAGCGATGTGCTTCAACGCCGAAGATCAAATGACCCAGATCAAGCGGTGACTTCGCAGGGATTTTCTCAGGTCTCGGCCAAAAATCACGCCAGCGCAACAGTCGCGGCTTTCGTGAAGTTGCTAGCCGAGGCACCGACGGACCGAGATCGAAAGCCCCCCCCTTGCGGAAGTGCTTTCCCGCCATCAGGCTATACAGGGGGCCTGGCCAGCGCAAAAAAATAGCCCCCGGCTTTGAGGCGGGGGCTAATGTGGGCCGGCATGCCGGGAGCCACGCGCGAAAGAAACCTTACTGTGGATAGAGGTAACCGTCGCTCAGGTACACGCCGAGACTATATCGGCTGATCTGCGGCGGTGCAAGGAGTTCAACGTGATCCGAGAGAGTAATCCTCCAGCCAGCTCAGCCGCGGTCGTTCTCGGCTTGGATATTGGCGCAAAGTCCATCGGCTGGGCGCTGATCCAGGGACCGGAATCTGGAAAGCCGAAGATCATCGGCCTTGGCGTTCGAATCTTTGAGGCCGGGGTGGATGGCGACATCGAACAGGGCAAGGACAGCTCCCGAGCCGCAGCAAGGCGAGACGCTCGGCAGATGCGTCGCCAGACGTTCAGACGCGTGCAACGCAAACGAAAACTGTTCTCACTTCTCCAATCGGGTGGATTCTTGCCGGCCACCGCCGACACGCATGCTGTCGCGCGAGACAAGGCCCTCAAAGAGATCGATCAGCGATTGCTCGCCACGCTCGGCAAGACCTATGGCTCCGCGGGGTCGACCGCAAGGAAGTTGCCCTATGTGCTCCGTGCGGAAGCCTTACAGCGACCACTCACGGCCGAGGAACTTGGCCGAGCGATCTACCACTTCGGCGAACGAAGGGGATTCAAAGCGAATCGCCGAACTGATCGCCAAAGCGAGACAACTGGCGTTGTTTACGAAGGCATCGCAGAGATTCAGCGACAGAAAGGCGAAAAGACGCTCGGGCAATTCTTCGCCGACCTCGACCCGACCCAGGATCGCATCCGAGGCTGCTACCTCGGGCGGGCGGACTACGAGGACGAGTTCAACCGAATCTTCGATGCTCAGCAGTCGCATCACGCCGCACTCACGCCAAAGCTCCGACGAAGGCTACGCCGCTGTCTTTTCTGGCAGCGCCCTTTGAAAAGCCAAAAGTCGCTCATTGGACGGTGCAGCTTGTTGACCAACCGCCGTCGCTGTCCGATGGCGCACCCGATCGCCCAGGAGTTCAGGCTCTTGCAGGCCGTCAATCATCTCTCGCTTTTCAACGCAGACGGGGAGATGCGGCTTCTCACGAACGCCGAGCGGCTGAAATTGCTTGCGGCGCTCCGCAAAGATGGCGACATCACGTTTACGCAGGTCCGAAAGCTTCTTGGTCTAAAGAAGAAGGACTCGCGCTTCAATCTGGAAGAAGGTGGCGAGAAGAAGCTCCCCGGCAATCGAACCGGCAGGGCGATGACCGATGCGATCGGTGCCGAGTGGGCGAAGCTCTCTCCTGATCAGCAAGCACTCCTCGTGGGCATCGTGCGCGGGAGCCCGGATGCGGCAAGCCTGCGCGGACAAGTCGGGCAGTCGTTTCCCACCCTCATGCCCCACTGCGATGCCCTGGACAAGGTTGCGTTGGAAGACAAGCCGGCGGCCCATTGCAAGCGAGTGTTGGTGGATCTCGTGGACCGTATGAAGGACGGCATACCGTACGCCACGGCAAGGGCGGACTTTGAAGCCACACACAACCTCGGCATGCCGACCGAACCGGTAGATCAGCTGCCGCCGGTCAGGACAGCGCTGCCCGCGATCACGAACCCCGCCGTCATAAGAGCCATGACGGAGCTCCGGAAGGTGGTGAACGAGGTCGTCCGCGTCTACGGAAAACCGGACATGGTGAGAATTGAGCTCGCTCGTGATCTCAAGAAGCCTCGCCGGATTCGGCAGCTGCTGTCGGAAAGAATGCGTGCGAGGGAAGGAGAGCGCAGCGTCGCTTCCCAAAACCTGAAGTCCGTGGGGATAACCAACCCCTCGCGCGCGGATGTCGAAAAGATTCTGTTAGCCGAGGAGTGTGGCTGGGTATGCCCTTACACGGGCAATTCGTTCGGCATGGCGGATCTGGTCGGATCGCATGCGAAGGTCGACGTCGAGCACATCTTTCCGCGTCGCTATCTGGACGATTCATTTGCCAACAAAACGCTGTGCTTCGCTGCGGAGAACAGGGCCGTCAAGAAAGACCGATTGCCGTTCGAAGCGTACAGTGGCGACGAAACGCGGTATCGGGAGATTCTCGATCGAGTCCGCACCTTTCAAAGCGGTGTGCGAGATGAAAAGCTTCGGCGATTTATGGCCGACGGCGTCGAGGAGGGCTTCGCAAGCCGCCAACTGATCGACACGGCCTTCGCAAGCCGCGAAGCTGCAAAGTTCGTCGGTCTGCTGTACGGAGGGATTGTCGACATTCGCAGCGACAAGCGCGTGCGGACATCGACCGGAAAGCTCAGCGCCTTGCTTCGGGGGGCGTGGAAGCTCAATTCGATTCTTGGAACCGATAGCAGCCCCAAGGGCCGAGACGTCGACCATCGCCACCATGCCGTCGACGCTATCGTGATCGCCCTGAGCTCTGACGCGATCATCAAGAGCGTGTCAGATGCAGCAGGAAAATACGCTGGCCGATCTTCGGGAAGGTGGCATGTGGACGTGCCAGATCAGGAGGGCCTTCTCGAGCAGGCTGCCTGTGAAGTGAAGAAGGTTGTTGTCTCACACAGAGTCGATCGCAAGCTCGCTGGGCGACTTCATGAGGATTCGATCTACAGCCCGCCCCGCGCCGATGGCGGTGGAGGAACCTTTCATGTCATCAGAAAGCCACTCCAGAGGCTCACACCTGCCGACATAACAGGGGACAAAATCGTTGATCCTCGTGTGCGACGACTCGTGCAAGAGCAGTACGCAAAGCTTTGCCATGCGCTCGGTAAGACGAAGCCATCGGATCTCTTCACAGACGACACTCGGCTTCCGCGACTCCCAAACCGTAACGGCCCGCCGGTGCCTGTTCGCAAAGTGCGATTGCGGGTCAGGGACAAGGCGATTCGAATTGGCGACGCAGAGCATCGCCAGCGTCATATCATGCGAGATGCAGATGGGCTCCATCACACCGTGATCATCGCGACACGCAAGCGTGATCGCGAAACATGGGAGGAGGCCCCCACAAGCCGACTTGAGGTGCAGGATCGCAAACGTAGAGGAGAGCCAGTCGTTCGTACGGAGTGGGGGCCCGACTGCGGATATGTGTTGCATCTGTGCAAAGGAGACTCGATCGAACTCGACACCCCGGATGGTGAACGCGCGGTATATGTGGTTCGGGGGGTCGCCGGTACGGACATCAGCGTTGTGCAGGCCTGGGACGCCAGTAGGGAGAACCGAACTGCGGAGACCCGTATTCGGTCTCCAAACAAGTTGAAGGAGCGACATCCAAGGCCTGTCGTCGTTACGCCTGCCGGGCGTGTATTTTCGAGAGGCGGGTAATGCGCGTCGTCGAAGTGTCGCAGCAGAACGCGATGGTTCGCATCAAAGATGGATGCCTTTCCATCTGTCTTGATGGCAGCCTGCTTGGAAGTGTGCCGGTAACGGAAGTGGGGTGCGTCCTTCTGAGCTCCCCTCATGCGACGTGTTCCGTTGCCGCGCTTGCCGCTCTTTCAGCACAGGGAACGGTTGTGATCGTTTGCGATAAGGCGATGCGACCTGCGGGCATGATGCTCCCGTTTCGTGGCCAACATGAGGTGGCAACGCGGATGGCAGCTCAGGCTACGGCCTCCCTGCCTTTGCGGCGTCGGCTTTGGAAGTCGATAGTGAAGGCAAAGATTGCGGGGCAGGCCGCAATTCTCGCCGAAGCAACTGGCTTCGATCATCATCTCGGGGTGATGATGAAGCGGGTCAAGGCCGGCGATCCGGAAAACGTCGAAGGCCAAGCCGCTCGCCGTTATTGGTCTCGACTGTGTGGCGCTTCGTTTCGAAGGCGACGAGGCGAAGGGATCGAGAACAAGATGTTGGATTACGGCTACGCGATACTCCGTGCCGCAGTGGCTCGGAGTCTGAGTGTGGCGGGTCTGCACCCAGGGCTCGGCATTCATCACCACCATCGTTCGAACGCATTCGCACTCGCCGATGACCTCATCGAGCCGTTTCGTCCTGCCGTCGATCGGGTGGTGGTGGCCTGCAGAAGCCTTTACGAGACTCACGAAGATTTATCGCCACTGTTGAAGCGGAAGTTGGCGACATGTCTTGACGAGGCTATCCCGATGGCTGGCGAGCAACGTACTGTTCAGGATGCCGTTGGAAGATCCGCGAGTTCTTTGGCAGGAGTGTTTCTTGGGGAACGGGAAGAACTTTCTCTTCCATGGATTGGATAATTCGACACACGGAGGCGCAGTACCAAGTCGGTATCAGGCCATGTGGCTGTTCGTCATGTTTGATGTACCTGTCGCCACGAAAGCGGACCGCAGGCGGTATGCCCAGTTCAGGAAAAATCTCATCAGCGAAGGCTTCTTGGGACTCCAGTACTCGGTTTATGCGAGATACTTTGAGTCCGAGGAGGCTACAGCCGCCTGTCGCCGGCGCGTTGCCGAACGAATCCCCGAAGCGGGAAGAGTTCGTGTTCTCCACGTCACAGAGCGACAGTTCGCGACGATGTCCGTCTTCTTTGGAAAACGCGAAGAAGACCCGGAGGAAGTCCCCGATCAACTCCTGCTTTTCTAGATCCGAATGTTCGCAAGTGATGACGGGCGTGGGATTTGCGTCAGACAGAGTGTACCTGAGCGACGGCTACCCGCAGGCCACAGCACCTTCCGCCACGGTGCGAACTTCCCCGCAGTGTACCTGAGCGACGGCTACCCGCAGGCCACAGCGATGTAGTCGTCGGGGTTGATGCGGGGTGTAGTGTACCTGAGCGACGGCTACCCGCAGGCCACAGCTACTCACCACATTCACACATCACCCCACCTAGTGTACCTGAGCGACGGCTACCCGCAGGCCACAGCTCCATCACTCGGCCCCCGCCTCGACCGCGAGTGTACCTGAGCGACGGCTACCCGCAGGCCACAGCTCCTGGACATCCGCCCGGACTGTGGCTGATAGTGTACCTGAGCGACGGCTACCCGCAGGCCACAGCGAGAGCCGGTTCGGGTACACGCCCGACCCAGTGTACCTGAGCGACGGCTACCCGCAGGCCACAGCGGGGGACACCCTGCCCGACGATCGCGAGTCAGTGTACCTGAGCGACGGCTACCCGCAGGCCACAGCCAAGCCGCGGCACAATGTCCCCTAATGCGAGTGTACCTGAGCGACGGCTACCCGCAGGCCACAGCTCGGATCGTGGGACGGAACGAACTGGCCCGAGTGTACCTGAGCGACGGCTACCCGCAGGCCACAGCAGCCTGCAACCCGGGCATGGGCATCACCATAGTGTACCTGAGCGACGGCTACCCGCAGGCCACAGCGCTCCACAGCAGATAGGCCACGGCGAGCCCAGTGTACCTGAGCGACGGCTACCCGCAGGCCACAGCATGGCAATGATGTCCTTCCGGGCGGCAATCAGTGTACCTGAGCGACGGCTACCCGCAGGCCACAGCGCTACCGTGAGGACGGCGTGCTTCAGGAGAGTGTACCTGAGCGACGGCTACCCGCAGGCCACAGCCCAAGTGGGCCGAGCCGGGCAAGGCTGTCAGTGTACCTGAGCGACGGCTACCCGCAGGCCACAGCCTCTGGGGCGGCGACCCCGGGCAGGCCTGGAAGTGTACCTGAGCGACGGCTACCCGCAGGCCACAGCGCTACGGCCGTGGTGCCGATGTCATGGTTAGTGTACCTGAGCGACGGCTACCCGCAGGCCACAGCTGTCGCTGCCGCAAGCGTAGAGCCATGCCAGTGTACCTGAGCGACGGCTACCCGCAGGCCACAGCGTCGAGTTTGATTCCCGCAGCGCGGAAAAAGTGTACCTGAGCGACGGCTACCCGCAGGCCACAGCCTGTTGCTTCCGGTGCAACGCTGTCCGACCAGTGTACCTGAGCGACGGCTACCCGCAGGCCACAGCGGTATACGGGCGAGGGCGTCGGCCTGGTCGAGTGTACCTGAGCGACGGCTACCCGCAGGCCACAGCTCAACGGGTGGGGGCACGCGGTCGGCTGGCAGTGTACCTGAGCGACGGCTACCCGCAGGCCACAGCAACCCCGAGAAGAAGGAACGAACGATGACCAGTGTACCTGAGCGACGGCTACCCGCAGGCCACAGCCGATAAAGCGAAGGAGGAGGCGCGATGAGCAGTGTACCTGAGCGACGGCTACCCGCAGGCCACAGCAGATTCCCCGCGAGAGGGCAGGGGGGAGGAGAGTGTACCTGAGCGACGGCTACCCGCAGGCCACAGCATGAAGGCGCTGCAACAGGCGTTCTGCGAGAGTGTACCTGAGCGACGGCTACCCGCAGGCCACAGCGATTCTTGGATCGCTGCTGTGAGTGTGTACAGTGTACCTGAGCGACGGCTACCCGCAGGCCACAGCACCACGGCGTAGTTGGCCCCGGGGCCGGGCAGTGTACCTGAGCGACGGCTACCCGCAGGCCACAGCCTCCGGCATCGACACGCGCATAGACGGCGGAGTGTACCTGAGCGACGGCTACCCGCAGGCCACAGCGGTGACGACAATCGGCGAACAGCCAAAGGCAGTGTACCTGAGCGACGGCTACCCGCAGGCCACAGCAGTGCGAGCACGGCATGTGTTGGGAACGACAGTGTACCTGAGCGACGGCTACCCGCAGGCCACAGCCGACAACGATACGCACGCTTCCAGGAACTAGTGTACCTGAGCGACGGCTACCCGCAGGCCACAGCACGCCACGAGCAGGGTCTGGTCGAGTTCCAGTGTACCTGAGCGACGGCTACCCGCAGGCCACAGCGACCAGCGGCACGATCAGTCGCGCCGCCAAGTGTACCTGAGCGACGGCTACCCGCAGGCCACAGCGGCTGTCCTATGGGCTTAGGCTGTCGTTTTAGTGTACCTGAGCGACGGCTACCCGCAGGCCACAGCTGAAGTCCGCGTGGGCAAAAGGGGCGTGGAGTGTACCTGAGCGACGGCTACCCGCAGGCCACAGCATCGGGCTGGCGGGCGAGGAGCCGAGCCAAGTGTACCTGAGCGACGGCTACCCGCAGGCCACAGCATCTTGGATGCGTTTGAGGAGCGGCGAGAAGTGTACCTGAGCGACGGCTACCCGCAGGCCACAGCGGTGCCTGAAGTGGATGCGAGACAACGGCTAGTGTACCTGAGCGACGGCTACCCGCAGGCCACAGCCGGTGCCACCAGCGGACCACCGGCCTGCCGAGTGTACCTGAGCGACGGCTACCCGCAGGCCACAGCGCTGGTGTGGGTGAAGAACGCCGCCGGAATAGTGTACCTGAGCGACGGCTACCCGCAGGCCACAGCCGCAGGGAGGATGGCAGGGGATCACCCCCAGTGCACCTGAGCGACGGCTACCCGCAGGCCACAGCCATCCCACCGGGCGTGAAGCGCCGAGGCGAGTGTACCTGAGCGACGGCTACTTATAGGCCACAGCCTGCTGACGCGTAAGGGAAAAGTCAGCTTTAGTATAAGCGACGCGCGGTTTCGCCGCCTCTAAGTATGCTCGGCCGCTCGCTAAGTTCCCGAATGAAAAAAACCGGCCGTCCGCGCGGGGCGGACGGCCGGTTCGTTGAAGCAACGGGTCGGACTTGGCCAGGATCATGCCTCGGCGTCGTCGACACACTTGTAAAGCAGGCTGCCGACGATGCCGCCGAGGATCGGCGCCACCCAGAAGAGCCACAGTTGCTGGGCCGCCCAGCCGCCGACGAAGAACGCGGTGGCAAGGCTGCGGGCCGGGTTCACCGAGGTGTTGGTCACCTGGATGCTGATCAGGTGGATGAGCGTCAGGCAGAGGCCGATGGCGATCGGGGCGATCGTCGTCCCCGACTGCTTGTCGGTGGCCCCGTGAATCACGAACAGGAAGAAGGCCGTGAGCACGAACTCGGCGATGAAGCAGGCGGCGAGAGAGTACTGGCCGGGGGAGTGCTCACCGTAGCCGTTGGAGGCGAAGCCCCCATCCATCGAGAAGCCCGGGGCGCCGCGGGCGATCATGTAGAGCACGCCGGCGCCGGCAAGGCCACCGAGGCACTGCGCCACGACGTAGCCGAGCACATCCTTGGCGGGGAAGCGGCCGCTGGCGGCGAGGCCGGCGGTGACGGCCGGATTGAGATGGCAGCCGGAGATGTGGCCGATGGCGACGGCCATCGAGAGGACGGTGAGCCCGAAGGCGAGCGAGACTCCGAGGTAGCCGATGCCGACATCGGGGAGGCCGGCAGCGATCACGGCACTGCCGCAGCCCCCCAGCACGAGCCAAAACGTCCCGATCGCCTCGGCGAGCAACTTGCGCATAACGAATGCAACTCCAGAAGGAAGGTCACGAACGAATCTGAACCGGAAGGGCCGGGCACGGAGCCGGCCAACACGGCGCCACGGTATCGGGGGGGGCAGAGAGGGTCAACCTGAAACCAGCCAGGGGGATACCCGGAGGGGCGTGTCGACCGGCCCGTGCGCCGGCCCGCTACCACCAGCCGATGAGGATCCCGACCCGGTTGCCGATGAGGAGCGTGCCGACGACCACCGCCGTGATCACCGTCACCATCACCCCGGCGCTGGCGATGTCGAGGGCATCGCGGACGAACGGATCGAAGTCCTTCGTCACCGCCTTGGCGAGCATCTCGATCGAGGTGTTGAGCACCTCGGCGGCGAGGACGGCGCCAATGGCCCCGGCCAGGACACACCACTCGATGAGCGACACCCGGAGCACGGCCGCCAGGGCGAGGGTTGCCAGGGCCGCGGGGATGTGGACGGCGAAGCTCGACTGACCCGGGACGGCCCGGGCGATGCCCCGGAAGGCGTCGCCGAACTTGTCGATGAAGGTCCGCGGTC
>JBBAVV010000070.1:22113-24288 GCA_040397545.1 Pirellulales bacterium
GCCCGGGCGATGCCCCGGAAGGCGTCGCCGAACTTGTCGATGAAGGTCCGCGGTCGGGCCACGGTCAGCCGACCTTCACGTACGGGTCGCCCTTTTTCCAGTTGCAGGGGCAGAGCTCGTCGCTCTGGAGGGCGTCGAGGACGCGGATCACCTCGGCGACGTTCCGCCCCACCCGCCCTTGGTTGACGTCGACCCACTGGATGACGCCGTTGGGGTCGACGATGAACGTGGCCCGCAGGCAGTAGCCCTCGGTCTTCTCGAGGATGCCGAGCGCCGGGGCGAGGAGTTGGGCGGCGACGAGCGGGTAGTCGAGGTTGTGGAGATCGGGATGCGACTTCCGCCAGGCGAGATGCGACCACTCGTTGTCGGTGCTGCCGCCGACGACGGCACAGTCGCGGTCGGCGAAGGCCTTGAGTTGCTTGTTGAACTCCGCCAGCTCCGTCGGGCAGACGAAGGTGAAGTCCTTGGGATAGAAGAAGTAAACCACCCACTTGCCGGCGTAATCGGTGTTCTTCACCAGCTTCAGGTCGTCCTTGCCGGTGCCGACACAGGCCTGGGCGGTGAACTGGGGGAAGTGGTCGCCGACGGTCAGCATGGGGGGGCTCCTGGGCGCGCTTGAATGAACGCGGTGGATTACTTGAGGTCTCGAGTGCAAGAGTTTACGGGGGCCGACCGGGCTGTTCAAACGCCTCCGGCGGCCGTGGACCTCGGGGCCATGCCATACTCTCTCCTGCTGCGCCCCCGGACAGTGGAGGCGATGCCACCTCGAGGAAGAGTCCGACGGTGCTTTTCCGGCGGCCGACGAGCCATGCACGACCCCCAGCCAGACGCCTCATCCTGCCGGATCGAGACCGATCCGCTCTCCGGCCGGGCCGTGTTTGTCGCCCCGGCGCGGGCGGAACGCCCCCGGGAGGAGTCACTTGCCGCCTGCCCGTTCTGTGCGGGTCACGAAGCCCTCACCCCCCACGAGGTGCTCCGCAGCCCCGCCGACCGGGTGCTCCCTTGGCTGGCGCGGATCATTCCCAATCGCTATCCGGTCGTCGTCGATCGTCGCCACCACCCCCCGGACGGCCTTTCGGCCTGCCCAACGGCTGGATCACCCCGGCCGGCCCATGGGATCCACGACGTGGTCGTCGAGTCACCGCGGCACGATACTTCGATCCTCGAGATCGATCCCCGAACCTGGCGGGCTTCGTGGCAGCTTGTCCGGGATCGCCTGGGGCAGCTGGCCGAGCGCGACGATCTCGCCTGGGGAATGGTGTTCAAAAACTCGGGCCCTGCTGCCGGGGCCTCGCTCGACCACATCCACAGTCAATTGGTGGCCCTCGACTTCGTACCGCCGGTGATCCTGGCGAAGCTTGCCGGCGGCGGGGATCCGTTTGCGGGCATCCTCCGTGAGGCGGAGATCGAGCGGCGCGTCGTGGCCACCACGGCTGATCTCGTGGCCCTCGTTCCGCCAGCGCCACGGCAGCCCCTGGAGACCTGGATCCTCCCGCGGCAGCCCTCGCCCTGGTTTCATGCTGCCGGGCCGGAGGTCGCCGCCGGGCTCGCCGATCTCATCCGCGAGGTCGTGGCCCGCATCGAGCGGGCGGCACCCGGAGCGGAGTTCAACTGGTGGCTCCATCAGGCCCCGTTCTCCCCGCGCTCCGAGCGGGCGGGGACGCTGCCGCCGGGGGGGCGCGTCTGGGCAGGGGATGTGCCGGCGGGCTGGCGGTGGCACGTCGAGATCGTGCCGCGGATCTCTCCCCTGGCCGGCTTCGAGCTGGGGATCGGATGCCACATCTCGGTCATGTCGCCGGAGGAGTCGGCGCGGCGGATGCGGGCCGACTGATCGAACCGGCAATCTTCACGCACCTCCGACCCGACCGAAGTCTGCGGAGGATTTTCAGCGGGGCCGGTTTGCAGCGGCGGGGGGCGGTGATGGAGAATCGAATCCTCCCGCCCCTCTCTCCCACCTGTCCCCGCCCGCGCGTTGCCCTTCGCCTACGACTCGCGACGCGTCCCCGTGCTGCCTGCCGCGATCGAACCGGGGCGGCGTGGCCCGATCGATGGGCTCGCTGCCGAAGGCCGTCTCCACTTCCCCGTCAGCGCTGTCTGGCACCGGTTCGGCCATCCCCTCTGCCGTCGAGGCCCCGCATGCCCCCCGCCGTCCGGTTCGTCTTCGTGATCCACGAC
>JBBAVV010000071.1:0-23853 GCA_040397545.1 Pirellulales bacterium
GATCGCTTCGAGGAGTGTCTGGCGCGGTTTCCGACCCGGCCGCCGGGTTTCTGGCGCCTTGCACGCTGCCGGGCCCTGGCGCGGCTGGGTCGAAGTGAGGAGGCGGAGGCGGCCTACGAAGCAGAAGCGGGGCAGTCTCCCGGGGACGCCAAGCCGTTGATCCAGCTCTACGGCACGCTTGCGTTTCACTGGCCGGCGGCCCGGAAGCTCGCGCTCCTCGACAGGATCGCCGCGATCGCGCCGTCCGATCGCTGGTGCCGCGTCGAGCGGGCGATGGTGATGGCCAGATCCGGTCGGCTCCGGGAGGGACGAGGGCTGGTGGAGTCTGTCGCCATGGAGGATGCCGGCGGCGGCACATGGTCGGTGCAGGAGCTGAAGACGACCTTCCAGGCGGTTCAGTTCTGCTCCAGCGACCATCCGCGCATCGTCCTCCTGGAACGCCTTTCCGCGTTGGCGAGACAGCGGGCCGACGAGGAGCAGGGGGCGGCGATCCTCCATGGCCAGCTGCGGCTGGCGCTCGGCGACCATGAGGAGGCCGGGCGGATCGTCGCCGGGCTGCGAAGCCGGGGCGTGGCGGGGGAGATGGTCGCGGGGATGGCGGAGATCTGTGCACGCCGGGCCGACGCTTCCTACCCGGACTACGCTGCCCCCAAGGTGTTCTGCATCGGGTTGAGCAAGACCGCCACGAGCTCCCTCGACGAGGCCCTCGAGGCCCTCGGCCTGCGGACGGTTCACTGGCTCAATCGCTCTACGGAGACGCTGCTCTCCGAGAGCGATCTCTTCCTCTTCGACGGCTTCTCCGACATCGTCGTCTCGTGGCGGTTCGAGCACCTTTACACGACGTTCCCGAATGCTCGCTTCATCTACACCACCCGCCGCACGACCGACTGGGTGCGATCAATCACCGCGCACTACGAGCGACTGCACGGCGTTTCGGCGCCGCGCGATCTCGCGCGGGCGGGGTTCCGAGAGCGCTTCAACGGCGCCGCCGGGATGGCCGAGATGAACCTCTACGCCCGGCACGGGTCGTGGGAGGAAGCCTATGCTGAGTTCGACCGGCGGGTGAGGCATTTCTTTGCCGACAAACCGGCAGACAAATGGCTCGAGATGGCGGTCTGCGAGGGGGCGGGGTGGGAGAAGCTGTGCGGCTTTCTCGGCAGGCCCGTGCCCGATCTTCCCTTCCCGTCGAGCAATGTCGCCCCGCGGCCGGCTTGAATCGGCGCGGCACGGGATCGACGGGACGGCCGCGGAACGATCGACCGCCACCCCGATCACCGCCACGGGGCCGCGCCGGCCGGTTTGTCGCCGGGAGAAGGCCTGCTAGAACGATGATTGGCTATTTCCGGAAGCGCTCCCAGGGCCGGATTGAACTCATCCTTCTCCCACGATGACACCTCGACCGACCACCACAGCAAGCGCGGCCCTCCGCCGCCTCCTCGATTGGCGCCGGCCGGCGCCTGAGCCAGCCCCGCCGATGGCGCCAGTCGCAGCCGAGAAGCCGTCGCCGACGTCGTCGGTGCGATTCTTTCCCCACTGGAACCCGTACTGTGTGAATCAGCTCCATGGGCTGATCGCGCTGATCCTCGACGTCCAGGCACGGGCCGAGCATCACCGCACCTGGGTCGAGTGCGGCTCGCTCCATGGGGAATCGGCCGCGTTGTTCCTCGCGTTTCCCTTCGTCGAACAGCTCCACTGCATCGACATCCGTTCCTTCCCCACGCTCCAGCAGCGCCTCCGGCCGTTGCTCAAAAGCGGACGCTGCGTATTCCATCTCGGCACCTCGGCGGAGCGTGCGGCGGAAATCCCGGTGGCTGACGTCGTCTACATCGACGCCGATCACTCTTACCGGGCCGTCAGGGACGACATTGCCGTCTGGTATCCGCGGGTCACCCCCGGCGGAGCGCTGTGCGGCCACGACTATTATCAGGAGAAACACTGGCCAGGGGTGAAGCGGGCCGTCGACGACTTTTTACGTCGGGAGCAATTGACCCTCACCACCTATGCCGATTCGTCATGGATGGTCTTGAAGCCGAAAGCGTGACGCCCGCGTCGCCGATGAGGCAGGATGGTCTGGGCAGGAGCCGAGTCGATGGGGAGTGACTACCAGCGCTTTGACGCCCCGGATCTCGATTACGCCCTCTGGGACTGCCCCTTCGACAAGACCGTCAAGCTGCGGGGCCCCCCGGTCGACCGGACGCGCCCGTACGTCGTCTGTCTCGGGGCGGCTCCGACGTTTGGCAGATTCTGCCGGGAACCGTTTCCGGAACTCTTGTCGCGGAGGCTGGGGATGCAGGTCCTCAATGCGGGTGTGGCGGGGGCCGGTCCGTCGACCTTCCTGCGCGGCGGATGGAGCGAGTGGCTCGACAGGGCGGAGGCTGTCGTCGTCCAGGTGCTCGCGGCCCGGAGCGAGAGCAATTCGCTCTTCGAGTGCGATCCCATGCGCGGGGCCTTCGGTGTCCGACGCTCCGACGCAAGCCCGATGCGTTTCGAGGTGTTTCTGCGCCTGCTCATGGAAACCAGCGATCCGGCGACGGTGCGGCGTGTCGTCGAAGAAACACGACAAAACTACGTCAGGAACATGAACCGCCTGTTGGAAGGCATCCGCTCTCCGACGATCCTCCTCTGGCTGTCGAAGCGGCCGCCACGCTACGCCATCAACGACAGGAAGCTCCACGGGATCTTGAACGCCCATCCGCAGCTTGTCGACGACGTCATGCTCGATCAGATCCGAACGCATGCTGACGCTGTCGTGGAGTGCGTCTCTTCGGTGGGCCTGCCGCAACGACTCTGGCCAGCGGCGGAGCCTCTCCCCGGCACGGTTCTTGCGGAGGGTGTGCTCACCAATCGGTATTACCCGAGCCCGGAGATGCACGCGCTGGCCGCGGCGAAGCTTGCCGAGGCGTGCCGATCGATCCTCCCCTCCGCGCGATGATCCCCCCGGGGCCATGAGGCCCGGGGCGAGTGGGCAACGGGAAGGCGAACGACGGCCGGACAATCCCCCGAAGGGGCTGTCGTATCCCTCTGGAAAGAGGCGTTGCGCTTCCCTCTGTTGCAGTCCTGTGGAACACTTGTGGGTGAATGTGGTGGACTGCCTCGTCGGAGTGATTCCCACCTGTGGTGCCCAAAGCCTAGGCCTGTGTGGTTTGCATGAGCGATTCGGTCCTTCCCCACTCGAGACGCGACGATCCACCGCGGGGCAGGATCGTGTTTCTCACCTCCTGCCCGTTGCTCTGGGGGGGGAGTGAGGAACTGTGGAGCGGTGCGGCGCTCGCCCTCGAGCGAAGGGGCTTCCATGTCCGTGCGGCCCGCAGCCGACCGTGGCCATGGGGACCGCTCCACCCGCGATGGGAGGCGTTGCGGCGCGCGGGAGTCAGCCTCGGCGGCTTCCGCGTCGGCGGACTCGAGGAGGCGGCCCCCGATGCGGTCTACCGGTTCCTTCCGCGCTTCGCGGGCCCGGCCTTTCATGCGCGCAACCTCTGGCTGTCGCTGAAACTGCGTTTGTGCCGGGCGGACTTCGCGGTGGTGTCGCAGGGGGGCTCCTACGACGGCATCTGCCCGGTGAACCTCCCCGACATCTGCCGGGCGGCGCGACTGCCCTATGTGATCATCTGCCAGAAGTCGTCGGAGACCGAGTGGCCCTTCGACACGCTCCGCGGGGTCTATCGCCGCGCCTACGAAGGAGCCAGGCGGGTCTACTTCGTCTCGGAACACAACCGGCGGATCACCGAGCAACAGCTCGGCCAAAGAATCGAGCGGGCCGAGGTGGTCCGCAATCCCACGCTCGTGAACGCCTCGAGTCCGCTCCCTTGGCCGGCTGCCGGTGACGGTCGGCTCCGTCTGGCCTGTGTGGCGCGGATGTGGCCGATGGAGAAGGGACAGGACGTCCTCCTCAACGTTCTCGCCCGCGACCACTGGCGCGGCCGTGCGCTCGACGTCGATTTCTACGGCGCGGGGCCGATGGAGCAGGGGCTCCGCGATCTGTCCCGATTCCTCGGCCTTTCGAACGTCCGTTTCCACGGGCAGGTTCCTGACATCACCTCCGTCTGGCGGGATCACCACGCCCTCGTCCTCCCGTCGCGGGCCGAGGGGTTGGCGCTGGTGCAGGTCGAGGCGATGCAGTGCGGCCGGGTGCCGATCGTGGCCGCCGCCGGAGGGGCGGGGGAACTGGTCGACGACGGCGTGGAGGGCTTTGTCGCCGGAGCGGCCACGGAGCACGAATTCGACGCCGCGCTCCAGCGGGCGTGGCTCCGTCGGCACGAATGGGAGGCGATCGGCAAACTCGCGGCGGATCGCGTGGCCCGCGACGTGCCGGTCGATGCGTGCGCCACGTTCGCCGATCGCCTCGAGCAGATGTTTGCCGATGTCGGCGGGCGAGCGGCCCCATGAGTACCGAGCGTTCACATCCGGCCCCGGGCCGGGGCGGCGAAGGAGCTTTCTTCCCATGAAGCGTTACCTGCCCACGATCCTCCTCCTCGCGTGCCTCGGCGGCCTCGCCCTCGTGGTGCCGGTGGCCGTCCGTCGTTGGTCGGCACGGATGGCCGCCTCCGCGGCCAGCAAACTCGATGCGGCCAAGCAGGCAGCCGTCGATGGGGACGACGACGGGGCGATCGAGCGCTACTGGGCCTACCTCGATGCCGCTGGGCCGAATCCAGATCCCGCCGCCCTCGAGGCATATGCCCTCCTCCTCCTCCGCCGGGCCGCCCGCCCCAAGCCGAGTGACAACGAGGTGGCCGCTGCCTTCGATGCCGCCGAGATGGCGGTAAGGCAGTGCCCCGAGAGTGTCGAATTGCGACGCCGGCTCGGCGAGCTCAAGCTCGCCACAGGGAAGCCGATCGAGGCCCGCGAGCACCTTCTCATCGTCCGTGAGGCAATCGAACGTGGGACATCGACCGACGAGGCCGCTGCCGTCGAACTCCTCCTCGCGAAGAGCTGGGCGGAGAGCGGTGACGTCGATCGTGCCGCCCCGATCTTCGCCCGACTCATCGGCTTCAATCTCGAAGAGCAAGCGTTCGCTGAATCCGGGACAGCCCAAGAAGCCGGTTCTCCTCCTCCCGCGGACGCCGAGGCCTTTCTCATTCTTGCCAACCTCCTCCGTGAGCGGCTCCGCGCCCCGGCAGCGGCCGATGTGGTGCTCGAGCGGGCCCACGAGCTCCATCCGGACAGTGTCAAGGTGTTGCTGGCATACTCCCGGATGAAGGCCGCGGCCAAGGACGTGCCGGCGGCCCGTGCCGCGGCCGCTCGCGCGGCGGCGGTCGATCCGACGGATGCGTCGGCGATCCTCGCCGACGCCCAGATGAAAGCCAGTGGTGGCAATCCGGCCGCCGCCAGCGCCGCCTTCCTGACAGCGCGGACACAGTTTCCCGACCACAAGGGAATCTTTCGCGCCGCCCTGCAGCACTTCCAGCGGCATGGCACGGAGAGCGAGACCCTCGAGCTCCTCGCCGAGGGGTTCTCGAAGTATGCCGATGAACCGCGGTTTCTGTCGTTCGTGTCGGCCATGAAGCTCGCCCCCGAATCGCTCGCCCCTTTCAAGCAGGCGCTCGACGACGCCCGGACACAACGTGCCGCCGATCATCCGGCCCTGGTGCTTCTCGAAGCGCGGCTGTTCTACGAGCAGCATCAGTGGTATCGGGCGGAGCCCCTCCTCTCCCGGATCCGGGCGCTGGTGCCAGAAAACTCGAAGCTCCGGATCGATATCCTGCTGGCCATCTGCCACCAGCAGCTTGGCGATGACGACCTTCGCCTGGCTCTGCTCCAGCGTTACGCAAAGCCCGGAGCCACCCCGAACTTCATCCAGGCGGGGATCGCGGCGGCCCAACTCGATCTCTGCCAGACCGAAGCCGCGCTCGCGTCGGTCCGGATGCTCGAGCGTCAGGTGGGGGATTCAGCCGCGGCGGACGAAGATGGCGACGCTGACGGGGGAGTGGGCGGCGGTGTCTCGAGGTCTCAGCGCAAACGAGTGCTCCTCTTCGCACTCTCCACGATCGTGGCGGTGGAGCGGACGCAGCCCGCGGCGAAGCGTGAATGGAGCGCCGCTGAGACGCTCCTTGAGGAGCTTGAAGCCATGCCCTGGGAAGAACCGTGGCAGCTCGCCCTGCCTCGGGCCGACCTCCTCGCCGCTGGTGGAGATATCGCCGCTGCCCTCGCGATCCTCGATCCCTTTGTGAGTGAGAACGCCGCGCTCCATCAGCTCCAGGCGCGGCGGCTGACGTGGCTTTCAAAGCAGTCCGGGATCGACGGCGTGCGGGAGGCTTTTGCCCGGATGCCGGAGGCCACGCGCGCCCAGCCGATCGTGCTTCTGGCGCTTGCTGATGCCGAGCGTGCCGCTGCGGTGGGAGACGACCGGGCATGGCTGGAACAGATCGCCGTGCTCGCCGAGAGCATTCCCGATGCCACCGACGCTCTCGAAGTCTTTCAGGCGCTCGCCGGCATGGCCGCCGAAGCCGATTGGCTCGAGGAATCGGTCTCGCTGTGGCGACGGGGGGCGAAGGTGATGCCGGACGACTTCCGTCCGCCGCTCGGTCTGGCCCTGCTGGCAGCCAGGAAAGCGCGTGTCGATGGGCCCTGGGCGTCCGCGGGAGAGACCCCGTCCTCAGCTGCCGCGGCCGCCGCGGAGAAGGCCGCTGTTGTCGCCGAGGCCGCCGCCGTGGCCGCAGAGGTTGCGAAGCTCGATGGGCCCGACACGCCCCGGAGCCGGGTGGCTCGTGCTGCGGCCCTCGTGGCCGAGGCCCGCGCCGGGGAGCCAGGCGCCGTGGTCACTCCGTCGGCCCCTTTTCGGTTGCCTGCGAAGGAAGCCGGTCTGCTGCGGAGTGCCTCGCAGCGACTCGTCGAAGCCGCCAACGACAGATCCACCTGGCAGGCGATTGCTGTCCTTGCCGGCGAGATCGCGCTTGTCGGCAATGACTTCTCGACCGCGATCGATCAGATGAAGCAGGCCCGGGCCTTCGGCCCTGAAAATGCCCCGCTGACGCGCGACCTGATCGAAACGCTCACGAAGGCTGGCCGGTTCGCCGAGGCCAGCCTCCTCCAGGCAACCGTCGCTCCGGCCGGGTTGGGCGGGGCGGTGCGGACGAGCATCGAGGCCGAGATGCGGGAAGGAGATCTCGAGGGTGCGGCCGAGCGGTCGCTGCGCGCCATCGACCTGGAAAAAGCCGATGTCGACACGCTCCTTTGGCTGGGGCGGCTGTGTGGTCGCTGCGGCCGGCGCGAACAGGCCGGCGAGCTTTTTCTCCGCGCGACCCAAACGGCGCCGGACTCTCCGGACGCCTGGCTGTGGCTGGCGCGCTTTGAGGTGGCCGGAGGGAACAAGGATGCGGCCGAGGGGGTGATCGCCCGGGGGATCGAGGCGGTGCCGGAGGGGGCAAAAAAGCTCCTCGCAGCGCGCGGAGCGGTGACCGTCGGCAGGCTCGACGACGCCGAGCGAAACTTCCTCGCAGCGGTCGCGGCGAGCGGGGCCGACATCGCCCCGGCGGGGCACACCGTCGACTTCTACCTCCAGCGGGGAAAGGGCAAGCAGGCGGAGGCTTTCCTCGAAACGTTGATCGGTCGATTGGCCGGCGATCCCAGCCGCAACGACCTCGAGTCGTGGGGGGTGAGGCGTCTCGACGGCCTGCGGGCCGCCGCCAAGTTCCCCGACGCATCGCGCTGACCGGCAGCCCTGCAGACGGTGCCGTCACGGATGACTTTTTTGCGGACCGTCAAAATGGCCACCAGCGCTGCCGGGGTGGGGCGAGGGTGGCGGGGAGGAGATGACGCATCGGCCCGGCCAATTCCACGAGCCCTGCCGCGATCTCGGCCGCGCGCGCGGCGTCCCCTACCCGAACGGCCTGCTCGTGGTCGACGAGATGACGGTTGACAAGCGTCGTGCGGATCACTGCCTCGTCGCCGTCGGCAAAGAGATCGCGGTTGGCGACGAACCATGCGAGGCGGCTTGTCGCCGTTCGCAGCATGTGGCCCGGCTCCTGGCTCTGCTGCGGGCCGTGGCGGCGGTAACGGGCGAGCGGCTCAGGTATCCGGAGGAATCTCCCCTGCGACCTGAGGAAGACGAAGAAGATCACGTCCTCGGCGTGGTGGATCGACTCCGGGAAGGGGGTGCGGAGGGCGGCGGCACGGCGGACGACGGCACAATCGATGTGGACGGTGAAGCCGACGAGCATCTCCCGCAGCGGATGGGGGGCCTCGTAGCGCGCGGGTGGCGAGCAGAGTCGTTCCTCCTCCCCTTCCCCGAAGAGAAGAAAGTCTCCGGTCACGCAGACGACATCGGCCGGAGCCGAGCGGATCGCCTCTGACTGAAGCTCGATCTTCGTCGGCAGCCAGAGATCGTCGGCATCGAGAAACGCCACCCACTCTCCCGCTGCCGCCTCGATCCCCCGGTTGCGGGCCGCCGACTCCCCCTGATTCGGCTGGCGGATGACGCGCACCGGCGGCCCGAACGATTCCGCGATGCCGGCGGAATCGTCCGTCGAGCCGTCGTCGACGACGATCACCTCGAGGACCGGCTGCGTCTGCCCGAGGATCGATTCGATCGTTGCGTGAAGGAAGGCCGCGGCGTTGGAGCAGGGAATGACAACCGAGATCGAAGGGCCGGAGTCGTCTCGCTCGGCAGGATTCGTGGGCATGGCAATCCCCGGGGAATCGTCCTTCGATGCGTGCGCCACCGGATCCTGCGACGGGCCGGCGAGCGATGGTCAGCGCCGTGCCGTGGGAACCTGCCTGAGGCCGCTTGCCGATCCACTGCCGCCACGGTCGCCCGCTTCGTGGTATTCGGCATCCTCGTTGACCTTCCAGGGGTCGCGGAGCTCGCGGCCGGCGAGGATGTTCCGGGCCACGAGCATCGCGGTCATCATCGAGTGGTCTTGGTTGTTGTATTTGTGCATGCCGTTGCGGCCGACGAGGTGGAGGCCCGGGAAACTCCCCGCCAGCCACGCGCGGATCGTCTCGACGCGGGCGTCATAGCCGTCGTCGTAGACCGGATAAGCCTTCGGCTGCCGGACGACGTGGCCGTCGAGGATATCCCCCTCGCGAACGAGCCCGAGGCGCACCAGTTCGCTCGTCGCCAGGCGGACGAGGTCGGCATCGCCCGAGGTCCACAGCCCGTCCCCCTCGAAACAGAAGTATTCGAGGCCGTAGCAGGCCAGGCTCGGATCGGGAACGAGCTCCGGCGACCAGCTCCCGAAGTTCTGCACGCGCCCCACCTTCACGCCGGGGTCGTGGATGTAGATCCAGTTGTCGTCGAAGGGCTCGGTGGGGCGGACGATGAGGGCGACGGTGAGGAAATCCCGGTACTTGAGCCCCGCGGCCGCGTCAAGGACATCCCGCGACGGCGCGGGGGCGAGCGCAGTGACCAGCTCCCGGAGCGGCGCCGAGGAGATGACATGATCGGCATCGATCGCGGTGCAACTCCCGTCGGGCCCGGCGACATGCACCCGCAAGCCCTGGGGGGAGCCATCGGGGAGTCGCTCCACCGCGGTTGCCCTGCTCCCCATCAGGATCGTTCCCCCGGCAGCGCGAATCCTCCGGGCCGCCTCCTCCCACATCATCCCCGGGCCGAGCCGCGGATAGCGGAAGGAGTCGATGAGCGACGTGATCTGCGTCGAACGATTGCCCGGCCCTTGTTTCGCTCCGCGCTTCGGCAGCAGCGCGTTCCAGATCGCGCGGGAGAGTGACAGCCCGCGGATCCGCTGGGCTGCCCAGTCGGCGGAGATGTCACGACACTTCATCCCCCACACCTTCTCGGTGTAGGTCTTGAAGAAGATATTGAACAGCCGGCGACCGAATCGGTTGCTGACCCAGTCTTCGAACGACCGAGCGGCGTGGACGGGAAAGAGCCGGGCGTACAGGTAGCTGGCGACGCAACGAGCCGACTCGAAAGGGCCCAGGTTGGCGAGGGCCTGACCTGCCCGGAGGGGATAGTCGTAGAACCTCCCCCCGTAGAGGATCCGCGACTTCCGCGGCCGTTCGAGCATGTCGCGGTCGAGGAGTTCGGTCCAGAGGTTCTCGACCTCGGCGCTTTTCGAAAAGAACCGGTGGCCGCCGATGTCGAAGCGGAAGTCGAGGCCACCGGCCGCTGCCGAACGATAGACCTCAGTCCGGGAGATGCCGCCGACGAGACTGGGATGGGCCTCGATCACCGTCACCGGAGTGCCGTCACGGGCGAGCAACCAGGCTGCGGTGAGCCCGGCCGGCCCGGCCCCGATGATGGCAACATGCGGTGGTAAAGAGTCGGCGGGGGACGCGACGGTCAACGGTCGACTCGGGTGGGTATCGGAAGCGGGCTTCGATGGGGCTCGTCCACCGGTTGGCCGCGGATCTGCCCGTGGGAAGATCAGGGGTGGCGGGGCCGACGATCACCGTCGAGCCGTCGATCCGCCGTCAGACGGAGCCCGAATTGTAGTCGGAGCTCTGCCGGAGCTTGCTTCCGCCCCCCGTTTGGCTGGGTTTCTCTGGCCATCGGGCGCCCTGATCGACCCGCCGAGTCGGACTGGGGGGCGCCGCTATGCTGTGGATCCGTCCCCCCTCCCCCGGACATGCCACCATGTCGCCCGATGCCATCCGGAAACTCCGCGCCGAAGCGTTCGGGAGTTTTGTCCTCGTCTTCATCGGCACCGGGGCGATCGTGTCGGATGATCTCTGCGGCGGGGATGTCACCCATGTCGGCGTGGCGCTCGTCTTCGGGCTGGTCGTGATGGCGCTGATCTATGCCCTCGGCGACCTCTCCGGCTGCCATCTCAATCCCGCTGTCACGATCGGCTTCGCGCTGGCCGGACGGTTCCGCTGGCGGGATGTGCTCCCCTACGTCGCCGCCCAGTGTGGCGGGATGGTGGTGGCCAGCCTCGTCCTCCGGGGACTGTTCCCCGACCATGCCACGCTCGGGGCCACGCTCCCCGCCGGCGCCGCGCTGCAGTCGTTTGTCCTCGAGATGCTGCTGACGCTGATCCTCATGGTGGTGATCCTCTGCGTCGCCACCGGGGCGAAGGAGAAGGGGATCATGGCCGGGGTCGCGGTCGGTGCCGTAATCGCGGTCGAGGCGCTGTTTGCCGGGCCGGTGAGTGGCGCCTCGATGAACCCGGCCAGGTCGCTGGCGCCGGCGCTGGTCACGCTCCGGCTGGGGAGCCTGTGGATCTATCTTCTCGCCCCGGTTCTCGGGGCCGCCGTCGGCGTGATCGTGTGGCGGTCGCTGCAGCCGACGGACGGGGAGGATCTCCCCGTGTCCCGGCCCCGCTCCGCCGCCAACTGACCCCCGTTCAGGCCGCCTGGGCCCCCCCGGCACCGAGGCCGAGGCGTTCCTGGCGGTAGCCGCCACTGGCGATCCGATCGACCCAGGCACCGTTGGCGAGATACCAAGCAACGGTCTTTTCCAGTCCGGTGGCGAACGTCTCCGCCGGGCGCCACCCGAGCTCCCGCTCGATCTTCGAGAAGTCGATCGCATAGCGGCGATCGTGGCCGGGGCGGTCTTTGACGGACGTGATCAGCGACTCGCATGGCGCGTGGGGGAGATCGGGCCGCAGTCGGTCGACCGTCCGGCAGATCTCACGGACGACCTCGAGATTCGTCCGCTCACAGGCCCCACCGATGTTGTAGACCTCGCCGACCCGGCCCCCCTCGAGCACGGTGCGGATCGCCCGGCAGTGATCGCTCACGTAGAGCCAGTCGCGGATCTGCCCGCCGTCACCGTAGACCGGGAGCGGCTTGCCGGAGAGGCAGTTGAGGATCATCAGCGGGATCAGCTTCTCCGGGAACTGGAAGGGGCCGTAGTTGTTCGAGCAGTTGGTGGTCAGCGTCGGCAGGCCGTAGGTGTGGTGGTAAGCGCGGACGAGGTGATCGCTGGCCGCCTTCGACGCCGAGTAGGGGGAGTTGGGGGCGTAGGGGGTCGTTTCGCTGAAATGCCCGGTGGAGCCGAGCGACCCGTAGACTTCGTCGGTCGAGACATGGAGGAAGCGGAAATCGAGCTGCTGGTCACCGGGGAGCCCCGTCCAGTGGCGGCGGACCTCGTCGAGGAGCCGGAACGTGCCGACGACGTTCGTCGTCACGAAGGCGGCCGGGCCGTCGATCGAACGATCGACATGGCTCTCGGCGGCGAAGTTGATGACGGCTCGCGGGCGATGCTGTTCGAGGAGACCGCGGACGAGCGCCGGATCGCCGATGTCGCCGACGACGAGGACGTGGCGCGGGTTGCCGGCGAGGGGGGCGAGTGAGTCGGGATTGCCGGCGTAGGTGAGGGCATCGAGGTTGATCACTCCACCCTGTTCGGCGGCGATCCACTGGCGGACGAACTCCCCACCGATGAATCCCGCGCCACCCGTCACCAGGATCGGTTGCATGTCGTCCCTCGTGCCTCCCTGCCGAACCGCGATCGACCGATGCGTGGGAGGTGCCCGGAGTCCCTCACCACCTTCGCCGCCGCCCAAGGCGGGTTGGTAGCTGATCGGGGAAGTGCGGGGCAAGCGCAGGTTTTCTGCCGCCGACCGCGGCTGAAGCGCCCTCCCGAGGCCACGGAAACAGCTCTTTGTGATTCGGGGCCAAATCGCCAAAATCGGGGTTCTTTCCCGGAGGATCGCTCGATGTCGACCCCAGGCCCTACACCGTCGAATGGTCGCCCCGGCGGTCGTCCGCGCGTCGTCATCGATCTGGAGAAGCTCCGGCACATCAATTGCGGGCTCGGGCGCTTCTCCCTTCACCTCGGCCGCGAGCTCCTGGCCCTCGCCGACGACCGCTTCGAGCCGGTGTTCTTTCTCCCCCGGGGGGCCGAGGCGTGGTTTGCCGACGCCGCGCCGCTGCCGGGCGTTCGGTTCGGGAGGCTCGGAGTCGTGCCGTGGAGGAAGGAGGCCGTGCAGCGGTTCTACCGCCCCCTCGTCCGCCCGGTGATGGGGCGTCCCGCCTTCGCGGCCTGGCATGCCACGAACCAGATGTCGCGCTATTGGCCTCTCGATCCGCGCGTGCCGGTGATCCTCACGATCCATGATCTGAACTTCCTCCACGAGGCCCCGCACGACGAGCAATTCGCCATGGCCGCGCGGAAGCTCGCCGATATCCAGCGGAAGATCGACCGCGCCGCCGTGATCGTCACCGATTCGCTCTTTGTGGCGCAGGACGTCGCCAGGCATCTGGTCGTGCGTGACAAGCCCGTCCATGTCGTCCCGCTCGGGGTTCCCCGGCCGGTTCCCGCCGCGACGTCCCGGCCCGGTTTCCTCCCCCCTGGCCCGTTCCTGTTCACGGTGGGGAACTGCCTGGCCCACAAGAACTTCCACGTTCTCCTCGATCTCCTCGAAAAGCTCCCGGGGCAGCGCCTCGTGATCGGCGGCAAGAAGGCGACACCGTACGGGGAATTCCTCGAGCGCGAGGTGGCGGCGCGACGGCTCGGCGACCGGGTGGCACTCCCCGGCGAGGTGAGCGACGCCGACCGGCAGTGGCTCTACGAAAACTGCGAGGCCTTCCTCTTCCCGTCGCTCACCGAGGGGTTCGGGTTCCCGGTTCTCGAGGCGATGCTGTGCGGAAAGCCGGTGTTCATGTCGCGCCGGACGAGCCTCCCGGAGATCGCCGGCGACCACGGCTATTTCTTCGATGCCTACGACGGCGATGCCCTCGCCGCCGCCTACTGGTCGGGGATGGGCCGGTATCACTCCGATCCCGCTGCCGCCGATCGGGCCAGGGAACACGCGCGGAGCTTCTCCTGGCAGCGGATGGCGCGAGGCTATGCCGCCGTCTACGCCGGATTGCTGCCGGGCGGCTTGCGGCGCGCGGCCTGATGGCAGCGGGTGCCGACCCCGTCGCGCGGCGGGCCACAGCGGGGGAGTTCACCCGCGGAAGTGGCCTTGGGGTTCGACGGCGCCCGTGGTACGGTCCCGCCGACGGGGGTCCGGGTCCAGGCGAGTGCCCCGGCCGGATGCCCCCCGACCAAGCCACGAATGGCGAGAGCATGGCGATGACACCAGGAACATCTTCAATGCAGCGACGCGCGTTGATCACCGGCGTGACCGGCCAGGACGGCTCGTACCTTGCCGAACTCCTCGTCTCGAAGGGCTATGCCGTCCACGGTTTGCGGCGCCGCTCGAGCACCTTCGGCACGGAACGGATCGAACACCTCATCCGCGGCACCGATCCGTGCGTCGAGCTCCACTACGGCGATCTCTCCGACGCCAGCGGCCTGGCGCGGCTGATCCGGCAGATCCGTCCGCACGAGGTCTACAACCTCGCCGCGCAGAGCCACGTCCGCGTCAGCTTCGACCAGCCGGCCTACACTGCCGATGTCACCGCCGTCGGCACGCTGCGCCTCCTCGAGGCCCTCCGGGACGTCCAAGACGACAGTGGCGAGCAGATCCGCTTCTACCAGGCCTCGAGCTCCGAGATGTACGGCAAGGTGGTCGAGACACCGCAGAAGGAAACGACCCCCTTCTATCCGCGCTCCCCCTACGGCGTCGCCAAGGTGTATGGCCACTGGATCACGGTGAACTACCGCGAGAGTTACGATCTCCATGCCTCCTGCGGGATCCTCTTCAACCACGAGAGCCCGCGCCGCGGCGAGACGTTCGTGACGCGGAAGATCACCCGCGCGGCGGCCCGCATCAAGCTCGGGATGCAGGAGAAACTCCATCTCGGTAACCTCGACGCCAAGCGCGACTGGGGCTTCGCCGGCGACTATGTCGAGGCGATGTGGCTGATGCTCCAGCAGCCGCAGGCCGACGATTACGTCGTCGCCACGAACGAGCTCCACACCGTGCGCGAGTTCTGCGAGCTCACCTTCTCCAGGCTCGGCCTCGATTACCGCGATTTCGTCGAGGTCGACCCGCGCTACTTCCGCCCCGCCGAGGTCGACCTCCTCCTCGGCGATGCGACGAAGGCGCACACGAAGCTCGATTGGACTCCGCGGGTGTCGTTCCAAGAGCTCGTCGAGATGATGGTCGACGGCGACCTCGAGCTGGCCCGGCGCGAGCGGAACGCCGGCGGCGCCACGATCTCCCAGCATCGGATGGTGGCCTGACCATGGCGGCGACGCGCGACATAGGCGCCCGGGTCCTCGAGGGCCTGCGCGAGCTGGAGCGGCGCTGGATCCGCCCGCTCGGTCAACGACTGCGGCCGCCGCGGGCCCGTCGGCAGAAAGCCCGGGGAGGTTCCCCGGAGGCGGAAGAGCTCCTCGTCGCGCTCCTCCGCGCCCGGCTGCGTGATGGTGGGGCCTCGGTGTCGATCCCGGATCTGCCCGCGAGGCCCCCTGCTTCCGAATTGGAGGCGCTCGTGCGGGCCCTCGTCGACGTACCCCCCCGCCATGACGTGGCCGCTGTCGAGTCGCTGCGGAAGGTGGCCTGATTCCCCCCGGGCCGTCGGCCCGCCCGAGCATGCTGATCTACGCCGACCTCCGTTGCCTCCAGGACCCCGGCTTTGCCCGCCGCGGGATCGGGTCGCACGCCGCTTTTCTCCTCGCCGCCGCCCGTTCGTTGCGGCGCGGCGCGGTGACGATCGTCGGCTTGGCCGATGCTTCGCTGGGATCGCCCCCCACCGAGGTGGCCGCGCTGTGCGACCGTGTGCAGTACTCATTCGCCCCGCGCTGCGGCGAGCCGGCCGTGTTCCTCTGGCTGTCGCCGATGACCCACGACACGCGGCTCGTCGCCCGGTTCTTCGACCGGCCCGAGATCCTCCCCTGCGCGGTCGTCTACGACTTCATCCCGCTGCTCGAACCCGATCGCTATCTCGCCAGCCGCGCGTCGCTCCTCGCCTATGCGGCAGCCCGCGAGTGGCTGGCCGCCGCCCGGCTCTTCCTCCCGATCTCCACCGCCGTCGGCGACGAGCTCGTCACCCGGCTCGGGGTCGATTCCCAGAGCGTGGAAGTCACCGGCGTCGCCCTCCGGGGAGCGTTTGCGGCGCTCCAGTCCGGTGGGCGGCCGGCGCCGCGGCCGGCCACGGCACCCGCAGACTACGTGATGTTTGTCGGTGGGCCCGACCCGCGCAAGAATCTCGAGACGGTCGTGTCGGCGCTGTCGAGGGCCGGGCGCCCCGATCCCGCCTTGGTGATCGCCGGCGGCTATCCCGACCGATGGCGAGCCCGCGTCGCACGGACGGCTGCCGCGGCCGGCGGCCGGGTGGTCCGGCTCGAGTTCCTCGACCATGTCAGTGACGCCGAGCTCGCCGGCTGGTACGGCCATGCCGCGGCGACCGTCGTCGCCTCGCGGGCGGAGGGGTTCTCGATGCCGGTGATCGAGGCGATGGCCTGCGGCTCGCCGGTGATCGCCTCCGACATCCCGTGCCACCGCGAGCTCGTCGCCGATCCCGCCGCGCGCTTCGCTCCCGATGCTCCCGACGATCTCGCCGCCCGGCTCCGGGCCGTGATGGTCGATGCCCGGGCACGGGAGCGGCTCGTCGCGGCGCAGCGGACAACGCCGGAGCGATTCACCGCCGCGCGGGTCGGCGAGCGGTTTGCCGCAGCGCTCGAACTGCGGATGCCGGGGCATGCCCGCCGGGCACGGAAGGCCGTGGCGGCACGGCGGCCGGTGATCGCGCTGGTCTCGCCCTTTCCCCCCGACCGTTCCGGTGTCGCCGACTACACACGGCGCACGGTCGCGGCGCTTTCGGCGCGGGTCGACGTCGACGTCTGGACCGATCAACCGGAGCCGGTGGGTGATGCCAGCGTGCGGGCCTTCCACGCCATCGGCAGCGGGGCTTGGCTGCGCCCCGATTACGACGCCACGGTGGCCGTTCTCGGCAACTCGGCCTTCCATGCCCCGATTCTTGCCGGGCATCTGCGGCACGGCGGCCCCTGCATTCTCCACGACTCGCGTCTCCTCGATCTCAATGCCTGGTGGCATGGCATCGAGCGCACGCGCCTGCTCGCCGAGGCCGAATTGCGTCGTCCGGTGTCGGAGGCCGAGGTGCGGCGGTGGGCATGCCATCAGGGGGAAATCCCCACGCTCTTTCTCTCCGAGGTGGCGCGGGCCTCCGCGCCGCTGTTCGTCCACAGCCGGGCGCTGGCCCGTCATGTCGCCAGGCTCTACGGGGTCGAGGCGGTCCATCTCCCCTTCGCCCTCCTGCGGGAGTTCACGCCGCGCGAAACCGCCGCTCCATCGAGGCAGCGGGCCCGGGAAGCGCTGGGGATTCCGCCGGGGCGGACGGTGATCGTCACGCTTGGAATCTACGGGGCCACGAAGGCCCCCGAGGTCTGTGCCGAGGCGATCGCCCGGATGCGGGGAACGGGGCGCGACGCGCACCTGGTGTTCGTCGGGGATGCGGGGCGCTCCGCCGAGCCGGTTCTGCGGCGCGCGGCGGCCGCCGGCGCCGGCGGCGCGGTGCACTTCACCGCCGAGTGGATCGACGACGAGATCTGGCGGACCTGGCTCCTCGCCGCGGATGGCGCGATCCAACTCCGCACCCACCGCTTCGGCGGGATCTCCGGCGCACTGATGGACTGTATCGCCGCCGGGGTGCCGACGGTGGCCAACGAGGATCTGGCCGCGGCGCTCGACGCCCCGTCGACCGTCGCGCGCGTCGGCGATGCCTTCACCGCGGCCGAGGTCGCGACGGCGCTCGAGGGGTTGCTCGTCCGCGGCGGCGGGCGTGACGAGGCGACGCGCGTCCGCTACGGCGCCGAGCACTCGATGGAAAACTACGTCGCCGGTCTGTTCGCGGCGCTGGGGATCGCCGATGGGGAGCGGGGCGAGGCCGGTCATACGCTGCCCGGATGCCGGGTGGCGTGAGGTCCCCGGTCGATGCCGGCAAATCAGCGGCACGTGCCCATCCTCGCCAGCTCCCCCCTCCTGCCGCCCGGCGCGCCATCGATGGACGCCCCCGTCTACCCGGCTTGCCCGGCTTCGAACGCGCTGGTGATCGGTCCCGGGTCGACGCAACGAAACGTGGGTCTCCGGTCGATACTCTCTCCACGGGATTTGGCTGGCACGTTCGACGTGTCGCCCCGCGCCCGCTCGTCGGACCCCGTCGTCATGCCGCGTCTCCTCCAGCCCAGCGATCGCTCCGCCCGCCCCCGGGTCGTCATCGACCTTGAAAAGGTGCGGCATGCCAACTGCGGCCTGGGACGGTTCTGCCGGTATCTCGCCGAGGGGATCCTGTCAGCGACCGGCCGGGGCATCGAACCGGTGCTCTTCCTTCCGCCGCGCGGTGACACGAGCCGGCCGACGGTGCGCCATTTCCACGACGGCGCGGTGGAGCACATCGACGTCAGTCCCTGGCGCAAGGAGTCGTTCGCCCGCTTCCTCCGGCCGCTGGTGCGCCCGTTCCGCGCTGACGGTGGCTACGACCTGTGGCATGTTACCAGCCAGTCGTCGAAATACCTTCCGCTCGACCCGCGCGTGCCGGTCGTACTCACGATCCACGATCTCAACTTCCTCCACGACGAGCGCCACCGGAGCCGGCCGGCGGTGGTCCGTCGGAAGCTCGCAGCCGTCCAGGCGAAGGTCGACCGGGCAGCGGCGGTGGTCACGATCTCCCGGTTCGTCGCCGACGACGTGCGCGCATGGCTCGAGCTCCGGGGCAAGCCGCTCCATGTCGTCCCCAATGGTCTGCCGCCTGCGGCCACGGCCTCCCTGCAGCGGCCGTCATTCCTCACGCCGGGCCCGTTCCTCCTCACCGTCGGGGCTGCGCTGCCGCACAAGAATTGCCATGTGCTCCTCGGGATGATCGCGCGAACCGGCGATTTGCGACTGGTGATTGCCGGCCGCAAAGCGACGCCCTATGGCGCGTTTGTGGAGGAGGAGGTGGTCCGGCTCGGTCTGAGCGGCCGCGTGCTCATGCCGGGAGAGGTGTCCGACGGTGACCGGCAGTGGCTCTACGAGCACTGCGACGCCTTCCTTTTCCCCTCGCTCACCGAGGGCTTCGGATTCCCCGTCCTCGAGGCGATGCAGTGCGGCCGGCCGGTGTTTGCCGCGCGGCGGACGAGTCTTCCCGAGATCGCCGGCGACCGGGCCGGCTGGTGGGATTCGTTCGAGCCCGACGCTATGCTCCGCTCGGTGCGCGAAGGACTCGAGTCCTCCCGCTCGACGCCCGGCTTCGCCGCGGCTCAAGCGGCTCACGCCGCCACGTACACGTGGGAACGGGCTGCTGCAGCGTATCTCGACGTCTACGACGAAGTCCTCGAGCGGAAGGTGGCATGAGCATGCGAGTGATGGTCACGGGTGGCGCGGGCTTCATCGGCAGTCACATCACTGATGCGCTCGTGGCCGCGGGGCACGAGGTGGGGGTGATCGACGACCTCTCGACCGGGTCGCGCGACAATCTCCCCGACACGGTGCCGCTCCACGTCGTCGACATCCGCGATCGTGGCGCGGTGGCCGCTGCCTTCGCCGCCTTCCGCCCCGAGGTCGTCTGCCATCAGGCGGCGCAGATGTCGGTGAGCCGGTCGGTGCGCGAGCCGCTGTTCGATGCCGAGGTGAACGGCATCGGTCTGATCAACGTCCTCGATGCCGCGGTGGCCCAAGCCTGCCGGCGGGTCGTGTTCGCTTCGTCGGGAGGGGTCCTCTACGGGGAGCAGACGACCCCCGCCCCCGAGGAGACCCCGGCCGATCCGGTCAGCCCGTACGGGATCACGAAGTGGGTCGGCGAGCGCTACTTGAAGTTCTACGCGGCCGAGCATGGTTTGGGGGCGATGGCGCTGCGCTACTCCAACGTCTACGGTCCGCGGCAGAATCCGCATGGCGAGGCGGGGGTCGTGGCGATCTTCCTGAATCGCTACCTCGCCGGCCAGCCGGCCACGATCAACGGCGACGGTCGGTACGTTCGCGACTACGTCTACGGGGGCGACGTCGCCCGGGCCAACGTCCTCGCCCTCACGGTGGCCGACGACCGGGTCCCCCGCGGGCAACTCACGAGCCTCAACATCGGCACCGGAATCGGCACCGACGTCGTGGAGCTCGAGAGCCTGATCCGCTGGGGACTCGTCGGGGTGACCGGGAGGAGCGGGGCTGTCGCGTATCCCGAGCCGCTCCACGGCCCCGCCCGCCCCGGTGATCTGCGTTCGAATGTCGTCGACGCCACGCGTGCCGGGACGGTTCTCGGCTGGCGCCCCGAGGTGGATCTCGATGACGGGATCGGTCGGACCGCGGCCTGGTTCGCCGCGCGGAAGTCGACCTGACACCGTCACCAGACCTCTGAAACATCAAGCATGGCACGCATCCATCGTCCGGAACCGACGGCACTCGTCTGCGGCATCAGCGGCCAGGACGGCGCGTACCTCGCCGCGCACCTCCTCCACCAAGGGTATCGCGTCGTCGGGACGAGCCGGGATCCTTCGGCGTGCGACCGCCACGGCCTCGCCACCCTGGGCATCGAGCGGCGCGTGGCCATCAAAGCGCTGGCTCCGAACGACCTCGCCGCCACCGTCGCGCTCCTGGAGACGATCCGCCCCAACGAGGTCTACAACCTCTCCGGACAATCGTCGATCGCGCTGTCGTTCGAGCAGCCGGGCCTGACCTTCCAGAGCATCACACTCGCCACGGTCAATCTCCTCGAGGCCGTCCGGGTGACCCGGCTGCCGATGCGGCTGTTTTTCGCCGGATCGACGGCGATGTATGGTGACAATCGTGGCGAGCCGGTCGACGAGTCGACCGCGGCACGGCCGGGCGATCCCTACGCGCTGGCCAAGGCGGCGGCCTTCTCCCAGATCGAGCAATACCGTCGTCTCCACGGGCTGTGGGCCTGCACGGGGATCCTCTCCAACCACGAGAGTCCGCTGCGGCCGGAGCGGTTCGTGACGCAGAAGATCACTGCCGCGGCCTGCCGGATCGCCGCCGGGGACACGCAGCCGCTGGCGCTGGGTGACCTTTCCGTCGAGCGCGACTGGGGCTGGGCACCGGAGTATGTCGTCGCCATGCACGCCATGCTCCAGGCCGAGCATCCGGAGGATTTCGTGATCGCCACCGGTGTCTCGGTACCCCTGGAGACGTTCGTCGCCGAGGCATTCGCGCGGCTCGGGCTCGATTGGCACAACCACGTTGTCCGTGATGAGCGACTGCTGCGGCGCGGCGAGGTCCGTCGGCTGCGGGCCGATCCCGGTCGGGCGGCGGAGCGTCTCGGCTGGCGGGCCGAGACCATGATCGGCGACGTGGCCCGGAGAATGGTCGAAGCGAAGTTGTTCGGCGACCGCTCCACCGCCCTTCAGGCCGCCTGACGCGCTGACCGGTGGCGTCAGCCGTCCTCGCAGGGCGAGCTCACCGGTTGCACGGGCAGGCGGTCCCGGAGAGCTCCACCGGGGGGGTGCCCGCCCCGTCGGACCCCGTCGCGTTCAGGCAGTCGGTGGGGTGGGTCTCGTCGCACAGACCCCTGCCGGCAGCGGAGCAGATCCGTCGCATCAGCGACGACGAGTTGAGGTAGTTCTTCAGCCGGTGGCTGGGGCCGACGATCTCCGCACAGTCGACCTGGCTGAACTCGATCCCACGGGGGATCCATGCCGCGGGCATGCCGATGTGGCCGAGGGCCTCGGTCCGCAGCGAGCGGTCGACATACTCGAAGAACCGCAGGGCGATGTCGGAGGAGTTGGAGAGGATCGTGAGGCGATCGATACAGGGGAGGATCTCGTGGTAGGGGCCGCGAGGAGCGAAGGCATCCTGGCGGACCGCCGCCGCCACGAGGACGAGATGGAGCGGTGCGGAGCGGTTGGTCCAGGAGCGGACGTCGCTTCGACCGGCTTGCTCGGCGTGGACGAGGTCCTCGAGGGCCTCCAGGGCGATGAGCGCGCCGTAGCTGTAGCCGACGATCGCCACCGGCCGGTCCGGCTCCACCTGCGAAAGGAGCCAGGCGAGGTAGTGCCCTTCGGTGACGGCCCGTTCGTACTTCGCCCGGCTGTCCTGGAGGAGGATCCCCTGCTTGTCGCTCGGCCAGGAAAAGATCACGGTCCGGACCTTGGCGGTGCTCGGGCAGGTGGCGCGGGTCCGTGCGGCCAGCAGGAGCCCTTGTTCCCGCGCCGAGGCATGGTCATAGCGATTGCCATGGACGAAGACGAGGAGCGGTTGCCCAGGCGTCGAAAGGAGCCCGTCGAGATCGGTCTTTCTCCAGCACCCACGGGCGTCGAGGCTTTCGACGGCCGGACGGGCGTGCTGCGGCATCCGGCCGATCTCGGGGAGCCCGCGGGTGATCACCGACCAGACGTCGCGCTCGCCGCAGGGGGCGGGGGGTGAGCCGGGCTCATCGCCCTCTTCTCCGCTCGTCAGGCCGGCCTTCGACAGCCCTTCCCCGGCGCGGGGGAGGTCTTCATCCTGGGCCGGCGCCGCGCACCAGGGGAGCTCGGCGGTGGCCCCCCGCGATGCCGGAAGGAGGAGCGCCATCAGGGCGGCGAGCCAGGCGACGGCACGGATGGAGAGCATGGTGGGGGCTAGCCGGCGGGGCGTGGCGCCGGCGCGGATGACGGTGAGGATGTCGAGTCGCATGTCCCTGTGCACGGGGGGGTGGTGGACGGCAGGCGGACCCCATTTCCGCTCGCCGACGTCCTCCGAAACCCCGACCCTCGCTGTGCAGCTTTCCTCTCTTCGTCACTCCACCGCGCAAGGTGAGGGGGTATCGCCCGCAGACCGCGCAAAAGGCACCATCGGCACGACCGGCAGCGGATGAATCCCGCCGGGGGTGCGAGCCGACAGGATTCCGCGCTTCCCGGGTCGCGCGCCCGTTCCGTGAGCTACGTTTTCTCCGACGGCGTCCTCTGACGCCGCACCCCTCCGAGCGACTTCGGAGCGGGACCGCTTCGTCCGTGGTGGAGACTCATCCGATGGCTCGTGCATTCTGCCTGGTCGCGATCGTCGCCGGGCTCGTGGCGGCACCCGGCTGCAACTGCATGGGGGGGAACAACTGCTCCTCCTCGCGGCGCCCTTCGTTCATGGAATTCGGCGGCTGCCTGGGGGGCTGCGGTTCCTCGGCTCCCGCGCCGGTCTATGCCGCCCCGATGGCCGCCCCCTGCTCGGCGCCGGCCTGTGGCAACGGGTGCGAGAGCTGTGGCGGGGCAGCGGCGGCCCCCTGCTGCAACGACGCCGGGATGATCCACTGATCCCCCGGCGGTGCCCCCGCCGCGGGGGCCTGCGGGCAGGGTCGCGGCCGGCTTCCGGGGTGGGAACGGGAAACGAATCCGTTCTGGCCTATAATCCCGGCTCCCACCCCACCCTGGAGCCGTCATGTTCGAATCGCTCTCGGCCTCGCTGACCAGTGCCCTCGCCTCCCTGCGGGGCCGGGGCAAGCTGACCGAGTCGAACATGCGCGAGGGGCTCGGCGCGGTGCGCACGGCGCTCCTCGAGGCCGACGTTGCCTATGACGTCGTCGATAGCTTCCTCGACAAGGTCGTGGAGGGGGCGATCGGGGCGAAGGTCCTCGAGACCCTCGACCCGGCCCAGCAACTCGTCGGTGTCGTCCACCGCGAGCTGATCAACCTCATGGGGCCGGTCGATCACTCGCTCCACCTCCAGGTGGGGCGGGCGACGGTGATCATGCTCTGCGGCCTGCAGGGCTCCGGCAAGACGACCTCCTGCGCCAAGCTCGCCCGGCGGCTCAAGGAGCAGGGGCGCGGCGTGATGCTCGTGGCGGCCGATCTCCAGCGTCCCGCCGCCATCGAGCAGCTGGCCATCCTTGGCCGGCAGCTCGGCGTCCCGGTCCACACCCCCGACGGGGTCACCGATCCGGTCGCCGTCTGCAGTGCCGGCGTGGCCCGGGCGCGGAAGGAGGGGGCGAGCGTCGTCATCCTCGACACCGCCGGTCGCTTGGCGATCGACCAGGCGCTCATGGACGAGCTGAAGCGCATCGACCACGCCGTCGGCCCCGACCAGGTCTATCTCGTCGTCGACGCGATGACCGGCCAGGACGCGGTCCGCAGCGCCAAGGCCTTCAACGACGCCCTCGAGCTCGACGGCGTGATCATGACGAAGCTCGACGGCGACGCCCGCG
>JBBAVV010000072.1:0-14881 GCA_040397545.1 Pirellulales bacterium
CCGGCGTGGAGTGCGGCCGCGATCGGCGCTCTGGCCGACGCTTCGCAGGCTTGGGTTCGCGCGGTCGGCAGTGCCTTTGTCGGCTGGGCGATGGCCCAAGCGCAGGCCGATGCCGATGTGGGGATGGCCAGCTTGATCGCTCAGGCAACGGCCGGGAAAGCCGGCGCGGCAGCGGATCACTCCGCGGCGTTGGCAGAGGCGGCCCGGTGGCTGAGCTCCTCGACATGGGCCACCAGGGCTGCGGTCCACGTGGCCGCCGGTCCCTCGTAGTAGGCCAGCCTAGCGGAGAGGGGGGCCGAGCGGCCGTCGCGCCGCAGGTCGGCGAGGTAGTCCTGGAGGATGCGGCGCCGCAGGGGGGTCGTGTGGAGGAGCCAGTGGACCCACGCCCACGACTCGGCGTAGTGGTCCTGCGACATCTCGCCGGCGGTCGCGAGCGACTCCAGCCGCGCCAGATCGACGCGCCAGGTCCCCTCGAGGAACCGGCCGGCGAGGTGGGCGACATGCTGCGGATGGATCCCGTCGCCGCCGCGCGGCAGTTCGAAGTGTTCGGCGATCCCCTCGTCGAGCCACAGAGGCACGGTGGGGACGACGGCGTGGACATAGCCATGCGTCGTCTCGTGACGCAGATCTTCGGCGATCCGGTCCTGCCAGGGGGCGAAGACCGCGAGCGTCGTGTCGGTCTCGACGAAGAACGCGCGCCGCACCGGAAAGTTGGGGAAGTGACGGGCGGCGAAGGTGTCGTACCGGCTGGTGTCGGAGAAGAGGTAGAGATGAACCGGCTCGTCGGAGATCGGCAGGCCCAGGTCTTGGGAGACCTCCGTCCGCAGCGTCTCCAGATCGCGGATCAGGCGGTGCTGCTCGGCGAGGCCGAAATCGGCGTGGATCATCAGTTGGCCCGCTTGGACGACGTGCCGCTCGGGGAGCCCCTCCTGCCACGGACTCCCGCGGTTGAAGGCGCTGCCGACGGTCTCCTCGAGCCGCGCCGGATCGAGGGCGGGAACCGCAGCCAGATGCCGGCACCCCAGCGCCGCCAGCGGGAGCGCTGCCAGCGCGACGAGCATCGCCAGCAGCGCCCTGGATTGACGGTCATGCCGGTGGGGCTCGACGGTGGTCATGGACGGCTCGCGGGGAAGGGGCGGGCAAGGCCGCCGCCGCGGCCCGATGCTAGCGATGCCGGCGGGTCCCACCAATCCCACTGTCTGGGCCGGAAGACTGTCTGGGCCGGAAGACTGTCTGGGCCGGAAGACTGTCTGGGCCGGAAGACTGTCGCGCGCCTGGCCGCCGCCGCGCCCCGGTTTCAAGGCACGCTTGTCGCCGCGGCGAGGCCGCGGAGGGTGCCAGCGAGCACCTCGAGCGCCACCGGCCGGCCGAGGAGGGCGGCCCCCCCCGCGCGCAGCACTCCCCGGCCGCTGTCGCCCCGGGGGAAGGAATCGAGAACCACAACCGCCACGCCGGGGCGGTTGGCGACGAGCAACCGCAGCCATTCGAGGTCGGCTCCGTCGAGCCGGCCGGCATCCCAGACCACGAGGCGGCCGGGGGGAGAGAGCTCCGGCCGGCCGAGCGTCCGCTGCACGATCGGATGTCCGGCGGCGGCGAGGAGATCGGCGAGCCCGTCGAGGTCGAGCGCCGTCCGGGCCGCCACGGTGACCGGCGCCTGCCCCGCCGCGGGCCGGGGATGGGGCTGGAAGGTGGGCGCCTCGAGAAACCGATCCTCGCGCCGCACGGTGGAGGCGAGGCCGAGCGAGCCGGGGAGCCCGGCGTCGAGGTCGACGAACCACCGGGCCAGGCGCCCGGCGGCATCGTGCCACGGCAACTCCTCGATCCCCGGCAGCGGCGGGCCGCTCCGCCGCCGGCCGTCGCCGAGGCTCGAGGCGATGGCGAAGATCGGCGTCAGGGGAAAAGCCTGCGCGAGCGCGAGGGCCTCCTCCGTGCTCCATCGGCCCGGCCGATCGACGGCGAGGACGATGCCGTCGAGGGGGGGGAGCGATCCGGCGGGGCCGCCGTCGCGCCGGCGCACCGCCAGGCCCGCGGAGGGGCTGGACAGCCTCGTCACGGCGCATCCGGTCAGCCGCACCAGCGCGCTCCGCGCCAACGACAGCTCCTCGTCGTCGCCCACCTCGACCCACAGCACGCGCCGCTGGCCGCTGCGGGGCGCCGGGCCGTGGAGCAACGGGGGGGCCGGCCACTCGGCGCGCGGCAGGCCGCGGATGATCGGATCGCTCACGCGGGCTCCATGCATGATCGGCGGTTCCTGGCAAGAGCGGTCGCGCGGGATTCCTCGGGAGGGGACGCTAGCCGATCGGCCACAGACGCGGCAAGAGAGGAGGGATGAGCAGTCGCGGGGGACGGTGCGGACGGCGGCGAAAAGCCGACGGATCGCGGGGTTGACCCCGGATCCGCGCCACGGACAATGCTCCTCGCGCCGTGGTCAGGGACGACCCCGGTGGAGACGCCCGCGGACACGCGGCACAAGGTAGCGAGGAGGCCGTCATGGTCGATGGCGTGCGTGGTGATGGGGGGCGGGAAGCCCGGGGATCGTCGAGGGCGGCCGTGGGAAGCGTCGCGGTTCGGCTCTCGGAGATCTTTCCGCGGGCCCGATTCGTGGCCTGCGACGACATCGTCGCCCGCGGCTGCCACGACACCGTCGAGGCCTGCCGGCCGGGGGACCTGTTCATCGCCCGGCTCGAGGATGGCGGGGATGGCCACGAACAGGCCGCCCAGGCGATCGCGCGGGGCGTGGCGGGAATTGTCGCCGAACGGATCATCCCCACCTTCGGCACACCGCTGTGCCTCGTGCCCGACACCGCCTGGGCGCAGGCCCGCCTGGCGCACGCGTTGGCCGGCGACCCGGCCCGGAGGATGCAGGTGATCGCCATCACCGGCACGAGCGGGAAGACGACGACGGCATGGCTAACCGCGTCGGTCCTCTCCGAAGGGGGCATGAGCGTCGGCGTTCTCTCCGATCTCGGCTGCCTCGACGGTGACGCGACCACGCTGGTGCCGGCGGCCTTCGATCGCCCCGCCGAGCTTGCCGCCTGGCTGGGTCGGCTCGCCGCGACCGGCTGCACGCACGCCGTCATCGAGGTGTCAAGCGCTATGCTCGCCCGCTCCGCGCTGGCCGGGGTGTCGTGCGACGCGGTTGTCGTCACGAACCTCGCCAGCGCTCACCTCGACCGCCACGGCACGATCGGGGCCTACCATGAGATCAAGGGGCGGATCCTCGACTCTCTCGGGGAGGATGGCTGCCTGGTTGCCAATCTCGATGATGCCCGCGTCCGCCGGCTCGTCGGCCGTCACGCCGCGGAGCGCCGCAACACGTCGCGTTGCAGAACCTTCGGTGTGGGGCTGAACCGCCGGGCCGATCTGACGGCCAGCGCCGTCGAGCGCCATCTCGGCGGGCAGACCTTCCTCCTCCGCCATGCCGGGGATGCGGCGGCCGTCGGCGTCACCGTCCCGGTGGCGTCGTTCGTGCGCGACGGGCTCCTCGCGGCGGCGGTCGGCATCGCCCAAGGGGTGCCGATGGAGCTGGTGGCGCGGGGTCTCGAATCGACCGGAGGGGTGCCGGGGCGGCTCGAGCGGATCTGCCGTGGCCAGGAGGTCCATGTGTTCGTCGACCAGCCGACCAGCGGCCATGCCCTCGCCTCGACCCTGACGAGCCTCCGGCGGCTCACTCCCGGCAGGCTCGTCGTCCTCGCCGAGGAGCAGGCGCTCGGGCCGCTGGGAGGGGGAGGGCGTTTCGCGGAGCGGGCGTCGCGGTGGTGCAACGATTGCCTCGTCGCCCCCGAGGGGGTTCTCGACGCCGGTGCCGGCAGCCGTCAGCTGGCCGTCTACGCCCGGATCGATCGGCTCCTGTCGGGGCTCGGATCGCGCGACTGCGTCCTCGTCGTCGGCTCGCACGCTGCTCCCCGGCCCGATCCGGGCGATCCGGGTGATCCGGGGGAGCCCCAGGTGCCGCTGGCGGTGGTTGTCGATGCCTGGCTGGAGCTCGCCCATCCGGCCGACGAGACGGTGCGGAGGAAGCGGGCGGCCTGACGCCGTCCGCGTGGGCATGGACGGGAGCGGATCGCCGGCGTCACAATCGGAGCTCCTGCCGCGGCTCGCCCGGGGCCGGAGATACGACAGCCGTGCCCGGCCCCCGGCCGCGGATCTTTCCGTTGCCGGTTGGCGATCGACAGACACCGACGAGGGACCATGGATGAGTGTGAAAGCGAGTGGTGGTGACGCAGCGGGGAGCGGGGAGGGATCGCCGTTTGACGATCTCGGCGTGGCGGTCGGCGAGGCCGAGCCGCTCGCCCCGCACACGTGGCTGGGAGTCGGCGGACCGGCCAAGTGGTTCTGTGAACCGGTCGACGTAGCGGCCCTCGGCCGAGTCGTGAAGCGCTGTCAGGAGCGGTCGATTCCGCTGCGCGTCATCGGCGGTGGTTCGAATGTCCTCGCCCCTGCCGCGGGGTTTGCGGGGATGGTCGTCCGCCTCTCGGCGCCGGCTTTCTCCGCGATTGAGGTGGAGGGGACGACGCTGCAGGCCGGTGCCGGCGCGAAGCTCGTCCATGTCGTGGCAGCCGCCGTTCAGGCCGGGCTCTCCGGGCTCGAGACGCTCGTCGGCATCCCGGGAACGGTGGGCGGAGCGCTCGTCGGCAATGCCGGGGGCCGCGGTGGCGACATCGGCGACACGGTGCGGACGGTGACGGTGATGACCGCCGAAGGCACGGTCGTGGAAAGGGCCGGGGCCGATCTGACGTTCGGTTCGCGGTGGAGCAACCTCGACGACGTGATCGTCATCGGCTGCCGCCTCGTGCTCGAGGCCGAGGACAGCGATCTGCTCACGAAACGGATGCAGAAGCGCTGGATCGTCGATCGCACCGAACAGCCGGCCGGCGTGCGGACGGTGGCGATGATGTTCAAGGATCCCCACGGCTCCACCGCCGAGGCGCTCGTCACCCAGGCCGGGGCCCGCGACATCCGCGTCGGGGAGGCCTCGATCCACGGGCCGCGGTCGAACTTCGTCGTCGCCCAGCCCGGCTGCACGAGCGACGATGTCCGCCTCCTCGTCGAGCAGGTCCGGGCACGCGTGCGGGAGCGCCTCGGCGTCGAGCTCACCCCCCAGATCGAGGTCTGGTGACCGGCCTGCCGGCGATGCCATGACACCCAACACCCGCCGCCGCACCCCGCTCCCCGAGCCCCCCGCGGAGGAGCCCTCGATCTGGAAGGTGATCGCCGCGCGGCGTGTGGGGCTCGGCGCGGTCGCCGTCGTGCTCGCGGCCGTGGGGCTCGCCGCCTTCGTCTGGCCCCGGGTGGCCAAGCGCGTGGGGGGGAGCGACGACGTTGTCCTCCTTCCCGACGCGATCGAACTGCGGGGGCAGGCCCCGTGGGTGAAGGCCGACATCCGCGCCGAGGCACTCCACAACGCCAGCCTCGACCATGGTCTGCCGCTCCACGACCCGGAGCTCGCCAACCGCCTCGCGCGGGCCTTCGACATGCACCCCTGGGTGCGGCAGGTGGTGAAGGTGGAGCTGCGCCACCCGGCCGCGGCGCTGGTTGAGGTGCGGTGCCGCGAACCGGCGGCGATGGTCGGCGTGGCCGGCGGCCTCCTCGCCGTCGATGCCGAGGGGGTGGTGCTCCCCAGCGCCGACTTCACCGCCGAGTCGGCAGCGGCCTACCCGCGCCTGGCGGGGATCGAGTCGAGCCCGCAGGGGCCGGAGGGCGCGCGATGGGGCGACCCGGCCGTCGAGGAGGGAGCGGCGCTGGCGCACTGCATCGCGCCGGAATGGACGAAACTGGGGATGAGCGAGTGCCGGGCGGTGACCGTCTCCACGGCCGAAGGGCAAGCACGGGTGTGGGAGCTTGTCGGCATCGACGGCCGGATCATCGTTTTCGGTGCCGCGCCGGGGCGCGAGCCGGAGCGCGAGCCCTCCGCGGCGGCGAAGATCGCCCGGTTGCGCTCGCTCGAAACCGCCCCGGCCGAAAAGGTCGATCTCCGCGCCCCCCCCGCCGGGTCGTGAGCCCGCGGGTGCCCCGGTCATGGCGAGGGGGACGGGCCTTCCCCTCGCCGGTCGAGGACGAGCTGACGCACCTTCTGGAAGTCCGGATGGTCGGCCGAGCGGCACCATTCGAAGAGGATCGCCTCGGTCGTCGTGAGGATCGCCCCAGCATTCTCGAGGCGTTGGAGGGCGACGTCGTGATCGATCCGGTGCCGTGAGGCGACCGCATCGACGGCGACGAACACGGCCATGCCGGTGGCGAGGAGATCGAGGACAGTCTGACTGATGCAGACGTGGGTCTCGAGGCCACAGACCACGACCGCGCTGATGCCGCTCCCCGCCGCCGTGGCCGCAGCGAACCCGGGGCAGCCGGCCGAACTGAAAGCCCGCTTCGCCTCGGCCGCAGGGAGGAAGGAGAGAAGCCGCGCGGCGGTGGGCCCCAGCCCCTGGGGGTATTGCTCGGTGAGGTGGCGACCGACTCCGAGGATCTTTGCCGCTTCGGCCAGCCGGGCGACGCGGGCCACGAGCCGCTCGGCGTCAGGGATCGCGGCCAGGAGCCGCTCCTGGACGTCGATCACACAGACAATCGACGTGGCGGGGAGAAGACGCATGGGGCATGGCTCCTTTTCTGGTGAGGGGAGTGTAGCGGCCCCACAGTTTTTTCCGGGGGGGGCCCGCGTGGCTGACCGACTTGCCCCCGGAGGGGAGGATCGGCTATCCCCATGCCGGCTGGCGGCGTCGGAGGCCGGCGCCGAGAAGACGGCGGAGGGATCTGGCATGGCGGAAACGGGCATGACGATCAGCACCAGACGGCTCGACGGCCAGCGACGGCTCGTCGGCGACATCGTCCGCCTTGCCCACCGGGTGCCGATCTTCCCCGTCGACCGGATCATGCCCCTTGCCGATCTCGACGCGGTCCGCCGGGCCGCCGCGCCGCGGATCGGATGGTCGGCGGTGTTCATGAAGGCGTGGGCGATCGTGGCCCGGGACCGGCCGGCGCTGCGGAGCTGGTATGTGCCGTGGAGGATCCTCACGCCGTGGCGCCGGCCAGCTTGGGCAACAAGCCCGGTGAGCGTCGCCTCGCTGGCGATCAGCCGGCCGCGTGATCCCCAGGAGGGTGCCGACCGCCACGATCTCGCTCTCGATCCCGAGGCTCTCTGGTGGGCCCGGCTGCGGGAGCCGGACAACCGTCCGCTCCCCGAGCTCCAGGCGGCGATCCACCGCCATGCCACGGCCCCGGTCGGGGAGGTCTTTGCCCGGCAGCTCGAGCTCGTCATGGTGCCTGGCCCGCTCCGTCGTCTCATCCTCCGCTGGAACGCGCACGCCCCGTCGATGAAGCGGGCCCTGCGCGTGGGGACCTTCAGCATCTCCACCCTCGCCGGCGAGGGGTGTGCCAACCGCCTCCATCCCACCTTCCTGACGACGAGTCTGACGTGGACACCGCTCGACGACGCGGGACGGATGACGGTGACGGTGCTGGCCGACCACCGCCTCCTCGACGGTGTCCCCGTGGCCCGGGCGCTGGCCGCCCTCGAGGAGACGCTGCAGGGGCCGATCCGCGCCGAGCTGGCGTCACTGGCCGGCGGGCCGTCAGCCCGGTGAGGCCCCGGGGAGCGCCCGAAGCGCGGCGACGAGTGGCGCGAAGGCCGTCCCCCGGCCGGTGAACCACGCCCGCCGCGCCCCCTCCGAGACCACCTCGAGGGTGATGTCGAGCCGCCCAGCGGGGAGCGCCTCGGCGATCCGGCCTGCCCATTCGGCCGCCACCCAGCCCGGGGCGGCGGTGAGCTCGTCCCAGCCGAGTTCGAACAGGTCGTCGCTCCCGGCGAGTCGGTAGAGATCGGCATGGACGAGCCTCCCGGCCGGATGTCCTGCGGGGAGGGGGTGGAGATGGACGAGGCCAAAGGTCGGGCTGACGACGGCGGTCGGATCGATGCCGGCCGCGGCGGCAAGCGCCTTGACGAAGGTCGTCTTGCCGGCGCCGAGATCGCCGTCGAGCGCCAGGAAGGCGTGGGCTGGAAGCGTGGCGGCGAGGATCGTCGCCAGCGGCACCAGGGCGGCCTCGGTGGCGATCGGCACGATCGCCCGCGCGGGCCCCGCGGGAAGGGAGTCAGGCGCCGTCATGGAGCCATCCCCTCGGCTGGAGCGCGTGGGTCGAGCCGTCGGCATGCCTGGCAACGAGCCCCGTTCCGGTCGCCACCTCCCCAATGATCACCGGGGCGATCCCGGCCGGCGGATCGGCGACGAGCGCCCGGGCATCGGCCTCCGCAAGGGCCAGGAGCAGTTCGAAGTCCTCGCCGTCGCCGAGGGCGTGCTCCAGCGGGCTGACGCCGTCGCCGTCGAGCCGGCTGCGGCGCTCGGCGTCGGGATGGATCGGCACGCGGGGGAGGTCGAGGATCCCCTGGGTGGCGCTGGAGCGCATCATCCGCGCCAGGTCGAGCGACAGGCCGTCGCTGATGTCGATCGCGGCCCGGACGGCGAACCGGGCGGCGATCGCGAGGGCCTCGTGGCAGCGCGGCTCGACATCGAGGTGGCGCCCCAGGAGGCTACCGCCACAGGGGCCGGTGACGACGAGGAGATCGCCGGGCCTGGCGCCGTCGCGGCGCCAGGCCGCGCCCGGGGGCACGCTCCCGATCGCCGTAACGCTAATGACCAGCGGCCCGTCCCAGGTGTTCGTGTCGCCACCGGCGATCGTCATGCCGAAGCGGGCCGCCAGCGGCGCGAGGCCGGCATGGATCCCCTTCCCGAGCGCCGTCGCCCCTTCCCGCGGGAGGGCGACGGCCACCACCGCAGCCTCGGGGTGGGCCCCCATCGCGGCCAAGTCGCTGAGGTTCACCGCCAGTGCCTTGTGGCCGACGCGCGCGGGGGTCGTGTCGCCGCCAAGGAGGAAGTCGACCCCTTCGGTGAGGAGATCGACGGTGACGACCGTGCGGCGTCCGGCCGGGGGCCGGAGAACCGCGGCGTCGTCCCCCGGCGGCACCTCGAGGCGCGGGTCGCGCGGGAGGCGGGCGAGGAGCCAGTCGACAAACGGCGCTTCCAAGTGAGCGGCATCCGGAGGAGAGGAGCCCCGATTGTAGGCTCCGCGCCAGATTGCTAGCGCCGGATCGTGTCGCTCGTGAGGTGGCCGAAGAGCGTTTCCCGGCCCCGCAGGACGTAGAACTTCAGCTGCCCGAGGTTGTCTTCGCGGGCCTTGTCGAGCACGTAGACGATGTTGTCGGGGGAGATCGTCTCCCAGACGTGGAGCCCGACGAGGACGTCCCCCTCGCGGATCCCCTGTTCTCCGGCCGGGCCGCCGCTGCGGACCGACGTGACGAGGAGGCCGCCGCGGTAGCGCGACTGGAGCCGCTGCACCTTGGCTGCGGCCATCGGCTCTACTTTGAGCCCCAGTTCGTGCCAGCAGCGCTCCCCCTGACCCATCGGTTGGGGACGGGCAGCGGCGAGCGGGAACTGGATGTTCGTCTCCTCGCCGCCGCGGTTGACGCTGACGAGGACCAAGTCGCCCGCCTTGCGGCCGAGCATCGCCTTCTCGACGTCGAGCTGCGTGCTGACGGCGACGTCGGCGATCCGTAGGATCACGTCGCCGGCCCGAACGCCGGCCAATTCCGCCGGGCTCTCCCGATGAACCGTCTCGACGACGAGGCCGGGCTCTGCGCTCGGCCCGCCGACGATCCCGTGCCAGGTCTTGTCGATCCGTTCCGACGAGATCAGCTCCGTGACGATCAGCATCGCCCTGTCGATCGGGATCGCGAAGCCAATCCCCTGGGCCCCGGCGCGGACGGCGACGTTGATGCCGATCATCTGGCCGTCGATGTTCAGCAGCGGCCCGCCGGAGTTGCCCGGATTGATGCTGGCGTCGGTCTGAATGAGGTCGTCGTAGCGCTGCGTCCGGCTCACCTCGACGCTCCGGTGGAGCGCCGAGACGATCCCCCGCGTCACCGTGTGCTCGTAGCCGAAGGCGTTGCCGAGGGCGAGCACCGTCTCGCCGATCATCAGATCGCCCGACGTTCCCACGTCGATTACCGGGAGATTCCCCTCGCCGGGGATCTTGATCACGGCCAGATCGGTCCGCGGGTCGTGCGAGAGGAGGGCTGCGGTCGTCGTTCGGCCGGAAGCGAGGGTCACCTCGATCCGCCTCACCCCCTCGACGACGTGGTAGTTGGTGACGATGTAGCCGCGAGGGTCAATGATCACCCCTGTGCCCATGCCATTGACGCGCCGCAGTTCGCCCCCGGCCTCGTCGTCGGTGTTGGCGATCAGCTTTTGGCCGTGGATGTTGACGACCGAATTGCGGGCCTTCTCGATGGCTTGGACGATGGCGGTGCGCCGCGTCTCACCAGCTGGGGCGGGTGCCATCGGGGCCGAGAGGACCATGGCCACGATCGGCAGGGCAACCCACGAACACCGCATGGTGGACTCTTCTCCGGCCCGCTCGCTCGGACGAGCCGATGCGTCCTCCGCATCCTTGCGGTGACCCCGGCCCCAAGGAAGATCGGACAGGACGGGTGGACGAATGACCCACCGGTCGGTCCGACGGCACACCTTTCCCAGTTCGCACCCCACGAATAGGGGAATAGCCTTTTCCGGGGGGACTGTTGCGGGGAGACCAGGGGGGGCGAGGCGAGGCGGCGAAGGGCACCGTGACGGGGAGTCGCCCATCGAGCGCGTCAAGATTTGCCGGGCTTGCCCGGCTTGCCGGCGGCGTTGCTCTGGGGGGCGGAGGGCGGGCGCGGGGATGGGGCGACGAGCGCCGGGAGCAATTGGAGAAGAAGAAACAGCCCCATCGTGATCAGGACGAGCACCGGCCAGAGGCCCGCCAGCCGCTCGCCGAACTCCCAGCCGATCTGCTTCGCGATCCCACCCAGGAGCGTGGCGCCGACGATCACCGCCAGGGCGAGGAGGACGATGCCGCAGCCGAGCGAGGCCATCGTCCCCTTGAAGGTGCCGATCTCGGTGAACTCCTCCTGGTGGAGATCGATCCCGCGCCCCTTGGCCACGCTCCGCGGCACCGTTTCGGCCAATTCGACGCCGCGCGCCGCATCGTCCCAGGTGGCAGCTGGGGGGTCGCCGGCATCGGGCCGGCCGGCGAGACGCGCCTCGATCACCGCCAGGATCGCCGCGCCGCGGTCAAACGGCGCCGTCTCCGTTCCCTCCGGTCCGGTCCACCGCCAGGCTTCGGCGGCGGCGGGATCGATGGCCTCCGCGGGGACCTCGACGCGGATGGTGCCGTCGACGGCGACGACCGTGATCGTCAGCCCCGGCTTGTCGGAGCGCACCACCTGCCAACGGACCGGCGGCCGGGCGGGGGAGGTGAGGCCGACGGCGAGCGTGGCCCACGCCACGTCACCCTCCGCCGCGCCGAGGGTCGACAGCCGCGTCGGGGCACCGACGAGCACCCGGATCAGATCGGTGTCGCGGCAGAAGGCCCCGAGCACGTCCTCCTTCGACCGCTCGACGAGGCGGTGCTCGAAGCTGATCGTCTCCACCCCCGCCGACGGGAGCCGGAGCTCGATCCAGTCGCGGAGGCGGGGGATGAAGGGATGGAGCCGGTCGGGGAGAATCGGCACGAGCACGGCGCCCGAATCGTGCCGGATCATGTCGAGCTCGTAGGCGTAGAGCATCGACAGCCCGAGTGGCTGGGAGACGACGAGCGTCCGCCCCGCCTGGACGAGTTTCCGCACGGCCTCGGCCCGGTCGTCGGTCCACCCCGATGCGGCCACGAGGACGGCGTCGCAGGTGGCCGCGTCGAGGAGGTCCTCCCAGCGGACGCGGCGCGGGGAATCGCCCGGGATCTCCGGGGCGGGCCGGCTGCCGGTGATCGGGCCGGCGGGCGTTTCGCTGGCGACGGCAATCCGCACACCGGCGCGGTGCGCGGCGGCGGCGACGGCGGCGGTCGAGGGGTCGATTCCGAGCAGACCGAGGTTCATTGTTGCAATTGTTCCCTGCACCGGGGAAAGTGACCAGTGGTGACCGTTCCGCGGCGGGAGAAGACGCTGGATCGGGCCTGGAGGCGCGAATGACAGCATCGACCGGGGTGGACGGCGGGGATCGTGGGGCCACGACGGGGAGCCTCCGCGCGGAAGTCGTCTCGATCGGCGACGAATTGACGACGGGGCAACGCCTCGACACGAACAGCCAGTGGCTCTCCCGTGAGCTCGGCCTGCTTGGCGTGCCGGTCGCCTTCCACACGACGGTCACCGACAGCCTCGAGGACGGGATCTCCGCCTTCCGCATCGCGCGGGAACGGGCCGACGTGATTGTCGTCACCGGGGGCCTCGGCCCCACCGCGGACGATCTCACCCGGGACGTCCTCGCCCGGGTGGCCGAGGTGCCACTGGAGCTCTCGGACGCGGCGCTGGCCGACGTCGAGGCCCGGTTTGCCCGCCGCTCTGCCCAGATGCCCGAATCGAACCGCCGGCAGGCGCTCTTTCCGCGCGGGAGCCGGATCATCCCCAACCCCGAAGGGACGGCCCCCGGCATCGATCTCGATCTCTGCCGGACGGGCTCCGCTGGCGCGGCGCGGGTCTTTGCCCTTCCCGGCGTGCCGGGCGAGATGATCACGATGTGGCAGGCGACCGTCGGCCCGGCGATCCTCACGATGCTCCCGGGAGCCGGAACGATCCGGTTCCGGCGGATCAAATGCTTCGGCGCTGGCGAGAGCGCGATCGAGGCGATGCTCCCCGATCTCGTCCGCCGCGGGCGCGAACCGCTCGTGGGGATCACCGCCCACGAGGCGACGATCACGCTGCGGATCGCCGCGCGCGGTGCCGACGCTGCCGCCTGCGAAGGGTCAATAGCCCCCACCGAGGCGCTGATCCGTGGCTGCCTCGGCGGGATCGTCTTCGGGACCGAGGACGACGAGCTCGAGGATGCGGTCCTTGCCACCCTCGCCGCCGCCGACGCGACCCTCGCCACCGTCGAGATCGGATCGCTCGGTCAGGTCGCCGGACTTCTCGCCGCGGCGGCGGCCCGGGGCCCGGCGGGGAGGTTTCTCGGCGGCGTCGTCCTCCCAGAGATGGCCGCTGGGACGTCGGTGACGGAGCTCGCCACCCGCCGCCGGGCCGAGTCGGGGGCCTCGTACGGCCTGGCGGTCGGGCCGGTCGTTCCCGCTGCTGGCAGCGACGGGAAAGGCGGCTCTGGGGTGACGATGGTGGAGCTCGTGCTCGTCGGGCCCGACTCGGTGACGCGGCGCGAGCACCGCCTCGGCGGAGCCGGATCGGTCCGCCTCGCGCGGGCAACCAAGACGGCGATCGATCTGGTGAGGGGGGCGGCCGGTGCCCCGTTGGCCGCCGAGGACAAGTCCCGCGGAGCGGCCCGATGACGAGCGACCCAGCCCCACCGCCGCGATCGGCCGGCGCGGTGATCCAGACGGCGCTCCTCGCCCTCGGCCTGGTGCTCCTCGTGGCGCTCATCGCGGCGCCGGGGGTGATGGAGCGGATCCAGTACGCGAAGGTCCGCGGCGAGCTTGCCGCCGTCCGCGATGCCGCCGCGGTGCGCGAGCTCGCCCCGGTCGGGAAGCTGTTCACCACGCTTGCCCGGCTCATCGGCCCGACGGTCGTCAACATCACGACGACGCGCCGGGTGCTCCTCCCCGCCGACGAGAGCTTGGCGCTGCGCGGCAGCGAATCGCGCGGCGCCACCGACACCGAGATCGGATCGGGGGTGATTGTCGCCGCCGACGGCGTCATCGTCACCAACAATCATGTCGTCGACGAGGCCGACCGGATCGAGGTGACGCTCGCCGACGGGCGACGGTTTGTCGCCAACCTCGTGGGGGCCGACGAGAAGCGCGATCTCGCCGTACTCCGCATCGACGCCGGCGAGCTTCCCGCCGCAACCTGGGGCGATAGCGATTCCCTCGAGGTCGGGGAGATGGTGTGGGCGATCGGCAATCCGTACGGCCTCGACCGGACGCTGACCTACGGGATCATCAGCGCCGTCGGCCGGCGCGGTGTCGTGGGGAACACGTTCGGCGATTTCCTCCAGACCGATGCCTCGATCAATCCGGGCAATTCCGGCGGGCCACTGGTCGACGTTCACGGGAGCATCATGGGGATCACCACCGCCATCGCCCAGCCCGGCTCGAAGGGGATCGGCTTCGCGATCCCGAGCAACACCGCCCGGCGGGTGTGCGACGAGATCATCCGCGACGGGTTCGTCGAGAGCGGGTTCTTGGGGGTCCAGCCGGAGGATCCGCCGGCCGGATACAGCACGGTGGCGGGGGCGGCCCTCGTCCGCGCTGTCATCCCCAACGCCCCGGCCGATCTGGCAGGGATCATGCCCGGCGACCTCGTCGTCGCCTTCGACGGCGAGCGGGTGGTCGGCTCCACCCATCTCTCCCTTCTGATTCTCAACGCCGAGGTCGGCAGCGACGTGACGATCGAGATCCTCCGGGGCGATCGGCGGCTGTCGCTCCCCGTCCGTGTCGGCCAGCAGCCGCGCCGGTGAGCCGACGGGCGGGCCGTTGATCCCCAGTGTGGTTAGCGCGGGGCGGCGCGGGGGAGGCGGATCCGCCCGATCTGGAACTCGGTGATCGCCGCGGTGCAGAGCATCAACACGTCGAGGATCAGGGCGACATGCCAGATCACCGGCCCCGGCGTGGTGAACAGGAGCGTCACGTGCGCCGCTAGGCAGGCGATCGTCACGACCCGCACGAGGCGCCGGTCGAGCCACACTCCGGCGGCGGTGACCAGGAGCGGATAGACCGCCACGAGCGGGCCTGACTTGCCGTCGACCAGCGCAAGGAGCGCCGTCACGGAGACGACGTCGGTGAGCACCAGCGCTGCCGCGACCCAGTTCCCACCGGCGATCCAGTTTGCCGCGATCCAGTTTGCCGCGGTCCAGTTTGCCGCGGTCCAGTTTGCCGCGGTCCAGTTTCCTGCCGTCATCCGGGAGAGCCGGAAGCGTGG
>JBBAVV010000072.1:14981-23621 GCA_040397545.1 Pirellulales bacterium
TCCAGTTTGCCGCGGTCCAGTTTCCTGCCGTCATCCGGGAGAGCCGGAAGCGTGGGATGGGGCGTGCCATGCCGGCACCACGGCGCGGCGTTCCCAGGACTTCCCAGACAATCGCCAGCGCCCCCCACAGAGCGAGGCCGGCGACGACCGGGATGTAGTAGCCCACCGTTTCGGGGTCGACCAGGCAGCGCACGAGGACGATGGCGATCGTGCCGGTGATCCCGATGAGACGGAAACCGGCGGCGGGATAGCGGCGGACGAGCCGGGCGACGCGCTCGGCGAACGAGTCGTCGAGGGGGGCGATCTGGCCGCCGGCCAGCCAACGGTCGAGATCGTCGGCCAGGGCCGCCGCTGTGGCGGGGCGCCGGGCGGGGGACTTCTCCAGACACCGCAGGCAGATCCGGTCGAGTGGCGGGGGAACGTCCCGATTCCAGTGGCTCGGCGGGAGCGGGTCGCGCTCGAGAACGTCGAGGAGGGTGTCGATCGGCGAGTTGCCAGCGAACGGCGGCGTGCCTCCGACGGCTTCGTAGAGCACCGTCCCCAGGCCGTAAACATCCGAGCGGGCGTCGATCTCGCGGACGCGACCGGCGGCCTGTTCGGGAGACATCGAGGCGGGGGTGCCGAGGACGGTGCCGGTGGCCGTGGCATCGCTGTCGTCCCCGCGGGCGAGGCCGAAGTCGGTGAGGTAGGGGGTGCCGTCGCGGTCGAGGAGGATGTTCGACGATTTGACGTCGCGGTGGAGGATGCCGTGGTCGTGGAGGTGTTGGACGGCGCGGGCGATCTCGGCGACGAGGTGGACGGCTTCGTGGAGCGGCAGCGGTCCGTCGCGGAGGAGTGCAGCCAGATCGTCGCCGTCGACGAGATCCATGGCGCACCACAGTTGCCCTTCCTGGTCACCGGCGTCGTGGATCGACACGATGCGCGGGTGGCGGATGCGGGCGGCCAGACGCGACTCGGCGAGGAACCGGCGGCGCTGCTCGACGGTGGCGCAGCTCCCGGCTGTCAGAAGCTTCACCGCCACGTCACGCCCCAGATGGAGATGCCTGGCCCGGTAGACGACTCCCATCCCTCCCCGTCCCAGTTCGGCGAGAAGCTCGTACGGCCCGAACGGGCGCGGCAGGGGGGCGGTCGTCGTGGCGTTTTCTTCGGCCGGCCCAGCGATTGTCGTGGCGAGGCCGTCGAGGCCGCGGAGGCATTCCGTCCAGGCCCCCAGTCCCGGATGGGCCGCGAGGAGCGTCGTCGCGCCGGCGTGGTCGCCTGCCTGGAGCGCCTCGAGGTAGGCGTCGAGCGTCTCCGGGGAGAGGTCGGTGCCGGGCGGGACCGCTGCGATGGGTGGAGGGAGTGAATCGTTCATCATCGATCGGTGGCGTGGGCGGCGAGTTCGTCGCGGAGGGAGGCGATCGCCCGCATCCAGAGCATCCGGCAGGCCCCCGCGGAGCGCCCCATTCGCCGGGCCACCTCCTCGAACGGCAGGCGCTCGATATTACGGAGGAGGAGGATGTCGCGGTGATCCTCCGGGAGGCGCTCGAGGGCCGCGGCGATGAGCAGCTCTTGCTCCCCGCGGACGGCATGCTGGCTCGGCGACGGCTCCGGGGATGCCGGATCGAGGGGCCAGGCCGGCGAGCTGTCGTCAGCACGGTCGAGCGCGACCTCGCGTCCGGCGTCGCGCTTCGCCGTTCCCCGCCAGCGCTTCGCCTCGTCGAAGGCGTTGTGAACGACGATCCGCTTCAGCCACGCGAGCCACTCGCCGGCGGTTTCGCCGGTGAACCGTTCGAACCCCCGGTGGGCCTCGAGGAGCGATTGCTGAACGATGTCGGAGGCGTCGACCTTCGCCTGCAGCCGGCGCTGCAGATGGTAGCGCGCGGCGAGGTCGACATAGCTGCGGCAGGCATCGAAGAGCCGGTCGCGGGCCGCCCCGTCCCCTCGTCGCGCCGCCTCGAGCCAGCCGGCGATCTGCGCGCCGCGCTCGTCGGTCGACGCCGTCGCCGCGGGGGGCGGCACGGGGGAACCGCCAGTGCCGATATCGCGGGCCATGCATCGCTCCCCATCACGACCGATCGTCCCCCTGCCGGGCCCGCTGCCAAGGCACCCAATTCTCTTTCTATTCTGGGCAGAAAGGAAGGGACAACTCATTTTGTCCTGCCGGGGCAGGAAACGCTTATCGGCCATCCTGTCGCGCCGGGCCTTGCGCCAAGGCTGCTGTGGCCCCGCTATTTTCCTCACCAATGCTCCCTTTCTTACAAAAACGTTTGACACGCCTGCAACGATCTGGAGACTCGGGACCTGGGGCTCTCGACGCTTGATTGGGTGGGGCTGTGTAAGGCACGGCCGTTGTTCAAGGTTGTCATGGAGGGGCAGGCATGCGGCGCGATCTGATCGGTTTGGGGGGGGGGCGGCGATGGGGTGGTTTGCGGCGGGGGCCGGTTTCCCAGCGGCTCTCGCTCTTCAGAAAGCGCCGTGACGGCGGCCGATCGCGGCGACGCTCTGCTCGCGGCGGAGTGCTGCTGACGCATGAGCCGCTCGAACAGCGGCAGATGCTGGCGACGACTTCGATGTCGTCTGCCATGACGACCTTCTCCATGATGCCGACGCTGACGGCGACGTCGATCACCAGCTTGGTCGTGTCTCCATCGACGCAGCAGACCACCGCTTCGCAACTGAGCGGCGGTTTAACGACCACGGTCACGAGCCTCACCGGGAGCCTGACATCGAGCGGCCAGAACGTCACCCTCGCCTACCCGACCACGACTGGCACCGTCACCACCAGCACGACCGGCTCGACCACCACGGCGACGAGCACGCCGTTGACCGGGGGAATGCCGAGCCCAGGCACGGTGATCGTGCCCCCCTCAAGCACCCCGCCAACGACCACGGGCGGGAGCACCCCAACGACCGGCACGATCACGCCTCCGTCGATGCCCCCGGCAACCGCGACCACGATCACCCTTCCCGGCCTCCCGCAGGTGATGCCGGTCATTCCTACCGGCACACCGCAAGCCACGCTCCTCGCGCTGTCGATGGATCCCGGGCTGGGGGAGATCACGACGACGGCCCCCACGACCTTCACCTTCGACGCCAACGCCCCGTCGTTTGCCGATCTGTGGAGGCTGCGTTTCGTGGGCTCGGCCGGGGGCACCGTCATCGCACAGCCCACCGACACCAATCCCGCGATCACCACGCGCACGATCAAGGGCGACACGGGGACAGCCGTCTTTGAGATCGCCGACTTGATGTCCGACAGCGTTGTGTCGACCTCCGGCGCCGGCGGCGCCTGGACCTTCGGCGTCGGCCGCGACGCCTGGACGAAGGTCGTCACTCGGTTCACCGGGAACGACGGCTCGAAGTGGACAAGGACGCAGGAATACCGTGACGTCTTCCGGCTCGATGCGACGAGCAACGGCTCCTCTGTGAGCTACGTCTTCAGCGAAACCTTGACGTCCACGGCAACGCTCGTCTGGGGCGATGGGCTCGCCCCGCCGGCGGCGACGCGGAACCAGTCGGCGGCACAAACGCTGTCGTTCAAAGCCAGCGGCAGCGCTGCCAAGAACGCCACCGGCAAGTTTGTCGCCGCTGAGAAGATCGATCGGACCTTGTCGGGGAGCGATCAAGAAGACACTGCCAACAGTTCGACGAGCGGCGACACGAAGAACGCCGGAACCACCGGTCGCGACAAGACATGGTCGACGACGGGCTCGAGCACCGTCGCGGGCACGCTTGCTGCCAATGTGACAGGATCACAGGCCGGCGTGCTCGGCGACGTGTCGCTGACGATGACGCTGTCGTATCGGACCCTATCATCTGACGGCAGCGACACCAAGCGCACCGATGCAGGCGACCACACAGCCACACTTCAGGGCGTCACCGGCACCTCCTCCCTGGGAACGCTAACCAACGGCACCCACACGACCATGAGCCAGGGTGCCACCGATTCGGTGATCACCCGCTCGTCATCCGGCGTGACGACCGTGACCACCACGGCTACCACCGTCACCTCGTTCAGAGACACTTACTCCTATTCCGGCTCCCTCACCACCGGCAGCCGCGAGAACCAAAACGGCATCGCGGTCGACTCTTCCCGGACGACCACATCCTCGGCGAGCAGGACGACCCAGGTCGATTCGACAGGGACTGCGGTGACGACCTTGGTCAATGGCGTCGTGACGGGCTTCTCCTCGCACGTCGCAGACAGCGGCAATGTGATGTCGAATTGGAACGTCTCCGACACGATCCAAACGACCGTGCAGGACAACTCGCTCGCCGGGACGAGCCGCTCCTACACGACCGATCAGAATCAGACCGACACCGGCACGTCGCACAAGGTGATGCGTGCCTCCCATGACCGCATGCTCGGCGCGGATGGAGTCATCGTCGACGGCTTCTGGGATCTTACCGAGAGCACCAACGGCAACACGACCTGGAAGACGTCCAATGCCGCGGCCTTCGCCTCGACCGTGACCGGCTCGGGAACGACCGTGATCACGACCGGATCGAGTCGCGATTCCGACAGCGGCAGCGGGACCTATTCGGGCACCGGCTCGGCCCATGTCAACAACCGCCCCGATGACAAGTCGAGAACCTCCTCGTCAAACCAGCAGGCCTTGATCAACGGCCGGACGTCCTCCGATGCCTCGAGCTCCGCTCGATCGACGTCGCTTGTCATCTCCGCGAGCGGTGCGGTCACGGCCGGCAACTCGGTGTCGAGCGAGAGCACGTCGTGGTCGGGAACCTACTCGGCCACATCCGTGGGCTCAAGTACCTCGCTGGCCGGGAGCTCGACGGCCACCGTGACGACCGACCGGATCGAGAATGGCAGTGGCACGAGCCGTTCCTCGTCGTCTGGCTCTAGTGGCACTGACGATCGCGGCACGGCCGGGATCATCGCGGGGAGCGGCTCGGCTTTCAGTTCGAGCGAGGATCTCGAGAGCACGTCGAGCTCCGTCTCCCACAACGTCGCCCGGACCGACAACGGCGTCGACGGCTGGACGCAGACGACGTCAGGCAGCCAGGGTGGCTCCCGGACCGCGAAGCAGTCGAGCCGCAGTTGGTCGAATTCGGCAGACAATTGGCAGGCGGGGGTTTCGCGATCGACATCCTCGGCCGCGTCGAGCGATTTCCTCGACAACGGCTCCTGGTCTTGGAAAGGGGACTCGTCCGGGAGCGGCACTGGGCAGGCGTACGTCACCTCGTCGACGTCGAGCAGTAGCTCCAGCGGCAAGACGACATCGCAATCCACCAGCGGCAGCCAGTCGCACCTCGTCGACAATTCGCAGTCGATCGCACACGAATCATCGACGTCGACCTCCGATTCCTCGCAGGGCCAAGGCTGGTATTCGTCGAGTAGCGCCGAGACAGCGTCGGCCGATTCCCAGGGGGCCTATTCCCAAAGCACGGCCACGGATGCCTCGGAGAATCATTCGGGGACAACCGCGCACGAATCCGACTCGATGTCGACCTCAAAGGGCACGGACGTCTCGGGGGGCACTTCGCGAAACGTGCTCGAGTCGCACGATCATGCGCACCGTTCAGGAACGGGCCGCTTTTCCTCAGCCAGCAGCAGCCACGAAGAGATCGTTCACGGTGCCAAGTCATCGAGCCGTGCAAGCGTGTGGCAATCGGTGTCGAATGAATCAACCGACACCCGCTCCACCCAGGATTCGTCGAGCCATGTGATCACGACGGTCTCCTCGGCCGGCTACGCCCGCAGCGACGACGGCCGCTCGAGCTCCAAGTTGGAGGGGGACGAAACCGTCTCGGTCCATGTGGCTTCGTCCGGCAGGGCCTCCCCGGACGGCACCTCCGAGAATCTCACGACCACGAGCCAATCGTCGTCCGGCCGTTCCCGGGCCGAATCCTCCGCATCGAATACGACCGGCGTCACGGATCTCCAGGGTTTCGACGCCGCCACCAAGCTCGGCGTGCAGCGGTACAGCATGGCGATCCAGAGCATGACCACCCGGAGTGAGATCGACTCCAGCAGCAGCTCGGAGGAATCGAAGGGGATGACGGCGGCGGGGCTGGCATTTGCGAGCCTCGTCGACAGCGCGCGGGCATCGACTCAGGGGAGCGAGCGGGTCTCCCGAGAAGAACACCGTCGTGCCGACACCAACTCGTCGTCGACAGACGGAAAGTTTCCCATCGGCCCTGATGCGTTTGCCGCGCTCACGATTACCACGACGGGCTTCTCGGGGAGCTCCTATTCCCGCAGCAGCGACGGGACGTTCACAGCGTCGTTCTCGAGCGCTGGAACAACCACGGGCGGCGCCTCGGCACGGTCGACGAAGTCGTCCCGTGCGGGAGCCGGAGACGTCACCGAGAAGACCTCCGCATGGGGTGAATCGACCGTCGTCTCCACAGCCCAAGGAATCGATCTGTCAAGCACGACCAAGTCGACCTCGGAGAACGGCAACACGTTCGAGGGGCGGTATGCCAGCAACAGCCAGTCGGCTGATGGCAGTGGCTCTTCGATGCAATCCTCGTCGAGCAGCGAGAAGGGCACCACCACGAGCACCGAATCGGGGTCGAGTGTCACGGATGCGAAAACCTATTCGGTCGGCAAAAACGGCACTCCCACCACCGGCACCAGCCATTCGGAGTCGAAGTCTTCAAGCAAAGGCTCCGGCCCGTCGAGCCGTTCGGCCTCGAGCAGCTCCTCCACTGACGCCAAGGGGGGCGTGAGCGGGACGTCGTCGCAGTCGTCCAGCGATCGGCTCGAGCTCACGTGGTCATCGAGCAGTTCCTCGAGTTCCTCCAGCGGCACTCCCCCGATCCCGGATGAGTCAGGGAAGTCTTCTCCGGGTGGCGATGCCTCGCCGACCGCCGCCGACACCTGGTCGTCGTCGAGCTCGCGAACCGACCACGGCACCGGCTCGTCGTCGAGCTCGTCCTCTTCCTCGACCCGCGACGGCAAGCCGACGGGGTCTGATTCGACGATGTCGCAGTCGCGAAAGGGGACGTTCACGAGCCATGCGGAGTCGAGCCACACCCACAAGGAGAAGGGCCATCCCACCGATACTCCTGGCGTGGCCCAGTCTGGGGAATCCTGGGGTGACAGCACCAGCGATACGATCGACGCCCGGAGCAGCAGCAGCTTCTCGCAGCACGACTGGACGGATGCCGACGGCAGCAGCCACTCCGAAGCCTCGATGTCGAGCAGCCAGTCGGGCACGACGACCTGGTCTGGTGGCGCCGGGGCCAAGATGGAGGGATCGGGGACGACCGCCGACGGCGCTTCGGTGGAAACCCGCTCGGTGCACTCGCAAACGTCCAGTGGCACAAACACCTTTGATTCGACCGACACGACCGATCTCAAGTCGGCCGGCAGCGTGCGGCTGGTGAAGTCGACAAGCAGCGGGTCCACATCGTCGGAATCGCTCTCCACCTCCAAACAGACCGACAGCTCCACCGTCACCCGATCAGGCGCGCTTGCCCCGATCAAGAGCAACACGACCGTCACATCGCAGGAGTCCACGAAGGGCTCGCAGTCATCAAAGTACGACTGGACAGTCACCGGCGAGGGGAAGGATGCCGTCCAGACCGGCTCCGAGTCCTACTCCGTGGGCGACAGCGGCGATTTCAAGTCGAGCACTGACTCGAGCACCGAGTACACGCTCACCCGCGGCGACAAAGTCTCCGGCAAGCACACGTTTACGGGCAAGTCGAGCAAGGCCGACACGGCCAGCGGCACTTGGGGCTCCTCTGGTTCGGTCACCTTCTCGACCGATGCAAAGCCCGGGAGCAAGCCCGCGGCGAGCGGATCGATCACTGACACGATGTCGGGGAAAAGCCAGCAGCGTCACTCCGATGAAGTGACGACCACAGACACGACCGAGACGTCGTATGGCGAATCCTCTGACACCCGGATCCGGACGGCAAGCAAGATCGTCGACCGCGACGTCAGTGGCTCGACGAAGCGCGTTCCAAACGCTGACGGCACGTTTGCCGAGCAGCCGTCGACAACGATCACCACCCGCGATAGCTCGTCGAGCTCGAGCACGCACATTCACACGGAGGGTTACGAGACCCCGCTGCCAGGCGGCGGCACCCGGCACCATGGCGGTACTTTTACCGACACGAGCACCGCATCCCGCGGCACGCTCTCCAAAGATTCCCTCTCGACGGGAGCCGGCTCGACCGGCGGCGTGCGGACGACATCGACGACGCACGAGGAGCTCACCTACGACGTCACGTTCGATGCCTCCGGCCGGGCGACCAGCCGCTCCAACGGCGAGCGGCATTCCTCAAGCTCGACCGAGACTGCCGCGGCGGCCGATGGCAGTGGCGGCAAGGTGACGGTGAAGCAGTCGTCTTCCGGCACGTTGATCACGTACGCCGCAGGTCCGACCGGTTCCACGACCATCACCCAGGTCTCGAGCGCCGGCATGGAGAAGGTGACCGGCTCGGCGAATACGCCAAACATGGCCGCCGGTGGCTTCCTGGGGACGACGACGCAGACCCTCCAGTCGCAAAACGGCAGTTCTTCGGACAACGTCACCACCGAAATATCCGACACCACGGGGAACAAGACGCTCGTCCACAACGCGAACTCGATCACCTGGCTCGATGGATCGAAGCTGCGGACCCGGACAACCGCTGGCACGGCCGACTTGTCCCAGGCCAACAGCAGCTCCGCCCGGACGACCG
>JBBAVV010000073.1:0-2869 GCA_040397545.1 Pirellulales bacterium
GGGGGCATGGGCGGGATGCCCGGCGGCGCCTTCTCGGTGCCCGCGGAAAAAACCAAGGTTCTGAAGATCACCACCGTCTGCCTCGAGCATGGGAAGAAGGAGCCGTCGAGTCGGATGGCCTACAAGCTCGTGGCCCTCGACACCTTCTCCACCGATCCCAAGCTCCAGGTGATCCTCGCATCGCTAGGGCGTGGAGAGCTTTCGCAGAAGGTCGCCCAGGCGGCCACGTGGCACGTGGCCAACGGGCTGTCGTGGGACCAGCTGGCGGCCAAGAAGATCGATCGCCTCGGGCGTCCTGATGACGCGTGGTTTTCACCGAACGAGCTGCTGATGGCTCACCGCTCGGTGGCCGTGGCCAGCGAGCGGGCGGTGGCTGCGGTCGCTGTCGAACCGGCCACCCCGAGTGCCAGCCGGGATCAGGGGCGCTGAGGGTCTGTGGCCGGCAATGGCCGTCAGGGAGTGGTGGCGTCGACCTCCCCGCCCGACCGGGTCGCCAATGCCCGCCAGGTCTCCTGGGTGATGTCGGAGGAGAAGCCGCGGACGCTGCCGTCCATCATCGCGGCGTTGACCAGTCCGGGGTGGTAGCTCCGGGCGGTGACGGCGGCCATCGTCGGCATGCTCGCTGACATCGCCTCCCGTTGGTTGGTCCAATCGCCGTCGACCTCGACGCCGTTGACCGTCACTCGGAATGTCGATCCGGGGGGAAAGGTGGCGGTGAAGCCGGATTGGTGGACGCGGCCGTCCACCCATTCGGTGTGGCCGCTGTCGGCCTTCACGGTACCTCCGCTGGGGATTCCGGCAGCCGACGTGGGTACCACGCTCCGGGGGGCAGCGCTGTCGCGGCGGTAAGGGGTGTAGGCCCGGACTTCGGCGAAGGCGAGCGTGTGGGAGAGCCCGTCGAGAATGTCGGCGGAGCGGAGGCGTCCGTTGACGACGAACGTCCCATCCCCGGTCTCGCCGGTGACGGGATCGAGCACGAGCCAGGTGCCGGCGTTCACGCCGTAATTGAGCGGGTAGTAGAGCGTGCTGCCGTCGACGCGCTGGCGGTCGTTCTTCTCTGACGGGCAGAGCAGGGGGGCGATCCGCAGCGACGAGATCGGGGTGACCCCGTCGGCCAAGCGGGCCACCGAGTATTCAACGCCGAGCTGGCGGGCGATTTCAGATCCGACGGCGACTTCCTCAACGTACGGGAGGAGTCTCGCCTGGGCCGACCAAGAGCTCCCCGGCGTGGCCACTGTCCCCCCAAAGGTTCGGAGCGGTGGGTAGCGGCGGGTCGCGCCCTCGTGATTGGCCAGCGCCAAGGTCCATTGCTTGAGATGATTCTGGCACTGCATCCGTCGCGCCGCTTCCCGGGCGGCCTGGACCGCGGGAAGGAGGAGGCCGACGAGCGTGCCGATGATGGCGATCACGACGAGCAGCTCCACGAGCGTGAAAGCGCCGCGATCCGGGGCTGTTTGCGGCCCCCTGCAGGCAGTCCAGCCAGAGCTATTTCCAAAGGCTCTCATGACGAAAGCATTTCTCCGAGCTGATATTGAGACTCGTTCTCGATAGCGAATTATCTCCTTCCTCCCATGGGTGTCAACCTCCCGGTACCCGTCAGGGGCAAACCATCGGACGGTCAGCTGCGTAGTTGGCGAGCGGATCGAAGCGCCCGGCTCGCGTTCTGCCCGGCCAAGGGCGAGGGCTTGGCGACGCCTTTGGGGGGGGGCGGCGGCCGGGGCGGGTGACTTGCCTCCGGCGCCGCTGTGCGGGCTCGATGTTCGGGGGTGAGGGCCCTACACAATTGGCGACTTGTCTGTACAACGTGGTGGTTGCATTGTTGTTGGGATTTTCGGCGCGTTTCGCCGGTCGCTCGAATCCGGAATTGGGCATCACGAGGAAAGTTCCATGGCAGCGCAGGAACGGGCGGTGAAGCGGGATCACGGCGAGGTGATCGTCGAGGCCCGCAACTTGGCGAAGACCTACCGGGACTTCTGGGGCCGGAGCAAGAAGGTGGCCCTCAAGCCGCTCGACCTCGAGATTCGCCGCGGGGAGATCTTCGGCCTCCTCGGCCCCAATGGCTCCGGCAAGACGACGACGATGAAGCTCCTTCTCGGGCTCATCTTCCCGACCTCGGGGGAGGCGTTCGTGTTCGGCAAGGAAGCGACCGACGTCTCCAAGAACGAGCGGATCGGGTATCTGCCGGAGGAGTCGTATCTCTACAAGTTCCTCGATGCCGAGGAGACGCTCGACTTCTACGGCCGGCTCTTCGACATGCCCCCCGACGAACGCAAACGACGGGCGGCGGCCCTCATCAAGCGGGTCGGCCTCGAGCGTGACCGCAAGCGGCAACTCCGGGAGTATTCCAAGGGGATGACGCGGCGCATCGGAGTCGCCCAGGCCCTCATCAACGATCCCGAGCTCGTGATCCTCGACGAGCCGACCAGCGGTCTCGACCCGATCGGAACGCGCGAGATGAAGGACCTCATCGTCGAATTGCGCGAGAAGGGGAAGACGGTCATCATGTCGTCCCACCTCCTCGCCGATGTCGAGGATGTCTGTGACCGGATCGCGGTTCTCCACCAGGGGGAGCTGAAGGAGCTCGGCCGCGTCGATGATCTTCTGCGGGTGACCGATGTCACGCAGATCCGGGCCAAGGGGCTGTCGGCTGCGGCGACCGAGGAGATCCGTGAGGTGCTCCGGCGCCACGGCGGATCGGACGTCGAGATCGGCAATCCCCGCACGACGCTCGAGGACCTGTTTCTCGACGTTGTCCGTGACACCGAGGCCCGGCCCGGTCGGCGGGCCCGTCAGGGGCAGGAGTGATCGGCGGGCTGAACGGTGGGTCGGCGTGGTGAACGCGATGTGTTGAGGTTGAGACGGTTTTCGG
>JBBAVV010000073.1:2969-23165 GCA_040397545.1 Pirellulales bacterium
ACCCCCCCACTCGGCCTTCTCGAGGCCCGCAAGCCGCTCCGTGGCACGCTCCGGTTCCTCGACCGTCAGGGGCAGCCGAGCGCGCGGGGGATCAGTGTCGGCGCGGAGTGGTCCTATCGACAGTACGTCGAGGGGGGAAAGCTGGCCGCGGCCATCTGGACTTTCGAGGGAATCAGCAAGGACGACTTCCCCGACGGGCTGCCACTGGAAATGCTCGTCCGCGTCTTCCGGACCCACAAGGGGAACATCGAGAAGGGGATCGCCGGAAGTGTCCGCGTTCGCAACCCCTCCACCCTCCTCCAGTCCGACCCGCGCTACTTCACCGCGAAAGAGTTCACGATCGACGAGTGGAAGGTGCCGCTGGCGCTGACCACGACGACGACCGACGGCGGCACGCGCCAACTCGACCTCTACGCCGACATCGTCGCCGACGGGAAGGTGGAGGTGATCCTCCAGTGCCTCGAGCCGGGCCAGTATTTCGGCGTCGCCCAGGCCGACTTCTACCTCCGCAGCGGCAGCGGGTCGTTTGCCTGGAACTATTTCAAGAGCTGCCTCGGGATCTGGTTCTCGATGCTCCTCGTGACGGCCCTGGGGGTGATGTTCAGCACGTTCCTCGCCGGGCCGGTCGCCCTCCTCGCCACGATCTCGGTGGTCATCGTCGGCCTGTTCCGCGAGTTCATCCAGCGGCTCTTCGAGAGCCAGGTGACGGGTGACTCGACGATCGCCCCCGGTGGCGGGCCGATCGAGTCGTTCTACCGGCTCGTGACGCAAACCGCGATCACGCTCGATCTGGAGCAGACCCCCTTCGTCGCGGCGATGAAGGGGATCGACACGGTGCTGATGGCCCCGATGCGGTTGGGGGCCGCGATCTTTCCGTCGCTCTCCTCGCTCGGAACGGGGGACTTCGTCTCCAGCGGGTTCGATATCCCGCTCGACCTCATCCTGGCGCACGGCGCCGAGACGTTCGGATACCTGCTGGCATTCTTCATCATCGGGGCCTTGTGCCTGCGGGCACGGGAGGTAGCGTCATGAATCGGCAATCGCTCCATGCGGATGAACAGTCGGGCGGTGGGGACGAACGGCGACGCGGGAGAGCCCCCAGCGGCGGCTTCTCGTCGGGGCGTGGTTCGTGGTTCGGGTTGCGCCCGGCAACGCTCCTGGCGCTGGTCGGCATCGCCGCGCTCCTCGTGCCGCTCTCGGCCTTGAGCCAGCCGGCCGACTCGACGAGCGAAGGGGGGCTGCTCGCCCAGAAGCGGAAGGAGTTCGGGCTCTCCCAGGCGAATCTCGGGGATGTCGATCCGACGAGCGAGACGATCCGTCTGGCGACGCTCGGGCTCAAGAACGTTGCCGTGACGCTCCTCTGGGACCGGGCCAACCACTACAAAAAGGTGGAAGACTGGACGAATCTCTCTGCCGCGCTCGAGCAGATGACGAAGCTCCAGCCGAACTTCTATTCCGTGTGGGACTTCCAGGCCCACAACCTCTCCTACAACATCTCGGTCGAGTTCGATGACTACCACGACCGCTATGCCTGGGTGATGAAGGGGATCGAGTTCCTCCGCCAGGGGATCGGCTACAACCAGCGCGAGCCGCGGTTGCAGGGGCGGATGGGCTGGTTCATCGGGCAGAAGATCGGCCGCGCCGACGAGAAGGTGCAATACCGTCGGCTCTTCAAGGCCGACGACGATTTCCACGAGCGTGACCGACCGGGCCGGACGCTCCCGGAACGCGACAACTGGCTCGTTGGCAACGAGAAATACCACGCCGGCCAGCAACTCGCCGACTCGGGCGCCCCACTCAAGACGACGGCGCTGATCTTCCACAGCGAGCCGATGATGACGATGATCAACTACGCCCGCGCCCTCGAGGACGACGGCGTGTTCGGCTCGGCTGCGCGGGCCGGCTGGGAGAAGGCCGGGAAGGAGATGCGGGATTTCGCCGTCCGCGAGATCCCCACCACCTGGGACGTACCGATCCGACTCGGGCTCCGTGAGGAGGAATTGTCACGCGCGTCGCGGATCAACGAGGATCTCGAGAAGCTCCTCCCGGGGCAGTTCAAGGCGATGGAGGAGAAGCTGCAGGCAGCCCTCCCGCAGGAATTGAAGGATGCCACCGCCGTTCCCCCGATGGACCGCAACGACGCCCAGCAGCGGGCCGCCTACGCGGCGCAGGAACTGACGCGCGTCAGTTGGCCGATGGTTGCCCGTGAGTCGCCGGCCGACGTCGGCGACAAGGCCCGCGCGCTCGCCAGGCAGTGGCTCGAAGCCAACGAGACCGCCGAGATCATCAACCGCTACCGGGAGATCGTGAACTTCGACTTCTGGCGGGCGTGCTGCGAGTCGGAGGTGACCGAGCCGGCCCTGCGGGCCCGCGAGGCGGCCTGGTCGGCGGCGAAAGAGTTCGGGAATGCCCGCCTCCAGCCAGCGAAGAAGCTTTACGAGGATGCGTTCGCAGCCTGGCGCGAGGTGCTTGACTCCTCCACGATCCTGCGGAACGACACGATCACCAACGAGGACATCAACGACTTGATCGTCAGCTACCGCAAGGTGCTCGAACAGCTCGACGAGCCCTTTCCCAAGCCCTTCGTGCTCCAGGATGTCGTCGACCGCTCCCTCCCCCTCGCGCCCCCGCCGATGTCCCCCGGCACGTCGGGCGCGCCGAACACCCCGCCGATCAATACGCCCCGCCCGACGGGGCCGACCAGGGATCCCGAAGTGCCACCCGACGCCCGTCCGCCGGGGCCGTGACCGGCCCCGCGGAAGGCGGTCGACGGCATCAGGCCTTCTTGACGAGCAGTTTGTCGATCCGGCGGCCATCCATGTCGACGACCTCGATCGACAGGCCTTGCCAGTCGGTTTTATCGCCCGTGGAGGGGATCCGTTCGAGCCGGGCGAGGACGAGCCCCGACACCGTTGAATAGTCGCGGGGGGCCGGATCGAGCCGGAGCCCGAAGACCTCGGCGAGGGCCTCGACCCCCGCTCCACCGTCGACGAGCCACGAACCGTCTCCTCGATCGACGAAGGGGGTCTCGCGGTCGCCGCGGTGTTCGGAGTGGATCTCGCCGACGAGCTCCTCGAGGACGTCCTCGAGCGTCACCATCCCCTCGGTGCCGCCGTATTCGTCGAGAACGATGGCGAGCTGGTTCTTCTCCTTCTGGAACATCTCGAGGAGGCGGTCGAGCGGCATCGTTTCGGGGACGAACAGCGCCTTGCGGAGGATCTTCCGCAGCTCGATCGGCCAGCCCATCCAGTTCTGCCGGAGCACGTCCTTGAGGGCCACGTAGCCGAGGATGTGGTCGAGCGAGCCGTCGTAGACGGGAAGTCGCGAGTAGCCTGCCATGGCGATCGCCCCGAGCACCTCGCCGGGGGGCGTGGCGATGTCGAGGGCATCGAGATCGATCCGCGGCCGCATGATGTCGCGCACGGTCCGTTCCCCGAGCCGCAGCGCCTCGGTCGCCACCGCCTGCTCCACCGGCTCGAGGATCCCCTCTGCCCGCCCCGCTTCGAGGAGGTGCTCGATGTCGTCCACCGACACCGTCGGGCCGTCCTGCTTGTGAGCGCCGAAGAGGAACAGCATCGCGGTCGTCGACCAGCTCATCATCCACACCAGCGGTGTCACCACCCTGGCGAAGAGATGCATCGCCGGGGCCACGGCCCGGGCGATCGCCTCGGCCCGGCGCAGCGCCAGCCGCTTCGGCACCAGTTCGCCGAGGAGGAGCGTGAAGAACGACAACAGCGCCACGAACAAGGTCAGGGCTATCGAACGGGCGGCGCCAGCCATGCCGGGGGGGAGGATCGAGCCCAACCAGTCGGCGAGGTGGCTCACCAGTCTGTCACCGCCATAGGCCGCTGCGAGCGTGCCGACGAGGGTGATCCCGATCTGGACGGTGGGGAGGAAACGGTCGGGGCTTGAGGCGAGATCGAGCGCCGTTCGGGCCGCCGCGTCGCCGGCATCCGCCATCTGTCGGAGCCGGCCGCGGCGGCTGGCGACGATCGCCATCTCGGCCCCCGAGAAGAAGCCGTTGGCGAGGATCAGGACGAGAACGATCAGACTTTCCCAGATCATCGTGAGGGTCCGATCGGCGCGTCGCGGCGGATGACGGCGAGGTTGTCGCGGTGGATGACCTCGTCGTAGGGGCAATACCCGAGGATCCCCGTGATCTGCTCCGTCTTCAGCCCCGCAATCTGCCGCAGGTCGTCGGCCGGATAGTTGGCGAGGCCGCGGGCGAACTCCCCATCGGCAGCGACGAGCGAGACGACCTCACCCGCGGTGAAGGTTCCCTCGACTTCGCGGATGCCGGCAGCCAGGAGGCTGCGGCCCTGCGACACCACCGCTCCGCGGGCGCCGTCGTCGACGATCAGCCGACCGCGGGCATCGGCCGACCACCCCAGCCAACGTTTCCACGCCGGCATCGCCGTGCCCCGACCGACGAACAGGGTCCCGACGGTGTCGGCCGCGACGATCCGATCGAGGACGTCGTCGTCCCGTCCGGATGCGATGATGCAGTGTCCGCCGGCCTCCGTGGCGATCCTGGCCGCCTTGATCTTGCTCGCCATCCCTCCCTTCGAGAGGCCCCCGAGTGTGTCGCGGGCCAGCCCTTCGACGCCGGCATCGAGCTTCTCGACGGTGTCGATCTTCCGCGCTGCAGGATCGGACGGATGGCGGTCAAAGAGGCCTTCGACATCGGAGAGGAGAACGAGCAACGGCGCTCCCAGGAGGGTCGCCACGAGCGCCGCGAGCCGGTCGTTGTCGCCGAAACTCGTCCGCAGCTCCTCGACGCTCACGGTGTCGTTTTCGTTGATCACCGGAATCACGCCGTAATCGAGGAGGGCGCGGAGGGTGTTACGGATGTTGAGGTAGCGGGCCCGGTCCTGGAGATCGTCGGCGACGAGAAGGACCTGGGCCGCATGCCGGCCCCGGGAGCGGAAGACGCGTTCGTACGCCTCGATGAGGCAGCTCTGGCCGATCGCCGCGACTGCCTGGAGGTGGGCGAGCTCCTGGGGGCGCGACGAAAGCCCCATTCGCCCCATGCCGGCGCCCACGGCCCCCGAACTGACGAGCACGACGCTCCGGCCGGAGGTGAGGAGGGTGTCGAATTGTCGGCCGAGAGCCTCGATGCGGTTGTGGTCGAGGAGGCCATCGGCGCCGGTGAGCACGCGCGTGCCGACCTTGACGACGAGGAGACGGGCGACGTCGGCGACGTCCTGGCGGAGCGGGTCGGGCATGGGGCTCGGGTGGTGGGGGCGGTGCCATCACGGAAGACACTCCATCCTACCAGCGGGAGAAAAACCGGCCCCAGCGGCTTCCCGGCCCCTTCCGCGACCGGCCCGGCGGCGTTTTTGCCCCCCTGCCGCGGCGCTGTCGGTGACGATTGAGCGTTGCCGGTGCGGTGCGGTAGAGTTGAGCTTGGTGGCCGGTTCGACGGGGCCACCGTTTCCAGTCCGGCGGCAGGGGTGCGGACGCGTGTTCGGAAGCTTCTCAGGGGCCTGCATGCAGGCGATATGGTGGGAGAACTCCATCACGAGTGCGGCCTGGCGGCGATCTACCACCTTCCGGGGGGCACGGCCAGCCCGCTCTGCCCGGTGCAGGGGCCCAACGACGTGGCCCGGCTCGTGCCCCGGATGCTCCTCGACATCCAAAACCGCGGCCAACTCTCGGCCGGAATGACGGCCTGGAATCCCGATCGCAACCAGCTTCTCGCCACCCACAAGGATGTCGGGAGCGTGAGCGAGGTGTTCGGGATGAGCCATCGGAGCGTCTATGAGCGGCTCATGGATCAGCACACCGGCCCGGCGGCGATCGGCCATGTCCGCTATGCGACCTGCGGGGCCGAGGATCGCGGCTACGCCCAGCCGCTCGAGCGGCCCCACATCCAGAAGCGGAAGTGGTTCTCCTTCGGATTCAATGGCCAGCTGGCCAATTACCCCGAATTGCGGGCGGAGATCCTCGCCGATGGCAACAACCACCTCGCCCGCGACAACGACACCGAGGTGATCCTCCATGCCATCGGTCGGGAGCTCTCGGGGGATGCCATCCCGACGCCCGTCGAACTGCTCTCGGCGATCTCCCGGCGGTTCGACGGGGCCTGGAACATCGCGGTGATCGATGCCTGCGGGAGGATGATCGTTGCCCGTGATCCCCTCGGCATCCGCCCGATGGAGTACGCGATCGAGGGGCCGCTCGTGGCGGCCGCCAGCGAGAGCGTCGCCCTGCTGAATCTCGGCTTCGCCACCGAATCGATCCGCTCGCTCGAGCCGGGCACGGCGCTGGTCGTCGATGCCTCGGGTTCACGGATCGAACGCTTCGCCGAGAGCCCGCGGCGGGCCCATTGTTTCTTCGAATGGGTCTATTTCGCCAACGTCGCCAGCACGATGGACGAGCGGAGCGTCTACCTCGTCCGCAAGCGCCTCGGCGAGGAGCTCGCTCGGCTGGAGACGGTGCCGATCGACGCCGACACCGTCGTGGTGCCAGTGCCCGACACGAGCAAGGCGGCCGCCGACGCGATGGCCTACCGCCTCTCGATCCCGTCGGTGGAGGGGCTGATCCGCAACCGCTACACCGGCCGCACGTTCATCGACGGGGCCGCGAGCCGGCGGCAGAAGGCGGAATCGAAGTACACTCCTCTCCGCGAGGTCCTGGAGGGGAAGCGGGTGATCCTCGTCGAGGATTCGATCGTCCGCAGCACGACGATGAAGGTGCTCCTGGGGAGAATGCGGTCGCTCGGGCTGGCCAAGGAGATCCACGTCCGCATCGCCTGCCCGCCGATCGTGGCGCCGTGCTTCTACGGGATCGACATGTCGACGATCGGGGAGCTCTTCGCCCCGCCGTTTCTCCGCGCGGGCGTCCTGACGGAACAGGCCCAGGCGGAGATGGCCAGCCGGCTCGGGGCCGACTCGCTCCGCTACCTCCCGATCGACTCGGTAGCCCGGTCAATCGGAATGCCCTCCGACGCCCTTTGCCAAGCCTGTCTGACGGGCCGCTATCCGACGCCGGCGGGGGAGAAGCTCTACCAGATCGCCCTCGGGCACGACCCCCGCAGCGGGGTCTCGAGAACGTATGAGACGGTTACCCGCTGACGGTCCGTGGAAAATCATCCCTGACAGAACCGGCTGCGGAGGACGCTTTCCGCGGCCCGCTCGCTGACGATCGACCGCTTCGGCTCACGCGTCATCGGCCCGAGGCACGGGGGGCAGCGCGATCCGCGTCACCTGCGGCGGCGTGGTGTTCCGCTCCAGGGCCGCCCGCCACACCGGCGCGCCGGCGAGACGCGTGCGGCGTTCGAAGTGGGTGCGGTAGTCGAGATCGTGGCCGGCGGGACGCTCGGGGACATCGGCCGGCAGGGCGAACAGCCCGGTCGCGGCGGCGGCGGTCATCGCCTCGTGGAAATACTCCTCGACGTCGGTCCAGGCATGGAGCACCCCCCCTGGAACGAGGACCCGTCCGGCGTGGGCGAGAAAGGCGTCGGAGAGGACGCGGCGCTTGCGGTGACGGGCCTTCCACCACGGATCGGGGAAGTAGACGTGGATCGCATCGAGACAGGCGTCGGGAAAGAGCTGGCGGACGAGGATGTTGCCATCGCCGGCGACGATCCGGGCGTTGGCAGCGCCCTGCCGGGCGAGTCGGCCGGCGGTCATCTTCGCGTAGCCGTGGCTGATCTCGACCCCCAGAAAACACCGGTCCGGGGCGGCGGTGGCAGCGCTGGTGAGGAACAGCCCCTTGCCGCTCCCCACCTCGAGTTCGACAGGCGCTCCGGGGCGACAGCCTGGAAAGAGCTCACGGGGATCCAGCTGCGTGGTCCGGAAGTCGGTCCCCTCCCGGAAGACGGGATCCTCGGTGAGGACGAGGAAGTGGGCGGAGAGGTCGAGTTCGGGAGAGGGCTTCTTCGGGGCACGCCGCGGCATGGTTCAGCCGCCCACCGCGGACCCGTTGCCCGCCGTTGACGAAATGGAATTGTCCGGGAGCGGCACACCCTTGATGATCCCGTCGACGACGATGCTTTCGCGAACGATTCCCTGGAAACGACAGACGATCATCGCCTTCGGGCGAACGCGGATTCGCTCCACCGCGACCACCAGCCGGTCCCCGGGGAAGACCGGTTCACGGAACCGCACGTCCTCCATACCGCCGAAGCCCATCACGTAGGAATCGAGTTGGAGAAGGTTGAACTTCTGGGTGACGTAGCTGGAGATTTGGGCGGCCGCCTCGCACATGATCACACCCGGCATCACCGGCATCGAGGGGAAGTGACCACGGACCCAGAACTCGTCATGGGTGACGTCCTTGTAGCCGACGCACAGCGCCCGGACGGCATCCTCGTGGACGATGGCCGTGAGTTGCTCCATCTCGAACCGCTGCTTGTTCCAGCGACGGATCTCGTGGATGTCGGCCAGGACGTTGCCGAGGTCGTACTCGCTCGGCTCAATGATGTAGTCACGCGGCGCCACGGTGCGGGCTCCACCAGGAAAAATTGTTGAAGGCAGGGGGGCTTCAGGTGCGGATGTGCTTCCGCTTCGCCTTGCGGGCCTTGCTGTTGGCCGGGCGGGAGCCGTGGTTGGCTTTTTTAAGGGTGCGATGGGGTTTGGTCATCGGGGAAAAACTCCTTGAGCTGGACGGAAACGGTTGGCCGGGGCGCGCTGGCTGCCCGTGGCGAGCCCAAGGTTTTACCACGCGGTCGGGGGCGGTGCCATCCGGGTGATTCCCTGCGGCAGCCAGCGGCGAGGCACCGATTCAGCGCCCGTCGTCAGCCCGCTGGCGGGGGTGGATGGCGGCGGGGCGGGTGGGGAGCAAGGTGCGATGCTCGGCGGCGATCGCCTCGCGCAGGCTCGTCCGGACGATTTCCACGAAACTCGCCAGCAGAAACCCGAACAGGGCCCCGATCACCCCCGACGAGATCCCGCCGAGCAGCGCCCCGGCCAGCGACGCGTTGGTGAGCAGGGCGAGGGAAACACTCCCGGCCAGGCCACCGCAGGCCGCTCCGATCGTTGCCGAAACCGGCACGAGCCGCCCGAGCGAGGTCGTGGTTTCGAGGAAAGTCGGCTTCGGTGGGGGCATCTGGGGCGGCTCCCCCCGCGCGTGCCGCCGCCGCGCCGCCAAGTCGCGGTCGGTCGCCTCGCGCAGCCGTGTCCCGAGGGCGTTGCCGGCGACGTGCGCGGCGAGGCTGGCAGCCACCACCACCGTCGCCAACCAGCCGGCGATCCCCAGCCAGCCGATAGCAGCGCAGGCCAGCGCCACAACCACTGCCAAGGCGGTGTAGGTGACCAGGGGCATCGCAATCTCCGTCGTCCCGGACCGTTTCCGCCCGGCACCTGCCACCGTTGGGCCGTGGCCAGGCGCGGCATCTGCCTACGGACTCACAGTGTAGTCGGCCGGCGCGAGACGACCTTACGGCGCGTCCGTCACCGCTTCTTGCCGGTAGATCGGGAGGAGTCGGTAGTAGACCTCGAGCGTCAGCACCGCCAGCGCCGTGTGGGCAAGGCGCCCGCCTGGGGCCGTCTCCCGGTCGGCGAAGAACCAACTTCCCGTCTCGTGCCCGACCCGGGATTGGAGGGCCACGATCTGGTCGCGGTTGCGGCTGTTCCACCGCGGCCAGACCGGGTGGTCGGTCTGAATGAGAGCCTGGGCGAGGTAGAAATTTTGGTAGATCGCCTGCGGCTTCGGACCTGGGCGCGCGAGGGCCGTGATCCCGCGCTGGAGCGGTTCCCGGTCGGCGCCCCAGCCGGTGTAGAGGCGGCAGAGAAGGCCGATCGCCGAGGTGCAGGGGGCGGCAGCCGGGGTTCGGTAGCCGTAGGCCGCCCCCTTCTGGGTCGCCACCGAATCGAGGAACCGGCGCGCCCCCTCGAAGGTCGGCGACGAGGTCTCGACGCCGGCCAGCCCGGCGCTCCGCAGGGCGGCGACCTGCCAGGTCGTCACCGTGATGTCGCCGGCCTGTCCGGGAAGGTAGCGCCAGCCACCGCCGTGGACATCCTGGGAGGTCTCGATGAAGCGGACGGCGTCACGGCACGGTTTGCGGAGGAGGTCGTCGCCGGTCATCCCCACAGCCTCGGCGAGGACAAGGGTGGCGATTCCATGCCCGTACATCGTTCCCTCGCAGAGGTCGCCGCCGCGGGGCGTCGACTGCATTCGGCTGAGGAGATAGTAGATGCCGCGCGAGACGGTCTCCTGGTGACGCCCCTCGAGGTGGGTATTCCCCGCGCCGAGAAACGGCAGCAGCGTGATCGCCGTGCTCGCCGTGGTGCTCGAGAGCGTGCCGGGATCGCGGCACGCCCCCGCGCAGCGGCAGCCGTCGAGATCGAAGCGCCACGACCCGTCGTTGGCCTGATGGAGCGCGAGCCAGGCGAGGCCCCGTTCGACGGCCGCTTCGCTCGCCGGGCTCCCCCCCTTCCCGCGCACTGCCCGGCCACGCTCCTCGCCGCGGCGGGAGGCGTAGGGGACGCCGCTCTCCCCCCCGGCCATCGCCTCAGCGGCCGGCAGCGCGGCACCGCCGGCCGCCGCCGCGCCGATGGGGAGTTGGATCGACACGGTTGCGGCCCGCGGCCCGTCGGCCGCCGCCGGGCCCGCGTCGACGCTGGCCGGATCGGGGGCGTCGGCCATCGGCGCGGCGTCATCGATCGGCTCGAGGACCGGGACGTCGACGGGGATCCCGGCGCTGGCGATCTCGTCCGGCGCGATCTCCGGCTCGCCGCCGGCGGTCGCCCGGTCATCGTCGGTGCCGATCTCGATCGTCTCGGCGTCGTCAAGACCGTCGGCCTCCGCCCGGCCGTCGTCGAGCGCGAGCACGAGCGGCCGGGAGGGGGGCTCCCGGTGGGCCGTCACCGTTGCCAGCGCAAGCAGGATGCCGAGGAGGACATGGACCACGACACTGGCATAGGCCGACCGCGACACCGGACTGGCCACGACCCGCTCGATCAGGGTCGGCGTCGGCGACCCATCGACGCCGCCGGCGGGCGTGGTGGGGGGCTCGGGGTTCCGCGACGTCTCGGGCGACACGTTCGGGCCCTGCTGGTGGGGGCGATGGTCCGGAGCAGAGGCCCTGGCATCCCCGCAGAGAGTATCGACCGCCGGAGGGAACGGGCTCGATCCTGTCGCCCGGGCCGGACCGGCCGGGAGAGGTGGGGCAGCCCGGAGAGCAGGGGGGATTGTGCGGGGTGGGGCCGTCGCACCGGTGACGCCGCGGCCGGCATCGGCACAAGACCTACTCCTTGAACTCCTCCTCGACGCTCTGCTGGCCATAGATCGGAAGGTGACGGTAGTAGACCTCGAGGATCATCGTCGCCAGTGACGTGCAGTAGAGACGCCCGGCGGCGTCGGCCCCGTGGCCACCGTTGACCCCTTCGAACCAGCTCCCCGTCTCGTGCCCCTTCTTCCCCTGGGTGCTCACGAGCATGTCGCGCATCGTGTTGTTCCACGACACCCACGATTCGCCCTCCATGTGGTGGAGCACCTGGGTGGCGTAGTAGTCGTGGTAGAGGTCGTTCGACGGTCCCCCCTTCGCCAGATTCGCGACGCCGCGCTCCATCGCCGGATGGTTCTTCTTCCAACCGAGATACATCCGGCAGAGGAGGCCGACGGCATTTCGGGCGGGGCCGGGGGTCTTCGCGTCGATGTACCCGTAGGCGGCGCCGTCGTCTGATTGGACGGAGTCGAGGAAGGCGGATGCCTTCTTGACCGTCAGCGGGTTGACCTGGAGAAAGGCCATGTTGCCGCTCTTGAGCGCCATCAATTGCCAGCCGACCGCGGAAGTGTCGCCAGGCTGCTTGGGGGCGTAGCGCCAACCCCCACCGACCGGATCCTGGGCCTGCATGATGAAGTTGATGGCGAGCTGCGCCGGAGCCTGGAGACGCTTGTCCTGCGACATCGCGTAGCTCTCGGAGAGAACGATCCCGGCAAGGCCCTGGGAGTACATGTTGCCCCCCTTGTCGTAGACCTTGCCATTTCCCTTCACCGCCATCCCGGCGAGGAACGTCAGACCGGCTTCAAGCTGCCGCTTGTAGGGCCCCTCTTTGTGCGTGTAGCCGCGGCCGAGGAAGGGGAGGAGGGCCAGCGCCGTGGCGCCGCAGCGATCCTCCGCCACGCCCTTGTCGCGCCCTTCGCCACACTGCCCCTTGCAGCTGGGGCACTCCTTGAGATTGAAGCTCCAGCCCCCGTCGGGCATTTGGTGCTGGATGAACCACTTCAGCCCGGCTTCGACGGCCGCCTCACTCTGCGAGCTGCCGCCGCCGGTCGCCACGAGTTGGTTGCGCATCGCGGCGCTGGCCCGGCCACCGAGGCCACCGGCGGTGCCGCCGATCGCGCCCACGGTGGCGAGCATGTCGGCCGGGGCGGCAGTCTCGGTGCCGAAGTCGGAGAGCTCGACCGCGATCGGCGCCGCATCGACGTCTTCGGCGGTGCTCACCACTTGGACGTTGTCGACCGGCACGACATCGGTCATCACCACCTCGTCGGTGGTCGGTTCGACGACCGGCAGATCGTCAGGGAGCGAGGCGTCGAAGTCCTCGAAGGCGTCGAGGGTTTCCGGCGCCCCCGACACGATCACCCGGGCCTTCTCGGGCGGGGGAGGTTGGCTGACGATGAGCGCCATCGAGAGGAGCACGATGACATGGACGAGCAGACTGACGGACCATGCCGGTGCGTTCTTCAGCAGCCCGCCGAGAACGGCAGCAGCCGACCGGGCGGCCGGTGCGACCGTGAACGTCGAATCCTCCGGTACCGCGTCGGTCGCCATGGAGTCCACCCGGTGTCGATCCAGCCAGATCCATCGGAGGCGGTCCGCCTCCGACCCCGCCCCTCTTTCCAATCATAGTGGCTGGTGAGGAGGCTGCAAAAGGGGTGGTGATGGCCTGTTGGGCGGGTTTGGATGGTTCGGCTGGCGGGGGGATGCTGGCACGGCTAAGATTGGCGGCTTTCCGGCCCCCTTTTCCAGTCGTCCCCAAGGGGGCTCCCGGGATCGGTGCCGCGGGGTTTTCCAACCCCCCGCTCGCTGCCGGTGTATCGGTCCGGGCTGATTGTTCGATTCGCCGGGTCCGATCGACCGTTCAGGTCAAGAGTCCAGATCAAGAGTTGGGTCAACCGTCCAGGCAAGCCGTTCAGGAAAGCAGTCATGGCCAAGGGAAAGAAGCGACTCGAAGTGATTCACCTCGTCTGCCAAGAGACCGGTGACCAAAACTACACCCTGCGGCGCAAGTCGGGGGGGGAAAAGCTGAAGTTGAAGAAGTATTCGCCGCGGCTCCGCAGGCACACGGTCCACGTTGAGAAGAAGAAATAGGTCCAGCCCCGCGCGTCAGCCGACCTCCTCGAGCAGCGCGACCAGTCCGGTCTCGTCGTCGGCCGCCAGCGTTTCAATCTGGTCGGCCCGGTGACGGAGCCCTGCCGGGCATCGCTCGCTCGCCCCCGCCTCGACCAGCAACAGGCGGCACTCGGCCCGGCGACGGAACCGGCCTCTCCCCGGCCAGACAACGACGTCGATCTCGCAACGCTCGTCGATCCCCGCCCTTGGGGCGTCGGCCAGACGCGCCGCGAGTAGGGCTGACAAGCCGATGGCGCCGTCGGCCGGGAGCCCCCAGCGGATGTCTCTTGGACCGCGGGATTCAAGGCCCCGGCGGCAGCGCGTGAGCCGGCCGCGGCGGAGAAAGTAGGGGACGTTGACGCCGTCTCTCCACCGCGGGGTCGCCGACGGATCGCTCGGATGCCAGACGTGGAACGTGAACGTCCGGTCGAGGATCGATACCAGCCGGATTCCTGCCCCCCGCAGCCGCAGGCCGAGGTCGTCATCCTCCTGCCCCCAGCCGCGGAACCGCTCGTCGGATCCGTTGATGCGGAGGTAGTCGTGCCTCCAGACGGCGAAGTTGCCACCGGCGAGCCGTGGCTTCGAGGGATGGCGGAGGAGATTCTGGAAGGCGCTCTTGCGGTGCCGGCGTGACAGTCGCTGCAACTCCGCGCGCGGGGCGAGCCGGCGCAGATCGACCGCCGCCAGACCAGACGGGGCGAGATCGCGCGAGGCGGCCTCGGGCAGCCGGACGACGTCGCCGATCCGTGCCCATCCGGGGCGGCGGGCGGCCAGGTGCGTGGCGACATGATCGGGCGGGAGAACCGAGTCACCGTCGAGAAAAAGGAGCGTGTCGCCTCTGGCGAGGGCGGCGCCCCGGTTGCGGACGCGCGCCAGACGAAAGCCTTCGTGGGGCTCGGTGGTGAACGCCACGGGGAAGGGGACACGGCGGGCGAAGTCGGCCACGATCGTCCGGGTGCCGGCTTCTGATCCATCGTCGGCCACCACGACCTCGAATCGACCGTCGACCCCGGTCTGGAGGGCGATCGACCCGAGGACGAGGGCCAGGTGTCGCGGCTTCTCGAAGGTGTTGACGATCAGTGAGATGTCGGGGGGCGTCATGCCAGCAATCCCTCCAGAACATTCTCTGGGGCGTGGGCCTGACGGAAGGCCCCGGCCGCCTCCGCGGCGGTGGCGCGGTAATGCGCGGCGTGGTCGACGAACTCTGCCAGCGCCGCCGCACCCCCTTCGGCATCGGCCGTCACGATGCCAACCCCGCCGAGCGCGGCCGCCTGGCCACCATGCAGCCAGCGGAGACGCACTTCGGCAATCGCTGCAGACCGGCGCCCGCCGGGAAACGCTGGCCCGAACGAGAACGCGAAGGGAGCGCCGCCGTCGCTGGGGCGGCGGAGTCGGAACACCACCGGCACCGGCAGGCCGGTGGGGTCGGCTTGGAGGATCGCCGCGGCCGGCGTGGCGTCGGCGCCGAATGTGACGCTCACCGGCGCGGCGAGGAGGGCCGCGGCGCCGCGGGCGGCCCACGACGCCTCGACGACGACCAGCCCGACCCCGGCCGGCGGCAGAACCGGGAGCTGGCGGCCCGCACCGGCCGCGATGGCCCCGGGGCCAATCGTCTCCACGCCGGCCAGGGGATACTCGCGTTCGAGCCGGTCGACGTGGGATCGCAGCGCGGGGAGCAGACAGCGGGCCATCCATCCGCCGCCGGTGACGATCGGCACCTTCCCGGAGGCGAGGGCCTCGAGAAGGATGGCCGAGCACCGTTGCCGGTAGCAGCGCTGGTCGTAGGGAAGAAGGAGGACGTCGGCGAGGTGGAGCTGGTGCCGGTAGGCGCCGATCGCGAGTGGGCCGGCGAGGCGTTCGACGAGGGCGTCATCGCGGTGCGCGAGCGCCCCGAGTGCCCCGGCAACGAGGATATCGGCCGGACGGCGCGAACGGAGGTTGAAGCCGGGGTTGGTCTGGATGGCGAACCGCAGCCGGGCGGCGCAGGCCGGGATCGCGGCGATCCGCTCGAGGAGCGCGGGGGTGAGATGGGAGTTTTTCTCGCTGCGTGCGTCGCCGAGCAGGGCGACGCGGAAACGATCGCCGGACAGGGTTGGCCGGGGCGGATCGGGCGCCGCCTTCGTGACGCCGTCGACCGGATACGGGAGCAGCGAGATCGGCTCGGCGCCGACCTGCGACCATTCCGCCGCCAGTTCCCTGGTCGGTGCGTGGAAGCGGAGCCGGTGGGGGACCGCGCGGCGGATCGCCTCGTCGAGGCATCGGCCGACGCGGGCGATCCGGCTGGTGGTGAGGTCGGGTTCGGCCGGGGGAGGGGGGAGGAGGGGCGAATGAAATTGGAGGTGCCAGCCGATCCCCTGCGGCGGGCGTGCGGCGTCGATCGCCTGCGCCAGACCGAGGGCGTCGAGCTCGGAGGCGGTGGCGACGAGGAGCTGATCACCCGGGGCGAGATCGGCAACGACGGGGGCGAGATCGGTGGCGAAGGCCGCCACGCGTTCCCGCCGCCGACGGCGTCGGACCCAGGCCGCCCACGGGGGCTGCCACCGTGCCCGCCCATCGGGAGCGAGCCGGTCGAGCTCGGCAAAGGCGGTGAGCTTCGAGGCCCCGGGGAACCGGAGCACCGGCCACACCCGCCATCCGGCGCAGGCCTCGGCGGGAAGCTCGGCAGTCGATCGACAGACGAGATCGCACCCCCACCCGCGGCGGCGCGCGGCGCCGAGCACCGCGACGGCATACTGCCAGGGATGCGAACCGGGGCCGTCGAGACAGGGATCGACGAGGATCAACCGTGGCGGTGCGGCGCTCATTCTTGGCTCGCCTCGGGGCCTGTGGCGCGGACTCCTCTGGCGGACGGGGGGCGGGCCACCGCGAGCCGATCGACGAGGGAGCCAAGTGCCGTCTCGCCGGTCTCCACCACCAGGGCGATCTCCAGCGCCATGATCGGCAACTCGTCGGAGACTCTGGCGGGGATTTTGACCAGGTCTTTGAGCGTTGTGACGAGCCCCTCGGCCCCGTGGCCGCGGGCCCAGCCGGCCAGATCGGCGCCATCGGCCGCGGTGTAGGCGTGGTGGTCGGCATAGGGGCGGAAGGCGACGACCTCGGCGCCGAGCGTGGCGAGGGTTTGGCGGAAGGCGGAAGGATTGCCGATCCCGGCGAACGCGGCGACCCGGCGACCGGTAAGCCAGTCGGTCGTGTGTCTCACCCCCGCCTGGTCGCGGACGGCGACGGGCGCATGGCTCGCCTCGGCCCACACCCCCGGGAGCGCTCCTCCACAGGCCTTGGCCAGACGGTCGCGGATCTCCGCCCGCCGCTCGGGGCCCACGCTCCCGGCCCGCGTCAGGATCGTGGCGTCGGCCCGGGCGAGCCCGGAGAGCCGCTCACGGAGCAGCCCCCGCGGGAAGACATGCCCACAGCCGAACGGATCGGTGGCATCGACGGCCACGAGATCGAGATCGCGGGCCAGACGGCGGTGCTGGAAGCCGTCGTCGAGCACGACGACGTCGGCGCCGGCCACAGCCGCCGCCGCGGCGGCCACGACCCGATCGCGGCAGGCAACGTGCAAGATTCCGGGGAGAAGCAGCGACAGTTCGGCCGCTTCGTCGCTCTGTTGCCCGGCCGCGGCCGCGTATCCCCGGCTGACGATCGCCGGCTGGCGGTGGAGTGCTTCCAGACGGCGGACGACCCAGGCCACCAAAGGGGTCTTGCCGGTGCCGCCGAGCGTGAGGTTGCCGACACACACCACCGGGAGGCCGGCCGGCGCCACGGCGAGCCAGCCGCGGTCGTAGGCGGTGTTGCGCAGGGCCATCACCGTCGACCAAGCGGCACCGAGCGGCGCCAGGGCGACTCGCGCGAGTGTCGCCGTGGCGCGGGTGTTGGTCCCATCGACGAGCTGCTTGAACGATTCTGCGTCAGGATGAGGCATGCGGTCGATCCGTCGGTCCGCCCGGGCTCCGCGGGGCTTGCCAGGCGATCGGGGAGTGTAGTGCTTCCGGACCGATCGTGGCGGATGGCGGCCTTTCCCGGCGGATTTGCCGCTGCCGATCGACCCTGGCCAGCCTCCGGCCGAAGGCTGCCGATATACTTTCCGAGGAGCCGGCGGGGAACCTCCGGGCTTCGGTGACCGACGGGCGAGAGGCCGCGAGGGAGCAGTGTCATGGCCAGCGTGTCCTCCAACAGCGCCGAGGCGCTCGTCGTCGGCGGCTGGACTGCCGACGAGGAACAGTCCAACTCCGATCGGTACCTGGCTCGTCGCCTCGAAGCGGCGGGGGCCGATTTCAAGGGGGTGGCACTGACGAACTTCCTCCTCGCTGCGGCGGTGGCGGCGGCCATCTGGCTGGCGCTCGGGGTTTTGGCCGAACATTGGATCGTCCCCGGTGGACTGCCCCGGGTGGTGCGGTGGGGGTGGCTGGCGGCCGGGGGGCTGGCGCTGGTCGGCGCGGCCGTGCGCTGGCTCCTGCCGGTGGTCCGTTATCGGGTGAATCTCGTCTACGCCGCCCGGGCGATCGAGCGGGAGCATCCCGAGCTCCACAACGATCTGGTCAACACGGTGCTCGTCAAGGCGCATCCCGAGGGGAGCACCGCCGTCGTGGTGCGATCGTTGGAGAAACGCGCCGCGAAGCGCCTTGCCGACGTCCCCACCGACGGAGTCATCGACCGCACGCTCGCCGTCCGTCTGGCGATGCTGTTGGCGGCTTTGGTGGGGCTGGCCTGCCTCTATGAGCTCGTGGCGCCCAAGAGCCTGTTGGTCAGCGCGGTGCGGTTGGTGGCGCCGTGGGCCGGGATCGCGGCCCCGTCGCGCGTCCGCGTCGATCCGCCGCGGCTCCATTGGCGGATGCCGGGGGCCGGCGTGGTCGATCCACAATTTTTCGGCGCCGGTCCCGAGGCGCAGGAGGTGATGGTTGACCGGGGGTCGGCGACCCTCGTGCGCGGCAGGCAAGTCGTCCTGGCAGCGGCAGTCCGCGGGCTCCGCGGCGGTGAGCAGCCGGTCGTTCATGTCGTGCCGGTGAAGGACGACGGCTCCCACGATCCCTCCGGCACCCCCTGGCGCATCGACATGGTTCGTGGGGCCGGGGAGGGGGAGGCCGCCAGGTCGTTCACGGCCTTCCTGCCCGATGCTGTGCGGGGATTGGAAAACTCGATCGAGCTCACGATCGCCGCCGGCGACGCCCGCAGCGCGCCGGTACGTCTGATTGTCGTCGATGCCCCATCGCTCCTGGTGCGCGAGGCCCGCTACGACTTCCCCGCCTACATCGCCCGGGCTCCGGAAACGGTCGCCTGGCAGGGGGATCTGAAGGCGCCCGAAGAGACGCAGGTGACGCTCATCGCCGAATGCAACCAGCCGATCGACGCGGCCTGGATCGATTTCGCCTGCGACGGCCATCGCGATCTGAAAATGAAAGTCGGGGCAAGCGATCTGACGCGGGCCTCGGTGACCTTCCCGCTGCGGATGAATGCCGACCGGACGGCGCCGGAGCATGCGACCTACCGTCTGCTCTTCCAGCCCCGGGGCGCGAACCAGGGAGAGCCTGAAGCGATCGTCACCGAGCCGATGGAGCACCGCATCGAGGTCGTCGCCGACCTCGCCCCGGAAGTGACGATCGAATCGCCCACCGATTCCCCGCTTGCGGTGCCGCGCGACGCCCCCGTGCCGGTCCGGGTGCGGGCCCTCGACCCCGACCACGGGTTGTCACGGGTGGTGATCGAGACCCGCATCGATGGCGGCCGGGCCGTGCCCCCGATGCCGCTCCTCGAGGTGGCGAAGCAGGGGCCCTTCAAAGGCACGGCCCGGCTCGTCCCTTTCAATCTTGGTGCGGAGGCGGGGTCGGTGCTCCAGTACCGCGCCGTCGCCACCGACAACCGCCCCCAGCAACCGAACGTCTCAGTGACGCCCTGGCAGGAACTGAAGATCGACGAGAAGGCGCCTCCACAGCCCGACGAGCCCGAACCCGATCTGCCCAACGACTCGAAAAAGGGGCGGCCGGGCGAGGACCGGTCTGACGAGTCTGATCGTGCCGACGATGGGGGCGATGCCGAACAGGACGGGGGCGCGCAGCCGGAGGACGGCCGGGAACAGGATCGTCAGGATCGTCAGGGCGACGGCGGCGACGGTGCGGAGGACGGGGCTGGCCAACGGCGACCTGACGACGGCGGCCGCGACGATGGTGCGTCTGGAGACCAAGACCAGCAACACCCAAACCAAAACCAAGACCCTCGGCAGCGTAGCGCCCCCGCTGATCGGAAGCGACCCGACCGGCAGCGCAGCGACGATGGATCGAACCCTCCTCCACCAGGAGAGCAGGGACAACCGGGGGCGTCAGGCGGTGATGACGAGCAACAGGGGGATGGGAAGCAACAGCGCCCCGGCAACGACCAGAGCCCCAAGGGCTCCAAGCCGGGGAAGAACGGCAGCCCGCAGCAGGGAGCCGACGGCGGAGACTCCGGCGACCAGCAAGGGAGCGGACAGAAGCCTGGCTCGCAGCAGAAGGGGAGCGAGGGGAAGGAGCGCGCTCAGGCCGGCGACGACGAAGGGCAAGGGGAAGGACAGCAACGCGAGGGAGGTGAGAAGCCCCAGCCCGGCGCGAAGCCGTCGCCTTCCGGTGGCGCGGGCCAGAAGCGCCAAAACGATGCCGTCGCGGCCGACGGTACGAATGACGGCGAGGCGATGGATCGGATCCTCGAACACCAGCGCCGTGAGTCGGAGCGCGGAGAAGCCGGCGAGACGGTGAAGCGTCAGCCGAAGGAAGGTAAGCAGGGTGAAGGCCAGCAGGGTGAGGGCCAGCAGGGTGAGGGCCAAAAGGGTGAGGGCCAAAAGGGTGAAGGCCAAAAGGGTGAAGGCCAAAAGGGTGAGGGCCAAAAGGGTGAGGGCCAAAAGGGTGAAGGCCAAAAGGGTGAGGGCCAAAAGGGTGAGGGCCAAAAGG
>JBBAVV010000074.1:0-5939 GCA_040397545.1 Pirellulales bacterium
ACCCGCAGCTCGTGTGGCGCGGGAAGGACGAGCAGGATTGGAGCGATTTGGTCGTTAATGCCCCGCCGCTCTACATCCAGGAGAAAGTCCACCCCAAGGCCCTCATCGACGATCTCCTCAAGCAGACCGATCGGACCGAGAAGCACGGCCGCGAATACCAGCACGACCTCTTCCACGTCTTCAACGGCGTCCCCGAGGGAGCCGACAAGACCGACTTCTACCACCACGACCAAAACTGGTCGAACCGGATGATTCTGGGCGACTCGCTCCAGGTCATGGCGAGCCTCGCCGAGCGGGAAGGCCTGCGCGGCAAGGTCCAGTGCATCTATTTCGATCCCCCGTACGGCATCAAGTTCAACTCCAATTTTCAGTGGAGCACGACCAGCCGCGACGTGAAGGACGGTAAGGCCGACCACATCACTCGCGAGCCGGAGCAGGTGAAGGCGTTTCGGGATACGTGGAGGGATGGAATCCACTCGTACCTCACGTATCTGCGGGATCGGCTGACGGTCGCTCGGGATCTGTTGACGGAGTCGGGTTCGATCTTCGTGCAGATTGGGGATGAGAATGTTCATCTTGTTCGTGCCGTGCTTGAGGAAGTGTTTGGGGATCGCAATTTGGTCTCCCAAATCGCATTCAGGACAACCACGGGACGAGCGAACGATTACCTCGCCGCGGCTTCAAACTATTTGCTGTGGGTAGCAAGAGACGCCGGGCATGCAAAATACCGGCCCGTGTTTCAGGACAAATCCGCCGGAACGTCAACTGAACAGCTCTATTCCTTGATTCGGGATTCGAGCGGCGATAGCAGGCGACTCACCAGAGATGAGCGGGAAGGGAGTTCTGTCATTCCCCCTGGATGGCGGGTCTTTCGCCCGGACAACCTCACCAGTTCCCGCCCTGCGGGTGAAAACGACGTACGGGCGTTCAGTTTTCGCGGTCGTACATTTTCGCCGGGAAAAGGAACCTTCAAGACCGACCTTAAGGGTTTGCAGCATCTCGGACTCGCGGGTCGCCTTTGGCCCACTTCCCAGGGCACTGTTCAATACATTCGCTACCTAGATGATTTTCCTGTGATTCCGTTCTCGAACGTATGGACTGACACCGGCACTGGGTCGTTTACTTCCGAGAAAGTGTATGTCGTTCAGACTGCCACAAAGGTTATCGAGCGCTGTCTCCTCATGGCCACCGACCCCGGCGACCTCGTTCTCGACCCAACCTGCGGTTCCGGCACCACTGCTTACGTCGCCGAGCAATGGGGCCGCCGCTGGATCACGATCGACACGTCGCGGGTGGCGCTGGCCCTCGCCCGAGCCCGGATCATGGGTGCCCGCTTCCCCTATTACCTGCTGGCCGATTCGCGGGATGGGCAGAAGAAGGAAGCCGACGTCGCTGCCGCGGCCGCATCGGCGCAGCCGGTCCATGGCAATGTCCGGCTCGGGTTCGTCTACGAGCGGGTGCCCCACATCACGCTCAAGAGCATCGCCAACAACGCCGAGATCGACGTCATCCACGATAAGTGGCAGTCCAAGATGGAGCCGATCCGGGAGGGGCTCAACAAGGCGCTCAAGAAGAAGTGGGAGGAGTGGGAAATCCCCCGTGACGCCGACGGTGGTTGGTCGGCCGAAATCAAAAAGCTCCACGGGCAGTGGTGGGAAGCTCGGATCGCCCGGCAAAAAGAGATCGACGCCTCGATCGCCGCCAAGGCCGAGAGCGAATACCTCTACGACAAGCCGTACGAAGACAAGAAGAAGGTCCGCGTGGCGGGGCCGTTTACCGTGGAGAGCCTCTCGCCCCACCGTGTTCTCGGCGTGGACGAAAACGACAACCTCATCGACCCCGCCAAGAAGACCCAGGCAGCCGCGGAGACCGACCGGTCGTTCGAGCAGGTGATCCTGGAAAACCTGAAAACGGCCGGGGTGCAGCAGGTTGCCAAGGCCGACAAGATCGAGTTCACGTCGCTCGTTCCGTGGCCCGGAAGCCTTGTGTGTGCCGAGGGCACCTACGAGGAGGCCGGGAAGGAGCGGCGGGCAGGGGTCTTCATCGGCCCGGAGTTTGGCACGGTCACACGAGCCGATCTTGTGGCCGCGGCCCGGGAAGCGGGCGACGGCGGCTTCGACGTCCTCATCGCGTGTGCCTTCAACTACGAGGCCCATACGACCGAGTTCACGAAGCTCGGCCGGATCCCGGTGCTCAAGGCCCGGATGAACGCCGATCTCCACATGGCGGAGGATCTGAAGAACACGGGCAAGGGCAACCTGTTCGTGATCTTCGGCGAGCCCGACATCGACATGACGACCGACGGCGACATGGTGACGCTCAAGATCAACGGTGTGGACGTCTTTCACCCGAATACGGGCGAGGTGCGCAGTGACGGTGCCGACGGCATCGCCTGCTGGTTCATCGACACCGACTACAACGAAGAAAGCTTCTTCGTCCGCCACGCCTACTTCCTCGGGGCCAACGACCCCTACGGCGCCCTGAAAACGACGCTGAAGGCAGAGATCAACGCCGAAGCCTGGGAGAGCCTCAACAGCGACACCTCCCGGCCGTTCCCCAAGCCGAAGTCAGGCCGCATCGCGGTGAAGGTCATCAACCACCTCGGCGACGAGGTCATGAAGGTGTTTAGGGCATGAGTGGCGCTGGACGGCAAGACACAAATGGTACGGAGACACTCATGGAAACACATTCGTCCGCTGCGCCCGAGGTCAGCGATACGACTCTCGAAGCCTCCCACGCTACACAAGTGGCGACGGAGGTCCAGGCATCTGACGCCGACATGCAGACGTACTACCTGAGAATCCATGACGCCATCATGAAAGCGCAGTTGTCAAATGACGAGAAGCTCGACAACACGATCTTGACAATTGCCTCCGCTGCTCTTGCCCTTAGCATTCATTTTATATCTCGATTCACGGTAGGCAGTGGCGTCTGGGTACTAAAAACTGGTTGGATGAGTCTTATCCTCGCCATCTCGCTTGTTGTTGTTGGCTATTACCTGAGCAAGCGTGCTCTCACCGTAGCAAAGAAGAACGCGGATGACTTTTACCTGCGTCGTATCGCGCAGGCGAGTGAGCGGCGGAATCACTGGGATGAGATTCACACTCAGAACACGTTGGCTTACTCAGCATGCTTTGTTATTGGGCTTGTCTGTATACTTGTGTTTTTCACAAACGTGGACCTTGTGAATACCTCGGAGGAACGAATGGCTCCAGACGACAAAAAGGCAGGCAACAAGGCCGCAGGCCCGGATCTACCTGACTCGCTTCAGAAGGTGGCCGCGGGGGCCAGCAGTCCGCAGCTTATCCCAGTGGCCCAAAAAGAGGATCGTGCCGCAACAGCCCCGGCAGTCGTGGTTCCGCCAGCAAGAACTGCCGCTTCCCCGCAGGAAAGCCAGCAGTCCTCTTCTGGTGGCGGCAGCGGCGGGGCGGCAGGTGGCGGCCAGGGTGACAAGTAGACGTGAGGCAAAGGGCCAGGCAAAGGGGCCAGGCAAAGGTGCCAGCCACCAAATCCAGAGAAGATGGGTGCTTTGGGAAGGCCGAAGTCGCAGGGGTTGCGTTGTAGGCCGTTTTGGTCCGCTCATTCTCGATGCCGAAGTTGGTCCCTCCCACAATAGGAGCTCGGTCCATGTCCCGCACACCACTCGACCAAGTGACGAGCATGCCAAACGGCACGCAGCAGTCCCCCATCGACATCGTGACGAAGGAGGCGATCGCCGTTCAGTGGCCGGCGACGTACTTCTCTGTCGACTACGCCAAGGGGGGCAAGGTGCACGGCAAGATCGACGGGCATAACTTTGTTGTCAACCATCTCCCGCCGATGCTGACGTACTTCGGTGGAAAAAGGTATCGGCTGGCGAAGATTCATTTCCACAATCACTGCGAGCACCACATTGATGGGGAGGCCCCGGCCGTGTTTGAGCTCCATCTCGTGCATTCTCTCCTGTCCGACAAGGGGAAGGACATGAACGACAAGCTCGTTATCGCAGTCTTTTTCGATCCGATCGCCGGAAAGACAAGCAAACGCCACCGCGAAGGGTTTCGGATGATGGATGCGTCGTTCGCGCCGAAGCCGAGCGGAAAAGAGGAGCTGGTGGCCGGGGCGAAGGGCGGAGACGGTGCCGAGGTGGAGGTGAGCGATATCGCAGACTTCCTCCCTGACGATCTGTCGGAGTGGTACACCTACCAGGGATCGTTGACGAGCTATCCCTTCACCGAAGATGTGACCTGGGTGGTGATTCCGAAGAAGGAGATCATTCCCGAATCCGACGTCAAGGAGCTGCGAGCATCGCACGCGGCGCAACCGAAGCGATTGCACGGCTTGCAGCCGGTGAACCGCCGCTACGTTCTGCATCATGGCAAGGGGAAGAAAGCCAGCCGCTAACAGCGGGGCCCTAGCGACGTCGCGTCCCCAATTTAGCGGCTGTTGTGGCCGCCTCCCGTTGGTTGGGTCATCGGCATGCCGGCAGGGAATCGGCCATGAGGCACGTGTGCAACCGGAGGCGCTCAGGCGCGATCGTCGTGGCGCTGCTCGCGCTGGGCTGTGTCGCACGGCCCAGCGACTTCGCCGGCGTGACGAAGTCGCGGCTCCATCTCCTCGGCGTCCTCGGCAAAGCCGCGCTCGAGAAGCAGAAGCCCCTCGATGGCGTGGAGTCGATCGGGGACTTCCTCGACCTGATGAAAGTCGAGGCCGAGGGGCGCTTCGAGAACGACGAAGCAGACGAATGGGGCCGGCCCTTCCTCGTCGCCACCTACTCGTCAAAAACATCGAGGGGGATCCAGTTCCTCTCCCTCGGGCGCGACGTCAACGACGGCCGCGATGATCTTCGGCTCTGGCTTTTCGTGCCAGGCATCGGGACGGACGACGTCGTGACGTGGCGAAGCTGGTAGGAGGGAGAAAAGGTGCCGGCCACCGAATCTGAAGAAACGAGTGAAAAAAATAGGAGAGCAACCAAATCCCGCGTACGGCGCTCTGAAAAACAACGTCCAAAGCCGAGATCAACACCGAGACCTGGGAAAGGCTCAAGAGCGAAACCTCCCGGCCGTTGTCAGTCGGCTCTCAAAACCGGCCAGTGATCGGCGCGAGATCGGGCGGCCATCTTCCCGGAGCGATTCGTCCGCGGCATCCCGAGGCCCTCAAGGCGCGCGGCCGAGGTCTGGATCAATCCGCCAGAAAACGTGGTGGTCCGACGTGCGATCCAGTTACCAAGCGACACTCAATTCGTCACGCAAGTGTTTCAAAGTCATTGACATGTTCCGGTCGATGGTGAGTCTCTTTGCGCATGTGGGTGGATGTGAAGACTAAACCACTGTGCGGCAGGCTCACCTTTTTCCCGAGGCCATTGTTTCAGCCGAAAAAAAGCAAAAGTCGAAGTTAATGATCACCGCAATACCTTCGGAGGCATCACGGACGCGATTGCCTAATCATGCCAGATTGCCCGTCGTAGCGCAATCGCCGCGGGAAGTTGCCACGTGTTACGAAAACCTAGGCAAGGATCTCAATTCCTACGAGCAGCCCATCTCGATCAAAGTCTAAATTGACGCAGGGTCCCTTGAAGCCCGGGATGACCTCCTCCAAACTTATCGTCCTTGATACCACGCCGCCTTGCGGCTCGACGGGGTAGCCAGGAAGGGTGACATATGCGTTCTCGGATTCGGTCCCGCTGATTCTTACTCGAATTTGTGCTTTGGTCATTTAATTGGCTCCTAGGACAGTTCTTAGGATTGCAGTTCCGTTGTCTTTTATCTCGTACACGGCCCATCCGTTCCCAATTGGGACCAGCACTGAATCGGCTCTTCGTGGGTCGGGAATTGTACCTGAAGGCAAACCCGCGGCAGTGATCCTTTTACTTAAATCGCGCAGTGCATCCGCGGCCGACTTTGCGTCGGGGAAAACAGCCCTCCCGACCGCTCGATCTGCGGCATGAACGATATCCGGGG
>JBBAVV010000074.1:6039-22531 GCA_040397545.1 Pirellulales bacterium
CCCGTGGCCGACGGTCAACAAGCCATGTCATAGGGATGCCACGGCGGATCGGCTGGATGGATCCAAGCCGGAGTGCCGAGCGACCACTTCCACGCCGCGAGGGCCGCGGCGCAGGCGGCGACGAAGTGATCGCCCGGATCAGGGCCGCCGCCAATTCCCTCCAGTCCCTCCCCCTCGAGCCAGCGGAGAAGCTGCTGCCGCGCCGCCGCGCTTGTTTTTAGGGCACGCACGATTTCGACCGGCGCCCCGCGCAGCACGCAAGCCGCCCCCGGATGGACCTCGACGATTCTGGCTCGGGCTCCGGCGGTCGTCGCCGCGATCCGGGCGACGGTGATCCCACGGAGCGTCAGGTAGGCCATCCTCGTGAGCGTCGGCGGCATGATCGAGCCGGGGAGCAGCCCCGCAGCCACGGCCCGCGCCCGGAGGAGACGATCGGCAGGACGATCACCGCCGCCGTCGTTGTAGGAGAGCGGGGCGTCGAGGCCGACGACCAGATCGGCTTCAGGCCTGGTCCGTGCGACGAGCGCCGCGATCGCGGCATCGTCAGCGCCGACGAGGCGCTCCTGCAACACGAGCGTGCGCCCGCTCACTCGGAAGGCCGCGACCGCAGTGTCGGCCGCGTTGCAGGGCCCGGAGAGATCGATGCCGATGACGTCCATCGCCGCAGCCCTGGGGGAAGAGGAAAACGGTGCCAGCCAAGAACCCAGCCTACGGCGCCTTGAAAACGACGCTCAAAGCCGAGATCAACGCCGAAGCCTGGGAGAGCCTCAACAGCGACACCTCCCCGCCGTTCCCCAAGCCGAAGTCGCGCCGAATCGCGGTTAAGGTCATCAATCACCACGGGGATGAGGTGATGAAGGTGTTTCGGGTGTAGCCCTCAGGGCCCATCCCGATCCCCGACCCATGCCTCACCTGTGCCACACACAAAAACCGCAGGAAGAATCGATTTTTCCGGCCCGATCACGGTTTCGCTTGTTGCGATTGTTTCTTTTGCTGCGTTTGGGCGATATTCTTTGAAAGAGAGGAGCTTTGCCCATGACGACCGCAATTGCCGATTTTGAGGAGCCGGTTTCGCCCACGACGGAAGAGGCAAAGCTCGCGCTCGAATCAAGCCAGCGACTCGCGAAGCTCTTCGGGGGGAAGACCCGGAGGACCGTACGCTGTCGCTTCGAAGCCGCCAACGGTGAGGAGGAAACGGTTGCTATCCCTGAGGCGGCGTTTCGCTTGCTGGGGAGCATCCTCGCGGAAATGGCGAAGGGCAACGCCGTCACCTTGATCCCGGTCCATGCGGAACTGACCACGCAGGAGGCCGCCGACCTTCTCACGGTGTCGCGGCCATTCCTCGTTGAACAACTCGAAAAGGGAGCGATTCCGCACCGCATGGTCGGAACGCACCGTCGGGTGCGGTTTTCTGATTTGATGGACTACAAGCACACGATGGAGCGGCGGCGGCGCGAGGCGCTCGATGCGTTGTCGGCGCTCGACCAGGAGCTCGGATTCGACTGACCATGTCGACGTTCAAGGGTATCTCGACTCGTGTGTGCTCTATCCATCGCGGCTTCGAAGTCTGTTGATGCGACTGGCGATAACCGGTCTCTACCGCGCGCGATGGACAAATCTGATCCACGAGGAGTGGATGCGGAACGTGCTCCGTGACTACCCGGACGTTACCCTGGAACAGGTCGCGCGAACTCGCGATCTCATGGATGCCTACGTTCTCGATTCAATCGTCACGGGCCACGAATCGCTGATCGAGTCGCTCGTGCTGCCCGACCCCGATGACAGGCATGTGCTTGCCGCCGCGATCGTTGGCCATGCGGACGCCATCGTCACGTTTAACCTGAAGGATTTCCCTGCAGGGCAACTTCACCCGCACCACGTCAAAGCGATCCACCCGGACGCTTTCCTTCAAGCCCAGTTCGATCTCTCGGCAGACGCGGTCTGTGCGGCGGTTAAGGATGACCGTGAGAGCCTGAAGAAGTGGCCGCACGACGCTGGTCAATACCTCGACAAGCTCGAGTGAGGTGGCCTCCCGGGGTTCGTCGTCCTGCTTCGTCAGCACCGTGATCGACTCTGAAGAGCGGGAGGAAATCGGTGCCAGTTGCCAAATCCAGCGCCGCTCCTTATTGCGTCCTCACGCCTGGGCCAAAGAGACGGTGACTTTCGCCGTCGTGGTTGAGTAGAGCAATCCATCCCGGGCCTTCACGTCAAATGCGTGTTGGGCGCCGGAGACTCCGGCAGGGGGCAGCCAGCGGATCTTCTGGCCTTCGGACAAGGATCGCTGTGGCAAGGGGCCGGCCGCCGACACGTTCACCCACGCAGTCCCGCTCCACTTCTGCAGCGATCCCGACTTGATCGCCTGGATCACGAGCGTCGGCGCGGCCGTCTCGGCGTCTGCCGCATTGAGCGCGGTTCGCAGCGTCTCATACGTGATTTCGTACGGGGTGCCGATCTTGCCGCCGCCGAGGACCGCCGCCAGATTGATCGTCGGCGCGTCGTTGACGGGCGTGATGGCGATGGTCGTCGACGCAGACGTCGACAACGCGCCGTCGGAAACGGACGTCGTCAGCGTGCGGGGGATGGTGTTGTCGGGCGCTGTCGTGTAGCCGATGGTTCCCAGCGCCTTGAAGTAGGCGTTGAGTGCTGCCGGTGTTGCCGTGAAGGTTCTGGCCGTGGTGGTGCCGCCGACGGTGACTGCGGCCGTGCTGGCGGCCGTGATCGTGCCGTCGGCAACCGACAGCGTGACGGTGAGCCGCGGGGAGTCGATCTCGGCAAACGGCGTCGAAGCGGCCGGCCAGCGGAGACTGCCCTTCAGATCTTCGGTAACCGTGAACGCCTTCGGGGCGAACACGCTCGGCGCGTCGTTGACCGGTGTGATCGCCAGGGTGCTCGCCACCTTCGAGGAGAGCGTCTTGGTGCCGGAGGATTCCACGATCGTGGTTGTCAGGGTGCTCGCGGCATTGCTGTTGGCAACTGGCGTGTAGGTGATCCGCTTTGGCGTAGCAGTGAAGTAGGTGTTGAGGTTGGCTATCGTGCCGGTGAACGTGCGGGCGGCGGCCGAGCCGGCGACGGTGATGCCGCCGGACGACGTCGCGGCAATCGCGCCCCCTGCAACTTTCAGCGTGACGGTCATCGCCTTGCTCGCCGGCGAGTCGGCGTCGGCAAACGGTGTGCCGGTGAACGTCAGGCCGGTCGGCGTATCCTCCACAATCGTGAATCTGGCCGGAGCGACGACCGTGGGGGCCTCTGCGACGTCGGTGACGGTGATCACGAACGCCTTCTCCGTGGCCAAGCCGCGGGGTTCCACGCAGCGAACGCGGAGGGTGAAGCTGTGTTTGGCTTCGTAGTTGAACGTCGCGGCGGCCTTGAGCTGGTTGCCGACGATCGAGAACAAATCGTTATTGGTGGAGCCCTCGCCGTCGACAAGCGTGTAGGTGAGCGGGGCGCCGGAGTTGGGATCGTTGATTGAGAACGTGCCTATAACAGCCCCGACGACGTTGTTTTCGGCGATCGAGGCCGGTGAAAGCGACCCGGCGAACGCGATCGCCGGCAGGCCCAGGAACGGATTCGTCCAGCCGGTTTTCGCGGCGGCGTGATAGATCGTCGCGGGAACGGCGTCGAAGGCACGGATTCCGACGGTTGTCGGGGCATTGCCCAAGCAATAAACGCTCTTCAGGCCACTGCAGCCGGAGAACGCGGAGTCGCCGATGCTCGTGACGCCTGCGGGGAGCGTGATGCTCTTCAGGCCGCTGCAGCCTCTAAATGTGGCGAAGCCGATGCTCGTGACGCCTGCGGGGATCGAGAGGCTCGTCAGGCCGCTGCAGTCAATGAACGCGCCGCGGCTGATGCTCGTGGGAAAAAGGTGCCAGCCACCAAATCCCGAGAAGCTGGGGGATTCGGCATGGCCAGATCCCCTGGATTTGGTGGCAGGCACCTTTTTCCAGGCACCTTTTTCACCCCTTTTTCACCCGGCTCACGAGTCGCGGGCGTTGAACGGGTCGTCGCCGCTGGTGTCGTCGGCCGGGGGCTCGTCGTCCATGCCCGGCTCGGCGCCGAAGTCGCCGTCGGCATCAGCGTCGGCTGGCGCTTCCTCGTCCATCGGTTCGTCGTCGGCCGGCTCGTCGGCCGGTTCGTCGTCGAAGGCGTTGGCGTTGTTCTTGAGATGCTCGGGGGGATTCGGCTGCGGGGCCGGACGGGTCGGCTTCGCTTCCACCTCCGGCTCCGGAAGCGGCTGGAGATCGCTCCATGCCTTCGGTGCTCCGGCCCCCTTCGCCTTCAGACAGACCAGCGTGCCGGAAGGGCTGGCGAGAATCAGCCGGTCGGTCTGATGATTGACGACGAGGTGGTCGAAGGCGCCGAAGCAATACTGTTTCAAGGCCTCGCCGGTGACAAGATCGATCGAGGAAAGGTGGCTCGTGCGGTCGCGAACCCAGATCCGCTCCCCCATCACCGCCAAGATCTCTCCCGGGCAGGCGTTGGCCCACAGCAGCTCGCCGGTCTCGGTCGAATAGCAGCGCAGCCCCTTGTCGCCCAAGGAGACGACGATCCGATCGCCGGCCACGAACGGGCCATCCTCCTCCGGCTGGCCGTCGAGGAGCACACGCCAATTGACGCGCAACTCGGCCCCGGCGTCGAGCGAATCGATCCGGGCCAGATCGCGGGCGGTTGTCGTGGCGAAGATCGAGGTGCCACGGGTGGCGAGCGGACCGGCCTGCGGGCTGTCGAGGTAAAACTCGTTCCGCTGCCAATCGCGGTCGCCCTGCTGGAGCGAGGTGAGTGTGCCGTCGCGAGCCGTCCAGATGACGCCGGTGCCGAAGGCGATCATCGGGCGCTCGATGATCCCGCCGCCGTTGAGGGCGAGGGGCTTGAGGCTCTCCGTGGCGTCCATCCGGGCACGCTTCTGGGCGGAGGTCAGCGACGAGACCGGCTTTCCCTTGCCGGTGGCGGCATCGGCCGCGGCCGTGTCGGCGCGGCGGGCACCGGCCTTCCGCGACCCCGTCCGCGACTCAACCGTCGTGGGGCCGACGCCGCTGTCGCGGTAGGGGTTGGTCGGCAGCCGCAGGACCGTCGCCGCGCCCTCGGGCTGGTAGACCCACTCGCCCACCACGGCGCCACCGGCGATCGGTGACTTGCCGAGGTGCTGCTGCCAGCGGACCTGGCCGGTGGAGCGCTCGAGGGCATAGAGCTCGTTGCCCCGTGGCACGAGGACGAGCTCCGGCCCCACCGATGCCGTCACGATCGGCTGCCCCGGCGACCCGAGATGGGTCGACCAGATTACCTGGGGGTTGCAGCGGCCGTCGGGCGTCACCGGCCCGGTGTGGATGGCATGGACGCCACCGTCACCGGCCTGCACGATCACGAGGTCGTCGTCGATGACGACATGCTCGATCCCACCTTGGGTGTGATCGATCGGCAGGGAGATCATCCATTCCAATTCGAGCCCGGCCCGTTCGGCCGTCAGCTCGTCGGCGAGCGTCCCGCAGATCCCGCCGGCGGAGGCGGCAGGCGCCGGGAGACCGAGCGCGGTGACCAGGGTCAGGGCGGAAAACACCGCCGGCACCGACCAGGACCGAAGAACGGACAGGCAACGCATCGCAGCGAGCTCCCAAACGGACCACCACCCCCGGCGCACCACCTCTGGCGCACCACCCCAGAAGACCACGCTGTGTAACCATACCCCCGGGATTGAGACCGGTGGATCGTGCCAGCCCGCCGGGGGGCGGCCGACGGTCGTGGGGATGACGATCGTAGCGCCCCTGCCGGTCGTGCCGCCGCCGCCCCCCCCTCCGCACCGACGCCAGACACGCCCCGCTGGTACGATGGCGTTTTTCCGCCACACCCCGCGATGGCCGGGGGGGATCCGTAGGACGCCTGTCGATGCCGATCGCTCCGAAACCGTCGCGCCCCTCCGATCCAGCCGCGCTCCTTCTCGGGTATCTCAATTTCTCCGCCGGGGCCTTTGATCCTGCCGTTTGGCGGGCCTGTTCCGATCTGTTTGCCGCCGCCGAGCCGGACGGGGAACGGGCCGATTCGGCCGCGGATGTCGCGGCGCTGCTGCGGCAGCGCCTGGCGGAGCTGGAGGCGACCGAGCCTGCCTTCCGCGATGCCGGCCAGGCCCGGGTGCTGATCGGGATGGTGTTTGACGAGGTGTTGCCGGGCTATCGGCGGTTTCACAGCGACCTCCTCGAGCATCAGCCTGCCGGGGCGCTCGAGCGGCCGTTTTCGATCATGGCCGCCGCCCAGGCCATTCTCAGCGCCGGTGGCCCGTCGGCCTCGGGCATCGTCGAGGAGGCGATCGGGCGCCTCGACGACTACGTCGGCTGGCGCCCCGTGGCGGTCCTCGAGAACGGTCGGCTTTCTGAACCCTATCCCCACGAACGCGTCCGGCCGGTGCCGCTGTGGGTGGCCGGGGCCGGGCCCGCCCATGGCCGGTATGGCGAGCTCGTCGCCCGGGCCGTCGCCATCCTCGCCTCCGCTCCCGACACGCTTCTTGCGCAGGCCGATTTCGACCTCGAGGCCCTCGAGGAGTTGGCGATCGATCCGCGCGCCTTCGACTTCCTCCATCCCGCCGCCAGCCGCCCGAACTATCTCTTCGGGCTGTGGGATCCCTCGCGCATCGACGAGCGCGGCCGCTATCGCCGGATGGTCGTCCAGCAGGCGACCCTCGACGGCATTCTTTCCTGGCCCGAGGCCGCGGGAGCGTCCACGGCGGGCGCCGACACCCGGTCGGCCGCGGAGCTCCGGCTCGAGTCGGCCGCCGTCCTCGCCGGCGTCATGCTCATGGCGTCGGGGCTCTCCGGCCACGGTCCCGGCGCCCATCAGGCCGCCGCCCCGCTCTCCGAGCTCCTCCCCCGGATCGCCGGCTACCGGGACGAGTTTTACCGGTGGATGCTGTCGCGCCTCGAGCCCGATCACCGTCGCCGACTCGAGGTCGAGGTGGAGCGGCTCCGGCAGCCCTTCGGCGGCGTCCGCCGTCATATCAACGCCCTCCTCGCCAGCCGCCGCGCCCGCCAGGTGGAGGCGGTGGCACTCGCCGGCGTCTTCGCCCGGCTGGGGCGGGCCGAGGGGGCAGCGCGGATGGCGGCCCTCGTGCCGGCCGCCTCGGCGCGGATGTTTGCCCGGATCACGAGCCGGGTCGTCGCCGCCCAAGCGGCCGTCCGCCGCGGCGGGGCCGCCGGGGGCGCTGCCCAGGCCCTCGATGATCTCGACGAGGCGACGGAGCTCCTGTTCCGCGCCGTCGGCTGCGGCGCGGCGGTCGATCCCTGGAACATCCTCGGCCTCTCGGGGCAGTTTCCGCTCCACGAGCCGGGAGGGGAGAGCCTCCCCGATCCGCGCGTCGATGATCTCGTCTCGACGGTCGGCGCGATCCTCGATGGCTATGCCGCCGCGTGGCGGGCCGCGAGCGTCGACGGCCCCGCGGCGCTGGCCGCCCGTGCCGGCGCCGCCTGCGAGCGCCTTGCCGGCTGGTGGGATCGGCATGCCACCACCACCGTCAGCGGTGTTCCCCATCTCTCCGGCCGCGAAATGCTCGTCTCCTCGCGCGAGGTGATCGGCGCTCTCGGCCGCCGCCGCGAGACGGCCCCCTCACCGCCCCCTGCCGGCTTTTGGCGCACCGAGGTGGCCGAGTTCTCCTCGCCGCGCAGCCACGCCCATGCCGCCGAGGCGCTCCTCCGGGAAGGGGATCTCGATGGTGCGATGGGCTTGCTTGTCCACTGGGCCTCGCTCCTGGAAGGGGTCGAGGTGGAACGGCTCGGGACGGTGTGGCTGGCGGCGGCGGCCAAGTGGCTGGCGCTGGCCGTGGCCGACCGCTCCGCCGTGGGGCGCAACCGTGTCCGCCGGTTTCTCGAGCTCATCGAGGCCAACACCACCTCCGTCGCCGATTGCATCGAACGCTTCGCCCAGCGCCCCGAGCCGCGCCGTCGCCCCCGGCGCGACGATGGCGCTGTCGATGGCGACGACGACCGCGACGACGAGACGCCCGGATCTGAAGAGAGTGTGGCTGCCGCCTACGAGACTTTTACGTGGCGCGACTCGACCGACGACGGCATCGACGGCGGGATGCTCGACGTCGAAGGGGCCGGTGGCACACCGGTGGGCGGGGTCGGCGAGGTCGAACATGCGGCAGAGTTTCTCGGCGGGCTGTTCCGGCTCCTGCGGCAGGCCGTGACGACGGTCATCGCCGCCGATGTCGCCGACGGTGGCGTCGCAACGGCGGCCGAGCTCGATTCGGCGAAGGCCTGGCGGCATCATCTGCGGCGCCTGCGGCGGACGTTTGTCCGGGCCGCGGGAACGATCGCGGGATCCGATCCGGCGCCGCCGCCGGGGATGCCGCCGGCGGAATACGACCGGCTCCGCTGGCAGCGGGATGCCGCCGCCGAGCATCTTGTCGATGCCGCCGTCCAGGCGACGGAAACCTTGTGGATGCTCTCGGCCCGGCTCCATGCCGGCGTCGCGCCCCGCCCGGTCGGGCCAACATCGTCTCCACCCCCTGCGGCCGGCTCGACGAAGGGGGCGGTCGGGCGGCTCCTCGCCGCGCTCCTCTCGGGCGATGCCGCCACGGCCCGCCACTGGCTCGAGGTTGTCCGGGGGAAGCTCGTCGGCCAGCCTGTGCTCTATGTGCCGCTGGCGCGCGGCGGTCGCCCCGACCGCATCGTCCGCGCCCGGGCCCGCGAGCGGCTCCTCGAACGGCTCGCCTCGAGCCTGCCGCGGCTCGGCCTCGTGGCCGAAACCTCCGCGGTCGTCCATCTCGCCAAGGCGCTCGAGAGCCGGCGGCCCCAGGGGGCGGCGAGCGTAAGTGAGTTTGATCGGGTGTTCGAGGCGGCGACGACGGCGCTGGCCGAGCGGATTGTCGTCAGTGCCCGCGCCCCCGGGCCCGACGGCGCGCTTCCCGCCGGCCCGGTCGTCACCGAGCGGATCCTCGACGGGCTCTCGCTCCTCGTTCCGCGCCTCCTCGACACCTGGATGACCCACGCCCGCCAATTGCGGCTCTCGGTTCTCGAGCGCGTTCGCGATCCGCGGGCGTTCACGGCGCTGCGGGAGTTCATCGAGGCGTATGGCGCGGGGCTGTTCACGCAGCATCTCCTCTCCCCGCCGTCGCTCCGTGGCATTTTGCGCGGGGGAGTGCGCCGCTGGCTCGAGGAGCTCGTCGACCGCCACGGCAACGATCTCCCCGAGCGCGGCGGGCCGCCGCGGCCGCGGGCACTGATCGCCGCGCTTGGCGACGGCTCGCTCCTCTTGAAGCAGGCCTCGGCGCGGATGCGGCTGGCGCTCGAGTGCATCGCGGAGAACCATGCCGAATACCGCGACTGGAATTCGACGACGACCCAATCGGATCGGGGGGAATGCCTCCACATCCTTCTCGACTTCCTCCGGCTGAAAGCGGAGTACGAGCGGATCGCCTGGACGCTCCGGCCGGTGAACATGGCCCACCGCGTCCTTGCCCGGCAGGGCGTGCCGGAGGCGGCCGAGGCGTGGCGCGGGAGGATGCGCGACGAGACGCAGGAGACCGCCGCGGAGCTTGTCGACAAGCTCAAGAAACTCGAAGCGCAGTGGGGCGTGCGCCTGGCGTGCATCGCCGATCGGGTCAGCCGACCGTTCACGGCCGTCCTCGAGCAGGACGAGCTCGAAGCCCTCGTCGCGCCGGCGGTCGGCGAGCTGGCAGGCGGCGTCGACGACGGGGCCGGAGCCCGCTTCGAGGCGCGGGCCGTGTCCTTCATCGGCGTGGCTGGGGGCTCGGGGGTCGAGGTCCCCGATTGGCTCGACCGTCTCGGCAGCACCGTCGATCGGGAGCTCGACGCCCTCGGCAGCGACGGCCCTGCCGGGCGGCCGCTGATCTCGCTCCCCGACGCGGTCCCCTGGGTACCAATGGCCTGGGACGACCTCCGGCTGGCGCTCGAACCGCGTCCGCCGGAGTCAGGTTCTGCCCGGCCGGGAAAAACTTGATCGCGATCGAGCAGGCGCCCACAAACCCTCGGCAGGAGTGACGTCGTGGCCACCGTGATCTTCGAAGATCGTGTCGAGGTGCCGCTTGGCTCGGTGCGCCTCGAGGACTTCCGCGTCTGGGCGGCTTCGCCCACCTTTCCGCGATCGGGTCGTATCGACTACGTCTCCGGAACGATCGAGGTCGACATGTCGCCGGAAGACATTTTCTGCCACGGTGTCCTCAAGGCCGAGGTGGCGGCGGTCCTCCAGCGGCGCGTCAAGACAATCGGGATGGGCCTGCTGCTCATCGATTCGACGAGGGTCGTCTGCCCCCGTGCCGAGCTCTCGGTCGAGCCGGACGTCGTGTTTGTCTCCCGCGACGCGATCGATCGGGGGCTGGCCCGGCTCGTGCCGAAGGTCAGCGGTGAGCCGGGGCGATTTGCGGAGATCGAGGGGGCTCCTGATCTGATCGTGGAGATCGTCAGCGATACCTCCGTCGTCAAGGACACGCAGCGGTTGCCGGCGGCCTATCACGCCGCGGGGGTTCGGGAGCTGTGGCTCCTCGATGCGCGGCGGGATCCGGTCTCGTTCGTGATCCATCGTCGTGGCGAGACGGCATTCGAGCCGGTCGGCGAGGAGCGCGGCGCCCAGCGATCCGATGTGATGGGGTGCAGCTACCGGCTGGAGAGCCGGGCAAACGATTTCGGCGGGCAGGACTTCGACCTCATTGAGGTCTGACCTCGTCTCCCGCCGAAGGGGCAACGTCCCGTCGCCCGCTGCCGGCTTCAGCTTTCGATGGAGTATGCTCCCGAATCGGGGGCGGGCCGATCTCATTGCGTTCTCAAGCGGCGTCTCCCGCAGCGCCCCCAAGCAGCGTTCTCAAGCAGCGTCCCCCAGCAGCGCCTCAAGGAGTCGTGTCGATGCATTCCCCCGTTCGCTTCGCGCTTGTGCTCGTCGTCACCATCGCGACGCTCGTCGTTGCTTCCGCCCCGGCCCGTGCCGAGGATCCTGGTTTCGAGTCGCTCTTCGACGGCAAGACCTTCGCCGGCTGGGGGGGCGATTTCGACGCCACTTGGCGGATCGAGGATGGCGACATCGTCGCCGGCTCCCCCGACTCTGCCGCGCCGCGAAACGAGTTTCTCGCCACCGCGCGCGACTACGGCGATTTCGAGCTCCGCCTCGAGTACAAGCTCGAGGCCAAGGAGGGGGCCAATGCCGGCGTCCAATTCCGCTCGGTGCGGATCCCGAATCACCATGAGGTGAGTGGCTATCAGGCCGACATCGGGCCGGGCTATTTTGGCGCCCTCTACGACGAGAGCCGGCGCAACAAGCTCCTCGCCGTGCCGGCCGAACGGATGGTGGCCGCGGCGCTGGCCGGCGGGATCGACGGCTGGCATTCCTACCGGATCCGCGCCGAAGGGAAGCGGATCCGCCTCGAGCTCAACGGCGTCGAGACAGTCGACTGGATCGAGCCCGACGCCGGCATTGCGAAGACGGGGATGATCGCCCTGCAGATCCACGGGGGCCTCGTGGGCACGATCCGCTACCGCAACCTCCGCATCAAGCCGCTTGCCGCGGCGAAGTGAGCGGCGGCCTGTACGGGAGTGCGAGCGGAGGCAGCCCCGCCTCACAGCCCACGGGCGATCTTCCGTGGCGGCCCCCCGGCGACGGGTGCTACAAAGGGGTATGGCCGCTGCCCCGACACCGCCGTCCCACTCCGCCGTTGGCCATGGCCGTCCCGCCCGTCGGGGGGTGGCCGTGTGGCTTGCCGGCCCGATCAGCCTCGACGCCTGGGGGGCGATGCAAGACCGGCTCGCCTGGGATGTCTCGGAGCCAGGGGGGCGGCCGCCCACGCTCGTGATCTGTGAGCCGGAGCGCTCGATCACGATCGGCCGGCTCGGGTCGAGGCGCGACCTCGACCTCCCCGACGAGGAGCTCGTGCGCCGGCGCCTCGACGTCCGTTTTCAGGGGCGCGGTGGTGGCGCGATCCTCCACGGCCCGGGGCAGATCCAGATTGCCCTCATCGCCGCGCTCGAGGATCTCGGGCTCGATCGAAATGATGCCGGCGGCTGCGTCGAACGAATGGAAGCCGGCCTCGAGGGAACGATCCGCCGGCTCCGCTGTGGCGCCGCGCGCGACTCGGGCGTCAACGGCGTCTTCGGCCGCACCGGCCTCCTCGCCGCGGTGGGGATGGCGGTCCGCCGCGGAGTCGTCAGCCACGGGGCCTGGCTCAACGTCACCCGCGTCGCCGACACGGCCCCCGACATCACCCACCGGATCCGCACCGCCGCGGTCACTCCGCGCGGCCCGGTGGCGATGTCGTGCATCGAGGCCGATGTCCAGCGCCGCGTCCGCCTCCAGGATGCCCGCTCGGCGCTGGTCGAGCAGCTGGTAGACGCCTACGCTTTCCCTTCGTCCCACATCCAGTCGGGCTTCCCGCTGCCGCTGCGGCAGGGGGGCGACTCCCGGGAGGTTTTCAGAAGTGTCGGATGACCGCGGTTCACCATTCGCCTCATTGCCGATCGTCGAGGCTTCGGCGCCTGCCGCGGCCTCCTGCGCCGCGCCCCCCACAGCGTTCCCTGCCGGCCGTCGCCTCCCCCCGTGGCTGCGGCAGAATCTCGCGCCGGGGGGTGGCCATGGCGAGACGGCCGGCCTGATCGCCGAGCTCGGCTTGGAGACGGTCTGCTCCTCGGCCAAGTGCCCCAACCGGCTTGAATGCTGGTCGGCACGAACGGCCACGTTCATGATTCTGGGGAACGTCTGCACCCGCCCCTGCGGCTTTTGCTCCGTCCCCCGCGGCAAGACCGAGGCCCTCGAGCTCGACGAACCGCAGCGCGTCGCCGAAGCAGCCCGGCGCCTCGGGCTCAAGCATGTCGTGATCACGAGCGTCACCCGTGACGATCTCCCCGACGGCGGCGCCGACCACTTCCGCCGCACCGTCGACGCCGTCCGGGCCGCGACCGGCGCCGCGATCGAAGTCCTCGTCCCCGACTTCCTCGACAAGCCCGGCGCGCTCGAGATGGTGATGCAATCCCGCCCCGAGGTCTTCAACCACAACACCGAGACGGTGCCGCGCCTTTATCGCGAGGTCCGTGGCCGCAAGAGCCACTATCCCTGGACGCTCGAGCTCCTCGGCCGTGCCAAGCAGATCATGCCGGAGGTGAAGACGAAGAGCGGCCTGATGCTCGGCCTCGGCGAAACCCGCGACGAGCTCCTCGACGTGTTTGCCGATCTCCGCGCCCACTCGGTCGATTTCCTCACCCTCGGGCAGTATCTCCAGCCGACACTCGATTCGCTCCCGGTCGCTCGCTACGTGCCGCCGGAGGAGTTTGACGAGATCGGGGTCCTCGCGCGACAGATGGGATTCGCCAAGGTCGCCTCCGGCCCACTCGTCCGCTCGAGCTACCACGCCCGCGAGATGACCGAGGACGGCCGCGTCGAGTAGCGGGGCTCTTCACGCGGCCGGCTCTGACGCCGACTCAAACGTGGCTTCGGGGTCGCCCGTGCCCCGTCGCCGGACGCTCGCTCCGGCCATCCATGGCCTCCGCTCTCTCGATGCCGCCTGCGCTCCGCCATCCATGGCTGCGCTTGCCGTCAACGCCGGCTCTCGGAGCACGGGCGACCCCTCGCTGGCGGCGCATCGAGTGATGCGCTGGAATGGTGCTGCGGAGTCGTGCTCGACGGCCGGTGCGAAGGACGAGGCCGTGGTCGGCGAGTTTATGAGCGCCCCGGCTGATCGATTCGCTCGTCTTCCACATCGACTTCCAGTCGAATGTCGAGCCAGTCCCTCGAATCGTTGCCGATGCGCAGCGTATCGATGCACTCGCCGGCGGCCGTCGGAGCAGGGGAAACCTCGACGCCGAAGCCGCCAGCCCCATCTGGTGTGATCGACACGACTTTCCACTGTCCGCGAATCGTCTCGGCTTGGGGAATCGCGCCTTGGTCGCCGGAGCCTGAAGGCGTGACCGAAATGGATCGAGTCGCACGCTTGGCCGCTTCCAGCGGCATCGTGCCGAGGTGGATGAACTTGGGATTCGCTGCGTAACGAGCCCCGATCCAGCCGCGAACCGGGATCGCGAGCGTCGCGTCGTCTCCCTCGATAGCGCCGTGGGCCGTGATCGCGATCGCCGTGTTCACATCCCCCGCCGGGAGACTACCGAGCGCCGCTTCGAGCTCGATCACCCGCTCTTTCCGATCGTCGTGCGTAACGGCCACCTCGAGATCTGCCGCAGGACTCGCGACGCGAATCGAATCCCGTTCGATGGCGTTGCCATACCACACCTGCGGACGGAGCCGGAGCACCCGAGCCTCGTGCCACGATACCTCGAAAGACGCCGGCCGATCGACGAGATCCATGACCTTGTTGATCGCATCCCTCGTGGCGATTTCAAGGGTGCGATACTCGGGTGCCGACGAGTCTGCCGTTTCGGTCGCCACGAAGAGATGGATCCGGCGGTCGCCCTCGTACGACGGGCCGGGGATCGAGACGGTGACCTCGACCGCGCACGTGTCGCCGTCCGGGATGACATCGGAATCGACACGGGCCGAGGAACACGACGGGCAACTTGTACGCACGGCCACGTTTCGAAGCGAGTGGCCGGTTCGATTGGTCAATCGCACCGTCCGAGTCACCGCCAGGCCCCTCGGCACCTGGATCAGGCGGGAGCCTTCTGCCTGCCACTCGATGCGACCGTCAGGAAGAAGAATGGCTTCGTGGCGGCCTGTTGCCGGTCGGCCACAGCCGGCTGCCAGGAGGAGCAGCGCCACGAGCACCTTCTGCCACGTGGCCGTACTGGAATGCAACGCTGTGCTTGACGGTCCCATTCCCGCCGCGGTGCCGAGCATCGCTGTCGTCGCCTCGCGGTCGGTGTCGGTCACGCTGGCCGGGCCTGCCGGGCGCGGTTGCGTCGTCTGATCGTCCACACGATCACCACCCAGGAGAGGGCGGTGAGGAGCATCAATCCCCACCGGAAAAAGCGCGGGGGTACGCCGTCGAGACCGACACGCTCGGGCTGGGTGCCGAAGTTCATCGTCGGAAGAGCGTCAAACTCGGGTGTCCCGCGGAGGCGGAAGAGCGCGTCGTCGAGCGGCGCGTTGAACTCGACGTCGTTGATGGCGAGGTATTCCAGTCGGCTCTTCAAGCGGCGTTCGTTTGTCTTCGGATCGGATTCATACCGCTCCCTGACGACGTTCTTTGGAAACCAGAAGCCGGCAGCGGTGGGCTGGAAGTCGGCGTGAATGTCGCGGCTGATCTCGACATCGCTTGCACTCATCGTTTCCGACTCGACGACATAGCCCTGCTCGGGGAGGACCGTCGTCGTCATCTCATAGCCTGAGAAGAGAGGAATGCCGAGCACGCTCTTCTTGATCGTGACCTTCTCCGCCCGTGCGCCTGGAATCGCCTTGGATGCGACTTCCTCGACCCCAACCGAAGCACCGTCGTTTGAGGCGGCGCGGAGCAGGGTGTTGCCGGTCTCCCGGCCCAGCCGACCGGCATTGAAGAAATCGGGAATCGGCGTGATCGGCTCGCTGCCGACGCGTGTCAGGCCCGATGTCTCGGCGTTCCCCGGTGTCTGCTGTGCCGCCTGAACGTTCATCATGTTCGCTTCCGTGGCATCCCAGGTGACCACGAGACGGCCGGCGGCGTCCGATGCAACGTCGATTTCGCCACTGCGAATCTTTTCGGCCAGTTCTTTCAGCGGCACGTCGTCCGGCAGGTTCACCTGCTCGAAGCGATACTTTTGGTTCTTCACCGACACCGAGCAGTAACGGGTCAGCGTCGGGGAGAGGGCGCTTGTCTCGTGCTTCCTCGCGGTGGCCATGTCGCGGTCATATTCCGCTTTGAGGCGCTGCTCAAACTCCTCAGTGATCGTCCCGCCACTCTCAAGCGTCGCTTTGCGTAGTGACTCAATTCCGCTTTTGAACATCCCATCCAAATGTCGCATCCGTGCCTCGAACTGTTCGGCATCGGCTTTTGCGTCCCGTGCGACATAGTTCCGCATGAGGTATCGCCCGGCGACTGTCTCCGGAGTCTTCGTTGAAGCGGCCATCGCCTCCTGAATCGCAGCGGCCTTGCGCTGCCCGGATGGCTCATCGGCCCCGATCGCTTCGTGCATGACCACGAAGGCGACGAGGAGCCATAGACAATGGGGGATGGCACAAAACCGGTGGCGATCAGGCGGGACCAAAGCCGGCTGCGATAAAGGGGTCATTGGCGAATCTCGTGTCGAACAGGTCCCTCGGTGCCCAGTCACGGTTGGGAAATGATAAACCAGAAGGGGGCCAAGTGCCTCTGTTGAGAATCCCCCATTCGGCCGGCGCAGCCGGTGCTTCGAGGAGCATCGTTGAAGCAACGACTCGCTGTCGTTGGGAAATCGTGAGGGCCTGCTGCGAGGTCCGTGTTGTCATTGCGATCTCCCCGCTGCGGTACCAAGGGTTGCGCCTTGGGCTTCCTTGCCAACGCGAAGGCGAGGCGGGGATCGGCGAACGCTTGAGGAGTGACGAGGTCCTCCGAGAAACGACGAAACTTTTGCCGGCCCCGCCGACGTGTCGCCCACAGGTACGAGGCTCT
>JBBAVV010000075.1:0-22306 GCA_040397545.1 Pirellulales bacterium
GAGCCTTGCTTTCCCAGATCCGCATTCCGGGCAAGATCACGGGGCTTTCGACTGGTCGATCAGGCGCCGAAACGCCTCCCGCGGTTTGCCGTATCCATGCGCCTTGCTCGGGGCGATCGCCGACAGCAGTAGGTCATTGAGCTGAAAGCCAAGGTCGTACGGTGAGATCTCATCCCGGAGGAGAATCGCCTTGGCACTCTCGATCAATTCGTTCATCGAACCGGTGACCGAACGATTCAAAGAGGAAGCGAAATAGATCAGGCCGGTCTCGGGGACGATGGACCGATGATAGGCATCGGCCAGCCCATCCCCCTCCATGAACTCTCGCAAGGTCGCTAAGGCACGCGTGATGAAGCGGCTATCGTCCGGAACCCCCTTGGCGTACAGCACGACGGAGTAGAGCGAAGGGGTGTTGCTCACGAGGATGTACGGCGTCCTGTCTGCAAAGAACAGGTGCGCCGTCCAATCCGCCAGAGGGTTGGCATCCAGCGCCCTGGGCCTCAGCGGGCCAGCTTTCAGTCGGGAGCCGAGTTTTTGTGAGAAGCGGAGAATCATTCGACAGCCGGGCGAGAGAGTGTGGGGAGAGCGGCCGCCGTGGCATGCACGGAGAAGCAACGCCTCCCATCGATCAACGAAAAGTGTCCCATCTGCCAGCCGGCACTGAAAACGGGTTGGACTTTATCGGACAAGAATGGGGAATCAAGCCCCGCCGCAGAACGCCTGTCCGCCGGGCTGCGGGGGAGCGGCAGGGGACGGGAGGGACCTGGCGGCCACCGACGTCGATCAGTTCTGTGCGACCAACGCCGTTCACACCGCCTGGCCGTTCTGGCGGGAGTTCATCACCAGCTCCCTCCTCCGCAGTGGCCTGGAAAGCGTTCCTGTGCCTCCGTTCACGGTCTACGGCCCCCAGAAGGCTGCCGTCTCGTACCGGCCCGACGAGGAAAATCCCGCCGGCTAGCGGCGGAGTATTCGAGCCACCTTGGCGGAGAACCGAAATCCTCCCCCGCAGCGGGAACCGTTGAAAAACTCAAAAAACTTTCCCCCTTTCGAGCCGTTCAACGACAATTCAATGGTGGTCGCTTCTGCCGCCCCCGCTTTGGTGACGCCGTCATGGCAAGTTGCTCCCCGCTTCCGCACCGCCGCCACTCGGGCACGCGATCGATCGCGGCCGCCGCGCTCGCCCTGCTCCTCGTTCCATTCCTGCTCCTTCCCCTCCTCCTCACGGCGGCCGGCCGAGCCGAGGATCTCCCCGCCGGCGTCGAGTCGATCGGCGGGCGGTGGTCCATCCGCACCCACGACGAGGCCGGCAACAAGCTCGACAAGCCGCGCTATCTTTATCGCGACGTCGTCGGCGACGAGGTGCAGTTCGTCGACCTCTTCGCCTACCACCGGCGTGATTCCAATGGCGACGGCGTCGACGAGGTGCGGATCTCGCACGAGCCGGGCAACGAGCTCCACCCGGCTGGGTTTCTCGTCATCCAAAGCCAGGGCTACCCCAACCATCCCACCGCGATCTTCCCCAACAGCGGCAATCCAAACTCGATTCAAGTCCAGGACTTCACCTTCCGGTTGCCGCTCGAGCCGAGGCTGGCCGCATCGACCACGCGCCTGCCGATGGGGCCGGTCGGCACGGCGCTCAATGGTGTCGTGTTCTTCAATCCCTTCGAGCAGGGAGGGATGAACGCGGTCGAGGGCTATTCGGAGGTCTGGCTCGACGCCTGTTGCGGCCATCCCCAGCAGACCGGCGTCTACCACTACCACAAGTATCCGGTCTGCGTGAAAAGCCCCTTCAAGGACGACGGCAAGCAGCATTCGCCGATCATCGGCTTCGCCTGGGATGGGTTTCCGATTCACGGCCCCTACGAAGCCGATGGCGTGATGGCCCGCGCCAGCGACACGCTCGCCCCGCTAGGCCGCGCGCTCGACGCCTGTAACGGCCATACCGATCCCCACCGTGGCTACCACTACCATGCCACACCGGGCCAGTTCCCCTACATCCTCGGCGGCTACCGGGGCGTCGTCGAGCCGAGCAACAACCGCGGACTGCGGCGCGCCGGCGCGGGCCCGATCGAAAACAACGCCGAGGGAGAGACAGTCGCCGATCCGGCCATCGTCGCCGTCCTGCCGGGATCGATTGCCCCCGGTGGGAAACGCCAGGTGACGATCGAACTCGATCCGCGCGAGGGGATCTCGCCGCGCGGCGCCGGGCGGAGCGCTTTCCCGATGCCCGAGGGCGCGCCGTCATGGGTCCAGATCGGCCCCTACGAGGCCAGCGCGATCCGCCGCGAAGGGAATCTCGTCACGATCACACTCGACATCCCCGCCGATGCCACCCTCGGCGTCCTCCTCGACTGCCATCTCGAGTTCGAGGGGGCGGCCCGCGGCGGTCGCAACCGGGTCTACAAACGCAACGACGTTCTCCGGGTCGTGGAATGACGGCCCCGCGGGCCATTCAAGAAGGTGCCATGATGCATATCCGGGAGATGAAGATCGGTGATCAGATTGCGGCAGGCCTCGCCGCGGCCTGTCTGTTGGTCGCCGCGGCCGCAGCGACCGCCGAGGATTGGCCGCAGTTTCGCGGGCCGGGGGGGCGGGCAGCCGGCACTTCGGCGCCTGTCGAGTGGGGCAACTCCAAAAACCTCCTCTGGAAGACGGCGCTGCCGGGGGGAGGATCGTCGAGCCCGATCGTTCATGGCGATGCGGTGTTTGTTACCTGTTGGTCGGAAGGGGGCGGAGGACAAGGGCCGACCAGGCACCTGGTGAAGATCGATCGCAACGACGGCAAGGTCGCCTGGCAGCGCGACATCGCCGCGCCCGGCCCCGATGATCCCTACGCGGGCTACCTCACCGAGCATGGCTACGCGAGCAACACGCCGGTCACCGATGGGGAGATGGTGTGGGCGTTCCTCGGCAAGGCGGGGATTGTTGCCTTCGACATGGAAGGAAACGAGATCTGGCGGACGGGCGTCGGCACCGAGTCGAGCAACCGCCGCTGGGGATCGGGGGCCAGCCTGATCCTTCAGGGGGAGCATCTGATCTGCAACGCGTCAGAAGAGAGCCAGTCGATCCGGGCGCTCGACAAGCGGACTGGGAAGGAAGTCTGGAAGGCCGAGGCGGCGGCCCTCGAGCTCGCCTACGGCACTCCCGGCGTGGTCACGCTCCCCGACGGCTCCGCGGAGATCGTCGTCGCTGTCCCCGGAGAGGTGTGGGGCCTGGACCCCGGCACAGGAAAACTCCGCTGGCACACCGAGATGGGGCTCACCGGGAACGTGAGCCCGAGCGTGATCGTCGATGGCGAGACGGTCTACGTCTTCGGCGGCTTTCGTTCTTCCGGATCGCTTGCTGTCCGCGCCGGGGGCCGGGGGGATGTTTCGAAGACGCACGTTCTCTGGACGAGCCGCACGAGCTCCTACGTGGCCACGCCAGTGCTTCACGACGGGCACCTTTTCTGGATCGATGACAAGGGGCTGGCCTTTTGCTCCGACGCGAAGACCGGCGCGGAAATCTACAAGGAACGCGTCCGCGAGATTACCTCGGGGGGGAGGCCGGTCTATGCCTCGCCGGTGGTCGCCGATGGGAAGGTGTATGTCGTGACGCGTTACGATGGGACGATCGTCCTCCCCGCCGCGCCGCGCTACGAGGTGCTGGCGCACAACGTCTTCGAGGGGGACGACAGCGATGCCAGCGGTACGCCGGCCCTCGTCGACGGCCGGATCTATCTCCGCTCGGGGAAGTTCTTGTATGCAATCGGATCGTCGGAATGATCGGTGGCCGCTCGACGGCGGCCTGATCGGGTCGGTGACCAAACCAGAAAGCAGGGTGAATGCGATGAAACTCGGAACACGATCCGGGGGCGCGATCGCCGCGACGGTCGCGCTGATCGGCCTCGGCGCGCTGGCCATGGCCCAGCCGCCGCGCGGCCCGGGTGGCGGCCCGCCGCCTCCAGAGTTCGGTGGGGGACCACCCGGCCCGCCGCCGTTTGACCCTCTCCGCGAGGCCCTCGATCGCGATCACGATCACCGGCTCGATGCCGAAGAAATCAAAAACGCTGCCACCGCCCTCCTCGCCCTCGACGGCAATGGCGACGGTGTCATCGACGAAGAGGAGTTTCGCCCGCCGCATCCCCCTGGGGAGCATGGGCCGCCGGGCGAAGGGCCCCCGGGAGGATTTGGTCCCCCCAGAGGGGAAGGCAGAGGGGAAGGCAGGGGGGAAGGCAGAGGGGAAGGCAGAGGGGAAGGCAGGGGGGAAGGCAAGGGGGAAGGCAGAGGCGAAGGCCCGCCCCGCGGCGGTCCGCCAGGTGAGCGTGGGCCGGGGGGCCCGGGCCGAGGGGAGCGTGGACCGGGTGGACCGGGTGGTCCGCCACCGGGAGGACCGCCGGAGGGTGGACCTGGCGGTGGCCGGGGCGCAGGGATGGGCCCCCCCAGCCCGGAGCGGTTTGTGGAGCGCGCCTTGTCGTTCGACACTGACCGCGACGGCAAGCTCGATCGCAACGAATTGATGAAGTTTGCCGAGGAGATGGGGCGACAGCGTGGCGGGCCAGGTAGTCCTGGAGCTGGCGGGCCTGGAGGCGGCGGTCCCCCGGGCGGCCCTGAAGGGCGCGGCGGCCGTCGCGGTCCTGGTGGCGGCGGTCCTGGTGGCGGTGCCGGCGGCCCGCCAGGTGGGCCAGGCGGTGGGCCTGGCGGTGACGATGCCCCGCGGCCCGAACGTCCGCGCCGCCCCGAGTGAATCCTGAAGGCTCTTCTCCGCGGCGCGGCCGTCGCGCCGCGGAGGGGCCAGCCGGGCCCTACTTCTTCCTCGTCGCGGCCGTCCTCCGGTCGAGGTTGGCCGAGATCGAGGCAGGTTTTGAGGCGCCGGCCGGCCGGGCTCCTCCTCCGCGGCGCGGTCAGGGAGAGGCCGTGGAGAGGGCGGGCCGCCGATCCGGAGGCGGCGGATGAATCCTGTGGCAGTCCTGCTCTAATCGGCGCCATGGATCATCAAGCCCCTCCCGCACCACTTCCCCCCCGCCCCGCCGAGGCCCATGCCCTCGCCATCGCCCGCGACCTCCCCGGCGAGCGGATCCTCTGCACGACCCTCGGGCGGGCCCAGGCTGGGCGGACCCTGGCCGCCGAACGCCCCACGGCGGACGTCACCGTCTGGTTCCTCGACCTCTTCCATCTCGATCTTGCCCGTGACGACATCGCCAGGGGAGAGTCACCCGCCACGCCTGCGGCAGGCAGTGCCAGGCTCGTCTGTGCCGCCGACATGCCGGCTGGCCCCTACGATCTCGTCGTCCTCCCCACCGCCTCGGGCGGCGAGGCGGAATTGACCCGCGAGCTCCTCCAGCAGGCCCTCGTCCAGCTCCAGCCCGGTGGCCGGCTCGTCGTCTCCACCGACAACCCCCGCGACCGTTGGCTCCATGAGCAACTTTCGGCTACCGGTGAGACCGTCCGCGTCCGGCCGGGCGAGGAGACGGTCACGTATGTTGTCGAGAAGACGCGCGAGCCGGCGAAAATCCGCGACTTCAGCTGCGAGGTCGTGTTTCGCGACCGCGGCCGTCTTCTCAAGGCGCTGACCCGCCCCGGGGTCTTCTCCCATCGGCGCATCGATCCCGGTGCCCGCCACCTCCTCAATGCCGTCGATGTCGCCCCCGACACCCGCGTGCTCGACATCGGCTGCGGGCCGGGGAGCGTGGGGCTGGGAATGGCGGCCCGCGATCCGACCGTCCATGTCCACGCCTTCGACAGCGCCGCGCGGGCCGTCGAATGTGCCCGCTTCGGAGCGACAAGCAACGGCCTCCCGAACCTGGAGGTGGCGCTCGAGGCGCACGGTCATGCCCCCGATCCGGGCACGTACGATCTCGCCCTGGCCAATCCCCCCTACTACGCCGACTTCCGCATCGCGGCGCTGTTTGTCGAGGCGGCCCGGCGGGCGCTCGCGCCGGAGGGAACCCTCATCGTGGTGACGAAGCAGCCGTCGTGGTACCTCGAGCAGCTTCCTGCCGAATGGGACGCGGTCGCCCGCGAGGAGGTGAAGCACTACCACGTCATCGAGGCGGTGCGCCGCGACGGGGCCGGCGAGATCACGTGGGGCGGCCGTCACCAGCCGTGGGCACCGGAGACGGAATCCGAGGAAGCCTGACCCAGCGGCCGGTCACTTCTGGTTGATGTGAACCACCTTCGCCGGCGGGAAGCCGTTGAAGTGGGTGCTCGACGCGGCGGAGTAGGCGCCGATCTTCTCGCTGTAGAGATAATCGCCGATCTCGAGATCGGGGAGCTGCTCGGCGAGGCTGATCGTGTCGAGCGCGTCGCAGGTCGGCCCGAACACGGCGCACAGCTTCGCCGTCCCCTTCTTGAAGCTCTTCATGTGGTAGGTGCAGTGGTCGAAGATCACGCCGGAATAGGTGTGATAGACGCCGTCGTCGACGTAGTAGCAGGTTTTGTCGTTGCGGAACGCCTTGCCGATGATCTTCGAGACCGCCCAGCCGGCCGACGCCACGAGAAACCGCCCCGGCTCGGCGAGGATCTCGATGGGCGCGGGGAAGAGTCGGTCGAGCTCGTGGCTGATCGACTTGGCAAGCGTGGAGAACTCCGGCACGCTGTCGTCGTAGGCCGCGGGGAATCCGCCGCCAATGTCGAGGAGCTTGAGCTCGAAGCCCCGGCTCTTCGCCTCGGCGAACACGCCGGCGCAGAGGTGGAGGGCCTGGATGTAGTTCTGCGGATTCGTGCACTGGCTGCCGACGTGGAACGAGAGCCCCTCGACGACAAGATCGTGCTTGTGGGCATACTCGATCAGCCCGACGGCCTCTCCCGGCAGGGCGCCGAACTTGCTCGACAGCTCAACCATCGAGCCGGTGTTCGGCACCCGCATCCGCAGCGCGAGCCCGGCGTGCGGCGCGTCCTTGGCGATCTTCTTCACCTCCTCGTGGTTGTCATAGGTGACGAGGGGGCGGTATTGGTCGAGCTCGCGGAGCGTCTCCGTCGGCTTGATCGGGTTGGCGTAGATGATCTTGTCCCAGATGAAGTCCTGCCGGGCCTTCTTCGGGAGATGCTCGATGAATTGATGGACGGTGTGGAATTCCTGCATGCTCGCCACGTCGAAGCTGCCACCGGCCTTGTAGAAGGTCTCGACGATCGCCGGATCGCTGTTGACCTTCACGGCGTAGTAGACCTGCACCCGGGGGAAGTGCTTGCGGAAGGTGGCGTAGTTGCGGCGCAGTTCGGCGTGGTCGACGACGAACAAGGGCGTGCCGTGGGTCTTGGCGAGCTTGAGCAGCGTGGCGGGAGTCATGTGGCTTTCTGTCAGCCTCCGTCGGGGAGCAGGAAGTTCTTGAATTGCCAGGGATCGTCGCGGTCGCGTCGGGAGTCGACCGGGCCGCGGAACGGGTCGTACGAGCGCTTCAGCGGCGTCCAATCGCTCTGAATGGAAATGAACTTCCCGAGATACGGCTTGGCGATGCCGAGGACATATTCGTGCGGCAGGTCGTCGGGGAGGAGAACTCCCCGGTCGGGATTCTCGACCATCCACATGCAGGCGGCCACGACCGAGATCGCCACCTGCATCGTCGTGGCGTTTTGGTGGGGCACGAGGCGCCTCGATTCCTCGATCGAAAGATCCGTCCCGCACCACCAACTCGTCAGCGGGTGGCCCATGACGAGGGCCCCGAGGATGTCGGAGCCCGACGTGATCTCGTCGGTCATGATCCGCACCCGCGGCTGGAGATCGTAGTCGTATCCCCGCAGTTCGTGGAGGCTGGCGATCGCGGCATCACTCGGGCAGTAGGCGTAATGAACGGTGGGGCGGTAGATGGTCACTCCGTGGTCGTCGCGCACCGACAGCTTTTCGGTGATGCTGAAGGCCTCACCATGACGGACCACCATCCCGATGATCTCATGCTGCGGCACCCAGCTCGACACGAAGGTGTTCATCCCCATTCGCATCAGGCCGATCTGGCTGCGGGGGCCCTCTGTGTGCTCGAAGGCCCGGTCCGGGAGCTCCTTTTCGTGCGTCCCCCAGCCCATCTCGGCGGTGGTCGTCCCCTCCTCGCGAAAGCCCTCGACGCTCCAGGTGTTGACGAACTCGTCGACCTGCTTCGGCCGGTTGGAAATCTGCGTATCGCGTTCGCTACAGTGGATCACCTTCACGCCGAGCTCGTGGGCGAGGTGGTTGAAGGCGCGGGTCCGGGAGAGCTCGCGGATCTGTTCCGCCTTTCGGCCGGTGAACTTCCGCTCCTCGAGGCAGCGCGTGGCGATGTCGAGGAGGGCGTGCTTCGTGAAATGGCTGATGAGGCCGGGATTGGCGCCGTGCTCGAGGACAGCCGACGGACCCGGCGTGCTCCAGTTGGCGATCATCCGCCGCAGGTTCATGTGGCGCCAGTAGAGCGTCAGCTCGTTCGGCTTCGCCGTCACGGCATGCTCGTACGGATCCCACATCTCGACGGAGGTGTTGAGATAGAGCACCCCCTGGTGATGGCACCACTGCACGATCTCGCAGCAGTCGATGTTCCAGGCAAGGTCGATGAGGAGATCGCCGGCGGAGAGGTGCTTGCCGAGGACCTCGCCGAGGTTATCGGGGGTGATCCGCTCGCGTACGAAGCGCACGCCTCGTTCCATCCAGGGACGGATCGCCGATTCGAGGGGCTCGAAATCGATGATCGTAATGTCGTGGGCTGGCACCTTGATGTGGTCAAGGAGAACCGGCAGCGTGCAGCGGGCCACGGCGCCAAAACCGATAAACAGAATCCGGTGGGGGAAGTCGAGCATCGCTTGTCCGCTGTGCGCGCGGGGAAAAACCCTTCTCAGCCGCCGCGCGACGACCGAGGGAGTGGGGCCGAGTATATCGACCGGGAGGGCCGGTTTCCGCAGCGGGCCTGACGCTGGGCCGCTGCGGCGCTGGCGCTGGTATTCGGGGCCTGCCAACGCTCGCCCGAGCGGTCTTATCCGACCCGTTCCGGGCCCCTCGATACGTGGCCTTGAACGCGATGGTTCAGCCCGCGCCGATTCCCACTGCGGAATCCGGGCCGGAAGGAATCAAGGCCGGGCCGTGGGGGGGGCCGGATTGAGGTCGACAAACACCTCGTCGCCGACGGCGATGCGGACAAACGGCTCCGGATCGAACTCCACCGTCAGGCTCCGGCTGACGCGCTCCCAGACGACGCGCGTCACGCTGCCGCTCCGCACCGGCCTCGCCGCCCCGCCGGCCTCCTCTGCCACGCGGTAGACCGGATCGCCGAGGGCCACGTTCGGCCGGAACTCGAGCCCGCCGTGGCGGCCGACATGGCTCGGCGTGTCGCCGAGATAGGCCGCGTCGAGGCTTTCGATCACCTCGAACGTGAACGGCGTGCCGTGGGGAGCCCGGGTCAGGGGAACTTCGAGATCCTCGGCCCCGATCCGGTCGACCGAGCCGACACCTGGAAGGCAGGCCCACAGCAACGCGCCGAGGAAAGTGGCCAGCGTGGCGAACCGCAATGTGAACCGTTTGAGATGCATAGATCCCCTGCAAGCTAGATCCTCTGCCAAGCTAGATCCCCTGCCAAGCTAGATCCCCTGCCAAGCTAGATCCCCTGCCAAGCTAGAGGGCTTGAAGCGGGCGAGCCGCGTCGGGAGAACGGCCGCGACGTCGAGCGGGCCGTCAGAGGCAATGGTCAATGGCCATCCGGCTGAGGGCGTCGGCGCCGGAGCGGATGGCGAAGCTGACGACCATCGGCGCCGCGACGAGGATCGCTGCTGCAGCGACAAGAACAATGACGAGAAACAGGGCATCGTGCCGATTCATGGATTCCTCCGTCGCGGAACTCTGTGTCCACGCTCCCCCACCGTCTCTTCCAATTTCCGGTTTATACGGCGATGGGGGGGATGTTGCAACATCGGGAACTTGGCCAACACGCCCGATGGGCCCAGGGAAGTTAGGATTCGATGAACGTCGGATGGGCCGGAGTGAACAGCGGAACGGTCGGGAGAGGGCAATGTCGACGATTGGCCATTGGATCGCCGTAGCCCTGGCCGGCGCCCTCGGAACGGTGGCGAGGGCCGGGGTCACCGTCGTGGCCACGCGTCTTTTCGGCACCGGGTTCCCTTGGGGAACGATTGCTGTCAACGCCCTCGGGGCGCTCTGCTTCGGGGCGATCGTGGGGGCGACCAGGTCGCGCGTCGCGTTGCCGCAGGGGATCGAGATGATCCTCCTGGTCGGCCTGCTGGGGGGCTTCACGACCTTCTCCAGCTACGCCTTCCAGGCGGTCGAGCTGTGGCAGTCGGGGCGGCCGGGCTTGGCGATGTCGTATGTCGTGGCCTCGAACCTGCTCGGTTTCGCGGCCGTCTGGGGGGGGCTGAAGCTGGCCGGGTGATCAGCAGCCAGCCGGAAGTGACGGGTCAGACCCGGCTTCCGGCCACGGCGGTGCGGACTGCGGCGATCGGGTGGGGGAAGTGGAGTCTGGCCCCGGAGGCATTGGTCACCGCCCCGCCCCGAGCGTATCCTTCGACAGAGGGACGGGGTTCGGCAGGTCCTCCTGCACCCGCTCCGGGCGTTGAACAACAGGCCGCGGTCGACGTCCCGATCGCGGGCCGCTGCCCCCAAGACAGTCAACCATCGCAGGGAGAAATGCATGAAGGCTCGAGGCTGCGGACTGACCGGTCGACTGGTTTTGGAACTGGCCTGGAGCGTGGCCCTCCTGCTCACCCTGACGGCGACTGCCGGCCTGGCCCAGGCCGACGACGGCGCCACCGCCGTGGCCGAGCCCCCTCCGGCCGCCGCGGCGAAGCCCGCCACCGAACCCGCTGCCCCTCCAGCGCCGCCGGCGGCCGAGGCGGCCCCTGCCGAAGCGAAGTCGGCGGATGTAAAGCCCGCCGAAGCCAAGCCCTCGGATGCTGAGGCGGCTCGGGCCGAGAAGCGAAAGGAAGCCGAAGCGAAGGCGAAAGCCGAAGCGGCGAAGCTTCAGGTGCAGCTTGTCACGCTCGGCGGGACTTACGAAGACATCGTCGGTGCCAACGAGTTCGATCCGACGAGCCTGATCATCGGTGGCAGCCCGGGGAAGCGGAGGAATTTCTACAAGCTCTGTGAGCTCCTCGAGGAGACCGCAAAGAACCCGAAGATCAATGCCGTCGTCTTCGATCTCTCCGACGCCGATCTCGGTTTGAACCTCGCCCAGCTCGACGAGCTCCTCCGCCGCCTCTCGAGCTTGCGGAAATCGGGGAAGAAGGTGGGGGCCTGGCTCGAGAGCGCCGAGTCGGCACACCTCGCGGTGGCGGCCGGCTGTGATCACGTGGCGATGGCCGACCTCGGCGGCGTCGACATGCCGTCGAAGACGATGCAGTCGTATTTCTTCCGCGATGCGATGGATCTCCTCGGCCTCAAGGCCTCGGTCGTCAAGGCGGGCAATTTCAAAGGCGCCGTCGAGCCCTACGTGAACGCGACGATGAGCGAGCACCTCCGCCGGCACTACCTCGAGATGCTCACGAGCATGAACGACGCCCAGGTGTCGATGATCGCCCGCGGCCGCGGCCTGACGACCGAGAAGGTGCGCGAGCTCCAGAAGCAGCGGCTCTTCATCCCGGCCGAGGCCCTTGCCGCCGGGCTCGTCGACGAGCTCGCCCCGTTTGGCACGATGAAGGCGACCATGAATCGCTGGGTCGGCGGCGAGACGAGCTGGGTGGAGGCGGCGGCGAAGCCGAAGAAGGAGATGTCGGTCTTCGAGCTGATGGGGAAGGTGATGTCGGGGGGGCCCGACAAGGCGACGAAGGTCTCTGAAATCTCGATCGCGGTCATGCACCTCTCCGGGGCGATCGTCGACGGCAAGAAGGAATCGCCGGGCTCGATCGTCTCCGGCCCCACCGTGAAGACGATCCAGGAGATCGGCCGCGACGACAAGATCAAGGGAGTCGTCGTCCGCATCAATTCACCGGGGGGTTCGGCCACGGCCAGCGAAGCGATCCGTCAGGCGCTCGCGGAGCTGGCCAAGAAGAAGCCGACGATCGTCTCGATGGGGGAGGTGGCCGCGTCGGGGGGCTACTGGGTTTCCTGCCTCGGAGTGCCGGTCTACGCCGAGCGGGGCACGCTCACCGGCTCGATCGGTGTCTTTTCGATGAAGATCAGCTTCGGCACCCTTCTGAAGCGCGTGGGGCTCCACATGGAGAACATCGCCCTCGACGAGGCCGCCAGTGCCTTCGCCCCCGACCGGGGCTGGAACGAGGACGACCAAGCAAAGCTCCAGAAGACGATCGACGATGTCTACGGCCGGTTTCTCAAACTCGTCAGCGAGTCGCGTGGGATCCCGGTCGAGAAGCTCCAGGATCTGGCCGGTGGCCGGGTGTGGTCGGGGAGCCAGGCGAAGGCGGCCGGGCTTGTCGACGAGATCGGCGGCCTCGACGACTGCCTGGCGGCGGTGGCGAAGAAGGCTGGGATCGAGAAATACGAGATCGTCCATCGGCCGAACGTCTCGGCGGGCCTCGATCTCTCCGTTCTCTTCGGTGATTCTGACGCCAGCACCCGCCTGGCGTCCCTCGGCGTTTCGCAGGAGGCGCTCGCCCTCCTCGGCCAAGCTGGCCTGCGGACGGGCGTGATCGATCTCTTCCTCCGCGAAGCGATCGGTGGAGCCTCCGGCCGGCCAACGGTCTGGGCCCTCGCCCCGGATGAACTCTCGATCCGCTGACCGGTTCCGCGGGGGGGGGAAGGCAATCGTTCTTCGGGGCGCTCAACCTTCGGGGCGGTCGACGACACCCTTCCCGCGGTCTGGGAACGATCGGCGGAGCTGGCAATCCGTCGCCGGGATGGTCCCGAGCCTTTCCCCGCAGCCGGCGGAAAGTGGGCAAACCTCGACGTTCGCCGGGTTCCAAGCCCCTTTTCAAGAAGGACTTGCGTTATGAAATCGGTTGAGATAAAATCGCTTTATCTTAATTTTGTAAAGCGGTTTTATCTCATGGGGGAGGGATGGCTGACTGGAAGTTCTACGGGCGAAAAGAACAGCTTGCGGCCTTGAAGCAGATGCTCGACCGCAAGCGGTGGTTCTTTGCCAAGGTCACCGGGCGACGCCGGATCGGCAAAACAGCGCTGATCCGGCACGCCATGGAGGAGCTCGGCAACCGGCAGCCGGTCTTCTATGTCCAGATCCCAGATTCCGAGCCGGCCGGCGTTCTGTCAGCGGTGAACGACGCTCTGGAGACGTTTCACGTTCCTGCGGACCGGCATCCCCGGCCCAATGATCTGCTGCAACTGGCGAAGTTGCTCGAGTCGATGGCGGAAGCAGGCACCATCCTGATTCTCGATGAGTTTCAGTACTTCAATCGCCGGGGCCACGAGCCATTCTGCTCCTCCCTGCAGGCCGGCGTGGATCGGTTGCAGGCAAAGGCCGAAAGGGTACGGGGTGGGCTCATCGTGCTCGGTTCCATTCACACCGAGATGGTGGCTCTGCTCGAAGATCGAACGGCCCCCCTCTACAACCGCGTGACCGACACGATCAATCTGACGCATCTCGACATCGGCTCGGTGCTCTCGATCCTCAACGACCACGCGGAGCCTTCTTCCCAGCGATTGTTGTTCCTCTGGAACCTTTTCGAGGGCGTGCCCAAGTTTTATCGGGACTGTTTTGAACAGGATGTCCTCGCCGCAGACCGCAGGACGCTGCTGCGTCGCATGTTCTTCGAGAGCTCATCGCCGCTCCGGTCCGAAGCCGAGAACTGGTTTCTGCGCGAGCTCCGCGGGCGCTATGACGTCGTCTTGAAATTCGCGGCTCGAAATCCAGGTCGGATGCACAACGAGCTCGTGGGGGCCATTCGGCAGGCCAGTGGCAATCCTGACACACAGGTGGGCGGATACCTCAAGGTTCTCATCGAGCGATTCGGGCTGATGGAGCGCAAATTGCCGGTCTTCGCCAAGCCCGAGGCCAAGCGGGGCCGTTATTACGTCACCGACAATTTCCTCCGCTCCTGGCTTGCGGCCCTGGCCAATCCCGTTTCCGCGATCGCCTTTCGACCGCTTGACGGGCTCATCGACGAAGCCGACCAACGGCTGGCGGATGTGGAGGGAGCGGCTCTGGAGAAGCTGGTGGGTCAGCTTTACGAAGAGCGGAGCCGCAAGGGCATCGGTGATTTTCCTGTCACGCATCGTATTCAAGGCTTCTGGGACAAGGCCGACACCGAAATCGATCTGGTGGCGGTCAATGAGACAACGCGAACGATTCGATTCGGTTCCTGCAAGCGTTCGCCGCACAGGCTCGTCGCGGACGTGAACCATTTCAAGGGACACGTGGAACGGTTTCTTGAGGCGATGCCCAAGTATCAGTCTTGGACGACGGAGCTCGCCGGCATCTCACCCGTTTTGGACGCGGAGCAGAGGGTGATCCTGGCCAGCCACGGCATCATCCCCCAGGATCTGGCCGATCTGACGGCGGGGCTCACCTGATCGCGGAGGGGCACGGCGACGGAAGACCTGCGGCGGCGTTTTTGTCCCGGGTCACATCCTGCGGACGTCGGTCCGGCGGTCGTTGAGGATCGCCTTGATGCGGTCGGGGGCCGGCATTCCGTGGACCTCGATTTCCATGTCGCCCTGCCCGGAGGTCGACACGGCGACGGCGCCGACACCGAAGATCCGCTGGAGGAAACTCTGCCTCACCTGCACGTTGCGGATGTCGGCAATGAGGACGTCGTTGGTGTATTTGCTCAACAGCCCCTTCCGCAGGGTGACACGCGATTCGGTGATCACAAGCGACGTGGCCTGGCAGTGGAGCCACCAGGCGAGGAGACCGACGATGCCAATCCCGAAGGGCACAAGCGCGCAACAAATGAGAAACAGCACCGGCCGGTTGCGGAACATGGCCGGGTGGTCTTTGTAGAGGACGGTTTCCGGCACGGCGGATTCCCCGGGGCGTGGCCGATCGGCCGACGTGACGATGTCGGTCAGCGCTTGTGGATCGGCTGGTCGACCGATGGGCCAGGAAAGACGACCTCCAGCAGCGGGGGCGTGCCGCGCTGGCGATGAACGGCCACGGCGTCGGCGAGAATGCCCTGGTAGATTGCGAGCGCTTCGCCGGCCGACGAAAAGGGGAACGCCTCGTGGACGATCACCACCCGCGGCTGTTCGCCAAGCCAGGAGAGATCGCGGAGACATTCTTCGAGGGCGTCCCAATTGTGCCCAAAATAGCTCGGAAAACGGAGCTTCGCGGCGAGCACGTTGAGGAGTTTTTCCTTCCCCCTGGCCTTAGCGGGAATCCGCACCACGAAGGCGCCCTCGGCGCGGTACGCCGCCGGATCCGCGCTGAACAGGAACGGGCCAGGGGCGTCTGGGGCGTTGCTCATCGGATCCGGATCTCCGTGGGGAGGCGGCGGAAGGAGCGATAGTGGTCGGGCGTGTACCAGACTTCGCCCCCCTCGCCGGTGATCAGCCGTTGCGGGCCCGGGCCCGGTTCCTGCGGTGTCGGCACGACCCACTCGCGGTAGTATCCCGGCGGGCGTCGAGGAAGGCGATTTTCGCGATTTTGAAACGTGGTGCCATCGTTGGGAAATCGTAATCGCCGGTCGGCCGCGATCCGCTCGATCGTCGGGGCCAGATCGATCTGCCCCCGGTAGATCGTGCGGCCGCTCGAATCGCGCAAGGAAAGCCCGTCGATCACCAGCGGATCGGCGGTGGTCGGTGGAGCCCTCGGTGCTGCCTGCGGCGTCGGCTTCGATCGGCGCGGCGCGGGAGACGCGGCTGAACCGGCGCTGTCTCGATCGCCGCGGGATTCCGCGCGTGGGGCGGATTCCGTGAGGGATGGAGCCTCCGCTGCGGCAGCGCCGTCATCGGTGGCCGCGAGGTCTGTCGGTGGCGGCGGTGAATCCGCCTCGGGCTGCCTATCGACAGCAACCGGTTCGGGGGCCACCTGCCCCACAAACCCGTAGCGTTCCGCCGCCCAGACCACGGCGAGCAGCGTCAGTCCGATGAGCACCCGCAGGAGACGGATCCTCCAGGGATCAGAGAACAATGCAGCGAACAAAGGAGAAATCCTGGGGAAAAACCGGGGAGGTCGGACGGACACCCGACCCTGCGGGATCGCATTGTCGGCAGCGACGAAATTTCCCACGGGTCGCCGGCACTTCCGGGGCGACTACGGATATGACTTGTTTTCCAGAATCAAACCGAATCGATGCGAAAGGATTCGATTGATCCTGGAACCTTTTTTGGAGGATACCACGATATCCGTTTGGGAGTCTCCTAATCCGAGGCGTTTCTCGCCGGCGTGTGTGCCAGGGAACACCCCGCCCCTGCATGTCATTTCGTCTGGTACGAGAACCCCGAACCGGTCAGTCGGCGATGGCAATGAGCGATGAAATGGTGGCGGTGCTCGTGACCCCGGAACACCCACTCTGACGGCTTCGTAAAGCGCACGCCGAAACCAACCTCCGTCAACGCAGCTCATCCTTTCAAAGCTGTCCGGAGCCGCGGCGCAGAACGGCCGCGGCTCTGGAGTGATCGACAGCATCAAACCTCAACCCGAATCCATAAGACCCGCGTGCCCGAATTATTGCGTCTGAGCGTGCTGGGCGGCCCTAAGTTATTTGCGATTCACTCGGCGTTCACTGGCTTCGACAAGTCTCGAAGTCGCTGCTTGAAGTAATCTGGATTATGAAAAATCTCGTCCATCAGACGGCAAACCGGCTTGCTCGGGGGCTTAATGTCCTGCTCCCAATCCCGAATGGACGCCACGGAGACACCCGCGAACTGCGCGAAGAGGGGCTGGCTCACTCCAAGTAGCTTCCTCACCTTTTTCACGTCGTCGCCTCCATATCCCTTCGGTTCGAGCTGCAGTCGGATCGTGCGGCAGGTCAAGCTGCCCGGCAGCCTGTCAGTCTTTTCCAGAATCTCGTTGAAACTCTTGAGACGTCGAACTAGCTCATTCCCGACGTTGATCCGTTCCTTTGGCTTCATTTGAATGCGATTATCCATGGTCAGTAATTCCTAGCGTCCATCCAGGTATTGATTCGCTCAATTTCCCTCTTAATAAGGGACTTTTCCTCGCCCGTAAGCGATTCCTTCGCTCCCTTCCCATAAACCATCATCAGCACAACCGTCCAATGCGTTTCAAGGTAGACGTAGCAGACTCGCGCTGCGCCACTCTTGCCGCAATTCCAGCGACCAGGCGCGAAACGCAGTTTCCTTAGTCCCCCGGTCCCCTGTACGACCGGCGCACCTTTGGGGTTCGCCATGATCGCCAACTGAAGCGCCGTCAAATCGTCTTCGTCATCCAGACCAAGAGCGTCCCAATCTTCCGAGAATTCGGGAAGCTCGACAAAGTGGAGGAAGTCCTCCGGTTTGAGTAGATGCTTTGGGAAAACAAACCTCACATCCTGTTTTTTTGCCCCACTACTCGCTCCTTCATCGGACTTTGGCTGACCGCTCCATCAGGGAAATCATACTGCCACGCCGTAGTCTTGTCAAGCCCCGTCGGACCACTGGCCTGTGCCGATCGACGCGTCGGCGTGACGGGCTAGGGCTACAGCCCGGCCAATGCTGCGCAATCGGCCACCTCCCCCATGGGCGAGCCGCGGTCGCCCCGCCACCGTGAGTAGCTCCGCCACAGACCGCTCGGACGGCAAACGAGCGGATCGACCCTAGCGTTATCATTGGGCCAAAGCCGGAGTCCGTCGACATCTGCCTCCCCGCCCGGCTGGCGCTTGCGGGGAAAGGCAAGGTGCTCGGCGGGGCCTTGGCCGAAGCGGATGCCGCACACGCGGCGGTGAGGCGGGCCGCGGGCTTGATCCCGAGGACCCGGATTGCACCGAAGTGTGCGTCGATTCTTAAGTCGGTCCAGCCGTGATCCATGGTGACCTTCGTCCGCGAGGGCGGTCAGATCCTTCCCTCGGGGCATTTCGCCACAACAGCGGCCGGCCAGGAATTCTCCAGCTGATGCAAGCCAGCGAGAAACACGCCGACGGGTGTGGGGTCTTCCGGGTTGCCGGGACGGCCGCGAGGCTTCCCCCCCAAATTTATGGTAAATCGGGGCGAGGGATCGATCTCTGAGGGGCTCAAGAAGGCGCTCGCCGAGGGCGGACACGGCGATCCTAGGGGCGGCAAATCCGTCGCCGACATGGCCCCGAGCCTTGCCGCCGATTTGCCGGCGCCCCGGGTCGATCGCGGCAATGCCTTGTTTTCAAGCCTCAAACCGAATCGGGGCGAAAGGATTCGAACCTTCGACTTCCTGGTCCCAAACCAGGCGCTCTAACCAGGCTGAGCTACGCCCCGTCACAAGGCCTCTTAGGCCGTCGCCAAAAGTCTACCCGAAATCGACCGGAAACCAGTCTGGGGCCGGTTTTCTGGCTCTCCCCGCCACGTCGCCCCGCGTTCCGCACCGCCAGTGGATCCTGGGCGTCGACGCCCCTCCCGATACGACTCGCCCGCCGAACGGGCTCACCCCGTGATCTGCTGCAGAAGACGCTGGAACTCGTCGAGATCGCCGAACGGGATCACAATCCGCCCCGCCCCTTTGCCGTTGGCATGGACGACGACCTTCGTGCCGAGCGCCCGGCGCAATTGGGCCTCGACGGCCTGCACCTGCGCCGTCCGTTTCGTCGCCGGTCGCCCTGGCTTCCGCTTCGTCGCGGCCGGCGCGGCGGGAGAGGGAAGGTCGTCATCCCCCTCGCCGTCCGCTACGGCGGTCGAGACACCGTCGTCGTCGGCCAGGGCCGGGTCGTCTTCGTCGGCCCGCAGAATCTCCTGCACCTGTCCCTCGATCGCCCGCACCGAGAGCCCCTCGGTGACGATCCGCTGGGCGAGCTTCACCTGCTCGTGCTCGTCGCCGAGCGGAAGGAGGGCGCGGGCGTGCCCCATCGAGATTTCACCCGCTCGGAGGCGCTGCTGCACTCCCTCGGGAAGCTCGAGGAGACGGATGAGGTTGGTAACGCTCGAGCGGTCGATCGAGAGCCGCTTGGCAAGCTCGTCTTGCGTGCAACCCCAGGCGGCGAGGTACGTCTTGAAGCTCACCGCCTTCTCGAGCGCATCGAGGTCGCGGCGCTGGAGATTTTCGACGATCGCGATCTCCGACATCTGCCGGTCGTCGACATCGAGAACGCGGACGGGGAGCTTCGCCCACCCCAGCCGACGGGCCGCTGCGAGGCGGCGCTGGCCGGCGATGAGCTGGTAGCGGTCGCTCCGCGCCCGGACGACGATCGGCTGGAGGAGGCCATGTTCGCCGAGGCTGGCCGTGAGCTCGGCCAGGGCCCCGTCGTCGACGACCGACCGGGGCTGCCAGGGATTCGGATCAACCAGTGCCGGATCGACCTCGTTCACCGGCAGCGCCGCCGCCGCCTGCTCGACCTCTTCAGGGGCGTGGAGAATGAGCCTGGCGGCGCCGGTCCCCAGGCCGCCGATCCCCTTGCCGGAGAGATCCGGGGCCCGGCCCGGAAGGGGGGCAGAGTGCGTGGCGAGGGCGCCGGTGCCGTCGGTCTGCGCGGGGGCTGGGGTCGATTGCGGGTCGAGCCCCGCACGGCCGAGCAGCGCTTCCAGGCCCCGCCCAAGACGTCGTTCCTTACTCACAGTCCCGAACCTCCATGCACAATTCCGTGTAGGCCCGCGCTCCCCTCGAGCGCGGTGCATAATCGAGGACGCTGCGGGCGTGGCTGGGAGCCTCCGACACCGCCACATCGCGGGGGATGACCGTCTCGAAGACGATCTCCCCGAAGAAATCCCGAACCTCTTCCTCCACCTCTCGGGTCAGTTCCAGATCGTCGTCGTGCATCGTGAGGACGATCCCCCCGAACCGCAGCCGGCCGGGGCGTTCGTCCATCACGTCGCGGATCACCTCGATCATCTGCGTCAGCCCCTCGAGGGCGAAGTATTCACACTGGATCGGCATGATCACGTCGGTGCTCCCGGCCAGGGCCGTCCTCGTCAGGTCACCGATCGATGGTGGGCAATCGATGAGACAGTAGTCCCAGGCGTTGAGCCCGCCGGCAAGATGGGTCTCGAGGACAAAACTGCCGCTGCGGGAAAGCTTCGCCAGCCGTTCGACGTCGCGGACGCTCCGACTCCCCGGAAGGAGGGAGAGGCCGGCCACGCCGGTCTCGATCACCGAGCCGCACAGCGGGGCATCAGAAACGAGCGGATGGATCGCCGCCGGGGTGGCCCCGAGCCCCGAGGTGGCGTTGCACTGCGGGTCGAGATCGACCAGGAGCGTCCGCTGCCCCCCCTTGGCGAGGCCGACGGCGAGGTTCGTCGCGGTGGTGGTTTTCCCCACGCCCCCCTTCTGGTTGGCCACGCACAGAATCCTTCCCACGCGCAGATCCCTTCCAGATGTTTCCCAGGACATTCCGGGAGCATTCGGAATATCGGCCACCGCCGGCACGATCGTCATGCCTGGAGCCGGAGCGCGTTCCAACCGTTCTGTCGGGCAAGGTTGCCGCAGCCGTCAGAGGATGGAGCGACCGCCCCCGGAACTCGTTCCACGTGAAACCGCACGACCGGCCCGGTTTGCCTGGATCGCCCCGACTGCGGAGCATCCCCAGACCGCCGGGGCGGTACGGTTTCACGTGGAACGCCACCTCTCCCCGAGACGGTCAGGGGTGGCCGACGGTCTCTCCTCCGGTCACTCGAGCGGGTTGAAGACCAAACCGCTGGCGAGCTTCGGATAGAAGTAAGTGCTCTTGGCCGGCATCCGCTCGCCGGTCTCACTGACACTCTTGATGTCGCCGACGCTCGCCGGCATGACGAGGGCCGCGAGGGGATACTTGAGAGTCGAGAGCCCCTCGACCACCTCGCGGACGAGGTGGACGTAGCCGGGGGTGGGGATCTGCTTCGCCCCGAGCAGCTCGCCGATGACGAGCCGGTGAAGGATCGAGACGCCCAGCCCCCGCCAGGCAGGCCCATGCTCGGCTGCGATCTGCTCCATCCGGGCAGCGCCAGCGGGGGTGATCCGGGCGAGTGTCCAGGTCCGGTCGCCGGCGGTGTAGAGCCCGAGGGTCCCTTGGGCGTCCTCGGTCTCGATCTGCTCCCACACGTCCGCGGCGGCCTCCGGTCCAACGCCGGCCGTCTCGGTGGTGAAGCAGTCGCCGAGCTTCGCGGCCAGTTCGGCCGCGGTGGCCACCGACGGCTCGATGAACAGCCGGTGGGTGGGGAGTACGACCAGCCCCGGGTCGCTCATCCCCACGAGCATCATGAGGACGAAGTTGGCGGGGTGGTCGGAGGGGAGCGTGCCACCGTGGGCGGCGGCGACCTCGTCCCGGTAGTTGCAGGCAGTCTCGTAACGGTGGTGGCCGTCGGCGATGAACACCGGCTTCGGTCCCATCAGCCCGGCCACCTTCGCCGCCACTGCCTCATCCGTCAGCGGCCACATCCAGCTCTTCACGCCGAGGTGGTCGGTCGCCTCCAGCGGCGGCTGCCCCGCCACGACCGCATCGAGGAGCTCTTGCACCTCCCCTTCGCTGTCGGGATAGAGCCCGAACACCTGACTCAAATTTGCCCGGCAGGCCCGCGTGAGGAGGAGACGGTCCTGCTTCGGGCCCGACATCGTCTCCTCGTGGGGATGGATGTTGCCGGTGCCGAACCGCTCCAGGCGAACCCGCGCCATCACCCCCCGGCGAACGAAGGTGCGCCCCTCGACCTCGAACTCCTGGTGGTAGACGTAGAGCGCCGCGGCCGGCTCCTGCATCACCACCCCCTGGTCGCGCCAGCTACGAAGGAACTTCGCCGCCCGGGTGTACTTGTTCGTCCGCTCGTCATCCCCCGGCTCCTCCCGGTTGAGCTCGATCCGGATCACGTTGGCGGGGTGCCGCTGGTAGAGCGCCTCCTGGAGCGCCGCGTCGATGACGTCGTACGGCGGGGCGATCACCTGCGAGAGGGCGCCGACGTGCTTGGGGTCGTAGCGGAGGCCGCGGAGCGGGGCGACGTGGGGCATGGCGGAGAGAGCTTCCTCGGGGTGCGGGAGTAAGGAAAAGGGTGTCCCGGGATCGTAGCAAATCCCACCTGTCAAAGCGGCTGCCCGAGAGCGGTCGCGGCCAGGGGCCGTTCCACGTGGAACCGGAACGGGCTCCCCGGAAAAGCCGACGGGGGCGTCGCTTGGGCGACACCCCCGTCGGGAGTGAAACGAAGGCTACCGCCGGGAGGCCCCCGGCGACAACGATCAATACCGGTAGTACTCGGGCTTGAACGGGCCTTCGACCGGGATGTGGAGATACTCAGCCTGCTGCTGGGTGAGCTTCGTGAGCTTCACACCCAGCTTCTCGAGGTGGAGGCGGGCCACTTCCTCGTCGAGTTTCTTGGGGAGGAGGTGGACACCGACGTCGTACTTGTCGGTCTCCGTCCACAGGGCAATTTGGGCGAGGACCTGATTGGTGAAGCTCGTGCTCATCACGAACGACGGGTGGCCGGTGGC
>JBBAVV010000076.1:0-21047 GCA_040397545.1 Pirellulales bacterium
GGCCCGTCGCCGCCGTCGATCCCGCCGACGCGGCGTGGCTGCGGACCTTCGCCGATGACTGCTTGGGGATGGCCCGGGAGGAGCCCCGACTGCCGGCCAAGCTCAAGCTGTTTTATATGTCGATTGCCTCGGATCTGATGCTTGGCAACAACTCGCGCGTCGACAGCGAAAGCCTCCCGAGCTATCTCCAGGCCCTCCGGGACGGAGGGTTTGGAGGGATCGCGGAGATCGCCTCCTCTCAGGTGGCCGACATCCGGGCCAACTGGGGCCGCCCCGAAGGCGATTCCGAGGAGTAGACGGGGCCGGCCAACAGACCGGCCAAAAGCGGGGTGGCTCCGACGCGGTCACGCGGCAGACTCGCGTCTTCCGGGGACCGAGTGCCGAGGGCTATCTTAGGGAGTCGCAGATCGGGCCGGAGGAAACACTGTCGAGTGCGTCGCTCACTGACGACGCCGGTCGCGCCGTCTCGGTCACCCTCTCCCAACTTCTGCCGCCGCAGCCGTGAACACCGCCTACCGCGTCGCCACTATGGCCAATTGGCAGAGATGGGTGTGATGCTGAGCCCAAGGGCTGGGCGGGAACCCCACAACTGCGAAGACTCAGCTCGATCGAGAGGCCGAGAAGTCGCTTTCTGTTCCAGGCGTTCTTTCCTTGACCAAAGGGGGGGGGGGGGGGGGGGGGGTAAAGTATTTCGGGGAGACATGACGGGTCTATCTCCTGAGTTGGCTGTTCAGTGAGTCGGCGGCGCGTCCCGCTCGAGGATCACTCTACTGGCCGGTTTCAATTCTCGGGCTTTGGAAGACCAAGAAGGGGATGTGAATGTCACGTTCAATTGTGTCGGCATGGAACCACCGCATATTTCGTTTTCATAGTACGGCCGTGATGGCGATCTGGCTGGCTGGTATAGCAGCTGTGTCCGGAGTAACTGGAGAGTGGATCCAAGACACCAATTATCCAAGTCGGCAGACGACGACCGGGGAAACGAAGACGTATTCATCGCCGCCATTCCAGTATGCTTTTTCGGATGCAACGGCCGACGTTGCAGCGAAAATCAGTCGAACATCTTGCTCCGTCCGTGTCGACACTTCAGGAAGCTGGCTCACGAGTTCTATGTCCACCAATAGCACGAAAGCTCAGGTGGTTGGCGGGATTAGATACTCTCACCGCGCCCCGTCCCACGGGCAGGGGGCGGTTCAGGGTTCGTTCCGGGCATCGGCGATAATTATTCTCGAACTCGATTCGACATGCCGGGCTTCTGGCGCTTCTGCCAATGTCCATGGAGGCGGAACCGCCGTAGCGGCCATGTACACCGAGCCGCCCGCTCCTGGGGCGCCACCGGTGAGTTGTGAGTTGACGCAGTCGAATGTCGGCTGTGATGCCATGGAACAACAGTCGAACAGCGTCGAAGTGAGCGGGCCCGGGAGCGGCGGCGCTGGCGGCACGGTCACGACGCCCGGAGGTGGCCTCTATTCGTCCGGGCCGCTGATCCGGGAATACGCGTACACCGTTCCCGAGACGGCCCTGTACGTTGGGTCTGTTGTACTTGTCTGGCGAGTGGCCGCGACGTCATCGATGAGTGCTTCGGCAGTGTCCGGGTGGTCGCGATCAAGTTCTGCGGCCGGGGTGATCACCACTGCAGCCCGGGTCGAAGCACCGTCTCTCGTGGTCACTGACGGGCCGCCGGGCGTCTGATCATTGGCAGGGCGCTCGCTCTTGGGTAGGTTCTTCCACCTCTCCCGATCGATATGAGGCGGAGCTTCCCATGCAGAGGCATTGAAATGCGATGTGTAAGAATTACGACGACCTGCGGCGCCATGGCGTTGCTCCTGGCCGTGGCGGGGATTGTCTGTTATGCGCAAGCGGCTTCGGCCAACGACGCGCTCGCCGCGAAGGTCGACGAGGCCGCCGAGATGCACGCCGTGCCGGCCGACGAAGTGACGTCGTTGAAGGCGAAGCTCGATCAGATCCAGAACGCCCCTGGAACGGCCGTCCGCTTTGAGGCAATGTCGCCGTGGCGGCAGCGGGAAATCGAGAAGGCGATCGCTCTCTGGGCCGCCACCATGCCGCCGTCCGCGGAGCGCAATGACATTGTCCTCCGCGGCCACCAGTGGCAATCGCTGCAACGAGTCGCGGAATTGTTCGTCGTCCCTCCCCGAGAAATGTCGAGCGAAGCTCGGCGGACGATTGAACTGCAACTGGCGAGGTTTCGGACGACCCTGTCTGAATCGGTGGGGCCGCGGATCGCCACGCTCGTTGGACAGGCTTTGGAGGAGGCACGGAGCCGCAGGACCGGCCGTGCCGCAGCAGTCGATGCCCCGACGACAACGGAACTCGACGCCATCGCTTCCGGGGTGATCGACCGGATCATGGCGGGAATCTCGCTCTCTCCTGATGACGACGTCAGTCCGTTGCCGCGCTGGCCCCTTCAGCCCGATGTCGTTGACCGACTCGACCGTTCGCTGCAGACGCCAGTTCCGGAAGGTGATCCGATGGCGATCCGGTTGCAGGACGATTTGCTGCGTGGATGGCGCGCCGCCAAGAATCGGGGGGAGGATGAGGTGGCCTCGAGAATCCTGAGAGAGGAGGTTGTTCCGCAGGTCGAGATCCAGCTGGCAATCATGCGTCCGGAATTGATCCGCGGCGGCAGCGCGATTCTTGCCGCGTATCGCGATGCCGTTCCAGCGGATGGCCGTAGGGAATACGACCGTCTCTCCAAGACTCTGGAAGAGATGATCGATCGGAAATCTATTGCCGATGGTTTTGCCGAGCGAAACGCGCTGGTCGATCGCGATCAGAAGCAATGGCTCGCCGAGCAAAAGCAAAGCTTCGATGACTCGGCAAGGCGAGATTCCCCGCTGCCGGCGCCCTCGCTGCTTGGCAGCGGAACCCGGTCGATCGCCCTCATGGTCGTCAACGGAGTGATCGTCGGCGTTTTGCTTCTGGCGATGTTGAGACGGCGGGAAAGGCGACTCTGAAAGGGGGACTTTGTGTCACGCGTGCCGAGGATTATGGCGATCGTACTTTTCGTGATCGCGGCCAACATCATCACTTTCTGGCTTTTCTCTCCCTCACGTGAAGCGATCCGGCCCCGGCTGGGCCCCCAGGCGACGTTTCAGCCGGTCCCCTTGCCCTCGAATCCGTTCGGAACGGGGGGTGAAGCCGAAGTGGAGATGCTCACCGTTCCGTCTCTGGTTTCGCTCGAGATGCGGGAGAACGTCGATTTCCTCCTCACGCCCGCACTGATCGTTCAAGGCGCCATCACGGAGGGTGCCATTGTCAGCTATCCCGAGGAATGAGCGGATGACGCGGCAGGGGACGGCTCGGGGTATGGTTCCCAGGCTGGCGGCGTGGGGGAGCGTCTGCATCGGTCTGTTGTCATTCGCTGGCGACTCCCCTTCTGCTACGGTGAATTGGCCGGTGGGAAAACCGGCCGGTGCCGTGGCCTTCGACGGCGTCATTGAGGAGGACGCGCCGCTGGCAGGCGCACAGACGGCGTTGTTTCTCGAATACGCCGTCTCTCCGCAGGCGATTGCCTACGACATCGTCTGGGCGGAGCCCTGCTGGGGGTCGATCCATTTCCCCTGCCCCCCGACCGGCACGAGCCTCTACGCGGATGAGTCCAGGTTTGTCGTTCGCCACGCGCTCAATGACGTCGAGTGGAAGCACTCGCTCCCCCACGCGCCCCGCGGTGTCTTTCGGCACACCTGCGGAAATTACCCGATCGACGAATCGAGGTTTGCGCTGCAACAGGCCACGGCAAGACGGCTCACCGTCGGCGACATCCCCGCCATCGAGCGAGCGGCCCGGCCATTCGATTTCGACTCCCCCCTCCAGGATCGGCCGGGAATGCCTCCGGCGCGGGTGATAACTCGCGACCTTTCCGACGATCGCATCCGGTTCATCATCTCCACCCAGGACCCCCACGAGGCCTGGACTTCCGAATACCGCTCCCGCGAAGGGAAGCTTGAGTCGCTTCTCTGCGAGCATACGGAGGTGAAGGTGGCGGTGGCGGGCTTCGAGATCAACGCCAAGACATCAGATTTCCCAGATGGAGTGGTGATCGACCGATTGCCGGCCCGCCGGCATGCAGGCGGCAGGGCGGCGCTGGTGGAGTTTGCACCGCGATCGATCGGCAGCGTCGATGTCGATCTCCCCACGCGGATCCGCGTGGGCACGTATGACAGCGCTCCCGGTGGCCTGAACCCGCTCCGTCGGGCGACGATGTCGAATTACCGTGGTCTCGGGGTGATGCCAACGGCGGAGACCGTAGGCCGCCGGTTCACATCCGATCCTCTCTTCGACCGTGAGCAGATGTTCCGCCGGCACCTGGCCACTTGGTGGAACCGTCCCGTCGTCGACGTCGATCCTGCCGATGCGGCGTGGCTCTCGACCTTCGCCGATGACTGCTTGGGGATGGCCCGGGAGGAGCCCCGACTGCCCATCCGGCTCAAGCTCCTGTTCATGGCGATCGCGTCGGATTTGATGGTCGGCAACGGGGCCCGTGCCGATGCCGAGGGGCTCCCGGCCCACGACCGGGCACTGCGTGAGGCAGGTCTCGGCGCCATCGCCGATCTCGCGGCAGCGCAGGTGGCCGACATCCGGGCCAAATGGGGCCGCCCCGAAGGCGATTCCGAGGAGTAGCCGGGGAAATGGCTGACGCCGGCACGAAAAGGGGCGCGGGGCGGCGCCGGCCCCAGCGTCTATAATCCGCGGCCATGGATACCATCGAATCGATTCCCGCGGCCCAGGCCTCCTCCGGCGCGGTTTCTGGCCCCTCGCGCCGACTCTGGATCGAGACCGTCGGCTGCCAGATGAACGTCCTCGACAGCGAACTTGTCGTGGCGGCGCTGCGCCGCCAGGGATGGCAGCTGACGACGAGCCCGGCTGAGGCCGATGCCGTCTTCTACAACACCTGCAGCGTCCGCCAGCATGCCGAGGACAAGATCTGGTCGGCTCTGGGACGGGTGCGGCAGGAGAAGCAGGCCCGTCCTGGATTGATCGTCGGTGTCCTCGGCTGCATGGCGCAGAAAGACCAGGAGCTCATCCGCACCCGGGCTCCGTGGGTCGACCTCGTCGTCGGCCCCGGGCAGCTCCACCGCGTGCCGGGGATTGTCGAAGAGATCCTCGCCGGCGGCCCACCCCGGATCGAGGTTAGCCTCGACCGCACCGCCGGCAGCCGCGACGCCGTCACCCGGAGCTTCGAGAGCTACGATCCCGACCGCGATCCGGCGATGCGGTCGACGCCGTTTCAGGCGTTCGTGCGGACGCAGACCGGGTGCGACAAGTTCTGTGCGTTTTGTGTCGTGCCACGCGTCCGCGGGCCGGAGCAGGCGCGCCCCCCGGCGGCGATCCTCGCCGAGGCGCGGAAGCTCGTTGCCGACGGCTGCCGCGAGATCACCCTCATCGGCCAGACGGTGAACTCCTACAAGTGGCACGACGGCGGACGGACGACGCGCCTCGCCGATCTCCTCCACGACCTCGATCGGATCGACGGCCTCGAGCGGATCAAGTTCGTCACGAATTACCCGCGCGACATGACGCCCGAGCTGATCGGCGCCGTTCGCGATCTCCCCAAGGTCTGCCAGTATCTCCATGTCCCGGCGCAGCACGGCAGCGATGCGGTGCTTCTGCGGATGAAACGCGGCTACACGATCGGCGAATATCTCGAGATGCACGCCCGCGTCAGCGAGGAGCTGCCCCGGGCGGCCGTGACGAGCGACTTCATCGTCGGCTTCTGCGGCGAGACCGACGCCGAGTTCCAGACTTCCGTCGATCTCATCGATCGCCTCCAGTTCAAGAACAGTTTCATCTTCAAGTACAGCCCGCGTCCCGGCACGAAGGCCTTCGAGCGCCAGCCGGATGACGTGCCGGAGGATGTGAAAAAGGAGCGGCACCAGATCCTCCTCGAGGCCCAGACCCGGGCCAGCCTCGCCAGCAATCTTCCCTTCATCGGCACCCGCCAGATCGTTCTCGTGGAGGGCCTCTCGGCGCGCGACGAGAAGCGGGCGGTCGATCCCGGCCCGGATGGCTCGGCGCAGCTCACCGGCCGCACCTCCTGCGACCGGATCGTCGTTTTCGACGCCCCGCTGCGTCTCGTGGGGCGCCTCGTCGAGGTCGTGATCGACGCCGCCGGGGCCTGGTCACTCTCCGGCACCGTGGCCGATGGGCTCGCCGACGCCGTCCCGCTGCCCCTGCTCGACGCCGGCGGCGCGGGTGGCGATGGTGGGTGTGGGGGCCCGGGGCCGGTCCACCAGATCGCGCCACGGCCGGAGCGGTGAGATGACCGCCCCCCGCGGCCAACCGCCACTGCGAGCCGGGGATCTGGCCGCCGCGCCGCTGGTCGATGCCCGCCGGCTCCTCGACGACGCCGCCGCGGCGACGGCTTGGGGAATGAGCTGCGGTCTCCTCCAGCCCGAGGACGCCGGCCGATTGCTCCGCGGGATCGCCGAGCAGGGGATCACGTTCGACCTTCTCGGCGACCTCTGCACCCGGCTCAACGTCCTCCTCCCGGCGGTCTCCGATCCCGATCGGGTGCTGGCGGCGCTGGGGCGGCTCCTCGCCGCCGTGAGCAGCCCGCTCTCCACCGCGACGCTCTTCCAGCGTGACCCCGGCGCGCTCGAGACCCTCCTGCGGATCTTCTCGGCCGGGCCGCATCTGGCCGATGTCGTCATCGCCGACCCGGCCTCGTGGGAGGAGGTTCGCCTGGGGCAAGGAAAGCCGGAGTCGATGCAGGTCCTGCGGGCCACACTCGATGGGGCGCTCGCCGGGCACCGGGAGACGGAAGGGGCAATGCTCGCCATGCGGCGCTTCAAGCGCCGCGAGATGCTGCGGATTGCGTACGGCGACCTCGTCGGTGAGCAGCCGCTGGAGACGGTCACCCGGCAGATCTCGCGCGTCGCCGATTGCCTCATCGAGGCGAGCCTGCGGCTGGCCGTCGCCCGTTTCGAGAGCGAACGCGGCACCCCGCGCGGCCCTGGCGGCGAGCGGGCGGTGATCTCGGTGCTCGCCCTCGGCAAGCTCGGCGGCGAGGAGCTGAACTACTCCAGCGACGTCGATCTCGTGTTCGTCTCCTCGGCGGACGGGCGGGTCGCGGGGCCGAAGCCCTGCACGAACCAGGAATTCTTCGAGCGTGTCGTTCGCGAGGTCGTGCGGCTGATCGCCGAGCCGACGCCGGCGGGGAGCGGTCACCGCGTCGATCTCCGGCTCCGGCCGCACGGCGCCACCGGTCCGCTCGTCCTCCCGCTCGATGCCACGCTCCGCTATTTCGACCGCGAGGGGCGCACCTGGGAGCGGCAGGCGTGGGTGAAGGCCCGGTGCGTCGGGGGGGACGCGGCCCTGGGGGAAAAACTCCTCGCCGCGCTTGCCCCCTGGATCTACCGCCGCTGGCTCTCGGCCGCCGACATCAGCGAGATCAAGGCCCTGAAGCGACGGATGGAACGGAAGGTGGCCGACCAGGGACGGGCCGAGTTCGACGTCAAGCTCGGGTCGGGGGGGATCCGTGACATCGAATATGCGATCCAGTTCCTCCAGCTCCTCAGCGGCGGCGACACGCCGGCGGTCCGCACCGGCAACACGATCGAGGCGATGCACCGGCTCACCGAGGCGGGGGCGCTGACCGATCAGGAGCGGACGATCCTCGAACGCAACTACCGGCTGCTGCGGAAGGTGGAGCACCGGCTCCAGATCCTCTGCGATGCCCAGACCCACGCCCTTCCCACCGATGACCGCGAGCTCGGGCGGCTGGCCGTGCGGGTGGGCTATGGCCCGGGGCCGGAGGGGCTGCACCGGCTCCGAGATGAGCTGGCCGAATCGAAGACCCTCAACCGCCGGATCCTCGACCACCTCCTCCACGATGCCTTCCCGGACGACACCGTCACCGAGCCGGAGACCGATCTCGTCCTCGATCCCGGCCCGGCGGACGACGTCACCCGGGCGCTGTTCCTCCGCCACGGCTTCCGCGACCCCGACACAGCCCGACGGACATTCCAGACGCTGGCCGAAGAGCGGGCCCGCTTCCTCTCCTCACGGCGCTGCCGACATTTCCTCGCCGCGATCGCGCCGCGGCTGCTCGCCACGATCGGTCGCTCGCCCGATCCCGATGCCACGCTCCTCCAGCTCGCGGCGGTGGCCGATTCACTCGGCGGTAAAGGCGTGTTGTGGGAATTGTTCAGCTTCAATCCCCCGTCTCTCGATCTCACCGTTCAGCTCTGCGCCTCGAGCCCATTCCTGGCCGGGATCCTCGTCGGCAATCCCGGCATGATCGACGAGCTTCTCGACAGCCTTGTCGTCGAGCGGCTGCCGACACCCGAAGCGCTCGACATGGAGCTCGCTGAACTGTGCCACGGTGCGGTCGACATCGGACCGATCGTCAACACCTTCAAGGTCTCCGAACAACTCCGTGTCGGGGTCCGTGAGGTGCTCGGTCGCCTCGACACCGAAGCCACGACGAGGGCGCTGACGGCGATCGCCGAGACCGTCCTGCGGGCGGTGCTGGCCCATGAACAGGCACGGCTCATGCAGCGGCTCGGCCGGCCGATGGCCGGGGGCGTGCCGGCCGGGGCGCTCGTGGTAGCGATGGGGAAGTTCGGTGGCCGGGAGCTCAATTACCGTAGCGATCTCGACGTCGTCTTCCTCTACGATCACGACGGGGCGTCGGTCCCGGACCATCCCGAATCCCGGTCCCAGCTTTCCACCTCGAACGCCCACTGCTTCGCCGAGCTCGCCCAGCGGACGATGAAAGCCTGCAACACGCTCGGGCCCCAGGGGCGTCTCTACGAGGTCGACTCCCGGCTCCGTCCCGCGGGACGCAGCGGCGCGCCGGCCGTCTCCCTCGACGAGTTGGCCCGCTGGTTTGCCCCCGAGGGCCCGGCGGCCGTCTGGGAACGGCAGGCGCTCCTCAAGGCCCGCCCGGTGGTCGGCGCGGAGGCCGCTCGGCAGCGGTTCGGGGCGATCCGGGCCGCGGCAATCTGGGAACGCCGGTGGGCGGCGGCCGACGTCGCCGAGATCCGTCACAACCGCCTCCGGATGGAGCAGGGGGCGACGGCGTCCAATCTCAAGCGCGGCCCCGGCGGCGTCGTCGACATCGAGTTCCTCGTTCAGCTCCTCCAGCTCGTCCATGGCGCGGACGACGCAAGCTTGCAGACGACCGAGACACTCGCCGGCCTCGTGGCGCTCCACGAGCGCGGCATCCTCCCGACACCGTCGTTCGTCTTTCTCTCCGACGCCTACCGGCTCCTCCGCCGGATCGAGGGGCGGCTCCAACTCCTCGGCGCCAAGGCCCGGCACGACTTCCCCTCCGCGGGGCCCGACCGCCGCACGCTCGCCCGGCTGATGGGTCACGAGCGGGAGGACGGTCTCGCTGCCGAGGTCGCGGAGACGACCGCCCGGGTGCGTGGGGAGTTCGAGGCGGTCTTCAGCCGGACCGCGGCGGCCCTGGCGTGACATCAGGGGGCTGATGATCGGCGGTCGCCCACCGGGTGCGGACGATCCCCCACACGCCGGCGACGGGGATGATCAGCGCCACGAGCATCGTCAGCGACAACTCCTCCCGGCCGAGGGCTCCGAGGCCCGACCAGGCGGCGGCGATGACGGCGTTGCCGACGGCCACGGCCGGCAGAAACGTCCGCAGCGGCATGCCGGTGCCTCCGGCGGCGAGTGCCGCAGCCTCGGCCAGGAGCGGCAGCGGACGGGTGAGGACGACGAGCATCGGCCCGAGGCGCTCCTGCCCCCGGGCGATCGCTGATCGATCCTCCGCGCCGAGCCGGTCGAGCGCCCTGCCGCCGGCGCTTCGGCCGAGCCACCAGCCGGCCAGTGCTCCGATCGTCATGCCGGTCCACGCACAGAGCGTGCCGAGCGCCACGCCGAGCCGCGCGCCGCCGTAGGTCGCCACGACACTCGACGGGACGGGGAGGAGGAGATCCGCGGCCAGCACCCCCACCTCGAGCAGCGCCACGACGGCGGGAGAGGGGGGAGGATCGAGCCAACCGGCAACGAGCGTGTCCAGACGCGTTCCGAAGAGGAGGAAGGGAACAAGGGGAACCAGCAGCGCCGCGACCGAGAGGAGGAGGAGCAGGCGGGTGGCACGGCGCATGGCGGGCTGTCGCGGGGGGAAGCGAGCGGCGGTGATTCAGTCGGGGCAGCGGGTGACGTGAACGGCGACATCCATCCCGTGCTGCCCGCCGCCGACGAACACGCCGCGGATCGGGCAAACGTCGCTGTAATCGCGCCCCCAGGCCACGGTGACATGGCGGTCACCGACGACACAGTCGTTCGTTGGATCGACGTCGAGCCACCCGGCATCGCCCCCCCAGGCCGCGAGCCAGGCGTGTGAGGCATCGGCGCCGACGAGCGCCGGGGCGGCGGCGGCGTGGGCCGGGGAGGAGGTGTTGCAGAGGTAGCCGCTGACGTACCGGGCGGGGAGGTGGAGCGAGCGGAGGCAGGCGATCTGGAGATGGGCGAAATCCTGGCAGACCCCGCGCTTGAGCGCGAAGACGTCCTCGACCGGCGTCGAGGTCGTCGTGGCGGTCGGGTCGTAGACAAACTCGCGATGGATCCTCCGCGTGAGATCGACCAGCGCCTCGGCCCAGGGGCGCCCGGGCAGGAAGGAGGTGGAGGCATAGTCCGCCAGCTGCGGCAACGTGCGCACAAAGGGGGAGACGCCGACAAACTCGATGGCCGCCGGCGACGTCGAGGCGCTGTCGCGGACCGCTTCCCAGGAGATCGCTGGCAGGGATCGCCAGGGGGCAGGGGGGGCGACGGCGACGCGGCTGGTGGAGGTCACCGCCAGCCGGTGATGGACCTCGCCGATGGTGAACATCGTCACGTGGTTGCCGAACCAATCGATGCGCGAGGCGGTCGTCGCCGGTGGCGGATCGACGGCGAAGGCATGGAACAGCACCTGCTGGCCCGCCGTGTCGCGGGGCCGGAGATGAACCTCGTTGTGGCACACCGGCACCTCCTCCGAATAGGAGTAGACCGTCGTGTGCACGACCTCGTAGACCGTCGCCTGCGTGCCGGCCCCGAGTGACTCGGATTCGGTGTCGATCATGCCTCCCGTCCTCCGGGGAGGATGCCGGCGCAGCGGCGGGCCTGGATGGCGATATCGATCCCGACGTCGCGGCCCCAGGCGGCGAGCAATCGTGCAAACAACGGGCCGGGCCGGCCGTCGCCGACGGCCTGGCCATCGAGGCGCGTCACCGGCAGGAGGCAGTTGGGGGTGCTCGTGAGGAGGATCTCGTCGGCGGCGGCGAGGTCGGCCAGGGAGAGCGATTGCTCCTGCCAGCCGATCCCCAGGCCGGCGGTGAGCGTGTGGAGGTGGGCGAGGCTGATGCCGGCGAGGGCGTCGCCGGGGGGGGGCGTGCGGAGCGTGCCGTTCACGACGACGACGACATTGGCGGTGGAGGTTTCGCTCACGCGGCCGTCGGCATGGAGGAGGAGCGCCCGGGCCCCCGGTTCGAGCGCCCGGGCCTCGCGATCGGCGAGGTGATAATGCATCCGGCTGCGGCACTTGAGTTCGATCGGCCAGCAGGAGGCGGGGATCTGCGTCGTCGACACGCTCCGCAGCGTGACGCCCGTTTCATAGGCCCCGGCCCAGGAAGCGAAAGCGAGGGGAAAGGCGTGGATCGCCACCCGGGATGTTCCTGGCCGTCCCCCGTGCTGCGCCGGTGCGTCGCCGGGCGTCGCGAACACCACGACCCCGAGGTCCTCCTCGGCCGGCCCGGCAGCATGGCACCGGGCCGTCACCTCCGCGGCCACCTCGAAAAGATGCTCGACGGGCCAGGCTGGTTCGATGCCGACGATCTCCAGCGACCGCCGGAATCGGGCGGCATGACCGGCGGAGAGAAAGAGACGGCCACCGAACGAGCGAAGCTGTTCGGTAACCGTGGCCCCGAACACGAAGCCGGCGTCCCCGACGGGGATCACCGCCTCAGCCGACGGAACAAAACGGCCATCGACCCACGCCACCATTTCAGGGCTCGGGCCACCTTCGGCAGTGCCGACTCGCAAGGCATTCACCGCTGCAGGGCATTCACCGCGAACGGCTGCCGAACGCCCGGATCGACCCATCACGCAGAATGGAGGATAGGGGATTTGAACCCCTGACCTTCTGGCTGCCAGCCAGACGCTCTCCCAATTGAGCTAATCCCCCGGATCGAATGCGTGAGCAGGAACGGTCTGAGATCCCGGCCGGGTCGGGAAGCTCATCAAAACGTATCCTGAAACTATCGCCCGCTTGCGGGAATGTCAACGCGAAGCCACTGTGGAGAGGATTTTCCCCCGGACAACGCCCCAATGCCCCGAGATCACACCGACCACCGCGATCCTCGACACCTGCCCCCCGGCGGGGGATCGGCACTGGGGGGCTCTGCCCCGGCAGGGCCCGGCGGGGGATTGGGAACTGGGGAGCCACTCAGCGCTCGCGACGTGCCCGCCTCGGTCCGCGGGCCGGCGACGATGCTCTTGGTGGTCTACCTCGTCGGGCTGGGGTTGTGCGTGGCGGGCAACACCGCCAGTGGCACGTCGCACCTCGTCGGCACCCTGAAGGACCGGCTGTTCGCGCCGTGGATGGTGCCACTGTGGCTCGATCTCGGGCACGACACCCGCCTCACCTACGGCCTTCCCGAGGATGCCGACCACCACCTCGAGATCCGGCCGGCCGTTTCCCGCCCGGCCCGCCAGGGAAACGGGCCGGCGACCGCCGTGCTCCGCTTCCCTGCGACGGGGGATCACAGCGAGCGGGGAGCGCGGTGGCGCCGATTGGCGGTGGCCACGGTCCTTGCCGAGGAGGATGCCGAGCAGGCCGGCGTGCTGCCGGCCGCGATCGGCGCCGCACTTTTCCGCGTGGCGGGCAACGACGATCTCGAGGTCCGCATCGTGCGCAGGGTTGCCCCGGACTACGAATCAGCCCGTTCGCTCCGCCGTGACGAGACGGCGCTGGAGGTCCGGGTGCGCCGTCGCGACGGCGAGCTCCAATTGATCCCGCTGCCCCCCGCGGAGGAGGTCGCGCCACTGGTCGACACCGCGCCGCCCGGCGGGGGGAAGTGACCATGGCAGATCGGTTTCGATCCTCCATCGCCGCGCTCGGCGCGGCCCTCTCGACCGAGTGGAATCGCTTTTGGTTCACGCCGGCACCTGCCCAGCGCCTGGCGGTCGTGCGGAGCTTGGCTGGGGGCCTGGGCCTCCTCCTGGCGTGGAGCTGGGCGGGGGATCTCATGGCCTGGTTCGGCCCCGACGGGATCGTCTCCCCCGAGGTGCTCAAGGCTTGGCGCTCGCCGACCGCGTTGTCGCTGTTCGATGTGGCACGGTCAAGCGCGGCCGTGTGGGCGTTTTTTCTCCTCGGCGTGGTCCTCCTCGGGATGCTCACCGTCGGGGCGATGACGCCGATTGCCGCGCCCCTGGCGGCCCTTTTCTGGGCCTCGCTCCTCCACCGCGGGCCGATGCTCGTCGGGCCGGCCGACGACGTCCTCGCCGTCATCCTTTGGTGCCTCGCCGTCGGACGCCCGGGGGATGCCCTCGCGGTCGACCGGCGGCGCGCCGGCGGTGCGGGGGCGGCGGCCCCGTCGTGGCGCAACGGCCTGGCGCTCGGCTTGCTCCGTGTCCACGCCGCGGTGATCGCGGCTGCGGCGGCGGTGGCCCAGCTGAAGGCCGATGTCTGGTGGAACGGCACGGCGGCCTGGTTCCTCGCCGCCCGGGAGTCGACGAGGGTCGATCTGACCGGCCTCCTCGCCGGCTCCGAGATCGTCACGAATGTCGTCACGCATGCGATCGTCCTCTTCGAGATCGCCTTCGCCGCCGGTGTCTGGAACCGGTGGACACGGCCGGTCGTGGCCCGGGCCGGGCTCGTCGGTTGGCCGCTGATCGGCCTGGTCGCCGGCGAGCCGATGTGGGGGGCCGCGATGGCGATCCTCGCCTGGGCCTGCGTGCCGGAAGAGGCCCCCGAGCGTTGAACCGCCGGGCGGGGCTCCGGGGCCGTCACTCTGCTGGAGTCTCTCCGGCGAGGAGACGGGCAAAGCCGATCTCGTCGACGATCTTCACGCCGAGCTTTTTCGCCTTCTCGAGCTTGCTCCCGGCGTCGCGCCCGGCCACGAGCCAGTCGGTCTTCTTCGAGACGCTCGCCGCGGCCCGCCCGCCGGCGGCGCGGATCGCCGCCTCGGCTTCGTCGCGCGAGGAGCCGTCGAGTGTGCCGGTGACGACGAGCGTCTTGCCGACGAGCGGGCCATCGGCGGCAGGGGCTGTGCCCTGCGGTGCCTCGAGGAGCACTCCCACGCTCGCCAGATCTCCGATCACCCCCCGGCCATCGTCCGAGGCAAGCCATTCGTGGACGGTTGCCGCGATCACCGGCCCGATCTCGTCGACCGCTGCGAGGTCGTCGACGGTCGCCGCCGAGAGCCGGCCGATGGTCCCGAACCGGTCGGTGAGAATCGTGGCCACGCGCGGGCCGACATGACGGATACCGAGGCCGTTCAACACGCGGGCAAGGCCGCGCGTTCGGCTTGCCGCGATCGCGGTGACGAGATTTTCCGCCGATTTCTCCCCCATCCGCTCCAGGGGCACGAGGTCACCGCCGGAGAGCCGGTAGAGATCGGCGTAATCGCGGACGAGCCCGGTGGCGACGAGCTGCTCGACGAGCTTGTCCCCGAGCCCCTCGATGTCCATCGCGCCGCGCGAGGCGAAGAATCGGAGCCGCTCCCGGACCCGGGCCGGACAGGCAACGAGCGGGCAGCGGAGAAAGACCCCGTCGGGATCCCGGACGATGCCGGTGCCACATTCCGGGCACTCGGTCGGCGGTGTCCACGGGATCTCGTCCCCGGTGCGCTTGTGCTTCTCCACGCGGACGACATGGGGGATCACCTTCCCCGCCTTCTCGACGACGACGACATCGCCGGTGCGGATGTCCTTGCGGGCGACCTCGTCGGCGTTGTGGAGGCTCGCGCGGCGGACGATCGTGCCGGCGAGCTCCACCGGCTCCAGATCGGCCACCGGCGTCACCGTCCCCCCGCGCCCCACCTGGACGCGGATCCCGGCGAGCGTCGTCGTCGCCTCGAACTTCTCGAACTTCCACGCGATCGCCCAGCGCGGCGTCTTGGAGGTTGTCCCCGCTGCGCGCTGCTGGGAGAAGTCGTCGACCTTGACGACGAAGCCGTCGACCTCGAAGTCGAGGGCGTGGAGCTCCTCGATGAGCGTGTTGCCATGCTCGACCAGAGCGCCGATCGACGTGAACCGTCCCCCCCCCGGCGCGACGGCGAGCCCCGCGTCCCTCGCCCAGGCCTGGAGCTCCGACTGCGAGCCGATTCCCAGGCCGGCGCTGTCGCCGATCCCGTGGCAGAAGAAGCGCAAGGGGCGGGCGGCGCACTGGCGCGGGTCAAGGAGCCGGATGCTGCCGGCGGTGACGTTGCGCGTGTTGGCGTACGGCGGCTTGCCATCCCGGGCCTGGGTCTCGTTCAAACGAACGAGGTCGGAATTGGCCATGTAGACCTCGCCGCGGATCTCGATCCGCGCCGGCGGGTCGGCGCGGCCGAGCCGCAGCGGCAGGTCGCGGATCGTCCGGGCATTGTGGGTGATGTCGTCGCCGACGGTGCCGTTGCCGCGCGTCGCTGCCAGCGCCAGCACCCCGGCGTCATACGTCAGCGACACCGCCACGCCGTCGATCTTCAGCTCGAGCACCCAGGCGACCGGCCGCGGGTCGCCGGCCGCGGCGAGGAGGGCCTCGACCTTCCCCGCCCAGGCGACGAGATCGTCAGCGGAGTAGGTGTTGTCGATCGACAGCATCGGGATCGGGTGCCGCACCGGGGCGAGACCGTCGAGGGCCTCCCCGCCGACGCGCTGCGTCGGGCTGTCGGGGGTGACGAGCTCCGGGTGCCGCGCCTCGAGAGCGCGGAGCTCGTCGACGAGCCGGTCATACTCGAGATCGCTGATCTCCGGGGCCGCCTCGACGTGGTAGCGCCGGTCGTGGTGGCGGATCAGGTCGCGGAGCGCCGCGACACGCTGCTCGCTGCCGAGACTCACGGCCGTGCCCCGTCCGCGGATTCAGCCTCTCCCGCCGCAGGCGTCTCGCCAGCCGGAGGGCGGGGCTGCTCTTCCCGCTCCTCGCGGAGCCGGCGGCGGATCTCGTCATGGCCGAGCTCGTCGTAGGCGATCGAGCCGAAGGTGGCCACGGCGAGCAGCCCCAGCTCCACCACCAGCGTCGTCGTCCCCCAGCGGTCGATCATCCTCTCCAGGAGGTGCGGCGCGGCCCGGGACGTCTCCGGCCGGACACCCCGGAGGACCGACAGACAGAAGCAGGCTGCCGTGAGGGTGAAGGCGATCCCCACGATGCCGAGGAGGACGCTGAAGGGATTCACTCTTTTTCGCTTCATGGGCGGGAGTATACCCGCCCCGTCAGGCGACCCGGCAGAGGCCGGCGGCGAGGAGTGCCTCGGCTGCGGTGACGACGGCGTCGACGTCGATCGCGGCCATCGAGCGGGTATCGGTCTTCCGCTCGTGCCACGGCGGGCGCGCCGCTGCGGGAGGCTCGACGGTGGTATGCCCGGCGCCCCACGGCCCGTTCCGCGTTGCCGGCACCGGGCCGAAAAGGCCGACACATGGCGTGCCGACGGCGGCCGCGAGGTGGAGCGGGCCGGTGTCGGATGAGATGACCAGCGCCGCCAGCCGGCAGAGCTCACCGAGCTCCTGGAGCGAGGTCTGGGGCGCGGCCATTGCCCGCCCGGCGGTGGCGATCCGTTCGGCCATCGCCCGTTCCTTCTCGCCCCCCCAGACCACGACGACGCGCCGGCCCAGCTCGTCGTGCAGGCGGGCGGCGACGGCGGCGAAGCGTTCCTCCGGCCAGAGCTTCGACGGCCATCCCGCGCCGGGGTTGAGAATCACGGGTGGGGATCCTGGCCCGAGCGACTCGATCCATGCCTCCATCCGCGCCCGCGCCAGCGGCCAGCGCGGCATGTCGAACCGGGGCAGCCCGGCTTGGATGCCGAGCGGGGCAAGGAGGGCGCAATTCCGCGCGACGACATGCGCGGCCGACGGTGTGACCGGGAGGTTGGTGACCACCCAGGAGCCCTCGCGCGCTTCGGGGCGGGCATGGCCGATGCGGATCGGGCTGCCGGCGAGAAGCGTGACCAGGGCGCTCTTGAGAAGCCCCTGCAGGTCGATCGTGACGTCGGGGCTGAAGGCCCGCAGGTCGCGCCGCAGCCGGAGAACCTCAGACGGGCGTTTCGTCCAGCCCCGCGGCAGGCGAAAGACGCGGTCGATCGCCCGGTGCCCCTCGAGGACATCAGCGGAGCGCCCCTCCACGACCCAGCCGACTTTCGCTGTCGGAAAGGCATCCTTGATCGCCACCGCCACGGGGACTCCGTGGAGGACGTCGCCGATGGCGGAGAGCTTCACCAGGAGGATCGTGCGTGGCGCGTTCATGACCGGAAAGTCCCCGGGAAAGTGACCCGATTCCACAGGAATCAGGGGGCCGGGGCAAGGCCGTTTTCCGCCTCCGGCCCGCCGCTTCACAGCGGCTGCCCGAGATGGGCCAGCTCGCAGATCACGGCCGAAGCCACCTGCTGCGGGCAGCTCCAGACGAGAAACAGCATCGACTCGCGCACACCCCGCTCGGCGGGATGGCCGGCGATGAACCCCGCCCCCTTCGTGGCCGTCAGCGCCGCCTGGGCCGCGCGGACGACGAGGCTGTTGGCAGCGGTGCGGAGGGCATCGCGGGCAGCCGGATCGGTCGATTCGGTCGTGGCGAGCCCACCGAGGCGGCTGGCGAGCTCGTCCGCCTCGAGGCGGAAGCTCGTGGCGACCGGTTCGAGCGTAGGGCGGGCGGCCGCCTCGCGGTCGAGCAGCCCGATCGAGGCGCGGGTGGCACCGATCGCCAGGGCACTGGTGGCCAGCCCGCCGGCGCGGGCGGGGGAGACGGTCGTGGGGACGATCTCGGCGCGGGGTTCGACGCCGTCGAAGGTCACGCTCGACGTGCGGCTCCCGGAAAGGGCGAGCATCGGCATCGGGCTGCCAATCGTAAGCCCGGTCGCCGAGGTCGGGATGACGAAGAACACCGGCGTGCCGTCGGCGTTGATGGCGCCGGTGACGATTGATTCGCTCGAATCGGCACCGGTGACCCAGGGGCAGGTGCCGTCGAGCCACCACGACGATCCGCGGCGGCTGGCCCGCAGCGCTGGGGTGCCGACATGCCGGCGGCTGGTCGTGAGCTGTGCGATGCCGACGGTCGCCGTCTCCTCGCCGCGGGCCAGGCGGGGGAGGAGAAGGGTCCGGAGGTCGGTAGGGCCGGTGGCGATGATCCGGCAGGCGCTGGCCCACTGCGTGAGCACGAGCGCCGTGGTCAGGCAGGCGGAGGCCACGCCGGAGAGCGTCTCGAGCAGCGCCGCTTCCGTCGCCCCGCTGCCGCCATCCTCGGTGGCGATGAATCCGGCGAGGAGGCCATGCTCGGCGAGCCGGGCGAAAGCGCCGCTCCGCCACGGCCCGTCGCGGTCGGTCGCTGTGGCGCGGCTGGCGAGATCGGTGCGGAGGGCCGCGAGGGCGTCTTCATCGGGACGGGTTGGATCGTCGGTGAACATGGACCCAGAGTATGCCTTACCGGGGGGGAGTGCTTCACCACAGCGATTGTGGAGCTATACTCCGGGTCCTTCTGGCTGGTTCCCACCTCGTTCTTCCCGCCCGATTCGTTCCATCAGCGAACGTCCCCTCCGCCCCGGAGCCCATCATGAGCCAGCCCGAGGATTCCCGCGCGCCCACTCTATCCCCGTCGGGTCGCCCCTCCGGCGGCAAGCCTGATGCCACCGGGGTCCCTCCCGGTCCCCTGCGGCTGATCGAACTGTCGCCGCAAAACCTCTACGACAAGTGCCAGGCGCTGGCCCGCAATCTGTGGTGGAGCTGGCATCCGGAGGTCACGAACCTCTTCCGGGAGCTCGACCCGGTCCGGTTCCGGCAGCTCGACCACAACCCGATCGCGCTGCTGGCCGAGTTCACGCCGGAGCGGCTCGAGGCCCGGGCGGCCGAGCTCGTCCTCTACAGCCGGATCAACCAGGCCTACCGGCGCCTGAAGGAATACCTCGCCGCCGAGAACACTTGGAGCAACGTTCATGCCGGCGTCCTCGGCTCGAAGCCAGTGGTCTACTTCTCGGCCGAGTTCGGCATCCATGAGTCGGTGCCGATCTATTCCGGTGGCCTCGGCGTCCTTTCCGGCGACCATATCAAGAGCGCCAGCGGTCTCGGTATCCCGCTGGTGGCGGTGGGGCTCTTCTACAAACAGGGCTACTTCAAGCAGCAGCTCGACATCGATGGCTACCAGCACGAGGAATACCTCCAGTCGCGCGTCGAGGCCCTGCCGCTGGAGCCGGCGATCGGCACCGACGGCCAGCAGGTGCAGGTAGCGATCGACACCCGCTCCGGCCAGATCCGGGCGAAGGTGTGGAAGATGGCGGTGGGACGGGTGAGCCTCTATCTCCTCGACTCCGACGTCGATGGCAACACCCCTGAAGATCGCGAGCTGACCAGCCGCCTGTACGGCGGCGACACGCGCGTCAGGATCCGCCAGGAGCTCGTTCTGGGGATCGGCGGTGTTCGGGCCATCCGGGCCCTGGGGATCGTCCCCGGGGTCTATCATCTCAACGAAGGTCACTCCGTCTTCGCCACGCTCGAGGCGGTCCGGGGGCGGATGGACCGCGACGGCTTCTCCTTCGACGACGCCGTCCGCGAGGTCGCCCGGCAGACGGTGTTCACGACCCACACCCCGGTGCCGGCCGGTCACGACCGCTTCGACGGCGGCCAGATCGAGGAGCATCTCGGCCCGATGCGCGACAGCCTCGGCATCTCGCACGACCACCTCATGGGGCTGGGCCGCGTCGACCCGAGCAACCACGGCGAGCCGTTCTGCATGACGGTTCTCGGGCTCAAGCTCTCACGGCGCGCCAACGCCGTCAGCGCGCTCCACGGCCATGTCAGCCGGAAGATGTGGAAGGATCTGTGGGGCTGGCGCGTCGAGGAGGAGGTGCCGATCGGCCACATCACCAACGGCGTCCATGTTCCCAGTTGGCTGTCGTGGCAGATGCTCCAGCTCTACGACCGCATCTTCCCGGCGAACTGGTTCCGGCGGATGGGGGAGCCGGACATCTGGCAGAAGATCCACGAGTGCGACCCCGGCGAGCTGTGGGAAACGCACTACGCCCTCAAGAATCTCCTCCTCCAGTTCGTTCGCCGTCGCCTGGCGCGACAGTGCAAGCGGCGCGGTGAGAGCGATGAGGCCGTCGAGGCAGCCCGGGCGGTGCTCGATCCGAACGTCCTCACGATCGGATTCGCGCGGCGCTTCGCCACCTACAAGCGGGCTGATCTCGTCCTCGGCGACCTCGACAAGCTCTCGAAGCTCATCTGCGATGCCGACCGTCCGATCCAGGTGATCTTCGCCGGCAAGGCCCACCCGGCCGACGACCCGGGCAAGGGGCTGATCCGCAAGATCGCCAATCTGCGGCACGATCCCCGGCTCGCCGGGCGGATCGTGTTCGTGGAGGATTACGACATCAACGTCTGCCGGCATCTCATTCAGGGGGTCGACGTGTGGCTCAACAACCCGCGCCGGCCGCTCGAGGCCTCGGGCACCAGCGGCCAGAAGGTGGTGCTCAATGGCGGTCTCAACTGCTCGATCCCCGACGGCTGGTGGGCGGAGGCGTTCGACGGCCGCAACGGCTTCGCCATTGGACGCGGCGAGATCCATGCCAATCCCGAGATCACCGATGCCCGCGATTCGGTGGCGCTTTATGACGTGCTCCAAAACGAGGTCATCCCGACCTTCTACGACCGCGACGCCGACGGCCTGCCGCGGGCGTGGATCAAGATGATGATGAACTCGATCAGCTCACTCGCCTGGCGCTTCAGTTCCCACCGCATGGTGATGGACTACGCTCGCAGTTGCTACGTCCCGGCCGCCGGCGGGCTGTCGTGCGACATGCACTCGCGCTGATGCGGAGCCAATGGCCACCTGTCCCGCCGCCCCGCACCCGCGGGGCGGCGGACGGTCAGGGCTTTTCATTGCTCTTCGGTGCTTCGACCCGCTG
>JBBAVV010000077.1:0-18994 GCA_040397545.1 Pirellulales bacterium
CATGCGCGAGCCCGACGGCGCTTCGGTCCCGGCGGTGCTTGATGACGCGGCGACGGCGGGTCGATGCTGCCGTCGCTGGTTGCCGCGAGTGGGCCTGCCTACCCCCCCCCCAATTCCGTCATGTGAAATCCGCCGGTCGGTCGCATCGGCTGGTCTCCCCCCGAGGAATCGTTTCTTTTCGGGAGCCACGAAGATCGAGCCCCGCGGCGCTTCGTCCACCGCCCCCCCAGGACGATGCTCTCCCTCTCGGCGGAGTGTGGGAAATCCTTGCAAAGCCGTCAAGGATTCGGCGCGGAGGAGAGAGGCAGATGCTCCCGTCAACAACGTCCCTAGGCCATGTCGTGGGCGTGACGGGAGGCGGCCGGGAGCGGCATCGCCCCATCAGGGCTCGCGGAAGCCGGGCGAAAAGCAGCCAGAAAACGAGCCAGCCGCAAGGGCGCGGGACTGATTCAGGGTAGATTCGAAGGCCGGGAGATTGCCCGCCTCTTCCCGGTTTTGCCCAGATTTGGTGGCTGGCACCTTTTCCTTTTCTGGCACCTTTTCCTCCCTTCCCGCATCCTGCCCAGATTTGGTGGCTGGCACCTTTTCCACCTTTTCCCCGTCTGCCCTTCCGCCGCCGGTCCCTCCCCGCTATCGTCCCCGCCCGTCGAGGGCTGCCTTGGGAGCGGTGCGCACCGATCTCCCCACGGGTGCCCCGGCCGACTCTCCACTCGCCGGAGCCGTGCCATGCTGCGTCGCACGTTCCTCGTCCATGCTGGCGCCCCCGCGATCCTCGCGCTTGCCGGCTGCCGCGGGCAGCGGCAGTTTGCGAGGATCGTAAACCCTGGCGACAAGGCCCTGATGGGGAGCCATCAGGCAGGCGCCGAGACGTTCGGGCCGCTCGTCGACGAGGCCGTCGCCAAGCTCCTCGCCCGGAATGCCGAGACGCCGGTCCAGCAGGTGGCGTACGACGATGCCGGGGAGCCCCTCCCCTGTCCACCGAAGCGAATCTGCTTCGTTGGCGTCGAAAACAAGAGCGCCGAGGACATCGGCGACTTCAAGGACGAGCTCTATCAGGTGATCGACGCCCGGCTCCTCCAAACCCCCATCTTCCAGCCGCTCAACCGGCGCGTTGTCGACGCCGGCCTCCTCGAGACCCGTCTCCGCCCCGATCAGCTCTGCATCCCGGAACACATGCGGCAGTTCGCTACGCATCTGGAGCGCGAAGGGGAGCCGATCGATTATCTCCTCTACGCCACGCTCACCTCCGGCACGACACGCCAAAACAAAGACTACGAGCGGAGCTACCGGCTGACGATGGAGCTCATCGATGTCCGCACCGGCGACTACGACAAGCAGTCGGCCGATCTCGTCAAGGGCTATCACCACAGCCGCTTGAGCCGGTGGCGCGCGACCAATCCGCTGTCACGATAGGCCGTCTGGTGCTGCCATGCCCCGCCCCGGCCTGCTCGCCATCATCGTGCCCTGCCTCGCGCTCCTGTGCGGCTGCGCCACGCACATCACGCGGCTGGAGCCGGTGCGGGCGGCGTTCCATCGGGGCGAACTCGACGAGGCCGAGCGGCTGATCGCGGCCGACCTCGACAAGCATCCTGGTGACGCCGATGTGCTCACGCTCGACCGGGCGCTCGTGGCCCTCGCCGACGGCCGGCCGACGGAAGCGGAGGAGCTCCTCAAGGAGGTTCGCGATCACTTCGATCACCTCGAGCAGGAAAGCCCGGTCGAGGATGCCTGGTCGATGCTCTCCGACGATCAGCAGCGATCGTACGCCGGCGAGGATCACGAAAAGGTGCTGCTGCGAGCGCTGCTCGCGATCACAAATCTCTCGAGCGACGGCGGCGATGCCGAGGCCTTCAGCTATCAAGCGGCCGAGAAGCAGGCGGAGATCATCGCCGCGGCCACGCAAGAAGATGGCACGAATCCCAAGGCGTCGTACCGGCAGATCGCCCTGGCCCCCTATCTCCGCGGCGTCCTCCGCGAAGAGACCCACCGCGACTACGACGACGCCGCCCGGCACTTCGCCACGGTCGTCAATTGGCAACCGGAGTTTGCACCAGGGCAGGCGGACGTCGTCCGCGCTACCGGCGGCGTTCACTCGCCGCGCGGCCATGGGGTTGTGCATATCTTCGCGCTCGTCGGCCACGGCCCCTGCAAGGTCGTCGTCGCGGAGATCCCGTCGAGCGCGGCGCTTCTCGTGGCTGACCAGATTCTTTCGGGTGTCCTCGCGCAGTCGCTCCCGCCAACCGTCGCCCCGATCAAGGTGCCGCGCGTCGTGGCGGCGCCGGGGCTTGTCAGCGCCGTGGCGGTGGGGCGGACGAGCGCGGACGGGGGCGTAGCCTGGCAGGCACGGACAACGACCATCACCGACATCTCACGGATGGCCGTCGACCAAGAGGCGGCGGTCCACGACCAGACCGTGGCCCGCGCGGTGGCGCGGCGGGCGCTCAAAAAGGGAACGGTGTTCGGCGTCAAGGAGGGGCTCGGCGTCGAGCGTTTCGGGCCGGCGGCACTCGCCTTCGATGTCGCTGGCGTCGCCTGGGAAGCGGCGGAAAATGCCGACACACGCTGCTGGGGGCTGCTCCCCGATTCGATCCAGGTGGTGCGAATGGAATTGCCGGCGGGGCAACACACGCTCGCCCTCCAGGCGGTCGATCGACAGGGGATCCCGGTGGGGAAGGCCGTGCGTGAGAGCGTGACAGTGGCCGACGGGCGCAATTCCTACGTCGTCGTCACCGCCGTCGACGCGGGGATTGTGGGAAAGTCGGTTGAGTCGGTAGACAAAACGACCTCCGGCGCGACTCCCTGAAGGGGGGATCGCGTTTCTGTGGGGGTGGCGCCATGGACGAGACACTGGCAGGACTGGTGGCGGGGGATCCGGCGGCCTATGCCCGGCTCTGGGACCGTCTCGGCGGCCGTCTCTTCGCCACGGCGCGTCTCCTCACGGGGAGCGTCCCGGAGGCCGAGGACTCGGTCCATGATCTCTTCGTGGCCCTGGCCCGCAGCCGCCAAGGGCTCGCGGGGGTGATCGATCTCGACGCCTACCTTTTCGCCGCCCTGCGCCACACCGTCGCCCGGCGCCGCAAGCAGGCCGCGGCGCGGCGGGCGACCCTCGAACATCTGCGGCGCCGCGTGGAGGAGACCAGCGGCCCGCACGGTCCGTTCGGGCTCCCGGCCGAGGACCCCGACGAGCGGCTCGCCGCGGCCGTGGCCCGGCTGCCCGAAGAGCAGCGCGAGGTGGTGATGCTGCGGACCGAAGCCGGCCTCTCCTTCGCCGAGATCGCCGCCACGCTCGGCGTGAGCATCAATACCGCGGCCAGCCGCTGGCGCTACGCCCTGGAAAAACTCCGCTCGACGTTCACCCCCTCCGAGGTGCTTCCGTGACCGCTCCCTGGCCAGCCGATGACGGTGCCCCACCGCTCCCCGACGAGTTGGCAACGTTTGCCGGCCGGCTGGCGCGCGATGTGCCGGCGGCCCCTCAAGCGCTCCGTCGGCGCGTGCTGGGGAGCGTCGTCGACGCGCTCGGGGAATCCCCCTCCACGGACGTCTTCATGGCGATCCCCACGGAGCGAAAGGAGCCCTGGGCCGAAGGTGTCGCCGGCCTCGCGGCGATCGTGCTCGGACTCCTCGTGGTCCCCTTTGTCGGATCGGCCGGCCCGCCCTCCGCTTCGCGGGGGGCTCCCATCGGAGAGAACGTCCGCTTGATTGCAGACAGTCTCGTCGCGCTGCCGTCACCCACCGCACCGTCCGAAGCGACGGCGCAGACCTTGCCCCGCCCCCGCTCACCGAAACGGGAGACCCTCCTCCCGCGACGTTTGGATGACTGGCTCCAGAGGGATCTCTAACATGAAACTCACGCTGTTTTTGCTCCTGCTGCTCGCCTCCTGCCTCCTCTGGACGGCGACGTTCACCGCGGCAGCGGCTCGCTCCCGGCGTTTCGGGACGGGGCTACTGCTCGCGGGAGTGGTCGTGCCGCTCGTGGTCCTCCTGCCACTGCTGGCGATCACCGCGTGGCTGGCGTTCGGCCCTTTTCGGATCGCGGACAACCGATTGCTGCCGGTCGCGGCGACAACGCTGTCTGCGATCGCCGGTGGCATCTGGATCGTCGCGTCGGGGCGGCGTCCGGCCGGATTGGCCGGGGCCGGCGCCGCACGTCGCTGGCCGGTCGTCCCTTTGGCCGCCCTCGCCGCCTCGGCCGCCATCGGCACCGCCGCGACGATCGCCCACCTCGAGCGGCAATCGGCCCTCGAGGCGGTCGCCTGGTACGCCGAGGGGGCGGCGATCATGGAATCGAACCAGCTTCCCCCCGTGCCCGCGACGGTGAACGCGGCCGCGCTCTACCGGCAGGCCGAGTCGCTGCTCGAGGACGATCCCGACTACCGTCACGACGGCTGGGACGATGACACCGACGTCGGCTCCCGGCAGGCGGGGGAGCTCCTCGCCCGACATGCGGGCGCCCTCGACCTCATCCGCCATGCCACCGACCGCGACATCTGTCGCTTCGACGGCGACTGGGCTGGGTCGTCTTCCTTGTCCCTCCCCGCGGAGGGCAAGATGTTGCGTCACCATTCCCGCCTCCTCGCTTTCGCCGCGCTGCGGGCGGCCCGGGAGGGGCGACCGGAGGACGCCATCGCGGACGTGCTCCGGATGCGGAGGCTCGCCGGCCACGCCATGGAGATGGAGCGGGTGGTTGGGCGCATCATGGCCGCCAACCTCGTCGAGCGCGCCTGCAACACACTGGCCAGTGTGTGCTCCGAACTGCAGCCGGCCGACCTGCCGCTCCTCGACGACGCGCGACTGGCAGAGGCGTTCGCCCCGTTGCCGCCGCTGCTCCGGCCGATTCTCCAAGAGGAGGCCTGGGGGCTCGCCGTCTTCGGCAGCGTCGCCACGCACCGGAGAACGCTCGGCGAGATCGACGGCGGCTACGCGAACATCCCGCGCGACGACGCTCCCGCGGCGGCGTTTCTCGGCATGCTCTACAGGGCGTTCCTGATCCGATCCGATCTGGAGCGATTCCGCTCGCAGCTGCGGCGTGTTGAACGGGTGGCGGCCGACGTGGATTCCGGCACGTCGCGTTGGGAGGACGTCGTGCGTTCCCTGCTCCCCGTCGATGACCGGATCGATCAGGGCATCTTGAACCAGGCGCTGTGGTGCGCCTGGGGGCCCGTTCTCGGTCACCACGCGAAAGTCGACGCCACGATCGGCGCCACGCGCGTGGCTGTCGCCGCCACCCGCCACCGGTTGAAGACCGGTCACCTCCCCGATGCCCTCGATGACCTCGTGCCCGAGGAATTACCATTCCCTCCCCGCGATCCCTTCACCACAAGCCAGCCGCTGCGGTTGAGGAAGATGGACCAGGGGATCGTTGTGTGGTGGGTCGGACAGGACGGCGAGGATGACGGTGGCCCGTCAACGAAGACCTATGCCGACTTCGGCACGGACGGCAACGACGATCTCGGCCTCTGGGTTGGGCCCGATGACTTCGGGCGCCCGCCCGAGAGATCCACACCCCAGCCGGCCGACGGCGCCGGCCCTGCCTGAAGCGGCGGCGGGAAACGGCACTGCTTTCTCCCCTCGACGCCGTCCAAATTGACCCCCCGGGCCGCGGGAGGGAGACTTGGTCTTGGTCGGCCCCGCTGCTCCGGTGGCCAGAGGGGAATCCATGCGTCGCCTGCTGTCGATCGTCGCGTTTTTGCTTGCCACCAGCGCTGCGCCGGCGCGCGCCGCCGACTCTGCCGACGATCACTTCGAGTCTGTCATCCGCCCGCTTCTCGTCGAGCGCTGCCATGCCTGCCATGCAGGCGACGAAGCAAAGGGGGGATTGCGGCTCGACTCGCGCGCGGGCTTGGTCCGCGGGGGCGACTCTGGCGCGGCGATCGATCCGGGGGAGCCCCCCCTTGAAAGCCTCCTCATCCGGGCGGTGAGCCACACCGACGGCCTCGAGATGCCCCCCGACGGTCGGCTCCCACAGATGCAGATCGACGCCTTGAGAGCCTGGGTAGCCGCTGGCGCTCCATGGCCAGACAGCCCCGCGAGCCCCGACACCCCGGCCGCGCCGCAGCCGCCACGCCAGGCCACCATCGAGCCGATCGCCCCCGACAGCCCGGCGCTGTCACACGCCCTCCAGCTTTGGCTGCGGGCCGATGGCCTCACGCACGATGATGGCGCGGGGGTGCCGGTCTGGCCCGATTCCAGCGGCCACGGCCGCGATGCAAGTGCCACCAAGGGGATCCGCGCCGACGGCCAGGGGCTTCCCGGGAGTTTCGTGCGCGAAAGCACGCTCGCGCGCCGCCCGGCTGTCCGGTTCACCAACGACACCGGCTACGCGTCCTCGCCGAGCCTGCCGGTGCCGATCAGAGGAGACGCCCCCCACACCCTCGTCGCGGTCGTCAACCTCGCGCTCCATGACGTCGGTAACCCGCACGACGGAATCCTCGGCATCGGCGATCCGGCCAACCCCGGCGCCGATCCGGGGCTCCCGCTGGCCACGATCCTCCAGATCAACCGGGCCGAGAACCACGCCCTCCACATCGCCGGCGGATGGAACCACGACGCCTCCCTCGGTGCCGGGTCGTTCCTCGCCTGCTATGGCCGGCCGACACTGCTGGTGGCCGTGAAGGAGCCCGGGCCGATGCGCTCGACCACGCGCGTCTTCATCAATGGTTTTCCGGTCGCCGTCGTCGAGGGGCGCGACACGATCCCCGCCATCCGCCACCGCACCGACATCGGCGCCTTCCTCGGGAAGGCGGTGTCGTGGTCGGGCTCGATCCGAGGTGATGTCGGCGAGGCGCTCGTGTTTTCTTCCGCCCTCGACGATCGGCAGCGCGAGGGCCTCGAAGCCTGGCTCGGCGACAAGTACGCCCTTGATCTCGGTGGCCCCCACCGGGCGCCGACCGCCATCTACACCCCCGCCGAACGGGCCCACTGGGCCTACCAACCGCTTGTCGATCCACCGCCGCCGATGTCCCGCGCCGCCGCCCCGACGGCCATCGATCGCTTCCTCGAGCCGCAGATCGAGGCCCTGGGAGTGCCTCCGGTGCCCGAGGCGGATCGGGCCACGCTTCTGCGGCGGGTGACCTACGACCTGACGGGTCTCCCGCCGTCGCCGGAGGAAACGGCGGCCTTCCTCGCCGACACCGGTCCGGATGCCTGGAGCGGAGTCGTCGACCGGCTCCTCGCCTCTCGCCACTACGGCGAGCAGCAAGCCCGCCACTGGCTCGACGTCGTCCGCTTCGCCGAGACCACCGCCAATGATGCCAATGCCGTGATGACGCAGGCCTGGCGCTACCGGAATTGGGTCGTCGACGCGTGCAACCGCGATCTCCCCTACGACCGCTTCCTCGTCGACCAGCTCGCCGGCGATCTCCTCCCCCGCTCCGGCGACGCCGCCACCGATGCCGCCCGGACGATTGCCACAGGCTTTCTCATGATCGGCCCCAAGGCGCTGGCCGAGACCGACAAGGAGCAGTCGCGGCTCGACATCGTCGACGACCAGATCGACGTCACCGGCCGGGCCTTCCTCGGCCTGACGCTCGCCTGTGCCCGCTGCCATGACCACAAGTTTGACGCGATTCGCACGGCCGACTACTACGCCCTGGCCGGGATCTTCCGCAGCACCGAGCCGTTCCAGAACGAGGCCCGCAACGCCTCGATGTGGTGGGAATATCCGCTGCCGGTCGGCGACGGGAAGGACCCGATCCTGGTCATGGCCCCGAAAGAAACCCTCCCCCGCAACCTCCGGGTCCACCTCCGCGGCAATCGGTTTCAGCTCGGGGCAATCGCCCCCCGCAACATCCCCGGCCTTTTTATGGCGCCCGCCGTCGGTGCGGCGGGCGGGGCGGATGGAGAACATCCCTTAACGCTTGTCACCTCTGGCGGGAGTGGCCGGCTGGAACTGGCCCGCTGGATCGCCAGTGAAAAAAACCCGCTCACGGCGCGGGTCATGGTCAACCGGATCTGGCAGCAGCATTTTGGCCGCGGTCTCGTGGCCACGAGCGACAATTTTGGCACCCGCGGCGCGACCCCTTCGCACCCCGAGCTCCTCGATTGGCTCGCCTGCCGGTTCATCGAGTCGGGGTGGAGCGTCAAGGCCCTCCACCGCCTCATCCTCCATTCCGCCGCCTCCCGCCGGGCCGCGGCGCCTGCGGCGCTGGGCGCGGCCGATCCCGACGGCTGCACGGTCGCCGCCGCGCCGCGGCGCCGGCTCTCCGCCGAGCAGCTCCGCGACGCGATCCTCGCGGCCAGCGGCGCCCTCGACCGGGTGCCGGGGAGCGACGAGAGCGCCAAGGTACTTCTGGAAAAAGCCGAGGACATCGGCGCCATGATCAAGCCGAACCGGCTCGCCGTCGACGACCCGGTCTACACGAACTTTACGAAGCGGAGCCTCTATCTTCCGGCGGTGCGGAACATGCTCCCCGACGTCCTCGCGCTGTTTGACGCCGCCGATCCCAACGGCGTCACGGCCCTCCGCAACGAAACGACCGTCCCCGCGCAGGCGCTGTTCCTCGTCAACAGTCCGTTCGTTCGGGGCCAGGCGCTCGTCTTCGCCCGCTCGCTCCTGGCCGACGCCGGCCTCGACGATGCCGGCCGGATCGACCGGGCCCATGCCCGGGCCCTCGGCCGCCGGGCGCGCCCGGAGGAGATTGCCGAAGCGCTTGACTACGTCGCTGCCTGGACCGAATCGACCGCCGGACAGGCCCGCCCCGCCGACTCGCGCCGCGAGGAGGCCTGGCAGAGCTGGTGCCAGGCCCTCCTGTGTTCGAACGAGTTCGCCTACCTCGACTGAACGGAGTCGCCCCATGGTTCCCCTCTCGCGCCGGGAATGGCTCCAGCAAAGCGCCTGCGGCTTCGGTCACACGGCGCTCCTCGGCCTCCTCGCCGGCGAGCCGATGCCCGGGGAGGCCCGTGCCGCGGGGGCGACCGGCTCGGCGCTTACGGCCAAGCCCCCCCACTTCCCGGCGCGGGCGAAGCGCGTCGTGTTCCTCTTCATGCATGGCGGGATCTCGCACGTCGATTCGTTCGACGCCAAGCCAATGCTCGCGGCGCTCAACGGCCAGCCGCTGCCGCTGCCGAAGCCGAAGTTCGAGTTTGCCCCCACCGGCAATCTCCTCGCCTCGCCGTGGGAGTTTCGCCGCTACGGCCAGTCGGGGCTCGAGATCAGTGATCTTTTCCCGATGATCGGCAGCCATGCCGACGATCTGTGCCTGATCCGCTCGATGCACGGCGGCGATCAGGTGTCGCACGGCCCCGCCCTGCTCGCCATGAACACCGGCTCCGGCGTCTTCGCCCGGCCGAGCCTCGGCGCCTGGACGCTCTACGGCCTGGGATCAGAGAACGACAACCTTCCCGGGTTCATCAGCCTCTCCCCCTCGCTCTACCACGGCGGCACGCAGAACTACGGCGCGGCGTTCCTCCCGGCGAGCTTCCAGGGAACGCGGATCGGCGACGGCAGTACCGACTTCAAGTCGACAAGGCTCTCGAATCTCGTGTCGGCGGAGGATCCGGCCCTCGAGCGGCTCAAGCTCGATCTCCTCTCCGCCCGCAACCGTCGCCATGCCGCCCGCTCAGGGGCTGATCCGCGACTCGAGGCCCGGATCGAGTCGTTTGAGATGGCCTGGCGGATGCAGGCGGAGGCACCGGGGGTGTTCGAGATCGAGCGGGAGACGGCCGGGACGCTCGCCCGCTACGGCGTCGGCGTCGATCCCACCGACGAATACGCCCGGCAATGCCTCCTGGCCCGGCGCTGCCTCGAGGCGGGGGTGCGGTTCGTGCAGGTCAACTTCAGCTACCCGCGCAACTACTGGGACGCCCACGGTGATCTCCGCAACAACCACACCACCAACGCGAGGAAGGTCGACCAGCCGATCGCTGCCCTCCTTGCCGACCTCAAGGCCCGCGGGCTCTTGGACGACACGCTCGTGATCTTCGGGACCGAGTTCGGCCGGACGCCAGCCGCTCAAGGGCCCGACGGTCGCGACCATCACCCCCACGCCTTCAGTGTCTGGATGGCCGGTGGCGGCGTGAAGGGGGGGATGGCCCACGGTCTGACCGACGACTTCGGCTATTACGTGGCGGAAGGGAAGGTGACGATGCCCGACTTCCACGCCACGATCCTCGCGCTTTTGGGCCTCGACCACCAGCGGCTCACCTTCCGCCACGCCGGCCGCGACCACCGCCTCACCGACGTCGCCGGCCGGGTCGTCCGTGAAATCCTCGCCTGACACCCCCCTGCGGGTGGAGGCCTCCGGCGTTCGCGGTCGGTGTCGGCCGTTTTCCCGCTCCGGCCACGCTCGCGCGATACAACTGGGAAACCGAAAGGTGGATTGCCTAGAACCCCCGGATTACCCTGCTTTCCTAGCCAGAGCAGTCGGCAGGCGGCCGCTCCATCCTTCTCCCCGTAAGCCAGAGGTCGATCATGGCCACGCCCCGCGCCCCCCGACATGTCCGCTCGAAGCCGTCACGCCGCCGGGCGCGGAGGACGCTCGCCGGCATCGAAACGCTCGAGACGCGCCTGGCGCTGGCACAGACGGTGGGCCTGTTCGTCAATGCCCCGGGGGCTCAGGAGGGCTACACGCTCTTCAACGCGACGCTCAATGCCACCACCCACCTCATCGACAACAACGGCCAACAGGTCCACACCTGGACCGGCACCGGGGGGGCGACGTCGGTCTATCTCCAGGATAACGGATCGATCCTCCGCAACACGATCCTCGCGCCGCCGCAGCGGGCCTTCGGCAGCAACGGATCGACCGGGAAGATCGAGATCATCGACTGGAACAACACGCCGGTCTGGAGCTACACGCTCGCGAATTCCAAGTATCAACTCCACCACGATTCGATCCGCCTCCCCAATGGCAACATCTTGGCGATCGCCTGGGAACGATTCTCGAGGGCCGAAGCGATCGCGCTGGGACGCGATCCCGCCAAGCTCAATCCGGCGACCAACAACGAACTGTGGGGGGAGGCGATTCTCGAGATCAAGCCCGACCTGGAGAAGGGCTCAGGGGGAACGATCGTGTGGGAATGGCACCTCACCGACCACCTCGTTCAATCGTACGACGCCGGGAAGACGAACTACGTCAAGCCTCAGGACATCGTCAAGAATCCGCAGCGGATCAACCTCAACTTCGTCCCCACCGGCACCGGTGCCGATACCCACATCGCCGACTGGGTCCACTTCAACGCCATCGCCTACAACGCCAAGACCGACCAGATCCTCGTCTCGAGCCGGGAGTTCAGCGAGGTGTGGATGATCGATCACAGCACCACCACGGCCCAGGCCGCCGGCAAGACCGGCGGCCGATATGGCAAAGGGGGGGATCTCCTCTGGCGCTACGGCAACCCGCAGACCTGGAATGCCACCGGCATCAACCGAACGCTCCAGTGGCAGCACAACATCCAGTGGATCGCCGATGGCCTCCCCGGCGCCGGCAATCTCCTCCTCTTCAACAATGGCTGGGGACGCGCCAATGGCAGCAGCTGGTCGTCGGTGATGGAGCTGAAACCCACGAACTACGGCCAGGCCTCAGTGGTGTGGAACTACGGCAGTCCGACGGCAGGCTTCTTCTCGTCGATCATCTCCGGCGCGCAGCGGCAGCCCAACGGCAACACGCTGATCTGCGAGGGGGCGAAGGGGAACATCTTCGAGGTCACGCCGTCCGGCAAGACCGTCTGGCGCTACGTCGACCCCGACATCGCCGGCGGCACGCTCACGCAGGGGGCCTCCGCCGCGCCGCTCAACGTCAGCGGCACGCCGGGGGTGTTCACGAACCTCACCTTCCGGGCCCTGAAATACACCGCCACATCCCCGGCCCTCGCCGGCCGGACACTCACCCCCGGCAAGCTCGTCGAGAAATACCCGACTTTCTACGCCACCGCCGGCTTCTACGACCCGGTCACCCGGACCTGGACGCTGAATCACCACGCCGACGGCACGTCGACGGCCGTCACCCAGGTCAAGCCGGGGATCACCCCGCGGGTGGCGGTGAGCGCCGCCTCGCTGCCGCTGGCGGGCGATTTCGACGGTGACGGTGTGGCGTCGACCGGTGTCTACGACGGCGCTGCAGGGTCGTTCCGCCTCGACGTCGACAACGACGGCGTCGCCGATTCGATCGTGCCGATCAGCGGGGCGAAGTCGTGGTGGAAGCCGCTGGCCGGCAACTGGGACGGCAAGGGGGGGGACGAGCTCGGCCTCTACGACCCCATCGGCCACACCTTCCGCTTCTACACGCTCGACGGCACCCGGGCAGCACCGAACTTCGTCACGCCGGCGCTCCCCGCCACCTGGCGCCCGCTGGCCGGCGACTGGGACGGCGACGGCAAGGACACGGCAGGCCTCTATGATCCGCTCGGCAACACCTTCTATCTGAACAACCGGATCGACGGCTCGATCACGGCGCTGGTCACGTTCAAGACGCCGGCGCTCCCCTCGAGCTGGATTCCGTTCGCCGGCGACTGGAACGGCGACAAGAAGGACACGGTGGGCCTCTACGATCCCGTCGCCCGGAGGGTCTATCTCAACAACCGTACCGACGGCTCGATCACCGACGTCCGCACCTACACCCTCCCCGTCAGCGCCACGGCGATCCCGGTGGGGGCCAGTTGGGGCTCCTTTCCGCAGCAGAAAGCGTTGGTCAGCCCGGCGCTGCTGGCCGCCGCGGTTTTGTTCGATCCAACGAAGCCGAAGACGAATCTCAACGTCGTCCAATAATCCCGCGTCGGCCTCGCCTCCCGGCGTCAGGCGGTGGGCACGACGGCCGGTGGTGGGGCTGCCGCCGGGGCCCGCCGCCGCGAGAGCCAGTGGACGAGGCTGTCGAGGTAGAGATAGACGACCGGGGTGGTGAACAGCGTCAGCATCTGGCTGACGATCAGCCCGCCGACGATCGCGATCCCCAGCGGCCAGCGGAGCTCGGCGCCGGGGCCCGTTCCCAGCGCCAGCGGCAATCCGCCGAGAAGCGCCGCGAGCGTCGTCATCGTGATCGGCCGAAACCGAAGGATGCAGGCCTCGACGATCGCGTCGCGCGGCGAAAGGCCCCTGGTGCGCTCCGCCTCGAGGGCGAAGTCGATCATCATGATCGCGTTTTTCTTGACGATCCCGATGAGGAGAATGATGCCGATCATCGCCATCACGTCGAGCTGGCTCCCGGTCCATTGAAGCGCCAAAAGCGCACCCAGACCGGCGCTGGGGAGCGTCGAGATGATCGTGAGGGGATGGATGATGCTTTCGTAGAGCATGCCGAGGACGAGGTAAACGGTGACGACCGCCGCGAGGATCAGGAGCGGCTGGTTGGCGAGCGCCTCGCGGAACACCTGCGCCGTCCCTGAGAAACTGCCGCGGACCGTGGCGGGCATGCCGAGCTCCGCCGTCTTTGCCTCGACCGCCTCGACCGCCTCCCCGAGCGACACCCCCGGGGCCAGATTGAACGACACCGTCGCCGAAGGAAACTGCGCGGTGTGATTGACCATCAGCGGCGCGTTGCCGGTGGTCAGCGACGCCAGCGATTCCAGCGGCACCTGCAGGCCGTTCGAGCCGGTGACATGGAGGCTCGAGAGGCCGTCGGGCCCCTGAAGGTATCCCGATTCCAGCCCCATCACGACCCGGTACTGGCCGAGCGGCCGGTACATCACCGACACCTGCCGCTGCCCGAAGGCGTCGTAGAGGGCGTCGTCGATCTGCCGGGGTGAGATGCCGAATCGGGCTGCGGCGTCGCGGTCGATCGTCAGCCCCGCCTGGAGCCCGCGGTTTTGCTGATCGGAGCGGATGTCGGCCAGCTCCGGCATCGCGCGCATCGCCCGCACGAGCTTCGGGCCCCATTCATTCAGATCGGTGAGATTGTCGCCGCGGAGCGTGAACTGATACTGCGAGCTGCTCGGGCGGCCGCCGATCCGCAGATCCTGCACCGGCTGCATGATCATCGTCGCGCCGGTCAGCTGCGAGAGCTTCCCCCGCAGCCGACCGATGACCTGGTCGGCCGCCATCCCGTCGCGCTCCTCCTTCGGCACGAGGCTGATGAACATCCGCGCCGCGTTCGGGCTCCCCCCCGCGGCCCCGCCGGTCGATCCGGTGATCCCGGCCACCGCCGGATCCTCCTTGACGGCGAGCGAGAACTTCGTCAGCAGCCCGCTCATCGTCTGAAAGGAGGTGTCCTGATCGGCGTCGAGGGTGCCGGTGATCCGGCCGGTGTCCTGCTGCGGAAAAAACCCCTTCGGCACGATGACATACATCCACACCGTCAGCGCAATCGTCGCCACGTTGACTGCCATCGTGATCCGCGGATGGCGCATGACGACGCCGAGGAGCCGACCGTAGCCCCAGGTGACGCCGTCGAGGAGACGCTCCATGAGCCGGCTGACGAGCCCCTGCCGTGTATGCCCCGAGGGCTTGAGCAGCCAGGCGCACATCATCGGCGTGAGGGTAAGCGACACGACCATCGACACGAGGATCGCCACCGAGAGCGTGACGGCGAACTCGCGGAACAACCGCCCCACGATCCCGCCCATGAGAAGGATGGGGATGAAGACGGCCACGAGCGAGATGCTGATCGAGAGCACCGTAAAGCCGATCTCGCGGGCCCCCAGAAATGCCGCCGCCATCGGGCTCATCCCCTCCTCACGGTGGCGGGCGATGTTCTCGAGGACGACGATCGCGTCGTCGACGACGAATCCCGTCGCGATCGTGAGGGCCATGAGCGAGAGGTTGTCGAGGCTGTAGCCGAGGGCGTACATCGCCGAGAACGTGCTCACCAGCGACACCGGCACGACGACACTGGGAATGAGCGTCGCCCGCCAATCGCGCAGAAACAGAAACACCACGCCGACGACGAGCCCGACCGAGAGGAGGAGCGTGTGCTGGACGTCGACGATGCTCGCCCGGATCGTCGCCGTCCGGTCCATGGCGAGATCGAGGCGCATCTCCGCCGGGATCTGGGCACGCAGCTGCGGGAGGATCGCCAGCACGTTGTCGACGGTGCGGATGATGTTGGCGTTGGGCTGCCGGTAGACGATGAGCATGATCGTCGGCTGAGCGTTATAGACCCCGGCGACGCGGACATCCTCGACGGAGTCGACGACCGTGGCCACGTCCCCCAGGCGGATCGCGGCGCCGCGCCGCCAGGCGACAATCAATTGCCGGTATTCCGCCGCGGTGAACAGCTGGTCGGTGGTGGCGATCGACCAGGTCGTCACACCGTCATCGACGGAGCCCTTGGGGCGGTTGGTGTTGGCCTGCTGGAGGCAGGTGCGGACGTCGTCGAGGCCGAGGTCATAGCGCTCGAGAACCGTCGGGTTGACGGCGACGCGGACGGCCGGCGGGGAGCCGCCGCTGACGACCACCTGACCGACGCCCTGGACCTGTGAGAGCTTCTGCTGGAGGAGCGTGCTGGCAACGTCCTGGAGCCGGGGCTTGTCGTGGAGATCGGACGTCATCGCCAGGATGAGAATCGGGGCGTCGGCGGGGTTGACCTTCCGCAGGTCGGGATTGCGGGGGAGGTTCGTGGGGAGGCGGCCGCGGGCGGCGTTGATCGCCGCCTGGACGTCGCGCGTGGCAGCGTCGATGTTCCGGTCGAGGTCGAACTGGAGCGTGATCGACGTCTGCCCGAGGGTGCTCTGCGACGTCATCTCCGTGACGCCGGCGATGAGCCCGAATTGACGCTCCAGCGGCGTCGCCACCGCCGAGGCCATCGTCTCGGAGCTCGCCCCCGGGAGCCCCGCGCTGACGTTGATCGTCGGATACTCCACCTGCGGCAGCGGCGACACCGGGAGGAGGAAATAGCAGATCGCTCCCACGAGCGTGATCGCCACCGCCAAAAGCGAGGTCCCGATCGGACGGCGGATGAACCAGGTCGAGACGTTCATCGCGCGGCCTCCTCTGGAACCTTACCCGCTTCGACCGGCCCGCCGCCGCTCCCCCCGCGGACCCACCGCCCCACGGCGTCGAACCACAGATAGATCACCGGCGTCGTGTAGAGCGTGAGGAGCTGGCTGACGAGGAGTCCGCCAATGATCGTGATCCCCAAGGGACGCCGCAGCTCCGAGCCGACGCCAGTGCCCAGCGCCAGCGGCACCGCCCCGAGGAGCGCGGCCATCGTCGTCATCATGATCGGCCGGAACCGTAGCAAGCAGGCCTGTTCGATCGCTTCGCGCGGCGTCACCCGGCGCCCGGCGATCCCGCGTCGCTCCGCCTCCATGGCGAAGTCGATCATCATGATCGCGTTCTTCTTGACGATCCCGATCAAAAGAATCACCCCGATCAGCGCGATGACGCTCAAGTCGGTCCGACAGACGAGCAGGGCAACAAGCGCCCCCACCCCGGCGCTGGGGAGCGTGGAGAGGATCGTGATCGGATGGACAATGCTCTCGTAGAGAACCCCGAGGACGATGTAGACGGTGACGATGGCGGCGAGGATCAGCCAGCCCTGGTTGGCCAGCGATGCCTGGAAGGCGGCGGCCGTCCCCTGGAAGGCGGTCTGAATGCCGGCGGGCATCTCCAGCCCGTGGCGGGCCGACTCGATCGTGTCGACGGCCTCGCCGAGCGACACGCCCGGCGCGAGGTTGAACGACACCGTCACCACCGGGAACTGCCCCTGGTGATTCACCGCCAGCGGCGTGCTCGTCTCTTCGAGCCGGGTCACCGCCCCCAGCGGCACGCGCGTCTCCCCCGGCCTTCCCGGCACCCCGGCGCGGACGTACATCTGCGCCATGTCCTGCGGCGTGTCCCGGAAGGCCGGCGCCACCTCGAGGATGACGCGGTATTGGTTGAGCTGCGTGAACAGCATCGAGATCTGCCGCTGGCCGAAGGCGTCGTAGAGGGCGTCGTCAATCATCTGGGGGGTGATCCCCAGCCGTGAAGCGCTGTCGCGATCGATGACGAGCCGGGCCTGCCGGCCGTCGGTCTGCTGGTCGCTGGCGACGTCGGCGAGCTCGGGGAGCTCCTGGAGCCGGGCGACGAACCGGGGGGCCCAGGCGGCCAGCTCCGCGGCGTCGGGCGACTCCAGGCTCACCTGATACTGCGTCCGGCTGACGCGGGTCTCCACGGAGAGATCCTGCACCGGCTGCATGTACAGCCCGATCCCCTCGATCGCCGCCAGGGCAGGCTGGAGCCGGCGAATGACCTCAACCGCACTCGTCCCCCGCTCGGCGAGGGGCTTGAGATTGATCTGGATCCGGCCGCTGTTGAGCGTGACGTTCGTGCCGTCGATGCCGATGAAGCTCGACAGGCTTTCCACCGCCGGGTCGGTGAGGATCACCCGATTGAGCTCCAGCTGCCGATCGCGCATGGCCTCGAAGGAGATGCTCTGTGGCGCTTCAGAGATGCCGAGAATGACGCCGGTGTCCTGAACGGGGAAAAACCCCTTCGGGACGATCTGCGCCAGATACCAGGTGGCCAGGAGTGTCGCCACGAACGTCGCCATCGTCGCCGGCTGGTGGGCGAGGACGAAGCGGAGCGTCGCGGCGTAGAGCCTCGTGAACAGCCCGGGCTCCCCGGCGCCGTGCCCCCCCTCACTCTGCCCGGCTCCCGCCGGCCGCGCCGTGAGGAGGACGGCGCACATCATCGGCGTCAGCGTCAGCGACACCGCCGCCGAAACGAGGATCGTCACCGACAGCGTGACCGCAAACTCTCGAAACAGCCTCCCGACGATATCCCCCATGAAAAGGAGCGGGATGAGCACGGCGATCAGCGATACCGAAAGGCTGACGATCGTGAACCCGATCTCGGCCGATCCCTTCAGCGCTGCCTCGAGGGGCTTTTCCCCCTCCTCGACATAGCGGACGATGTTCTCGATCATCACGATCGCGTCGTCGACGACAAATCCCGTGGAGATCGTCAGCGCCATGAGCGTCAAATTGTTGAGGCTGTACCCGAGGACCAACATCACGGCAAACGTACCGACGAGCGACAGGGGGACCGCGACGCTGGGGATGACCGTGGCGGTGACGTTGCGGAGGAAGAGAAAGATGATGAACACCACCAGCGCGATCGTGAGGAGGAGCTCGTGCTGCACCCCCTCGATGCTCGCCCGGATCGTGAGCGTCCGGTCGGTGAGGACGTGAACCTGCACGGCGGCCGGGAGTGAGGCCTCGAGCTGGGGGAGGAGGGCCTTCACCGAGTCGACGACCTCGATGATGTTCGCCCCCGGCTGCCGCTGGATGTTGACGATCACCGCCGGGGTGTCGTTCATCCACGCCGCCTGACGGACGTTCTCCGCGCCGTCGACCACCTCGGCGACGTCGACGAGCCGGATGGCCGAGCCGTTGCGGTAGCCGATGATCAGCCCGCGGAACTGGTCGCTCGTGAGGAGCTGATCGTTGGCGGCGATCGTGAACGCCTGCCTCCGGCCGTCGAAGCTCCCCTTCGCCTGGTTGACGCTCGCCTGGACGAGCGCTGCCCGCAGATCCTCGAGATTCATGCCCAGGCTGGAGAGGGCCGTGGGGTTGACCTCGATGCGGATCGCCGGCTTCTGTCCCCCGGAGATGCTCACCATGCCCACGCCTGAAAGCTGCGAGATCTTCTGCGCGAGCCTCGTGTCGGCGAGATCCTGGACCTTCGTCAGCGGGAGCGTGTCGCTGGTCAGAGCGAGGGTGAGGATAGGGGCGTCGGCGGGATTGGTCTTCGTGTAGACCGGCGGGTTGGGGAGATCGCGGGGGAGGACGGCGGCCGCCGAGTTGATCGCTGCCTGGACCTGCTGCGTGGCGATGTCGATGTCGAGCTCGAGATCGAACCGGAGAACGACACAAGAGCATCCCTCGGAGCTGCTCGACGTCATCTGCGTCAGCCCCGGCACCTGGCCGAACTGCCGCTCCAGCGGCGCGGTGACGCTCGAGGCCATCACCTCTGGGCTCGCCCCGGGATAGAAGGTGAGCACCTGGATCGTGGGATAGTCGACCTGCGGCAGCGCCGAGACCGGAAGCTGGCGGTAGGCGACAACTCCGACGAGGACGAGGGCCACCATGAGGAGGCTCGTGGCCACCGGCCGGAGGATGAAGGGACGGGAGAGGTTCATCG
>JBBAVV010000078.1:0-18622 GCA_040397545.1 Pirellulales bacterium
CCCATGCTCGATGCCGCCACGCGGGCCCGCGACTTTCCTCCCCTCGCGGGAATCGTGTATCTCAACACCGCCGCCGAAGGGATCCCGCCGCCGGCGGTCGGTGAGGGGCTCAGCCAGTATTTCCGCGATAAGCAGCTGGGGATGGATGGCCGGCTGCGGCACGCCGCGGTCCATACGGAAGCCCGCCGGCTCGCCGCCGAGCTGATCGGCCTCGACACCGACGACGTCGCCATCTGCTCCTGCTCTTCCGAGGCGTTCAATCTCGCCAGCCTCGCCCTCGGGCTCCGCGACGGGGATGAGGTCGTCGTCACCGATCTCGATTTCCCCGCAAGCGTCACGCCGTTTCTGCAAGATCGGTGCCCGGCCACCGTGAAGGTGTGGCGCTCGCGCGGGGGAAGCCTCGTGAACGACGACCTCGTCGCGCTCCTCTCGCCCCGGACCCGGCTCGTCTCCCTACCGCTGGTGAGCTTCTACAACGGCTTCCACGCCGCCGTGCCGGCGGTCGCCGAGATCGTTCACCGCCATTCCCCGGCGCTGCTTGTCGTCGATGTCACACAAGGCTTGGGGCGGATCCCCCTCGATCGCGATTCGGGGGCCCTCGCCGGCGCCGATCTCATCGTATCGAGCACGCACAAGTGGCTCCTCGGGCCCCACGGCGGCGGGATCGTCGGCGTGCCTCCACACCGCCGCGACGCGTGGACCGTGCCCGCCGGTGGCTGGTTCAACCTCCACGACGCTTTCGGGGCCGACCGCTTCGAGCGCGCCGAGAGCCTCCCCGGCGCCGCGAGCTTCGCCGTCGGGATGCCGAACTACCCGGCCCTCTACGCGATCAGGGGGGCGCTCGAGTATCTCTCCGGCATCGGCGTCGCCGCGATCGATCGCCGGGCGGCGCCGCTGGTCGCCGAGTGCCTCTCCGGCCTGGGGGCCCTCGGCGTCGATCTCCTCTCCCCGACCGAGCCGGCGCGGCTGGCGGGGATTCTCGCCTTCCGCCACCCCCGGGCCGAGCTTGTCCATCGCTTTCTCCACGATCGCCAGATCCACGTCATGCACCACGCCGGCCGGCTCCGCGTCGCGCTTCACGGCTACAACACCGAGGCCGACGTCGCCACGTTTCTCCAAGCGCTCGGCTCCGCGCTCGACGCGATCTGATCCAGCGCACGAATGCAGCGAAGCACACCGCACGAGTGCGGCTCATCACACCGCACGAGTGCGGAAGGCCGCGGCCGAAAACCTAAAACTCGGCATGCTGCCGGCCGGTGCCAGCCACCGCCGCAAACAGATCGCGGCGGGCCTCGAGCATCGCCAGCGCCTGGTGGACGTCGGGAGGCTCGTCGGGAGCCAGCGGCGCGCTCATGACCGGAGCTGCGGCCGTCGCCTCGGGCGTGATAACGGCTCGGCTACCGCTTCCCCACGGCACGACGCTGACGACGAGCGCCGCAGCGATCCCGGCCAGCATTTCGGGGAGGAGCCGCTGCCGCGGATTCGATGCGGGTGCGAACCGGGCCCCGGCAAGCATGAGGCGGCGTTCCAGGGCCGCCTCCTCCATCGCCACGACGACGGTGTCCCGGAAGCCGTCATTTGGCGCGGGGAGACCGCGACCGCGGAGGAGCGCTTCGATCGCGTGGCCGCTCGGCTGCGATTCGGGGCCGAGACAATCGTCTCCGTCGTGGGGATCGAAAAGGTTCATCGGATCACCTCCACCGCGAGAGCCGCGCGGAGCTTGTCGAGGGCGTAGCGATACCGTCCGGCGGCCGTATTCAGACTCACGTTGGTCACCTTCGCGATCTGCGCGAAGGTCAGCCCGCCATCGATCTTCAGGGCCACCACCTCCCGCTGGGCCTCCGGGAGGCCGGCCAGCGCCCAGGCCAGCCTGGCGTCGGGTTCGTCAGCGACGCCGGCCACGGCTTCCGAGACCATCCGGCCATCGGCCTCGCGCTCCCGTCCGATCCGCTCGATCGCCGTTCGCTCGAGGGCTTTCCGCTGCCGGCTCCGGGCGACCGCATGCCGCAGCGACGTGAAGGCGTAGGCCTCGGGATCGTCAACGTCGCCGAGACAGGCTCCCGAATGCACCAGCCGCACGAACAGGTCGTGAACGATATCCTCGGCCTCCGTGCCGGTGCAGCCGAGCGTTCGCGCGGCGCCGAGCAACCGGCCGGCGAGGCTGTCGTAGAGGGCCGCGAAGCCGGCCGAAGCCGCCGCCCCGTCGCCAGCAGGGGCTGTGTCGTCGCTCGTCATCGCATCGACTCCCCGCGCCATGGGTCGATCGGACGCTCCGCTCCGAGGACGCTCCAAAAAGCGTTATTTCCAAGGAGCCGTGAGGCCCGAGATTTTGTATGCCAGCCTAATCCTGCTGGTCCAGCTCTTCCTGCTGGTCCCCCCGGGGGGCCGTTCGCACTCGCCGGACCGCCGCCCCCTGTGGTTGTATCCCCGGCCGGCCGCCCTGGGAAAGGGGCGGGGATTTACAGGAACGGGGCCACCACCGACGATTGGGGCGTCTGGCTGGCCACCACCGCCCCGCGGTTGGAAGTGGGCCGGCAGACCAGGGGAACAATTCACCGCCGCCCCCGCTTCGGGGAAGCCGGCGCCAGCATGGGAGACAACATGGGCTTTCACCAGACCAAGACACACCGCTCCGGCAAGCACTCCTACCACCAGATCGGCCTCGTCCGCGGACAGTTTGGCGACATCCCCGAGGACACCTGGCTCGACTTCCTCGCCAACAACGGGTTCGACGGCTGGGAGGAGGCTTCCTGGGAGCTCGATCTCCCCCAGTGCGACACCGAGAGCGGCGCCGAGGCCTATGCCAAAAGCCGGGTCGAGAAGGCGAAGCAGCGCGGATTGGAAATCTTCTCGATCGCCACCCATCTCCAGGGGCAGGTGCTCGGTGACGAGCCCTCCGCCAAGACGCTCCAGTTCATCGGCGGCGAGCCCGTCGAGGCCTACGTGAAGTGGCGCAACGCCGGCCACGAGCCGCCGCGCACCAATCCCTACTTCGTCCCCGACGAGGTGGGGAAGCTGATGCAGGAGAAGGCCTGCAAGGATCTGATCCGTTCGGTGCGCCTCGCCCACTATCTCGGCAAGCTCCAGGACCGGACGGTTGCCGTCCCCGGCTTCGTCGGCTCGCCGGCCCATTGCTGGAGCCATTTCTTCGAGTTTCCGCCGCGGCCGAAGTCGATCGGCGGCTGCCCGATCCCGGATGTCCTCGAGGTCAGCTTGGAGCTCCTTGTTGAACGGTTCGCTCCGGTGTTCGACGCCTGCCGGAAGTATGGCGTGACGTTCGATCTCGAGTGCCATCCGGGCGAGCGGGCGATGGGGGATATCGAGTCGGCCGGTGACTATCTGCGGGCGCTGGCCAAGGCGGGCTACGGCACCGACGTCGTCGGCTTCAACATCGACCCCAGCCACATGGTGTGGCAGGGGGTCTGCCCGATCGCCTTCATCCGCGAATACGGCGACGCGATCCACACGGCGCACATCAAGGGGGTGCAGGTGATCGACGGCCCGACCCGGGCCGGGCGCCTGGGGGGCCACCGCCCGATGGGCCACAAGCTCAACGGCTGGAACTTCGTCACCGCCGGCAGCCGGCGCGACAGCGTCAACGTCGAGGAGATGATCGTCGAGCTCAACCGGGCCGGCTACTCCGGGGCGATCAACATCGAGTGGGAGGACAACGACGCGGAGAAGAAGGCCGGCGCCATCGCGGCGCTCCACGCCGTCCACGCCTGCGATCTCCCTCCGGCCACCGGCCGCCACGACGACACGCTCAAGGCCTGATCGCCCCCCGCGACGCCTGTCACCAGGGGAGGCGGCGGGTCGGCCCACGACCCGCCGCCTCTTTTCAGCAACAACCATTCAACGCAACGAGTCCTCCACGACTTCCCTTGGTCACGAAGTTCGCCGCGAGGGGTGGCCCATGCCTTCTCGCCGGCGTCGACGGCAAGCGAAGCCATGGATGGCGGAGCGCAGGCGGCGTCGAGTCAGCGGAGGCCATGGAAGGCCGGAGCGAACGTCCGGGCGAGGGGGCATGGGCCACCCCGAGCCCCCACACCACGGCCCGAACAGGCGTTTCTTCTTCCCGGGATCGTGTCAGGAGCCTGCTGATGATCCGTCCTCTCTCCCTCCTCCTCGTCGCGCTCCTCGCGTCCCCGGCGATCGCCGCGCCGCGCTGGGCCACCCCGCCGACGTCGATCACCGCCCCGGCCGGTTTCACCGTCGAGCTCGTCCGCTCGGCGCAGGAGTCGGAAAGCTCCTGGATCTCGATGGCCTTTGATGAAGCGGGGCGGATCATCGTCGGCCTCGACGACGTCGGCGTCGCCCGGCTCGCCCCGCCGACAAGCCCCGGAGGGGAGTGGTCGTTTACGCGCCTTGACGACACGCTCGGCCATTGCCGCGGTGTCCTCGTCCATGACGGCTCGCTCTACGTCAACGCCTGCGATTCAAGGGAGCTGTGGCGGTTTCGCGACGCCGCCGGCGACGGCACGTATTCCGACCGGACGAAACTCAAATCGTTCGATTACCGCAGCCGTTACGGGCATGGTCAAAACCAACTCACCGTCGGTCCCGACGGCGCCCTGTGGTCGATCGTCGGCAACGACGTCACCTTCCCGGAAGGCGCCTCGCCAGAGTCTCCTTACCGCGATCCGCACACCGATCGGCTCCTCCCTGATCCGGCCGACGGCGGCCAGGACGACCGGGTCGGCTACCTCCTCCGCTTCGACCCGGAGGGAGAGGATTGGACGGTGTTCGCCGGCGGCTTCCGCAACCAGGTCGATGCCGATTGGAACGCCGACGGGGAGTGGTTCACCTGGGACAGCGACATGGAGTGGGATGTCGGCCAGCCGTGGTATCGGCCGACGCGCGTCAGCCATGTCGTCTCGGGGGCCGAATATGGCTGGCGGTGGAGCACGCTCAACTGGCCCCCCTCCTACCCCGACAGCCTCCCGGCCACGCTCGAGACCGGCCTCGGCTCGCCGACCGGCGTCGTCTTCGGCCGCCGCGGAAGTTTTCCCGGTAAGTGGCGCGACGCCCTCTACATGGCCGACTGGCAGCATGGCCGGATCCTCGCCGCCTGGTTCACTCCCGCCGGGGCGACGTACACGGCCACCGACGAGCTGTTCGCCGAGGGGAGCCCGATGAATGTCTGCGACATGGCGTTCGGCCCCGACGGCAATCTGTGGTTCATCACCGGTGGCCGCGGCTCGCAGTCGGGGCTTTACAAAGTGTCGTTCACGGGCGATGCGGCAGCCGTGCCCCCTGGCCCGGCGGTCGATCCCGCGGTCGCCGCCGCCGCGAAGCAGGCCCGGGCCCGCCGCCGCGAGCTCGAAGCCTTACATGGGGGGCCACTCTCGACAGCGAATCAGACCGCGATCGAAAACCTCTGGCCGGAGCTCGGGTCGGAGGATCGCTGGCTACGGACGGCAGCGCGGATCGCGCTCGAGCGGCAGCCGCTGGCAGCGTGGCGGGAGAAGGTCAAAGCGGAAGAGCAGCCGCTCGCCCGCGGCGAAGGATTGCTTGCGTGGGTACGGATGGCGGCGGCGGAAGAGCGACTGGAGGTCGTCCGGGCGACGCTCGCCGGAAGGATCGACGCCGATGAGTCAGCGGTGCTCCTCTCGCTTCGCGTCCTCTCGATCGCCCTGGCGCGGGGCGTTGATCTCCCGCCGGATGACAGCCAGAAGCTCCATGCGCTGCTGGCCGCGCTCGACGGGTACCCATCGCCCCTGGTGCAGCGCGAGCTTGTTGAATTGCTCGTTGCCTCGGGCGCCCCTGGCGCGATCGATAGCGTGATCGGCCGTCTCGACAGAGCAGCGAGCCAAGAGGATCAAATCCACGCCGTTCACGCTCTCGTCCGTTCCCAAGGCCCCTGGACTGTCGAGGAGCACCGCCGGCTCCTCGACTGGTTTGCCGGGGCGCGGCAGTTTCGCGGCGGGCATCTGCTGGGCCAGATCATCAGCCGGATGGAGAAGGATCTCCTGGCGACGATCCGCGACGACCAGCTGCCGGCCTTGGCGGCAGCCCTGGCGATCCTCGACAAGCCAGTGGTCGAGGGAGAGCCGCTTCCACCACAGCCCCAGCGCCCTGTCGTGAGGCAGTGGACCCAGGCCGATCTCGAGCCGCAGCTCGACAAGGCCCTCGCCCCGCGCGATGCCGACGCGGGGCGGCGGGCGCTGGCCGCGGCGCAGTGCCTGAAATGCCATCGGCTCGGGTCGTCGGGATCGGCCGTCGGCCCCGATCTCTCCGCGATCGGGAAGCGGTATGATCTCTTGGCGATTCTGGAGTCGATCCTCGAGCCGTCGAAGGTCGTCGATCCGAAGTACCACGCCACGACCTGGGTGCTCACCGATGGCCGAGTCGTGACCGGGAGAGCCAACATGGTCAACGACCGGGAAATCGGCGTCGAGGTCGATGCCCTGACAGGGGAGTCGCTCAAGCTTCTTCGCAGTGAGATCGATAGCGCCCATCCGGCGACCGTGTCACCGATGCCCCAGGGGCTCCTCGACACGCTCTCGCTCGACGAGATCCTCGATCTCGTCGCCCTCCTCCGCGCCGGGCCCCACTGATAGTTCCTTCCCGAGGCGTTCGCCGCAGGCACCGCCTTGGAAACCATGTTTATCTTGGAAGAAAAAGTCTTTTTGCCACGGCGGCCAAAGCGCCGGCCGGGCCCCCGAGGCCAACGTGCGGATTTTCCGCCCCCTCCGCCCTTATTAGGGGGAAAAGCGGCCGCAAGGGTTGCACAGGGAATCCAACCACCAGTATCCTGCCGACGGTTTGGAATACGCCCATGGGGATGGGTGGGGGCTCCCGCCGCGCGGACGCTGTAACCATGACAATCCAGCCCTACCAGCGATGCTCCGGCCTCTTTCCCGTTTGGCGGGCGGCACCGACCGGAGCGGTGGATGGGATGGGCCATCGAGGCAGATCACGACCGCGTCCGGGATTCGCTCTGGTGGAGCTTCTCGTGGTGATGGCGATCATTGGCACCTTGAGCGGTCTGTTGCTCACGGCGGTGTCACGGGTCCGCGAGGCGGCCCGCAGGGTGCAGTGCAGCAACAATCTCAAGCAGATGGGGCTTGGTGTCGGCTCCTACGAGTCGTCCCGGCGATCTTTCCCGCCAGGCAGCGACCAGATCCCGACACCCCCGCTCGCCCCGACCGGCACGCAACACGCCTGGTCGTCGTTCCTCCTCCCGCACATCGAGGAGCCGTCGCTCGCCGCCACGATCGACTACAAGGCTCCCTGGAACGCCCCGGGGCGTAATGCCGCCGCGGCCGACGTCGTCATCCCGATCTACGTCTGCCCGAGCGGAGTGCTCTCGTTCAAGGGCAAGCAGGACTACGGCGGCATCTCCGGCACGTTCATCGTGCCGACAGGGAGAAAGGTGCCCCTCCCTGATGCTTTCTCCTGCGGCACGATGGCGTCCGTGTCCAAGGCCGGTCAGTGGGGTATCCGCCCCGCGGAGGTCATCGACGGCTTGAGCTCCACGCTGTTGATCGGTGAGGCGGTCGATCGGGCCATCAACCCTGGCTTGAAGTTCGACGGCCCCGATCACGTGTCGTGGGCGTGGGGAGCGAACCGGATCACGCAGAACACATCGTTCATCAACAATCCCTTCGAACCCTCGATCCGGAGCCATCATATCGGCGGTGCTTTCGCGGCCTTCGCCGACGGCCACTGCGCGTTTCTCGACGGGATGATGGATCCCGACGTGCTCTTCGCGCTCTGCACCAGGAACGGAGGCGAATCGAACGCGCCCGGCGGAAACTGATGATCCCCGACGCCGTCGCATTGCCGACGAGCGAGGGAGAACACTGGCCCGAGGGCTCCGACAGGATGATCGAACGTGGAAGTCCGACACCCCGCGGATGAATCCGTGGAACGTGGAAAGCAGGACACGGTATTGTTCGGTTCGCCAGGCCCCTTCCGGTGCCCTGGTTTTTTCTCTCGAGGGATCACTATGTTTCGGACATGTCTCATGACGGTTCTGGCCGTGGTCGCCATCGGATTCGGTGCCGTTTCGACCGCCGAGGCGGGTGATTTGCCGGGGTTCATTTATTACGCTCCCAACAACGCTGCTGGGAAGCACAAGACCCGGTATATTACAGTCGCAAATGATTGCAGCGATACTTCGCCCGTGTACGTGGTCTGGCTGCCTTCCGACGTACTTATCTACACTCTGGACCTACCCCAGTTGTTGGACAGGGGTGCTCGGCCGGTTAACCCGGGACAGACAACCACCCTGGTGCTCCGTAGTCCGGGCGAGGGCAGTATCTGGGCCTTCGATCGCGCCGGTGGCTTCAGTGGCAACTACGGTTACCTCTACTACCCTTGGGAAAACGGCGGAAACTCATGGGTTCACGTCACCGGCCCGAGTACCAACCCGGTGGTCGAGAGGTACTAATCGCCTCGCAACCGAGTTCTTGGCGGGTCATCCCGTCGCGACCGCGAACCTAAACCAGCCGGGCAGTGGCAGCGAGCGTCTTGGCGCTCCCTGCCCTGCCCGCTCTGCATTCCGGCCCCCGTCCCGCCGCGCGTCACGTCCCCCGAAGGACCGGCCCCCCGTGGTCTCCATCGCCACTACCGACACCCCCCGGACGGACACCGCGTTCGACGGGCGGCGGCGTGCCGGGACCATGGCCTTCGCGGTTGTCGGCATCGCGCTCACGGCGGTGATCCTCGCCACCCCCTGGCTCGTCCAGGAGCTCGTCCCCTGCGAGTGGATCGGTCTGGCGATCCCGCTCCTGATCATCCGCCGTCTGAAGGGATGGTGGGGGGAGACGACCGTTCTCGCCACGGCGCTTGTCGCCCTGGGGATCGCTTTCCACTGGACGCCGCAGGTCCTCGCCTCCTCGCTCAACGCGCCGCTGCCCGTCGCCTTCACGGTGACGGCTCCGATCATCTTCCTCGACGCCATCCGCCTCGCGGCGCCGTTCCTGTTCGCGGCCCGCGTGGGGGTGAGCCCGCTGGTGGCGTGGCTGCCGGCGGGGCTGGCGGCGGTCGTGGTGGAGGCGATCATGCCGACCGTCTTCCCCTGGAAGCACGGCTACGCCCAGATCCACTGGTATCCCCTCGTCCAGTCGGCCGATCTCTTCGGGCCGGAGACGACGACGCTCGTGGCTTTCGCCCATGCCGGCGTCGTCGTCGGGATCGCGCACGCTTCGGGCCTGGTGCGCGGCTTCGGCGACCTCCGCCGCCGCCCCGAGCGGCTCGCGGTCATCGCGGCCGTGGTGCTCGTCGCGGCCAACGCCCTCTATGGCTTCGCCGCGGTGCGTTTCTGGAGCGCGAGGATCGCCGCGGCCCCGACGATCGGCGTCCTCGCCGTGCAGGCGAACCCCGAGGAGGGGGACGGCGTCGAGGCCCTCCAGACGCTGACCTCCGAGGCCTGCGCCGCCGATCCGGCCGGCGTTGAGCTCGTCTGCTGGCCGGAGTGCAGCGGCGGCTCCTATTCCGCCAAGCTCGACTCGCTCGCCGATCCCGAGCAGGTCCTCGAGATGTCGCGCGATCCGCGGCGCGGGTTCCAGCCGATGCCCTCCCTCGACTGCCCGCTCCTCTTCGGGGGGAAGTGCTGGGTCGGGCACCGTGACAAGCCCCGCGCCGTCCACCAAGCGGCGATCCTCCTCGACGCGGCCGAGCGGATCGCCGGTCGCTACCACAAGCGCCATCTGATGCCCTTCGGGGAGTATGTCCCCGGGTCGGAATGGAGCCTGGAGTTGGCCCGGATGTTCCCCATGCACGAACCGCTCGAGGAGGGGACGGAGGCGACGGTCCTCGCCGGCGACGGCCCCGCCCGGCTCGGTGTCCTGCTGTGCTACGAGGACATGATCCCCTCGGCAGCCCGATCGCTCGCGGCGGGGTCGGCTAACGTCTTCGTCTCGCTCATCAACGGCGCTGCCTTCACCGCCCCCCTCACGCTCCGCCAGCACCGCCTCCTGGCCCAGATGCGGGCCGTGGAATCGCGCCGTTTCCTCGTGCGCTGCGCGGCGACCGGCGAGACCTGCGTGATCTCGCCGCTGGGGACGGTCGTGGACCGCCTCCCCCTCCAGGCCCGCGGCTGCCTGAAGGCGCGTGTGCCGCTCCTCGAGGGGCGGACGCTCTTCACGCGCGTTGGCAACGCGCTGCTCCCTTCCGTCTGCGCGCTCGGAATGGTCCCCTTCGGCGTGGCCGGGTACCGCCGTCGACGGGCGGCCCGCGGCCCGACGCCCGCCGCAGCGTTGTGAGGATCCCGCGGGCCCGCCGCCGGCGATAGGCTGGTGGTCTGCAAGGTCCCCGTGAGCGAACCCGCCTTGGTTCTCCGCGGCGCAGTGCCTGAAATGCCATCGGCTCGGGTCGTCGGGATCGGCCGTCGGCCCCGATCTCTCCGCGATCGGGAAGCGGTATGATCTCTTGGCGATTCTGGAGTCGATCCTCGAGCCGTCGAAGGTCGTCGATCCGAAGTACCACGCCACGACCTGGGTGCTCACCGATGGCCGAGTCGTGACCGGGAGAGCCAACATGGTCAACGACCGGGAAATCGGCGTCGAGGTCGATGCCCTGACAGGGGAGTCGCTCAAGCTTCTTCGCAGTGAGATCGATAGCGCCCATCCGGCGACCGTGTCACCGATGCCCCAGGGGCTCCTCGACACGCTCTCGCTCGACGAGATCCTCGATCTCCTCGCACTGCTCCGCGGGGGATGATCCCGAGCGACCAATCCCCTCCACGTCCTTCCAAGCCTCCGAGTGCCCGCCTCCGCAACGTCTCCCTTGCCCACAAACCAATGCCCCGGGAGGATTCCGCCGATGATCGCCTTCGCCCTGTCTCATCGAGCCGCCATGCTCGGCCCCATCGCCCGACTGCTGCTTCTCTCCGCGTGCGCAGCGGTGCCGACGCCCCTTCCCGCTGCCGAGCCGCATCAATATGCCTTTGAGTCGATCGCCGTGCCGGCGGCGACAGCCGACGAGCCGCGCCGCACCAGCGTCTCGACGAGCTTGGCGATCGATCACCTCGAACAGGGCTCGGTCGCCTGGAGCGGGCAGCGCCGCTGCATCAGCTGCCACACCAACGGCACCTACATGCTCGCCCGCCCTGCCCTCTCGGCCGTGCTGGGAACTCCCCCCGAGTCGACGCTCGGCTTCTTCAAGGAGCAGCTGGCGAGCCTTGCTTCCGAGCCCCATGAAAACCTGCGGAAGTCGACGAAGCCGGCGCAGGTGATCTACCTCGCCGCGGGGCTGGCCGAGTGGGACCGGCACGTCACCGGCACGCTCTCGCCTGACACCGACAAGGCCCTGCGCCTCATGTTCGCGATCCAGGCCGACTCGGGCACCTGGGGCACGCTCGACTGCTGGCCGCCGTATGAATCAGACGCCTACCACGAGGCGACGGTGGCGGCAGTTGCCGCAGCGACGGCGCCGGGCTGGCTTGCGGCCACCGAGGCCGGCAGCGACGACGATCTGAAATCGCGGATCGCCCGGCTGCGCAGCTATCTCCACGATACCCCGCCTCCCCACGACTACGGCCGCGTGCTCCTCCTCCAGGCCTCAACCCGCTTTCCGGGCCTCATCGACGCCGCCGGCACGGCCGAGCTCGTGGCGATTCTCCGCCGCCACCAGCGCGAGGATGGCGGCTGGTCGATCCGCAGCTTTGCGGCGCCGGAGGCCTGGGGGGGCGGCAACCGGGCGGCGAAGCTCCGGAGCGAGCCCGATTTCGACTCGCCGGCCAGCGACGGCCACATGACGGGGCTGGCGATCCTCGCCCTCCGCGAAGCGGGCGTGCCGGCCGACGACGCGGGGATCGCGCGTGGCGTTACGTGGCTCGGGGCCAATCAACGAGCCAGCGGCCGGTGGTGGACGCGGAGCCTCAACACCGACTCCTGGCACTTCATCACCTACAGCGGCACGGCGCTGCCGATCCTCGCCCTCCACGCCTGCGGAGCCCTGCCGGCCATGGAGTGAGACGACGGGGGCACGGGCGACCCCGAAGCCGAGTGCGGCCCAGAATCGCACCGCGGAGCGCGACACCTACTCCCGCGGCCAGCTGAACATCTTCTCCGATTCGACATGCTCGAGGAGATCGCTCTTCTTCCACCAGGTGGGTTTCATTTCTCGCTTCGAGTAGAGCTTTTCGGCCTGGTCGACGTAGTGGGGCGAGTCGGGATGGGCCGACTGGCCCCAGGGGGTGCAGGTGAAGCTCTCCACGCCGTCGGGAGCGAAGAACATCAGGATCACCGCCATCGAGCCGGAGTTGGCGATGAACCGGCCCGGTTGCGCCGGATCCTCGGCCGAGCGCACGTCCATGAGCGTCTCGGAGAAGTTCGCCTCCTTGTTGCCCTTGTCGAAATCGGCGCCGGGAGCGGGGAAGTAATGCCCGCCGCGGCCGACAACATGCGCTTCCCCCCAGGGAATGTCCCACCGGCCGTATTTTTGGTTCATCTCGTCGATCGTCGCCCGGAAGAGCTGCATGGCTTCCTTCCGCGCGGCGTCGTCGAGGCGGCCGTCGGCATGGAGCGGTGTGAGATCGAGCTTCTCGCCACACTTCAGCCGCCAAAACTTGAGCAGCGCCGCCCCGCGGGCATCGGGGAGGTAATCGCCATCCCAGGCCAGCGCCACCTCGACCGCCTTCTTCACGTCGACGTCGGCAGCCCAGGCGGCGTCGGCTTCGTAGGCCCGGCGCAGCTCCCCCTGCCAGGAGCGGGCGAGCCGGTCGTGGATGTCGAGGGCATAGTCCTTCGCCTCCGCCGGCGTGACCGAGGCATCGTTGTGGAGCAGCTCGATGGTGCGCCGGCCGCGCGGGTTGTTTTGATCCCAGGTGGTGTTGTAGACGTGCGGGGGGTATTTCTCCGGCACCAGCGGCGAGCCGACCATCATGTTCGCCGGGCTGATGTTGCAATTCTGCATGTAGCCCTGCTCGGGATTGATGATCTTCACGAGGTCGGCCTGGGGGTGGAGCTTCGTCCACGCCGTCTTGCTCGTCGTGCCGTCGACGGGCCGCTTGAAATCGAAGCCCTCCGGGCGGATCGGGGTCGCGCCGTTGCGGACATACGAGATGGTGCCGTCGCAATCGGCGCTCATCACGTTCTGCTCGTTGTATTGATGGCGCTCGAGGGCGGCGTTGAGCTCGGCGACGTTCTTCGCCATCCCCATGGCGTAGAACTGCTCATAGAGCCCAACCTGCTCGGTGTAGGGGCTCGCGCCGACATAGGCGATCTTCTTCTCCAGATCGATCCCGCTGATTACCGGCCCGAGGTGGGTGTAGCGGAACGTCGCCCGCACCGGATCGGCGTCCTTCACCCGAAACGTGAACTCCCCCTCCCGCATCGGCTTCCACACGCCATCGTAGAGGTACTCGAGCCGCGGGTCGGTGCGGATCTCGATCCGGTAGACGTCGGAGGTGTCGGGGCCGCCGGTGGTCAGCGCCCAGCCGGTGTGCTCGTTGTGGCCGATCGCCATCATCGGCGTGCCGATGAGGGAGTAGCCGTTGGTGTGCATGGCGCCGGCGTGGAGGCGCGATTCGTAGAGGACAGCCATTCCCTCCCACGTCAGATGCGGGTCGGAGAGGAGGATGGCGCGGCCGTCGGCCGAGCGACTCGGGGCCACGGCCCACTGGTTCGACCCCATCGCCGGCTTGACCGGTTCGGGAGCGTTACGCAGGTCGCCCATCATCGTCCCGATCGGCCAGCGGAGGATCATCGCCCTTCCCACCGCCAGCGGATGCCAGTCCTGGATCTCGAGCTTCACCTCGGCCGCTTCGTCGGGATGCTCTTTACAATAGGCGCGGATCCCGGCGGCAAAGCCGCGGATGGCGTCCTGGACGTGCTTGGGCGCGGTCTCGAGATACTTCCCGTGGAGCGTGTCGTTGTGGAAGAGGCGCATCAGGTAGTCGTTCTCGAGTGCCCCCTTCCCCTTCACCTCGGCCATCCGTCCGGTGGCCTCGCGGATGGCCAGGTAGATGTCTTCGAGACGGTCCTCGGCCTGGGCATACCCCAGCGCGTAGTAGCCGGCTGCCTCGGTGTCGGCGTAGACATGGGGCACGCCCCAGCTGTCGCGGTAGAGCGTCGCCTCACCGCCGCCGGCTGGCGCTGCCAGGAGGGCGGCGAGCGCCCCGGTGAAGCCCTGGCAGATCCTCTTTACGAACGTTGATTGGATGGCCATCGAGTTCTCCAGTACGTGTCGCCGCCGGGAAAGAAAGGGATCTCCCCTCTCGATCGGGAGATCAAGATAGCAGGCTCAGAAACTTCCCACAGCCTTGCTGGCGGACCGTCACCAAGGAAGCCGGTTGGCTTCCGGTCGATCAACCGAGCCGGACGATTCTGCCGGGATCAACCCGCTGGCCGACGGTTGGAATCGATGCCTACAGCCCGAATCGTTGGATCGCGGCTGCGGCGCGCCGCCGTGACTCCGGGTCGGCCGTGATCGACGCCTCCATCGAGCGTTTCGCCTCCACCTTGCGGCCCAGATGCGCTAGCGCGAGCCCGCGTTGGAAGTGGGCGAGCGCGTCGTGGGAGTCGACGGCGATCGCGGCATCGAGGTCGGCCAGGGCCAGCGAGTATTCTCCTTTTTTGGCGTATATGCCCCCACGCCCGACCAGGGCCAGGCCATGCTGCGGACGGATCCGCAGGCTCTCCGTCAGGTCGGCGATGGCCTGTTCCTCATTCCCGAGGTCGCGGTGCAAAAGCCCGCGTTCACAGAGCGCATCCGGTGATTCCGGGAACAGGAGAATGGCGACATGGTAGGCAGCCAACGCATCCCGGCGGCGCCCCGCACCTGCCGCCAGTCTCGCGCGGAACGCGTGCACTTCGGCCCGTTCTGGATCGAGTTGAAGCGATCTGGCCAAGAGAGCATCGACCTCGCCCCACTTTCCGTCGGCGGCCGCAACCTGTGCCAGCGCCAGCAGCGTGAACGTCGACTCCGGATCGTGTTCATGGGCCCTCGTGAAGAAATCGCGGGCCTCGTCAAGGCGCGAGGCCCTCAAACGCGAATACCCGATGCTCGTCCACAGATCGGCTTTCAGTCCACGAACGTCGCGCACCCTGATCAGGCGATGGAGCCCCAAGGGATTGCCGTCGTCGAGGAGACGCCAATGAACCCCTTCCCGCCCGTAGTGCTCGGTGAACACGAACGGCTGGCTGTCGAGATCCCAGCGCTCGTCCACCATCCGCACCCGGCCGTCCGCGAGTCGCACGATGCTCGCGTTATGGAACATGTGTTCGCCAAGGTCTCCTTTGGCCGGAAGCATGACGTCGAGCGCGCGAACGTCGAGCCCGACCGCACCACCGAGCACGATCAGCAGTTGGCAGTTGCCGAGGCACTGTGACTGTCGAGATTCGAGAATCCGATGGAGGTGGTACTTGTCGCTCTTTCCGTCGACCTGTTCGAACGACTCGGCGAGTCGGCGCCGAAGCTCGTCCAGGACACGCGACTCAACCCGGGACACCTCGCTGGACGTGTGCCTCCCATCGGCTTGCCGCCGACGGGCCTGGACGATACGGCGTTTCCAATCCGCCGGATTCCAGGGAGCCACGAGCCGCACGAACTGATCGCCGACGTCGTCGGCGTAGCCGAGCTCTTTGACACGGGCGCGGACGCTGGAGGACACGTCAGGGGCAGCGGCGATGGCCGCCGTGATTTCCTGCCCCCGACCACCGCTGGCCCCACCGACCGCCCACGAGAAGGCGATTACCAGCGCGATCCACAGGGGCCGCCGGCGAGAGCATCGACCCTCGCAGAGGTGAAGATGGAACGGCATCGTCGTATTCCCTGATCGATCCCACCCGTCCTGCCAGCGAGCCCGGGAATCATGACACGATAGCCCGCGGAGCAACGGACAAGCAATCGCCCTGGCTGAAATCATGCCTCCGGAATGGCGATGTTGTCGACCGTCCAGCCGCCCAGCACATCAAGGGACGCGCACCGCCTTCGAGAAACAGGAAGTGCTCCCGGCTTCGCCGGGCCGGGTCGCTGTTGCCGTGACCGTGACCCAATCGCCTGCCGGCAGGCTTCGGGCTGGAAGGCTGATCGTGGTTGTCCCGTTCGACGCCCCACGCAAGACGTCCGCGATCAATCTCTCTCCTTGCACCAGGCCAGCCACATCCGCATCACCAGCGGCGGGGGGAACACGGTTGGCGAAGAGTTGAAACCGGAGCGTCGTGGAAGCCGGAAGGCTTGATCTCAACGTAATTCGGACCATCCCTCCGACGCGCTCGATCGATTGAACCGTCGGTGGAGGAGGCGTTACGGCTTCCTCGGCGGCCACGATTCCTCGCTCAGGCAAGACCGTCCAAGGCGGACCATTTCCCGTGATCGTATTCGACAGCAGCGTGGCGGAGGCGTTCGGTCCCCGCAGTTCGATGCCGGCGCTGCCGTTGTTGCGGATCGTGTTGCCCTGGATCAGCGCTCCGCGCCCCTCCACTCTGATGCCCAGGGTATTTCCTTCGATCGTGTTGCCGACGATCCGCGTCCGCGACAGATCCCCCGCGTTGAGCACAACGCCGACGGAATTCTCGGCGATTCGGAAGCCGGAGATGATCACGTCACCGCCATCACTTCCGATAACCATCCCGCACCCAATGCCACGAATCTCGCTTCCCGGCGCCGTCAAGCGGACTCTCTTCACCCTATCAATACGGATCCCCACCATGACGTCCCAGAACCCGCGACGATTGACAGACACCGCCCTGTCCGCGACGACTCCAGCGAGCCCCACAAAAGACATCGACACGAGGGGCACCCCGCCGCCGACACGTTGGCGGAAGACGACGTCGGTGACGCCTCCCGGAGCCGTTGCGCGGCCATCAACGGTGAGTCTCGCAACGCCGTCGACCGTCCCCAGAAAGGCCACCCGCCCACCGACCGCCGTGACGGTGCAGTCCGATACGAGCGTCGTTCGACCAAGAACGGCAAACGCTTCACCGGAAACCACCGGCTTCGTGACCGAGAAATCGCCGGAGAGTTGGACGGCCGCGTCGGCATACCGCTGAATCCCCGACGTGGCGACCGAGTGGAGCGACACGGAGCCGCCCCGGTCGGTGACGAGGCTCGCGAGCGGCGATCCTGCGCCAACGGCGGCGGCAAAGGTCGTCGCTCCCGCGCACAACACCTCGAGCCCAGCCGAGCCGTCCACCGTGGAGTCGAACGCCACGCTCGCTCCCTGGATCGTCAGCACGCCTGTGCCCGGGAATGATCCGTCAACGACGGCGATTCCGCTGTCGATGCGGAGAAACGTGCGATTCGTGCCCGGAGCCAGGACGATGTCTCCAGCAGCCGGAACGCTCCGCGATTTGACAACCTTGCCATCCGCGACACGAACATCGACCAACCGACTCGCCAGGCCGTCCCAAGCGATGACCTGCAGCCATCGACCGTCGGAGCTTGGGGCGAGACTGTTGTTCTGCCCTCGGCCCACTGGCCAGAACGTCTTCGTGACCGTCATCCTGGCAAGATCGATAACGCCCACCTCTCCGTAAAAACTGATAGCGAAGGCCGTTTTCCCGTCGCTCCCCAGCCGACAGTCGGCAAGCGCTCCGGCCCCAAATACTCCGAGGTCGATCGTGCCGATAACGGTATTGGTCGTTCCATCGACGACCGTGATCGAGGGATCGATAAATGTTTGGAGGAAGCCCCCCGAGTTCGCGCCGGCGTCGACGACATACACCCGCTTTCCGTCACCGCTCACGAGAATGCTCTGCACCCGCCATGGCGACAGCGGCAAGGCGATCGTCGTCTCCACCGTCATCCGGTCTGCATCGATGACCACCAGTGACGAGGACCGTTGACCGATTGAGTATGAGTCACAAACCACGTACAGCCGCTTACCGTCTGGTGAAACAGCCATTTGCTCGGGGCTTCCTTCAGCCCCCACTGCGACCGTCTGGGCGACACGATGATTGGCAACATCGATCGTCGACACGGCTACTTTCGCCCGTGGGATACCCCCGACGTACTCGACGATGACGTGGCTGACAAACCCCTTCGACCCATCGGCCGTCACCGCGATCCCCTTCGGCAGCGGCGGCAACGAAACATTCGCCACCACGGAGGCTTTTCGGGTGTCGACGATCGTCACCGACTGTCCGCTCGTAGACTTGGCCAGAAGCACGCTCCCCGTCTGCGACACCACGATCGGATCATCACCCTTTAACCACTCGAAGCGCTCACGCGGGAGCGGAATCACGCCCCGTGCCGGTGGATCGACGATCACCGCACCGACATACCGCTGTAGACCTTTGGTCTTGACCTCCCCCGCCAAGGTGATTGCCGGTGATGCAACCACCACGTCACCAGACGTCACGATCGGCGCCCGCAGTTCCGTTGACTCGACGGTCGCGTCTACCGAGAGCGCCGCGGTGATCGGCAAGCCGCCACCGGAGGCAATCGTGAACGACTGCCCCATGGCCGGCGATCCATTGACGACGACCCGCGCCACGCGCTGCACCGGGAACGATCCGACCTCCGACTGCCCATAGACCACGTACTTCTCCCCGACGCGCGAGAGCACCGCATGGTCATCGGCGGCATCGAGGGTGATGCGGAGCGTCGCGGCGTCGAGCACAGGGACAACGGCAAGCGCCAGCCGAGGCTCGAGCGCCTCTGCGCCCAGGGACGGCATCAGCTGTCGACCACGACGGCGACCACGGGTCGCCGCACGGGTGTGACGCTG
>JBBAVV010000079.1:0-18432 GCA_040397545.1 Pirellulales bacterium
CCCGCGTCGGCGTGCTGGCGGGGATGTTTCCGGAGTCGCGGTTTCTCCATGTCGTCCGCGACCCCCACGCGGTCTTCAATTCGACGATGAAGCTGTGGCGATCGCTCCACGAAGGCCAGGGGATGCAGGTCGATCGTGGCGAAGGCCTCGAGGAATATGTCTTCTCCGCCTTCGAGGAGATGTATGCCGCCTTCGAACGCGACCGGGCCACGCTCGATCCCAATCGGCTCCACGAAGTCCGCTATGAGGACCTCGTCGCCGATCCGGTGGGAACCCTCCGCACGGCCTACGATCGGCTCGACTTGGGCGACTTCGAGGCCGTCCGCCCACGGCTCGAGCGACATGCCCAGGGGATGAAGGACTACCGGGCCGGATCCTACCGACGCGATCCTCGCATCGCTGCCGAGATCACCCGCCGCTGGGGGCCGTTTCTCGAGCGCTACGGCTACGGCAGCAGCGATGCGTAGCGATCAGTCGAGGAACCGGGCCCGCAGGGCTGGCGTGGGAACGCGACAGGTCTCGGTGCGGCCGAACCATCGGTAGCGATTGCGGGCCACGAACGTGTAGACCGCGTCCCGCAGACAGCGCGGCACGACCAAGGCCACTCGGGCCAGCGGCCAGAGGCCGGAGAGGTACTTCGTCGTCGCCAGGGCCGCATCGGAGCGGACGAACGCTTTCCCCCCGACGATGAAGACCATCGTGTCGGGCTCATCCGGCATCGAGAGGCGATGCTCGGCGAGGAGCCGTCGGCCGGTGTCCGATTGGAGCGCGGCAAACTTCAGCCGGCCGTGGGGATCACGGTCGATGAGGAAGTTGACGACGCCGCTACAGAAGTTGCAGTGCCCGTCGAAGAGGACGATCCCCTCCGGCGGAATTGCGGCGGGATCCCGCTCCGCGTGGGGCGGGCTCCGATTGGTAGTGGCGGGAGGAGAGGGCATGGGGCGCTGGCCGCCGGGAGAGGGCGGGGTGAGAACGAGGGCCGAGGGGATAACCAGCGGAGGGGGATTCCCTCGTAAATCATAGGTCACTGCGGCGCTGCGGCAGGCCGCGGCTGGGACCCCCGCTCCGGGGAGCCCGCCGCTGCCCCGGCAGGAACGCTTTTTTTAGGGTAATCTCAGTGGCCCCGGGGGGCCAAAAGGATCCTTCAAAAGCCTCCGGGACCGAGTCAGGAAGTCGTCGAGGAATCCGCGTATGTCGTCCGCTGCCACAAGTGTCTCCCGAGACCCCTCCGCCGTGGCCGCCGAGGCCGAGATGGTGGCCGATGCCCACCGGAGGATGACCAGGGCCCTTGGCACCGTGATCATCGGCCAGGAGTATGTCCTCGATCTCCTCCTCACGGCCCTGTTCTGCAAGGGGCACTGCATCCTCGAGGGGGTGCCGGGGCTGGCGAAGACGCTCATGATCTCGAGCCTCTCCAAGCTCCTCTCGATGTCGTTCAACCGGATCCAGTTCACCCCCGACCTGATGCCCTCCGACATCACCGGTACCGAGATCCTCCAGGAGAACAAGACCACGGGGCAGCGCGAGCTGAGGTTTGTCCAGGGGCCGGTGTTCGCCAACCTCGTCCTCGCCGACGAGATCAACCGGACGCCGCCAAAGACGCAGTCGGCGCTCCTCCAGGCGATGCAGGAGCAGCATGTGACCGTGTCTGGGAAGTCGTTTGCCCTCCCGAACCCGTTCTTCGTCCTCGGCACACAAAACCCGATCGAGAGCGAGGGGACCTACCCGCTCCCCGAGGCGCAGCTCGACCGCTTCATGTTCAAGATCAGCGTCGACTACCCGACCCTCGCCGACGAGATCCGTATCGCCACCTCGACGACCTCGCGACAGACCGTGAAGCTCGAGCCAGTGATGACCGAGGCTGACATCCTCCGCATCCAGGACGTCGTCCGCGACGTCCTCGTCGCTGATCCGGTCGCCTCCTACGCCGTCCGCCTCGCCCGGGCCACGCGCCCCTCCGATCCCTCGAGCTCTGCCGAGATCCGCCGCTGGCTCTCCTGGGGCGCCGGTCCCCGGGCCTGCCAGTCGCTGCTGTTGGGGGCAAAAGCCAGGGCGCTCCTCGACGGGCGTCCGAGCGTGTCGTTTGACGATGTCCGCACCGTCTCCAAGCCGGTCCTGCGGCACCGCCTCGTCGTCAGCTTCACCGCCGAGAGTGAAGGGGTTTCCACCGATCAGGTCATCGATCGGATCCTCGCGAGCCTCCCCGAGGCGGGCTGATCCCCGCCAGCTGTTCCCCGCGACACAAGCCAGTCCGCACGAGCACGCAGCATGCCCCCCCCCAACGCCGGCCAGACCACGCAGGGACCGACGGCGCCGGCCGGATCGGCCGATCCGTCGCGGCTCCTCGATCCGCTGGGGATCGCCCTGGTGGAGCGGATGGAGCTCGTCGCTCGGACGGCCGTCGAGGGGCTCCTCTCCGGCCTCCACCCCAGCCCGTTCTTCGGTTCGAGCGTTGAATACGCCGACCACCGCCCCTACACCCCCTCCGACGAGATCCGCTCGATCGACTGGAAGCTCGTCGCCAAGACCGACAAGTATTACGTCAAGCTGTTCGAGGAGCAGACGAACACGCGCGTCACGATCCTCCTCGACACGAGCCGGTCGATGGAGTTTTCCGGTGGTGACGGGATCACGAAGCTCGAGTACGGCCGGTTTCTCGCCGCGGCCCTCTGCCACCTCGCGCTGCGGCAAAACGACGCCGCCGGGCTGGCGACGTTTGACGGCGAGGTCCGCAGCTACATTCCGCCCCGCTCGATGGCCAACCACTTCCGCCACATCCTCGCGGCGCTCGCCCAAGCGACGCCGGGGGACGACACGCGGATCGGCCCGGTGCTCCAGGCCCTCGCCGGGCGGATTCCGCGGCGCGGGATCGTGATTCTGATCAGCGATCTCCTCGACGACCCCGCCGGCCTCGCCACCGGGCTCTCGCTCCTCAAGTCGCGCCGCCAAGACCTCGTCGTGTTTCATGTCGTCGATCCGGCGGAGCGCGATTTCCCCTGGACGAAGATCACGCGCTTCAAGGACATCGAAGGGCAGGGGCGCGTCGTCACCAATCCGCGCACCGTCCGCGCCGCCTACCTCGAACGCTTCGAGAAGTTTCTCGGCGGGGTGCGATCGGCCTGCCTCGAGCGCTCGATCGGCTACGAACTGGCCCTCACCGACCACCCCTACGCCGAGATGCTCTCGGGCTACCTTGCCCGCCGCGCTCGCCAGACCGGCTGACCCGCCGCTGGAGAAGCCACCTCCCCGCCCCCGTGGCGGGGGCGACCGACCATGCTCAACCCTCTCCTCCTCTGGTTCCTGCCGCTGGCGCTCCTGCCGGTGATCCTCCATCTTCTCAACCTCAACCGGCTGCGGGAGGTGGAGCTGCCGACCTTCCGCTTCCTCATGGAGGGGTATGTCCAGGAACGGAGCCGCATCAAGCTCATCGAATGGCTGCTCCTTCTGCTGCGCACGGCCGTCGTGCTCCTCGTCGTCGGGGCCCTGTCGCGGCCGGTCGTGCAGCGCTTCTCGACGCTCTTCGGCAGTGGCGTGAAGGATGTGGTCTTTGTCCTCGATGCCGGTATGAGTACGGGGCTGGTGACCGAGGGGAGCTCCGCGCTCCATCGGGGCCGCGAGGCGGTCCGGGCGGCTGTCGGCCGGCTGGGGCCAGCAGATTTCGTCACGGTCGTGCGCGCCGGGATGGAGCCGCGCGTCCTCCATCGCGCCGTGCTCGGGGATGGGAAGCGGCTTCTCGCCGAGCTCGACAGCGTCGAGCCCGATCCGGGATCGGCCGATCTGGCCGCCGCCGTCGGCGAGGCGCTCGCGTCGCCGGCCCGCGGCCCGCGCAGCCTGTGGATCGTCTCGGACGGCCAGGCCCGCAGCTGGAACCGGCTCCGCGACAGCCCGGTGGCGCGCCAAGTGCCCGACGATGTCCAGCTCGTGCTCGTCGACATCGGCTCGGGGCAGACGCCGCCGAACGTGGCCTTGCTCGGGGATCCGCCGCGGCCCCAGCGCCCCGTCGTCGGATTGCCGGTGGAGCTGACGGCGCGGATCGAGGCCGCCGGCAACGGATCGACCGGGGACGACGCGGCGATCGAGGTGCCACTGTCGGTGACCGTCGACGACGAGCTCGTCACGCAGACCACGGTGACGATTCCGCCCGGGCAGGTGGTGAGCGTCCCCCTCTCGGTGGTGCCGGCCCGGGCCGGGGTCATCAAGGCCCGGCTCGATCTCCCGGCCGACGCCTTCCCGTTCGACGATTCGATGGTCTTCGTGCTCAATGTCGAGCGCCGCGTCGGGGTCGTCGTCGTCACCGCGCCGGGCGTCGAGGGGCTCGCCGACCCGGCGCTCTATCTCACCGCCGCGCTCGAGTCGCCGCTGGCGAGCCTCACGGCCACGCTCGGTGAATCGAGCCCGCAGGTCGAAGGGGAGGAGCGGATTGCCCGCAGCCTCGATGTCCAGGTGGTGCGCGCCGATCTCCTCGACGAACGCCGCATCCAGGAGGCCGATGTGATCGTCGTCGCCGACGCCCGGCTCGATGGCCACCGGAGCCAGTGGCTGCGCCGGCGCGTCGAGGAGGGGGCGGGGCTGGTCGTGTTCGCCGGGCCGAAGCAGGGGCCCGGGGAGGAGATCGCCGGGCTGGGCAGCTTCGCTGGCCGCGACCCGGCGCTCCTGCGCTGGAAGGAGCCGGTCGGCGACATCGACGACGAGACCGGCGGGCGGGGCTTCGGGCCGGTCGATCTGACGCATCCGCTCTTTGCCCCCTTCCGCACCCCCGCCGAGCGCCCCGGCGATGGCACCGCCGGCGGCCGAATCGAGGCCTTCGACACGCTCCGCTTCTTCCGCCATGTGCCCCTCTCGACGACGGGACCAGAAGCGGGCGCGAAGGCTCCTGCCGGCGCTCCCGTTGCGGCCCCGGCCGCGCCGGTGACGGTGCTGGCCCGGCTCGACGACGACACCCCGGTGATCGCCGAGACGAAGCTCGGCCGGGGGAGGGTCCTCGTCAGCGGTCTGGCCGTGACCCCCGATTGGTCGAATCTCCCCGTCCATCCGGCCTTCGTCCCCCTCCTGCTGCGGGCGGTGCAGACGGTGCGCCCCGACCCGCCGGCGATCGCCGCCGAGAGCGTCCATCCTTACGAGCCGGCGCCGATCCGCCTCGAGGAGCGCTGGAAGCGCGCGGTGGTGCAGGCGACCGATCCGGTCGGTACGAAGACGGCGATCGAGACGGTCGCCGGCGACGGGCGCGTGACCGGGGCGCTCGAGGAGACGCGGCGGATCGGGTTTTACGAATTCGACGTTCAGCCACCGGTCGGCGTCACGGCCGAACCGATCCGATTGGGAATGGTCGTCAACCGGGAGGTCGAGGGGGCGACGATCGAACGGATCGACGCCGCGGAGCTGGCCGCGACGTTCGCCCCCCACCCGACCACGCTCCTCGCGGGCACCGCCGACGACCCCACGCTCCACACCCAGTTCACGAGCCGGCGGGAGATTTGGCGCTGGCTGATCACGGCGGTGTTCTGCCTGTTCGGTCTCGAGTTTCTCCTCTCCACACTCAAGCCCCCCCAGCCGCGCCGCGGCGGCGACAAGCCGCGCGGCTGGGGAGAGCGGATCAACGATTGGCTTGCAGACGCCGTGGGGATGCAGGAAGCAGATGGAGTAGAGCCGGGGGCGCCCTGACAGCATCGCGGGTCAAAGGCATTCATGGCAGGGAAGCCCGGGGACAGGACGATCGCGACAGGAGGCAGATCGATGGCCAGTGCAGAAGCAAATCGACTCGATGCCCGGGCGGCACGGCTCACGGAGCTGGTGACGGCGGCGCGGTTGCGCCTGATCAGCGTGGCACTGGCTGCCGGGCTCCTCCTGGCGCTCTGTCTGGCGCTGGCGTGGGTCGTCGGGGGCGTGCTCCTCGATCTCCTCGCGCCCCTCCCGGTGGCCCTGCGGGGCGCCGTGTTTGCCGGGTGGTGGGGGGCGGTGCTCGGGGCGCTCGGCCTGTTTGTTGTCCTTCCCGCCGTCCGCCGGCCGATCCTCGACGTCGTGGCGCTGCGCATCGAACGGGCCCTCGGCGGCATCCAAAACCGACTGCTGACGGTCCTTGATCTCCACCGCGGCGGTGCCGCCACGCGCGGCTGGAAGGACGATCCGGCCCGGCAGGGGATGGCCGAACGGCTCGTCGAGCAGACGGAGACCCGGCTGCGGGGCTTCTCGCTTTCGAGCGTCGTCAAATGGCGTCCCCTCACCAGGGGCCTGGCGCTGGCGGCGACGGCGGCGGCGGTGCTCCTGGGGATGCAGGCCGGGCTCGGCGACCGCTTCACCACGACCCTCGCCCGGCTCCTCCATCCGACGGCCGACATTCCCCCTGCCACCTGGCTCCAGCTCGGCACGCCTGGTGAGATCGAGGTTCTCGAAGGGGATCCGCTCGAGCTCACGGCGACCGTCGAACGCGGGAGTGTCGATCAGGTCGACCTCGTGATCTCGTCGGCCGACGGCAACGATCGGCGCGAGCCGATGCGGTCGCTCGGCCAGGGAAACTTTTTCACGCTCCTCGACGGCCTCGACCACGACGCCACGTACCGGTTCGAGGGGGGGAATACCTGGACGCGTACCCACGCCATCCGGCTCCTGCGGCGCCCTGCGATCGGGGCCGTAGCCGGGGCTGTCCGCCTCCCCGACTACATGCGGATCGACGAGCCGCTGCGGGTGGCCACCGACGCTGCGCGGATCGAGGCTCCGGTGGGGGGGACGGTCGAGTTCGAAGTGGCCGTGACCGGCGCGGCCTCCTCCGGCGTCGTCCGCCTCCTGGCGAGGCGCCTCGAGACGACGCTCGTGGAGCAGTTCGACGAGCTCCCCTGGTTTGAAGACGATCTCCCCCGCGACGCGGTGGCGACCGCCCCCTGGAAATGGAGCACGGCCCATGCCGCAGGGGGGCTGCGGTCGTTTACGTTTCCGGCCGATGGCCGACCGCTCGAGATGCGGACAAAGCTCCAGCCGCTGGTGGTCCCCAAGGAGGGACTCGACGAGCGCTCGCTGATGATCCGCGTGCGCAGCGACTCGAGCGATCCGCCGCGCCGGCTGTCGATGCAACTGGTCCACGAAGGGGGCGCTGTCGAGGTCGTGTGGGGGGATGATGCGGCGGGGCCGGCGGCCGATCTGCGCGTCCCGCGCGTGGTGGCTGGGCCGCTCCCGGAGCCCGGCATGTGGGCCCGGCTCACCGCGCCGCTCGCGACCGTGCCGCTCCTGGTGGGGCGGGCGATCGGAGGGATGACCTTGAGCATCGATTCTGGACGGATGTTCCTCGATCGGCCCGGTCTGGTCGTCCGCTCGATGCGGCCGGAGCAGCGCGCCATCGACGAAGCGATCGGCGAAATCCCCGCGACACGGATCGACGCGGAGGAAGCGGACGGCGCCGCCTCGCGCTGGCTGGCGGTGCTGCCGGTGACCGAGCCTGCGGTCGTGGCAGCCCACAAGCCCGGGGGCCCTCCGGGGCGTGCCCCAGCGCCGTGGGCGGCGCTCGAGTTTGCCAACCCGCAGGGGCACCGCAGCCGACCGCAGCCGCCGGTGGAGATCGTCGCCACCGTCGATCGCCCGCCGTCGCTGGTCGTCGAGGAGCCGCAGTCGGAGCTGATCCAGTTGACGGCGCTCGACGAGTTTGCCGTCGCGGCCCACCTCTTCGACGACTGGGGGATCGACCAGATCGCCTTCCGGGTCGGGACTGACGAAGCCTCGCTCGGCCCCCCCCAGCTCCTCGACGAGCTGCCGCTGGTCGTTCGCCCCCCCGACACCCAACTCGTCGTGGAGACGACGATCTCCCCCGATCGCCTCGGCCTCTCTCCCGGATCCAGCGGCGTCTGGAAGCTCGCCGTCCGCGACACGAAGGGGCAGTGGACCGAGTCGCGGCCGTTTCGGATCACGGTGCTCGTGTCCGACAGCGAGCCCGCGCCGCCGCCGAAGTTCCCCGCGCTCGACGAGGCCCTCCGGGAGGCGACGCAGGCGCTCCGCCTGGCCCAGCGCGACGAGGACGTGCTCGACAAGAAGCGCGAGGAGATCCTCGCCGCGATCGGGCAGGAGCCGCTGGCGGCGTTGAAGAGGGCCGAGACCGCCACCGAGACGGCCAAGGAGAAAGCCGCCGAGGCCGCTGCCAAGGCTGCCGACGCCACCACCGCGCCTGCCGAGCAGGCAGCCGCCGCGGAGGCGACGCAGGCCGCCCAGCAGACCGCCACCGACCAGACCGCCCAGGCCCAGGCCCAGACCGATGCCGCCGCCGCCGCGCTCCCGGAGCCGGCCAAGCAGGATTTGGACTTGCTCGATCAATATTTGGAGCAGCGCCGCCAGGACATCGAACAGGTGGCGGGGAAGCTCGCCGCAGCGGCCGAGCAGGCCAAGGAGACGACGGCGGTAACCCCGTCGCAGCAGCAGCAACTCGCCGCCGCGGCCGCCGCGGCGAAGGCCCTCGGGGAGCAGCTCCAGACGAGCCCGCAGTTCCAGGCCGAGGCGGCCAAGGTCGATCGTCTCGCCGACGCCCCCAAGCCTTCGGAGATCGCCGACCGGCTCGAGCAGATCGCCGCCCAGGCGCGCGACGTGGCCCGGGGGCTCGAGGCAACGGAGAAGGCGCAGCGGCTGGAGTCGCTCGCCGAGAATCTCGCCGAACGGGCCGAGTCGCTCGACCTCCTCGCCCAGCAGCGCCGCGATCCGGCGCGCGAGGCCGACGCCGCCGCGCAGGCAGCGCTCGACCGCCAGGCGCGGAACGAAGTCCGCCAGGTCAACCAGATCGTCGGCCCCGACCAGCCGCCGCCGCCTCCCCCTCCGGCGGCGGCCGATCCGCTCGAATCACTCATCGAAAGCGGCCGTGAGGCGGCACGCGAGGCGGCCGACACCGCGGCGCGGATCGCCGAGCAACTCGCCGGCAAGGCGCCGATCGACCCGCCGGCCGGTGCCCAGGGGGACCAAGCCGGCCAGCAGCCCGGTCAGCAACCCGGCCAGCAAGCCGGCCAGCAACCCGGTCAGGGTCAACAGCCCCGTCAGGGGCAACAACCGGGCGAGGGGGAAGGCAAGGGCCCGCCGGGGCAGCCGTCGCCGCCGACCGCCGAGCAACTCCAGCAATTCCTCGATAGCCGTGAGGTGCGCCAGACGCTCCAGATGGCCGAGCGTGCCGAGCGCCTCCGGACGCAGTCGAGCCGGCGGGCCGCCGAGCAGATGGCGCGCTCGAAGCAGGGGGGATCGCAGCAGCAGGCCGCCTCCGACAAGCAGGGGGAAGGAGAGGGGCAGCCGGGGGCGACCCCGACCGGCGAACCGACGCAGACGCTCACCGACGGCGGCGCCCAGGTTGGCAAGGCCGAGGTCAAGGGGGCCGACCTGCGGGGCCTCGATGCCGCCCGGCGCGCGGCGATCCAAAAGCTCCCGCCTCGGGTCCGTGATCCGCTCCTCGAAGGGATGCGGGAGCGCGGGCCGGCGGCCTATCAGGAGGTGATCGACACCTACTTCCGTAACCTCGGCCGGGATATCCCTCAATGAACGACCTCCTCGCCCGTCTGGCGCGGGCCGCCGGGGTGGGCCATGAACTGGCCTCCCGGATCGACGCGGTCGAATGGCACTGGGCCCGTCCGTGGGTCTGGTGGGGAGGGCTTTTGCTCCTCGTCCCGCTGGGGTGGTGGATCAGCCGGCGCCACGAGCAGCGGCTCCCCTGGCTCGCGCCGCGGCTGCGGCGCGCCCTCGATCTCTGCCGGATCGGCGTTCTCGGGCTGCTCGTGTTCGTGCTCGCCGGGCCGTTTCTGCGCCTCGACGAGCGGATCGTGCAGAAGCCGGTCGTGGCGCTGGTGGTCGATGAATCCGACAGCATGGACCTCCCGGTGGGGCGGCTTTCGACCTCCGGCATCGGTGCGGTCGCCGGCGCTCTTGGCCTCGGGGGCCAGGCCGATGGGGAGGCGGCGGCTGCAGCTCTCGTGGAATCGATCGGCCGCCTCTCGCGCCGCGAGTTTGCCGAGCAGTTGCTCGCTACGCAAACCGACGGCGTTCTCGGTGAGATCGGGTCGGCGTTCGAGATCCGCCGCTATGCCGTCGCCCGTCGCGCCGCCCGGCGCGACGCCGCGCCGGCAGACACCTCAAAGCCCGCAAGCAGCGATCCGCCGGCGGAGCATGCCACGGGCGGCGGGGCCGACACGGCGCTCGGGGAGGGGATCGCGATGGCCCTCGACGACGCCTCCGACCGCATCCTCGGCGGGATCATCCTCGTCACCGACGGCCGTTCGACCGTCGGCATCGATCCGCTCGACGCGGTCCGCCGCGCGGCCGAGGCTTCCGGCGGGCAGCCGCGGGCGCCAGTCATCTCGATCCCGATCGGTTCGCCGGAGCCTCCGGCCGACATCGCCGTCACCGACGTCCTCGCCGCCCCTGAAGTGGCCCTCGACGACACCGTCTCGATCGTCGCCACGGTCCAATCGAGCGGCCTGGCCCGCCGCAGCGTGAAGGTGGAGCTCGTCGACAACGACGCCGTGGCTGCCACCGTCGAGCTCGTTCTCCGGGACGGCCGCCAGCAAGCGGTCTTCCCCTGGCATGCGACGAAGGAGGGAACGAGCCTCCTTTCGATCCGCGTCGCCCCGGAGCCGGAGGAGGGGACTCCGGAGAACAACACGCTCGAGTTTCCGGTCGATGTGACGTCGCGGAAGGCAAAGATCCTCGTCGTCGATGCCGCGCCGCGCTGGGATCTGCGGTTCCTCGATGCCAGTATCCGCCGCGACACCGGCTTCGAGCCGACGATCGTCATCGCCGGCGCGATGCAGCCCTCGGCAGCCGGCGGCAGTGTCACTCCTGAAGGATTCGCCGGGATGCCCGACGACGTCGAGGCGTGGGCCCGCTACGACATCGTGTTCCTCGGCGATGTGGCGCTGGCCGATCTTCCCCGCGTCCGGCAGGAGGCCCTCATTGAGGCGGTCCTCGACCGCGGCGTGGGGCTCGTCTTCCAGCCCGGTGGAGAGCATCTTCCCAAGGAGTATGCCGGGGAGCCGCTCGAGGAGCTTTTCCCGGTCGAGATCGACCGCTCCGCCGGCGGGAGCAACGCCGCCATCGAAGCGGCCGACTTCCGGCCCTTCAAGATGCGCGTCACGGCCCGGGGGGCGATGCATCCGGCCTTTGCCGTGTCGGGGGATGCCGGCCGCAATCGCACGACCTGGAGTGGCATGCCGCCGTTTTTCCGCGTGGCCGCGGTGCGCGGGGCGAAGCCGGCGGCGACGGTGCTGGCGGATGTCGAGCGACCGGGGGGGGTGGCTGGCGGCGATGGGCCGGTGCCGCTGGTGGTGGAGATGCCCGCCGGACGCGGCCGCGTCGCCTGGATCGGCACCGAGGAGACCTTCCGCTGGCGCCGAAATGTCGGCGATGCCCTCTTTTGGCGCTTCTGGGGGCAGGCGCTGCGCAGCGTCGCCCGGCGCAACGACCGGCCTTGGGATGCCACCTGGCTCGTCGTCACCCCCAATCGTTGCGAGCCTGGCAGCCCGGTGTTCGTCGAATTGAATCTCGTCGACGCCGACCGCAAGCCGATCGCCGTGGCCGGTCAGAAGCTTTCCATCGACAGCCCGGATGGCGCCGGAGGCACGCTCCAGCTCCGCGGGGCGAGCCGGCCGGGGCTCTATCAGGGATCGTTCGTTCCGACCGTCTCCGGCCGGCACGGCGTGACCCTCGACCGGGGCGCAGCCGGCGGACTGTCGACCGAATTGATCGTGGCGGAGCCGACGCGTGAACGCGCCCATCCTGGGGTCGACCGCGAGATGCTGCGGACACTGGCCGATCTGACGGCCGGCGCTGTTGTCGAGGCCGGCGACGTGGCGACGATCCCCGGCCGGTTGGCGACCGGATCGATCGAGACCCGCCGCCAGGTCGACGACGACATCTGGGACACCTGGCCGGTGCTCAGCCTGTTGGTCGGCCTGTACTGCGCCGACATCGCGATCCGTCGGCTCTCCGGATTGAGCTGAATGCCCCTCCAGGGACCGTGCCCCATGAGCCCCATGATGCCCACTCCGTCGATTCGCCTCGTCACCCTGGCCGCCGCCGCGATCGTGGCGCTGGTTGTTTCCGTCGACGGCGCGTCGGCCCAGTCGACCGACGCCGCCCGGGCCCCCGTGGCGGAATCGGAGGCCCGCGAGCTGCTGCGGATCGAGGCGGCGGTCGACCGGGGGCTCGAATACCTGGCGACCAAGCAGGATGCCAACGGTTCCTGGCAGCACGGGATGGCGCAGCAGCCCAACACCGGCATCAATGCGCTGTGCCTCCTCGCCTTCATGGGGCGCGGGCATGTCCCCGGCCGTGGCCCCTACAAGGAGACGGTGGGGCGGGCACTCGACGCGATGATCGCCGCCCAGCAGCCCGACGGCTTGGTCGTGCGCAACGGCGGCAACTCGCACGGACCGATGTACGAGCACGGCCTGGCGACGCTCGCCCTCATCGAGGCCTCCGGCTGGCGCACCGACGACGCGATGCGCGACACCTGCCGCCGCGCCGTCGCCGTGATCGTCGGGGCCCAGAACAACGAAGGGGGCTGGCGCTACCAGCCGCGCCCCGCCGATGCGGACTTGAGCGTGACGGTGATGCAGGTGGTGGCGCTGCGGGCCGCGCAGAGCGCCCGGTATGACGTTCCGCAGAAGACGCTCGATGCGGCGGCGGCCTACATCAAGCGCTGCGCGAAACCGGAGGGGGGCTTCGCCTACCAGCCGGGCCAAGGGGTGAAGAACGCCCAGTCGGCGGCCGGCGCGCTCTCGCTCCAACTCCTCGGCCTGTACGACGATCCCGACGTCGCCAAGGCGCTCGAATCACTCCAGAAGCGCGACTACCGGCCGCAGATGGACGAGTATTTCCACTACATGAACTACTACGCCATGCAGGCCCACTTCCAGGCCGGCGAGGGGCCTTGGGCCCTGTGGAGCCCGCGCGTGCGGACGATCCTCCTGGAGAGCCAAAACGCCGACGGCAGCTGGCCTGGCTGGGGGGAGGAGCGGATCAACGGCCCGGCGAAGAACTACTCGACGGCGATGGGGGCGATCACGCTCGAGGTCTACATGCACTACCTTCCCGCTTATCAGCGGTGAGTCGGGCTCGAGCGTCGGCTTCGGGGTCGCCCGTGCCCCGTCGCCGGACGCTCACGGCGTGCTGCACTTGTCTCCGCACAGGCGAGGCGGGGATCGGCGAACGCTTGAGGAGTGACGAGGGTCCTCCCGAGGAACGACGAGACTTTTGCCGGCCCCGCCGACGAACTCCCCACAGGTTCGGGTGCGCTGGGGTTTCACGGATATTGGGTCAAACGGAGCTTCGGGGTCGCCCGTGCCCCGTCGCCGGACGCTCGCTTCGGGCATCCCTGCCCTCCGCTCGCTCGATGCCGCCTGCGCTCCGCCATCCATGGCTCCGCTTGCCGTCAACGCCGTCTCCCGGAACACGGGCGACCCCTCGCCAGTGAGCGTTGAGGGGGGGGCGGAGGAGGCTGGGTTGTAGGGGCTTTCGTGAATCGCTGGCGCAGGTGTCCATCGCAAGAGGGGTTTTTGGCCGAAAGTTGTGTAGACGATTCATGTCGAGACGACTATCATGACGACATGACGAAGGTGAAGCCCCACACACGACGCCCCGCCGGAGACAGGGAAGCCGCGCAGCCGCGGCGTTTCGATTCCCTCGAGCAGGAGGCCTACCTCAACCTGTGGCGCACCTACGACCGCCTCAAGGCGCTCGAGGAAGGGGTGTTTGCCGAGTTCGATCTGTCGGCCCAGCAGTACAACGCCCTGCGGCTCCTGCGGGACGCAGCTCCGGAAGCCCTCCCCACGCTCGTCCTTGCCGCCCGGCTCGTCTCCCGGGCCCCCGACATCACCCGCCTCGTCGACCGGCTCGAAGCCCGGTCGCTCGTCCGCCGCGAGCGCCTCGCCCACAATCGGCGCGTCGTGCGGATCGCAATCACGGCCGAAGGCGACGCCCTCCTCGAGCAGATGGCCGAACGTGTCGTCGATTGCGGTATGAAACAACTCGGTCATCTCCCCGCCACGGATCTCGGCACCCTCATCGAACTGCTGAAAGCCGCCCGCCGGCCGCACGAAGCGGCTGATGCGGGGGCTGCGATCATCGAATCCCCTGCCTAGCCGCCGCCGGCACCGTCTTCCATCCCCCGGTTCACGCTCTCCCACATCAGGAACCCCACGATGGTCTCCCTCAACGGCAATCAGGCCACGACCCGCCCCCACGTCGTCGTCATCGGCGGTGGGCCCGCCGGCGCCACGACGTCGACGCTTCTGGCCAAGCAGGGGCATCGGGTGACGCTCTTCGAGCGCGAGACTTTCCCCCGCTACCACATCGGTGAGTCGCTCATCCCCGAGACGTTTTGGGTGCTCGAACGGCTCGGCGTCCTCCCCTGGCTGCGGGAGAGCCGGTTTGTCCGCAAGGAAAGCGTCCAGTTCGTCACCGGCACCGGCAAGCTCTCCGAGCCCTTCTATTTCCCCGACAACAAGCCGCATGAGTCGTCGCGCACCTGGCAGGTGCTGCGGAGCGAGTTCGACTCGATGATGCTCGACAACGCCCGCGCCTCCGGTGTCGAAGTTCACGAGGGGGCCCGCGTCCTCGAGGTCGTGTTCGACGGCGGCCGGGCGGTGGGGGTGAATCTGGCCGAGGGTGAAGGGAAGCGTTTCGTGGCGGCCGATGTCGTTGTCGACGCGGCTGGTCAGGGGGGGCTGATCCAGGATCGGCTCGGACTGCGGCAGTGGGATCCCGACCTTAAGAAAGCGGCGCTGTGGACCTACTGGAAGGGGGCGAAGCGCGACGCCGGCCGCGACGAGGGGGCGACGCTCGTCATGCAACTCGACAACAAACTCGGCTGGTTCTGGTACATCCCCCTCCAAGACGATGTCGTCAGCGTCGGCGTCGTGGGCCCCTTCGACTATCTCTTCAAGAACCGCGACTCGAAGGACCACGAGACGATCTATACCGAGGAGGTGGCCCGCTGCCCCGGCGTGATCCCGCGGATCGCCGCCGCCGAGCGCGTCGCCCCCTTCCGGGCGGCGAAGGAATACTCCTACCGTTCCCGGCAGGTGTCTGGGGATGGCTGGGTGCTCGTCGGCGATGCCTACGGGTTCCTCGATCCGCTCTATTCCTCGGGGATCCTCCTCGCCCTCCAGTCCGGCGCGCTCGCCGCCGATGCGATCCACGAGGGGCTCGTCACTGGCGACACCTCCGCCGCCCGCCTCGGCACCTGGGGGCCGGCCTTCAACGAGGGGATGGACCGGATGCGCCGGCTCGTCTGCGAGTTTTATGACGGTTTCAATTTCGGGAAGTTCGTCCGCAAGCATCCCGATCTCAAGGGGCACATCACCGACATGCTCATCGGTGATCTGTTCAACGACCGCGTCGACGCCATCGTCGCCCCGATGGACGCGATGCGGGCCGAGGTGGCGGCGATGATGACCGCAGCGCCGGAGTGAACCGACCACCGCGCTGCCGCTCGGTGGAATCCTGAAGACTCTCACTCGGCCAGTTCGGCGATGACCAGAGCGTGAACGTCGAGCCGCGGCACCGTGACTGCCGGCCCAGCTCCGCTCGAGTCGATCTCAAGCGGAAGGCCCCCCGGCTCGAGGTGGGCGCGCTTGATGGGCGTGCCGGGGCGGAACGTTACCCGGATCCCGTGGATCGGCAGCGTCTCTTCGCGGAGGGGGACATCGTCGACCGGCAGGGCATGACCGCCGGTGGTGTTGATGTCGTTGAAGAGATGGACGACGAGCCGGTTGGCGTGCGCTTGTCGGCGGACGGTGGCGTGGACGCACATTGGTGCGTCGACCTCCACTGGCGGCGCGATTTCCCCCGCCGCCCAGCGGATGGCGCTCGAGATCACGAGACGCTCGTAGGGATAGGGATACTGCCAATAGGCGGCATCGACGCCGGCCGCGAGATAGACGACGCGCCCCTTCCCGTGCCGCCGCGCGGTGACGGCCGGCAGCGGTGTGGCCGTCCCCTCGGGGAGGATCGTGGCGAGGATCTCGGTCCCTTCCCGCGGCGCCACGCGCACCGCCGGCCCCTTGAACGTTACCGGGTCGGTGCCGACCCAGGCGGCGAGCTTCGCGTCGTCGAGGAAAAACGATCCCGGAGCAAACCGCCACTGGAAGACGCCGCGCCGCTTCTCGTGCCAATCGACCGGAAGCGACTTGGCGAAATTGACGTCGAGCGTTGCGGCGGCGTCTCCGGCGGCCGACGTGGCCGGCCCGCGGTGATCGACCCCGAGAAGCTCAAGGAGTGCAAAGTTACCGCGGGAGTCGCCGGTGGCGTCGCACAGCGAGGCATCGAGGCTGGCGACGAGCCCGCCCCCGTCGCGCACCCAGGCGTCGATCGCCGCCACCTGGGCGTCGTCGAGGCAGGCGGTGTTGGGAAGGATCAGGACGGCCTCACGGGCGAGCGCTTCCGGCGTCAGCTGCCAGTCTTCAATGACGGTGACGGGGAGGTGGGATTCGGTGATCGCCCGAAACATGCCGACGACATTGGCGAGGTAGCGCTCTTCGACGAGCCCCGCCGAGCGGCCGTAAAAGGCCTTTGTGGCATCGCTCATCACCATCGCCCCCCACGGCTCCGGCGCCGCGCGGATGAGCCACTCGCGCCGGTCGCGGACGGCATCGAGCGCGGTGGCGAGATCTTTCTGCATCCGCGGCGGCTGAGCGACGGCCACGCTCGCCCCGCAGCCGTGCGTCAGGCAGAGCATCATCCGGCGGAGAATCTCGTGGCCGGGGAAGCTGTCCTTACCATAGGGATTGCCGTGGCTCATCAGATAGGGCTCGCTGAAGGCAACGCGATGGTTCGTCGTCGCCCACGCATAAGCGACACCGAAGGCGGGGAGGATGGTGTTGCCCCGGTTCGTTTCGTCGAGCCACAGCTCCTGATCGGGGGCATCAAACTGGAGATTCATCCGCGCCGGCATGTTCCGCGGCAGCGAGAGAAAATGGCCGAACCGGCCGCCATTGGTGGTCCAGGTGACCAGCGCCACCTCCGGCTTGATGCGCTTCAGCCGCTGCTGGGCCCGAACAACGAGATTCTCCATTCGCGCATCGGCCCAGGCCTGGTAGCGCCGAAACGCCGGATCGTCGAGATTCGCCGGGGGGATCTCGGCCCCCGTCTCGGCTCGGTAGTTCTCCCGGCAGTGGGCACACCAGCAGCCGCCGCCATGGTGGAGGCCGTCGAAGCTGAAGGCGTCGACGTCCGGATGCTTGGTGAGAATCTCCTCGAGGACGGCAATGAAAAACTCCCCATACGGCCCCAGCGGGCAGAGCATTCCACCGTGGCCGAACTTCTCCATGTCGATGGTGGGGATTTCGCGGGAGTCGGTGGCGATCCGCCGCCAATCGGGATGGGCCTCATACACCTCCCCCTGGAGCGTGGGCGGATAGACCGCGAGGATCCGCACCCCGAGCCGCTTGTATTCGGCGATCTCCTCCTCGATCTTCCCCAGCGCCACATGGGGGCTCCGCTTGTGGAGGAGCTGGCTGTCGAAATACGGATAAAACGGATCGACGAAGTTCATCTCGCTGATCGTCACGCCATGCCGCACCGCCTCCTCGCGCTGCTCCCGGCTCATCCCCGAAAGCGTGTAGCCGACGCCGGTCGTCTCCCACACCCAGGCCGGGATCTCGACCGGCGCCGGTGCCGGCTCGGCGCCCCGCAGCGACCAGGGCCCGAGGCATCCCCACAAGGCGATTGCGGCAAGGATGCAAAGGGGGCGGGGCATGGTGGGATCTCGGGGGCTCATGGGGGGAAAGGATCGTTTCCGGCCATCATCCCCTTCCGGGGGAGTGGCGTCGATGGTTGCCCGCCCCGGCCGGGGCCCGGTATCCTGCCCTCGGCGGTCCGCAGAGCAGCTTGGGCGCTTGAGTTACCCCCGTTCACCGAGGAATCTTCGATGGGTATGACACACAGATCGATTCCCGCGTCGGTTGCCACGGCCGTGATTGCGGCAGCCCTTGTCACTGGCTGTGAGCCCTCGAAGCCGAAGCCCATCTCGTCGACCACCCCGCCGATCGAGACCCGCAAGACGATCGGGAAGACGACGCAAAACATCCTGCCGCTGGCCGACGCGCTCAAGCAGGGGGGCCAGCTCGCCGAGATGTCGATCACCGGCGGCGGCCTCGACGCGGTCACCTCCGATGCCTACCGGACGAGCGTCGGCAAGATCGGCATCATGGCTGTCGAGCACCAGATGCAGCTGGTGGAGGCCGAGCATGGACCGAAGCCGATGGACTACGACGAGTTCATGACGCGGGTCATCGGCAAGGGGAAGCCCGACGGCATGCAGCTGCCGATGCTTCCCTACTACCAGGAATGGGCCTACGACCCCGAGAACAAAAAACTCGTCGTCGTCGAGTTCCCCCTCAAGAAGGAACAGCGGCAGCAGGAGACGACCGGGGCTTCGGGGCTGTGATCGCGTTGGCGTGGTTTGTTTGGTGGGGGGCTGTTGGT